>CAYPBL010000114.1:0-1558 GCA_964408965.1 uncultured Phycisphaeraceae bacterium | reverse complement strand
GTCGAGCAGCTGCTCGACGCAGAGCGGGTGAGGCTGGCCAGGCAGGCGCTGGCGGCGGAGCTCGAACGCAGCCGCTGACGACGGCGCTCGTCCAGCGCACGCTGGCGACGCGCCAGCGGATTGGGCGATGCGCGACGGTCACCCTCCGAACAGGCCTTCTCCGTCCTCCGGAGCGCCCCTGCCCATTCGGCTGCGCAAAGGCGATGGCGTGTGGATCTTCCACTACGAGCGAGGAGCGGAGGGCAGACTGTTGGCCCGCGTCAGCGAGTTGGCCAGGCAGGCGGATTCGGGGCTTGACTGGGTCGACGCTGCGCTCATCAGCCACGAGATCAGCAGACGCATCGCCGCCAACCTGGCGGCGATGGCCAGCGACGAGGAGGAGGACCGCCTCTGAATCCCCGCGCAGCGCCCAGGCGGTCAGCCGCTGCGTTTTCGGGCAAAGCCCCAAAGAAGGACCGCGAACCATCCGATTCGACACCACGGCGCAGGGACGCGCCACGGGAGCGACACAGGCCATGAGCGAGCACCAGCAGAGTCTGCCCGTCATCGAGGCGTTTCAGGCCTATCTCACGGACGAACGGCGTTTCTCCCCCTACACAGCCAAGTGCTACGGGGCCGACCTGAGGCAGTTCGTCGCGTACGTCGCGGAGGAGCTGCACACGGAGGTGGACTGGGCCCGCGAGGAGCAGGCCCTCCAGGCCAGGCTCCGCAGCGCCTCGGGCGCAGGGGCCGACATCGCAGGCGAAGTGCCGCCGACGGTCACCTCGACGATCCTGGACATGGGCGCCGACGACATCCGCTCGTTCCTGGCCCATCTGTCGGAGCAGAGCTATTCCCCCGCGACCATGGCCCGCAAGATCGCCACGCTTCGCTCCTTCTACAAGTGGGCCGACCGCCGCAGCCTTGCGCCGAGCAACCCGATGACGCTCATCCGCACGCCCAGGCAGTCCAAGCGGCTGCCCAAGGCGATTTCGCTGGAGGAGGTCGAGCGACTGCTGGCGGCGCCCGACGACCGCGACACGCTCGGCGCCCGCGACCGCTGCATGCTCGAGACGCTCTACTCGACGGGCATCCGCGTCAGCGAGCTGGTGGACCTGAACGTCGAGGACGTGGACGAGGAGAACGAGGCCCTGCTGGTGCGGGGCAAGGGCAGGAAGGAGCGGCTGGTGCCGTTGGGCTCGCACGCGCTGGCGGCGCTGCGGGCCTATCGCCAGAAGGTGCTGAGCGACCCGCGCTACCGCAGCGCGTGGGAGGGGCCGGGGCCGCATCCGCTGATGGTCAACAAGCACGGCGGCCGCATCAGCGCCCGCAGCGTGCGCCGCAAGCTGGACAAGTACCTCAAGCAGGTGGGGCTGGACCCGACCATCAGCCCGCACACGCTGCGGCACTCCTTCGCCACGCACCTGCTGGAGAACGGAGCGGACCTGCGCAGCGTGCAGGAGCTGCTGGGCCACCAGTCCGCGAGCACCACGCAGGTGTACACGCACATGACGACGCAGCGGATGCGCCGCGCCTACGACCAGGCCCACCCCCGCGCCGAAGCCAGCTGAGGCGCCGC
>CAYPBL010000113.1:0-1668 GCA_964408965.1 uncultured Phycisphaeraceae bacterium | reverse complement strand
TGGGCGGGGTGGGACTCGAACCCACGGCCTCTCGCGTGTAAGGCGAGCGCTCTGGCCAGCTGAGCTACCCGCCCTTCCTTCCAGACGGCAGGCAAGCGTATCGCGTCCCGTCGCACGGGCCCGCCGCCTTGGCGGGGCACAGCGGGGCGGGGGTCGGGGGGCGAATCGGGCGGAATCCCGATTGCAAAACGGATCAGCAGGTCGTCTTATTGCCCCTGCACGCGAGGCTGCTGTCGAGGCGGACGCCTCCGCTGGCAGCGACACACGAAAGGGGGCCCGACATGGGCGCACGCACACCGCTCGCTGTGACGACGTGCTTGGCGAGCCTGACGCTGAGCGCCAACGCTGCAGCGGCGCAGTCGCCGCAGCCCAGCCAGGCGCGCCGTGGCGCCGACGAGATCCGCGCCATCGTCGCCCAGACGCTGGCCGACGCCCAGACACGCAGCAGTCTGCTCCAGGCCAGCGCCGGCTCTGGGCACGACGGCCGGTTCTTCCTGGCTTCGCCTGATGGAAACTTCCGCCTCAACGTCAGCGGGCAGGTGCAGTTCCGTTATCTGCTCAGCTTCAGGCAGGACGAGCCTGGCGTGGACGACTTCGAGCCTGGCTTTTCCGCCTCGCGCACAGCCCTGCGCTTCGACGGCCACATCTACAGCCCGAACCTCTTCTATGGCGTGCAGGCGAACTTCAACAACGCCAGCGGCGTCTTCACCCTTGAGGACGCCTTCGCGGGCTACCGGTTCGACAACGGCCTGCTGCTCCTCTGGGGCCAGTACCGCGAGCCCATTCTCTGGGAGGACGTGCTCAACGAAACGCGCGCCCTGGCGGTGGATCAGACGGTGGTCAACGCTGTCTTCGGGCAGGGGCGCTCGCACGGCCTCTGGACGCACTACGCCGCTGACGACTGGCGCTTCTGGGCGGGGTTCAACGACGGCGTCCGCAGCGCCAACACCGACTTCGACAAGGCGGCTGCGGACTGGGGCGTCACCACGCGGTGGGAGTACAAGTTCGCTGGGGACTGGTCGCAGTTCGACCAGTTCGCCTCCCCGCCGGGAAGCGCCTTCGCCGCCAAGCTCGGCGCAGGCGCCCACTTCGAGCAGACCGCTGACACGCCCGCCGCTGCTGGTGTGACCGACGTCTTCGCCTGGACGGGCGACATCATGGCTGTGGGCGACGGCTGGACGGTCTTCGTCGCAGGATTGGGCTTCCACACGAGTCTCGGCGGCGGCGCAGGCTCCTTCGACGACTACGGCTTCCTCGCCCAGGCGGGCGCCTTCCTCACCGACGACGTCGACCTCTTCGCCCGCTACGACGTGGTCCTGCCCGACAGCGACCGGGCAGGCGACAGGGCCTTCAACAGCGTCACCGCAGGGAGCAACTGGTATCTGCACGGCCAGGCGGCCAAGCTCACGTTCGACGCGACGTGGATGCTCGACGACGTCGCGGACAACGACCTCGTCGCCGCTGTGGCGGGAACGAACGTGGGCGACCGCATGGGGCTGCTTCCCTCGGGGGAGGCGAACCAGGTCGTGCTCAGACTGCAGTTTCAGCTGCTCTTCTGAGCACGACGCAGCGGCGCAGAGACAAACCAGCTGCTGACGGTCAGCAGCTGGGTGAAGAGTTCCGATCGCGTGTGCGCAGCGGGGCCTGCGGTGGGCCCCGTCTGCGTTT
>CAYPBL010000112.1:0-1673 GCA_964408965.1 uncultured Phycisphaeraceae bacterium | reverse complement strand
CCTTCCCAGACCAAACGTCGCATGCTTGCCCAGATGCACCGTTTCGATGGCCCGCGGCGCCGCGGCAGACCAACACCTTCCGAAAACCCGCGCCCCTCACCGCCGGCTGAACAGCGGTTCGATCGGACATTCACCGTACAGAGGCAGTCCGTTCCTGCGCGCCCTGCCAAAAGCGGCGTCGTCGCTCAGTCTCTCCCGCCGCCTCCCAGCCAGCCAAGCCTGCGGAACAGCGCAAGCAGCCCCGCCGCCAGCGCCAGCGACGCGCCCCAGAACGCCGCGTAGCCGAACCGCCACCCAAGCTCCGGCATGTTGTAGGGAGAAGACCTGTCGAAGTTCATCCCATAGACCCCCGCAAGAAACGTCAGCGGAATGAAGATCGTCGCCACGATGGTCAGCGTCCGCATGACCTCGTTGGTCCGGTTGCCGACCTGCGACAGGTGCGCGTCCATCAGGCTCGCCGCCAGCTCGCGCAGCGACTCCGCGACCTCCGCCGCCTGCGCCACATGATCCGCCACGTCGCGAAGATACGGCAGCGTCTGGCGCCGAACCGTCTCCGTTTCGCTGCGCAGCGCCGTCGACAGCGCGTCGCGCAGCGGCCACAGCGCCCTTCGCAGCAGCAGCAGATCCCGCTTCAGCCCGTGCAGCCGGACCAGCGCATCGCCCCCCCCAGGCCCCTGGAGCACGATCTCCTCCAGGTCCTCCAGCCCGTCCCCCAGCGCCTCGAGCATGGGGAAGACATGGTCCACCACCGCGTCCACCAGCTGCACCGCCAGGAAGTCCGCCCCGCCCGAGCGGATGCGGGGCCTTCCCGCCCGCAGGCGTCGACGCACAGGCTCGAAGCAGTCCCCCTCGCGCTCCTGGAAGGTCGCCACCATCCCCTTCCGCCAGACCACGCTCACCTGCTCCCACTGCACCCGCAGCCCCTCCTCGAACCGCAGCATGCGCAGAATCAGCAGCGCAGCCCCGTTCTCCAGCGCCTCGAACTTCGGCCGCTGTCCCACGTTGGCGATGTCAGCCACCGCCAGCGGGTGCAGTCCCAGTCTTTCGCCCAGCCGCTGCAGCCCCTCCTCGTCCCCCACCCCCACGACGTCCAGCCACAGCGTCCCCTCGCCGGGCGCCGCCGTCAGCGCAAGCGCCTCCCCGACGCCCTCCACCTCCTCGATCCGCTGCGCATCGAAGCGGATCGCCCGCACGCGCAGCGGGGGCGCTTCCGGGGCCTGCGCGATCGTGCCGGGCGGCGACCCGGGCGGCGGCGATCGGCGATGGAACAGCCGAGCAGGCGACATGGGGCGCGACTCCACCGCTGCGCCGGGCGCAGCGTTGCCGGCGCAGGCGTCTCTGGTATACTTCTCGGCTGCGGAGCGTCGGAGCGGACACAAACCGCCCCGCCGTTCAGGGCGCATAGCTCAGTTGGCCAGAGCGCCGCCGTCACATGGCGGAGGTCACAGGTTCAAGTCCTGTTGCGCCCACCTCATTCCCCGCCGCCGTGCGGGCCGTCCACCACCGCCCGCGCGCTTCAGGCCGAAGGCGTCGCCTCCGTTGATAACAGCTGAGTCCCTGGCGCGACGAGGCTCGATCTTCGTCGTCCCCCCCGTCTCTTCACCGTGGCGCCCGTTTGCCAGCTCTGCGCGCAGCCACAGGCGCACATACGACAGCACCCACCACCTCCTTCA
>CAYPBL010000111.1:0-1679 GCA_964408965.1 uncultured Phycisphaeraceae bacterium | reverse complement strand
ACGTGGTGTTGACCTCTTTGACAATGCCACCAGACAGATTTGCAACGGCGCCAATCCCTATATCCAACACTACACCGAGACGTCCGCCCGTCATGTTCAGGACGGAGCCGTCGCGCATAAACAGAGGCCCATTGATATTCCCACCTGCGAGGTTGACGACGCCGCCAGTGAACACGGTGAGGTCATATTCGCTCACAGCGCCTCCCTCAAAAATATTGAGGGTCACGTTGCCAATATGGCTTGGGGTGTCGAACAGCCCGCCACTGTTGATGTTGACCGTCGAACCGCCAAAGTCAAAGTAATCGCCAAATGGAACGATGAGGAAGGACTTGATCGGCCCCATGACGCCGCCCGCGTTGACCTCGAACACGGTGTCGGGGGAGAGCGTGAAGGTCTGGCCGAGGAAGACGCCTGCCTCCAACTGCGGATCGGTTATCCGCTGACCGTCGTTCACCATGACGGTCGTGCGCAGCGCCGCGGCTGGCTGGGCCGCCGCTGCAAGCAGTGTTCGCTGGGGCGTGTAGCGCAGCGGCGACGGTTCTCGTCGAAGCTTCGGCCTTCGCGACGGCTGGGCGGCTGCGACGGATGTCGATGTCGCTGCGCGAAAGCTGTCGGCTGCGACGCGCGGCGACAGGCTGCTCCACAGCGAAGCGAAAGGGCTGAGCAGCTGCTGCTTTCTGAGAACGTCGACGCTGCGGTTCAGCGTCAGTCTCGCCGCTGACTCCTGCAGGTTGACGGCCTCCTGCTGCAGGCGAACAGGCTGCTGCGCCTGCCCCTGCGCAGCGGCCTGCAGCGACCAGACGCTGCACAGCGACAACACGACAACGACGCACCGCGACACGCGATATTGCATGGCTGCTCCTCTCTTCGTTCCACACCGCTCGGACCCTGCAGTGTGCTGCTGCGAGGCGAGCGACTCCTCCTGCACAGCGGAACCCTACCACGCGATCGTGCGAAGTGCAAGTGGGATTTCGGGACTTTTTTTCACGTTCGCCCTATTCGTCGAGGGCCTGGGAGTTGGTCTGCCCATCGTCCATGGGCGGGTAGCAGATGTCGCCCCAGTCCTCCTCCCACGCGTGGTCGACGATGATCAGCGACGCTGCGCGCACGAAGAGCTGCACGAACGCAGCACAGCGGCCAATCGCGACGCGGTTGAGCCTGCTGCGGTAGGTCGCCCCGCCATGAATCAGCTGGCAGCGGGCCAGGTAGACGCGTTTGAGCGTCAGGTCCAGCGCCTTGGCGAAGCGGCCCTCCTCGAGCCAGACGTCGAACTTGCGCCGCAGATTCTGCACGCCGCGAACCTGGTCCTGGCTTGGATACTTCCAGAAATACCTGCTGAGGTATTCGTCGCCGACGATGGAGCGCGCCAGATCGCGATTCGTCAGCAGCAGCGCGGGCAGCGCCGTGTCGTGGTCAAAGGTCCAGAGTCTTTCGAGGAATGTCTTGAGCGAGTCCAGGTCGTTGACGGGCTCGCGCTGCTCCCAGTCCCAGCGGCCGTAGAGGCTGTTGAGGGCGATCCAGCCGTAGATGAGCCTGTCGTCCTCGGCGTCGACGCCCGCAGCGGCCAGCTCCTCGACCCGCTCCAGCCAGCTCCAGCAGCGGTGCAGACGCACGCGGATGGTGTTGTGCTCGGGGCCCGCTGCGGCGCCTTCCTTCGTCGGCTTCCAGCGGCGGCGCAG
>CAYPBL010000110.1:0-1988 GCA_964408965.1 uncultured Phycisphaeraceae bacterium | reverse complement strand
GCGCAGCGGCGCCGCGTCACCAGTCCCGCCCGCGCACGCCATGCTCCGAGGCGAGCAGACGAAAGCTGAACCGGTTGCTCGGTATGTAGGATTTCGCGATGAAGGTCACGGGGGGACGCGCCTCCCGCTGGAGTTTTTCCGTCACGTGCATGTCCGCCGCCAGCACATTGTGGGACGCGTTGGGCTGCCCTTCTCTCATGGAATACTGGTCGCGCTGATGCCACGACTGCCATTCCACCAGGACGCTCTTGCCGCTGGGCTGCAGCACGTTGTCGACGCGCTGAGGCGCAAAGGCCGCGTCCACATCGACCGGCGACGCATCGAGACGCCACGCAGAGGGCCTGGTGATCAGCGGCACAGAATAGAAGTACGAGTCCAGAGACGAGCTTAAAGGCGACCCCCAGCATGCGCCGGGCCTTGGATCCGGGCAGTGTCTTGCGCTGAACAACCGCATCATCGTCGGACAGGCGAACGTCTCGATGGCCCGGATTACGTCTCCCCGCAATCTGACGGAATCCTTGTACAAAGGCTCGGGGCCTTCGTAATCGGTGTAGGGGCGCAGAAGGCCCGCCCAGTGCCACATGTGGAAGAGCGGCGTGTATTGCGTCGACTCGTATCCCCACTGTATTCTGGATGGCTCTCCCTTCGTCATCAAAGCGGTGTCGACGGGCCACAGGCCCTCGTGGTCCGCAGCGAACATGGTCGTCATCAGGCCGATCTGCCCGAGCCGCGACTGGCACACCGCCTTCTCCCCCTGCAGCCTGGCGGCGACCAGCGCCGGCAGCAGCAGGCCGAGCAGCACGCCCATGACCGAAATGGCGACAAGCATCTCAACGAGCGTGAAGCCCACGGGCAGGTCGCCGATGCGGCGCCGCAGCGATGGATGCGCCTCCGATCGATTCGCCGCGCGCAGCGTCGTTTCGACCTTTGCGCTCATTGAAACACCCTGAAGGGGCGCGCCGTGCGGACCGCAGCGTCGTGCAGCGTCCATTGCTTGATCGCCGGATTCCAGAACCATTGCTGCACCATGGCGCCCGTGTTGCCGTTGGCCAGCGTGGCGATGAAGACCACATTCGCCGCAAGCGCTTCGCCGTCGCGACGGATCACGTCCTTGAGCGACTCCCTGGGCGTCAGCGCCCTGAGACAGGCTTGGGACACCGCTGCGCCGCCGCGCGGCCCCATCCAGTAGTCCAACACTTCTTCGGGCGCCCTGCTCAACATGTCGATGTCGTCTGTGGAGCTGATCGTCCCCACAAGAACCACGCCTCCATGTTCGCCTTCGCCGACCGAGACGATCCGGTGCCCCAGCTCGCCCGCGGTCTTGCGCCACAGTCGACGGAACGCGTCCAGCAGCTGGTCGTCCTTGACGCGTTCGTCGAAGAAGTAGAAGACAGACCACTCGACGCCTCTGGCCTGTGCGACACGGCGCGCCATCCGCTCAGCGGCGGCGTCGCCAGCCAGGGCCTCGTACGCCTCCGGCGTCGGCAGCGCCGCAGCTGCGATGCGCGCCGCGACCGCCTCGAGCAGCATCTCCCGCTGCTGGGGAGAAAGCGCCGCATCCTCATCCACCACGCGCCACGTCTGGGCCAGCTGCCTGACCTTTGACCGGACAGCCGCGGCGTCGACCTGTTGGGCGTCCTCCTGCGCCAGCGCCGTCAGCCTCGCCTCACGACGCCACCGCGACTCCATGCCGCCGGAGAGCTCGACCGCTTTGGCGCCCAGCCTTTTGACCGCAGGAAGAACCCCGGTCTCCGTAACGGTCGAGACAGCCTGGCGTCGCTGCGACGTCACGACCGTCGTCACCAGCGCAGCGGCGATGACCACCGCAAGACCACCAGCGATGAGGACAAGGCGGTGTCTGCTTTGCATGGGGTTCTCCTTTCGTTCTCCTTGGGCGATCCGCAACACGTGCAGCTCCGGCGCAGCCGCGCAACGCAGCGCGCAGCGGCGCCGCGTCACCAGTCCCGCCCGCGCACGCCATGCTCCGA
>CAYPBL010000109.1:0-2002 GCA_964408965.1 uncultured Phycisphaeraceae bacterium | reverse complement strand
ACCAGCGCCGAAGCCAGGCCGCCAAAGCCGTTGAAGAGCGCCACCATCTGGGGCATCTGCGTCATCTGCACCCGCACAGCGAGGACCAGGCCCAAGGCCGAGCCGACCAGCGCAGCGATCGCGATGGCGACGAGCGACGAAGGCGTGGCTGTCAGCAGCGTGGCGACGATCGCCAGCCCCATCCCCACCGCAGCGATCGCGTTGCCGCTGCGAGCCGTGCGGGGCGAGCGCAGCTTCTTGATGCCGAGGATGAAGAGGATCGCCGCGGCCAGGTAGGCTAGGTCCTGCGTCGAGCGCAGCGTCGCGCTGTCGAGCTGCTGGGCGAGCAGGGCCTGCATCACCGCCTCCGGAACATGCGGAGCATGCGGTCGGTCACCGCAAAGCCCCCGACGACGTTGATCATGGCAAAGACGATGGCCAGCAGGCCGAGCCAGCGGGCGACGCCTTCGCCCTGGGCAAGAGCCGTTCCCGCCAGCGACAGCGCCCCGACGACGGTGATGCCGCTGATCGCGTTGGAGCCGCTCATCAGCGGCGTGTGCAGCGTCTGCGGCACCTTCTGGATCAGCTCGTAGCCCACGAAGATCGCCAGCACGAAGACGAAGAGGCTGATGAGCATCGCGTCGTTCACGCCTGCGCTCCTTCCTCGACGCCCAGGGCCGTCCTGGCCAGCTCATGCGTCGCTTGGCCGTCGTGCGTCACCGCGGCGCCGCGCACGACCTCGTCCTCCATGTCCACACGCAGCGAGCCGTCCTCAGCGATGAGCAGCTCCAGGAAAGCCAGCGCGTTTCTGCTGTAGAGTGTCGACGCGTCGCGGGGGAGCTCAGCCGGGAGGTTGGTCGGGCCGAGGATGGTCACGCCCTCGACGATGCGCCGATCGCCAGGCTCGGTCAGCTCGCAGTTGCCCCCCGCAGGCGCCGCCAGGTCCACGACCACCGCCCCCGCGGTCATGGCCCGGACCATCTGCTCCGTGACGATCTTCGGCGCAGGCTTTCCCGGCGCAAGCGCCGTGGTGATGAGACAGTCCGCCTGGGCCACGTGCTTGGCCAGCAGTTCGCGCTGCTGGGCAAGCTGCTCTTCGGTCAGCGCCTTGGCGTAGCCTCCTGCGGTCTCCGCCTCCTGAACGTCCAGCGGCAGCTCGACGACGCGAGCGCCCACGCTCCTGATCTGCTCCTTGGCTGCGTCGCGGATGTCGTAGCCTTCGACGGTGGCGCCGAGCCTGCGGCAGGTGGCCAGGGCCTGCAGTCCCGCCACGCCCGCGCCGATCACCAGCACACGCGCAGCCGTGATGGTCCCCGCAGCGGTCATGAGCATGGGGAAGAAACGCGGGCAGCACTGCGCCGCCAACAAGGCAGCCCGGTAGCCAGCCACAGTGCTCATGGAGGAGAGGGCGTCCATGGGCTGGGCGCGGGTGATGCGGGGCATGGCCTCGAAGGCGAAAGCCGTTGCCCGTCGCGCCAGCAGCGCCTGCAGCAGGGGGGCGTTGCGGGCTGGATCGAGCATGCCCAGCAGGCAGGCGCCCTGACGCAACTGGGCAGCCTCGTCCGGCTCGGGCGGCGCCACGACCACGACCACGTCCGCCTCGCGCCAGAGCCCTGCTGCGTCGTCCACGAGCAAGGCGCCCGCGTCCTCGTACTCTGCGTCGGAGAAATACGCCCTCTGGCCAGCCCCATGCTGCACGACGACCTCGACGCTGCGCTGCGTCAGCTTCCGAACCGACTCAGGGGTCAACGCGACGCGGGTCTCGCCGTTGTCCGTCTGTTTGGGAACACAGATGCGCATCGCGATCAGCTCCGTGCGCAAGGCCGCCTGCAGCGGCGCACGGGGGCAGTCTATCGAACCCGTTGGTCCCCGCGCCGGGCAGCGTCTCGGTTCGTTTTCCCAATCTGTTCAGGGGCCCCAGCGTTGACCCGCCGGCCAGCGTCGGTACAGTTGTCCCGTCTTGGCGATGTAGCTCAGCTGGTCAGAGCGAGGGATTCATAAACCCTAGGTCGGAGGTTCGAGT
>CAYPBL010000108.1:0-2014 GCA_964408965.1 uncultured Phycisphaeraceae bacterium | reverse complement strand
CTGCTCGCGCTGTCGCGCAAGCGGGACAGCGTGCAGCGGCCCAACGCGAGCCGCTATGGAACACATGAAGCTCCACATTCGTATGGAGCAGGGCCGCTGTGCGCCGTACTTTGCGTTGGCGACAGCTGGGCTCGATCGGGAGCCATCAACTGATGACCCATGAGATCTGCCATGCCTCAATGAATCAGGAGGATGTGTTCATCACGCCGCTGTACATGTACTTCCCATAGAAGATAGGAGATGCAGATGCGCATATCCGCCGTCGGATTCGTCACGACACAGAGACAACGGCGCGCACACGGCGGACTGCGGGCTGTCTGACATGCCCCGGCAACCTGTTGCTGCCTCCTTGAGGATTCAAGAAAGGAGTTTCACGATGGTCGCGCACAATCGAGCTTCCGTGATCATCACTGTGATAATGGCGCTCCAATGGATTCAACCAGCGGCTGTCGCTCAAACACGCGATGAGCCGCCGCTAGACGACATGACGCTGCGCGAGATGAAGCGCATATTGCAACGCCCCACTTTCATGTATGAAGGATTGGACATATTTGATCCCCGGGACGCAAACGCCTTCATCGAGATTATCGTGCCTTCGGACGGACGCATGTGGATGCACGGTGTGCCCCGGAATCTCTTCGAAGTCATCGCTGTGGCGCCGGCGCATTTCGCACCGGCCATCCGCGAGCGTCTGATGCGTTTGCCAGCCACGGTGGATGACTACTTGCACGACAGCACACTGGACCATCCGAAGTACTCCATCACGATGCGCAAAAGCGCCGATGGACACAGCTATTATCCTCCCCAGGCAGACATGCTGCTGGCAGTTGCATCCTATCTCGACCGCGCCAACGCGGAACCGATCCTCCGGGATTTTCATGACCAAGTGCAGGCGCTACAACGGCAGGCGCAAGCTGCAGTCGCTGCGTTGAAGCGGCGCAATGCCGATTCGAAGAAGATCGAACAGATCCAATCGCTTTGGATATCGTCTTCGGTATGGCGCGAGGACATCATCAGAGCAGCGACAAAGGTTGGCTCGCCGATCTTTGTGGACGAAGCGTTGGACTTGCTCCTCGGCCGTGTACACGATGACGCTTTCAGGGCCACAGACGCGACAGCGACGCTGCCGTATCTGGAGCAGTTCGCGCTGATCCGGCCCGACGTGTACGTGCGACTGAAGCAGCTGGAGCAGGATCTTGCGTCGCACGAGTGGCGCACGGATGAGGAGCAGCGCCTGCTCGACGCCCTTCGCCCTACTGTGCAGCGCATGGAGCGAATCCTGCTCCCTCCGCAAAGAACCGCACCGCAACGTTCTCGTCGGTCCCAGCCCAACCAATCGTGACCATCGCATACGCTGGCATCTTCCAACTGGCGTCATGTCCGTGTTGGAAGACTGCGACCGGTTGCGCATCCACCGAGAAACCACGCGCACGAGGCGCGAGGCAGATCTATGTCGCGCCCACCGCCCCAGCACGGCGCGGACGATCGCCAGCGGCGGCGTCTCTTCGCCGTCAAGGACCTGCCCAGCGAAGAGGACGGTGGAGGACTCACGCGCCTTGCTGCGAGCGGCCGCGTCTGCGCCCGAAGAGCGACAGGCAGCCCGGGTCGCCCATCGGGACGGCCAGGCGGGCGTGGACAAAGGACTTCCAGTAGTTCGTGTCGAAGACGACGTGCCGCACGGCCCGCTTGCCGGTGACGACGGGGACGCGCCAGTTCAGGCCCACACGCTCGCCCCGCTTGCGCGTGTAGTCGCTGAAGGGCCGGCTCGACGCCCCGACGTACCGCCCGTGGCTCGGCGTCAGGGCGGCGGCGTGGGGCGACTGGCGGCAGAACTGGTAGACCACGTCCGTCGAGGCGCCCCAGTTGGCGTCGACCAGGCAGCGGTCGATCCGCACCATGGCCCCGTCGTCGCGGCGCCACTCGCGGCCGAGCGTGCGCTCGCACAGCCGCTCCAGGCCGGCGTAGATCGCCCCCTCCTGCCCTGCGCGCGGGGCGGCGCGCCCGAGCGTGCGCT
>CAYPBL010000107.1:0-2056 GCA_964408965.1 uncultured Phycisphaeraceae bacterium | reverse complement strand
CCTCCTCGACGACGACCGCGGTGCCCGTGATGTCCGCGGGCATCAGGTCGGGGGTGAACTGGATGCGCGAGAAGCGCAGCTGCAGGGTCTGGGCGAGGGTGCGGACGAGCAGCGTCTTGCCAAGGCCCGGGGCGCCCTCCAGCAGCGCGTGGCCGTCGCAGAAGATGCACGTGAGGACCTGTTCGACGACCTCCTCCTGGCCCACGACGACCTTGGCGATCTCGCGACGCAGCTGCTCGTGGGTCTGGGCGAAACGCTCCAGGGCCCGCTCCGCGTCGCGCTCGTCGGAGAGCGAAGGCGCAGCTGCTGAGGATGCGTCGGCGTCCATGGACGCAAGCGTACCGCCCCGATCGGTCCGCGGCTGCGTCAGTCGAACATCACCATCTGTTGACGCTCCAGGATGCCCTTGGTCAGCGGATGCTCCACGTCGACGGGATACTCGCCCGAATAGCAGGCGGTGCAGAAGTGCGACGGCGGCAGCTGCTCCGTCGCGGCGCAGCGGAGCAGCCCCTCGAGCGACAGGTAGTGCAGCGAGTCGACGCCCAGAAACTCGCGGATCTCCTCCACGCTCCGGCCGTGGGCGATCAGCTGCTCGGCCTCGGCGAAATCCACCCCGAAGTAGCAGGGATGGCGGATCGGCGGACACGAGATGCGCAGGTGAATCTCCTTCGCCCCCGCCTGCCGCAGCTGGTCCATCTTCGCCCGCGTCGTCGTGCCGCGGACGATCGAGTCGTCCACCACGATCAGACGCTTGCCCCGCACGATCTCCTCGACGATGTTGAGCTTCAGCCGCACCGCCGCGACCCGCTCGCTGGCTGTGGGCCTGATGAAGGTGCGGCCGACGTAGCGGTTGGGGACGATGCCCTCGCGGTAGGGGACGCCGCTGGCCCGGGCGTAGCCGTTGGCGGCGCTGCGGCCGGAGTCTGGCATGGGCATCACGTAGTCCGCCTCGACCGGCGCCTCACGGGCCAGGGCCTCGCCCAGCTGCTCGCGAACGATCTGCACACTGCGGCCGAAGAGCACGCTCGAGGGGTTGGCGAAGTAGACGTGCTCGAAGACGCAGCAGGCCAGCGGGTCCGCGGGCTCGGCGAAACGGCGGCTGGCCACGCCCTGGTCGCTGAGGGTGACGATCTCGCCGGGCTCGACCTCGCGGAGAAAACGGGCGCCGATGGCGTCCAGAGCCACGGTCTCGCTGGCCACGACCGGCGCCCCCTCGGGCAGCTCGCCCAGGACCAGCGGCCGCCACCCCCACGGGTCGCGCGCCGCCTCGATGCGGTCGGGAAAGAGAAAGAGCATCGAGTACGCCCCCTGCAGACGGCGCAGCGTCGAGGCGACCGGGTCGGGGCTCTCCTGCTGCTGCGGCGAGGCCAGCACGTGGATCACCACCTCGGTGTCGCTCGTCGAGTGGAAGATGTGGCCCTGCTTCTCGAAGGCGTCGCGCAGCGGGGCGGCGTTGATGAGGTTGCCGTTGTGGGCCACGGCCACCTGGCCTCCCAGGAACGACTCGATGATGGGCTGGGCGTTGCAGGCCAGCGACGAGCCTGTGGTGGAGTAGCGGTTGTGGCCGATGGCTGCGACGACGCGCCCGACGCCTGCAGGCGGATCCACAGGGGTCGCGGAAGACGCGCAACCGTTGCGGCCTGCAGCGACGGGGCGGTCCGCGGCGCCGTCGCGCTGCGGGACGGTCTGGAGGGAGACGGGCAGGGCCCCCCGCCGCTCCGGGGCGCGCTCCAGCTCGCGCAGAATCCGCTCGCTGAAGACCTCGGGGACCAGGCCCATGCCCGTGTAGCCCCGCAGCGAAGCCCTGTCGCTGACGGCGATCCCTGCGGACTCCTGTCCGCGGTGCTGCTGAGCGTAGAGGGCGTAGTACGCCAAGCGGGCGGGCTGCTCGACGCCCCAGACGCCGAAGACGCCGCACTTCTCCTTGGGCCCCCGACCCCGATGCTCCGCGCAGCGGCCTTGAGGCAAGGGGTCGAACTGAGGCAGCGGGACGTCGGCCATGAGTGGCGATCCACAGGCTGCACAGAGGCGTCGCCTCGCTGCAGCGGTCCGCAGG
>CAYPBL010000106.1:0-2064 GCA_964408965.1 uncultured Phycisphaeraceae bacterium | reverse complement strand
CTGCCGCGGGGCCTGCTGAGCACGCGCGGGGGGATGATCTCCACGCCAAAGCGGTCGCGCACCCGCTCGACGACCATCGCCGCGAGGGCATGGAAGTCGGGGCGTGTGCTGGCCCAGTCCTCGGGAAGCACGCGGTAGGGGCCGTCGCCCTCCTCAGGCAGCGACTCCTGGGCTTTGAGAATCTCCGCCTGGACGAGCTGGGTGGCGAAGCGGGCGATCTCCTCCGCCTTCTCCTCGCGCATGTCCTCCACGACCTTCTCCCGCTCCTCCTCGAACTCGCCCGTGTACTTCGAGCGGTTCGTCCGCCACCGCTCGTAGGCGTCCAGGGTGTCGACCTTGAGCACGTCCGCGATGCGGGCCTTGCTGATCTCGATCCACTCGAACGCCGCCTTGGCTTCCTGGAGGTACCCAAAGCCGTACGGCCCCTGACCAGGCTTGAAGGTCTTGGCCTTCTCGAAGAGCGCCTGCAGTTGCTCCTCGGTGGGTTCGGGGGCATCGTCGACGCGGTCGTCCGCCCGCAGCAGGACGTAGCGGATGTACGCGGAATCCAGCGACAGCGCGTCGCGCACGAGCTTGATCGCCTCGAGGTCGGAGAAGGCCGACCCTGTCAGCGCCGCCGCCTCCATCTGCAGCACCGCCGCCGCCTTGGCCAGGGTCTGGTCGACGAACCGTCTCTGCACGCCCGAGGGGTCAGTCCCGACGGCGCTTTGCCTGGCCAGGTTCAGCGCCTGCAGGGCCTGCTTGCGCCACTGCGGCACGAGCCCTTCCAACGCAGACGGGTCGTTGCCGAACTGCGCGAAGAACTGCAGCTGCCGTTGCGTGTAGAAGTCCGCCGCCATGTTCAGGAAGATGTCCGCGGAGCCGGGCCCAGCGAGGTACCCCGCCCGCCTGGCCTGCTCGACGAGCAGGATCCAGTGCAACGGCTCGGTGACGTCGCCCTCGCTGCGGACGCCGAGCACGTCGTGGACGAGCGACGGCGCCAGCTGGCCGAACATGCTGGCTGCAGCGGCGTCGAGCTGCTCGAGCAGCTGCAGCTCCCGCGCCGCCTGCTGGCTCTGGCGGAGGGTGATCTTCCGCCCTTCGATGCGGGCGACAGCCTGGTCGCGCGGGTCCCCAGCGATGGAGCTGATCGCCTGGGGCAGCAGAAAGGCCACCATCAGGAACGCCGCCGCCACCGCCAGGATGACCGCGTTGTACTTGCGAAAGAATCGGAGCATCTCGCAGCCTCCACGCGGCGCGCAGCAGGGCCCTTCTCAGGCCCCCCGGCCGAGTCGCGTCAACAGGGTCAACGGTAGAACTCGACGATCAGGTTGGTGTTCACGTCGAAGGGGATTTGATCGCTGGTGGGAAGCGCCGCGACGCGGATGGTCAGCTCGCCGGGGTTGAAGTCGATCCAGTCGGGCACGATGTGCCCCACCATCGACTCCATGTTGTCGCGCAGCAGCGTGTGAATCTTGGGCTTGAAGGTGATCTCATCGCCCACGGAGACCTGAAAGCTGGGCCTGTCGGTCTTGCGGCCGTTGACGAGGACGTGCCCGTGCGAGACGAGCTGACGGGCGGCCCAGATGGTGCGGGCCACGCCTGCGCGTCTGCAGACGTTGTCGAGCCTGCGCTCCAGCAGCTGCAGGAGCAGCTCCCCCGTGTTGCCCTTGCGCCGCGACGCCTCCGCGACGTACCTGCGGAACTGCTTCTCGAGCACGTTGTAGTGGAAGCGCAGCTTCTGTTTCTCGTTGAGGCGCACGCCGTAGTCGCGCATCCGTCTGCCGCGGTAGCCGTGCATGCCGGGCGGGTTGAGCTGCCGCTTGGCGGTGTGCTTGGGGATGTCGGCGATGGGGACGCCGACTCTGCGCGAGAGCTTGACCTTGGGGCCGAGATAGCGGGCCATGGGTGGGCTGCTCCGTCCGACTTCCCGCGAGCCTTCACGGGAAGGGGCTTCAGGGTGAAGCGATCCGCGTGGCGAGCCGCGACTGCGGGCCAGGCGTGTGGATCCGGTCCGATCGAGACTGTCCGCTGCGCGTCGACGGCCCCTCGGGCCCCGCCTGCGCAGACGCGGCTATTTCAGGC
>CAYPBL010000105.1:0-2100 GCA_964408965.1 uncultured Phycisphaeraceae bacterium | reverse complement strand
CGTGGGTTCGAGTCCCACCCCGCCCACTTCGCCTCGCCTGACGCCTCCCGCGCAGCCCCACGTCAGGCTTGGCCTACAGGACCGCGACAAAGCCATGGGGATCGTGCTCGACGCGCTCTACGCAGGCTTCGCCGTCGCCTCCGCCCCGTGGTGGCTGCGCAAGCGACGCACAGGGCTGCGCGAGCGGTTCGGCGCGATCCCTTCACTTGCGCCCACGACAAGACCGCGCCTGCTGCTGCACGCCGTCTCCGTGGGGGAGGTCGGCCTCGTCCGCCAGCTCGTCGAGGAGCTGCGCCGCGACTGCGACGTCGTCGTCAGCGCCATGACCGACACGGGCCTGGCCCGCGCCCGTCAGCTCTACGAGGGCCGCGCCGCGGTGACGCGCTTCCCCTACGACGCCAGCTTTGCGGTCAGGCGCTTTCTCGACGCTGTGCAGCCCGACGCGGTGGGGCTGGTGGAGCTGGAGGTGTGGCCCAACTTCGTCGCCGCCTGCGCCAGCCGGGGGATTCCCGTCGGCGTGGTCAACGGCAGGCTCAGCGGCAGGTCCTTTCGCCGCTACAGACTGGCGCAGCCGCTGCTGCGTCCGACCTTCGCCAAGCTGGCCTTCGTCGCGGCCCAGAACGAGACCTACGCCCAGCGCTTCGCCGCCCTGGGCGCTGCGCAGCGGCGCGTCAGCGTCGCGGGCTCGATGAAGTGGGACGCCGCCCTTGCGGGGGCGGAGGAGCCCGACCTTGCGGACAGGGCCAAGGCGCTCGGCGCCCAGCTGGGCGTCGACCCCGCAAAGCCCCTGGTCGTGGCGGGCAGCACCGCGCCCGAGGAGCACGCCCTGCTGCGCGCAGCGCTTCCCGAGGGCGCCCAGCTGCTCTGCGCCCCGCGCAGGCCCGAGTGGTTCGACGAGGCGGCGCGCGTCCTCGCCCCCTGCGCGCGACACTCGCGGACCAGCGACAGGGCGCCGGCGCCTCCTGGCGGCCATCGCTTCTTCCTGCTCGACGCCATCGGCCTGCTGCGCCAGGCGTACGCCCTGGCGGACGTGGTCGTCCTGGGCCGCTCCTTCGGCTCGCTGCACGGCTCGGACCCCATGGAGCCGGCGGCGCTGGGCAAACCCCTGCTCATCGGGCCGCGCGTCGAGGACTTCACCGACGCCGTCGAGGCGCTCAAGCAGGCGGGCGCGCTGGCGCAGACGAGCAGGGGCGCGCTTCGGCAGGACCTTGGCGACATGCTCGCCGACAGCGCGCGCAGGGCGCGCATGGGCAGGGCCGCACGGGCCTGCGTCGAGGCCCACGCAGGCGCCACCGACCGCTGCGCGCAGCTGCTGCGCAGCGTCCTGGCGAAACACGAAGGAGCACAACGATGAGCCAACTCTGGCCGGTTCTGCTGCAGCGACACCAGCCGACGGCGCCTGCAGGAGCTGAGGGCGGCGCCGCTCTGCGCGAGCTCGAAGACCGCGTCGAGCGCCTGGCGCTGGTCTGCGAGGCGCTGTAAACGCTGCTGCGCGACAAGGCGGGCGTCGCTGAAGAGGAGCTCGTCCAGCGGGTGGTCGACCTGGACCTCACCGACGGCAGACTGGACGGCAAGGCCTCGAGGCAGGGTGTGCGGACCTGCCCCTCGTGCGCGCGGCCTGTGGGCAAGCGATTCGACCGTTGTCTGTACTGCCAGACGCCCACGCCGCGCGACCCGTTCAGCTGAGCTGTCCGCCGACGGCTCGACGCGCGGGGCTATGCTCGCCGCTGTGCCTGTCTTTCCGCTGCTGCTGCGCCCCGAGCGCTACCGCCCCTGCGACTGGGACCTGCTGGCCGACGCCCCTGCGCGGGCGCACTGGCTGGGCGTCTTTCTGGCCCAGATCCCCACGCTGCGCGCAGCGGCGCTCGAGAGCGGCTACCCGCGCGACGCCGTCGAGCGCGTCTGCGACCGCCTGCGCGAGGGCGTCGAGGCGCTGCGGCGCGATCCGCGGGCCCTGGGCGATCGGCTGGACATCCTGGCGCTGGACGTGATGCGCGAGACGATCCTGCGTGAAGAGGGCGTGGACGACCCCTTCCGCGCCGTCAAGACCCGCGAAACCGAGCGCGCCCTGACCCAGCTGCCTGCGCGCCTGGCCGAGCT
>CAYPBL010000104.1:0-2309 GCA_964408965.1 uncultured Phycisphaeraceae bacterium | reverse complement strand
CCGCCGCGCAGCGTCAGCAGCCAGTCGCCGAAGACCCTGGCCCCCTTGTTCACGGCCTCATGCGTCGCCCACAGGGCGTCGCGCCAGGAGTTGTCGTTCGGGTCGACGCCATGCAGACGAAGGGTGTATGCCCTTTGCGTCGTGGGAACCTTCAATGCGTTCGCACGCGTAGCTGTATCAGCTTTCGTCGTCGTGTTCTTTGCCACAGCCCTCTCCAATGCAGCATTGTTCCCGATGCAGCGTCAGATTATAACCATTCCGCTTTCCTGTTCAGGCAGGGCTGGGCCGAGGACGGTGGCGGCTTCGCGGGCGGCGTCCTCGTTGCCGCCGAGGTCCACGATGAGCGCCTGGTCCTCCTTCAGGTTCATCGTCTCCCGCAGGGCTGTCTCCAGACGCACGCGGTCGATCGCCTTGAGCGTGCAGTAGAAGACGGAGTACTGCCACGGCTCGCCGTACGCCTTCATCAGCCTGTGAACGCGGCGCAGACGCTTGGGATCGCGGATGTCGTAGCAGACGAGATAGCAACGACGCATGGCTTCTACCTCGTTGTGAGAAACGCCAGCGTCGGAACCTCCCCCAGCAGCCACGCAGCGATCAGTCTTGCGTGCAGCATGAGCATGCGGCGATAGGAGAGGCGGTATTCGAAGACGGGATGCGTCACCTCGGTGTCCATCCGTCGGCCGTAGGCGGAGAAGAACCCTTTGCGCCCTGCGTCCGTCAATGCGCAGCCCGCAGCGGTGCGAAGGAAATGCCCTTCGGTCAGCTCTCCCCGGTTGAAGGTGGAGATCGCGACCGAGTCAGCAATGAGCGGGCGGAAAGGCTCCATCAGGTCGAGCGCCAGCGCAGGTCTGCCAGGACGCGTCGTGTGCAGGGCGCCGATGGTGGGTTCGAGGCTCGCCAGTCTGCACGCAGCGACGCATTCGTTGGTCAGCATCGAATAGCCGAACGACAACACAGCGTTGATCGGATCGGGCGGCGGCCGGCGCGTGCGCCCGTTGGCGTTGAACTCAGCGGCGACCTGCGTCGCGCTTGCCTTGAACATGCCGCTGAAGTGGCGAAAGTAGACGGACGCAGCGGCTCCCTCGTGGCCGCGAAGCTCGTTCATCGTCGTCGCCCGCTCCGCAGCGTTGTATGCCAGCTGCATGTCGCGCGAGGCAGCGTGGGGCAGGTCAGCGTGATTGCGCATCAGGAGTGTGCGCTGGTTGGCGATCTTGGCGAGCGTCACTGCGCGGGCCAGCTCGAGCGCCTTGTCGGGCCTGTCCAGCATGCGCACCTGGGCGGCTCGCACAGCGGCGCTGGTCGGCCCCATCGGGTCCATCATCGCCACGAGCCGCCCAGCAGCGGAAAGAAACGCCACGGGTATTTCGTGGTCGGCGAAGACCGTCAGGGCCTGTGTCGAAACCTGCACGCCGCCGAGCACCGCCAGCGACTCGATGTTCATCAGAGGGATGTCCCGGACGACGGCGCCTTCCCGATCCGTGACGCGCACAGCCTTGCCGCGCACGCCGATGCGCACGCCCTGCCGCTGCGCGACCACATGGACGCCGTCGTCGCGCGGCGGCCAGAGCTTGCGGGGCGTCAGCGCATCATCGCTCCTGGCTTGCGGCGGCCGCGTGTCAATCGTCGCCTGGATGAAGCGCTGCTGGTTGATTTCGTCGGGAAGACATACAGGCTGAAGCGAGCAGCGTGGACACTTGGGGTCGTTGACAAGCGGCGCTGGCCGTGGACCTGCAGCGGCGCGCTTGGCGGCTTCGAGCGTCGCCAGGGCTTCTGCCTTGAGCGCATCATCCACATCGATGCGCAGGCGCAGCTTTTCCGCAGCGTAGTAGATGATCGCCTCTCGTACGTCATAGCCCGCCTCTTCAAGGAGAATCGCTTGGAGCCCCACCTGCACGCGATCCGTTGGCCAGGCCTCGGGGCGCTCACGCGACGGAGCCTCCTCGAGCATTTCGTCTACCGCCTCGCGCGGCGCAGCGGACCGTTTGGGTCGCCCCTTGCGGTATTCGACGGGAATCGCTTGCGCGCCTGCGATTTCCGCGAGATCGAGCCTCGCGGTGAGGCCGAGCGATTCACTGGTGAGCGCCAGGCTGCGTATGCTTCGAGGCCGTTCAGCGTCTTCGTCCCCCTCATGCTTGTCGCCTGTCTTCTTCGCGGCGTCGCTGGGTTTGTCCACGCGTTTGTGGACTCGCGCACCCTCTTCGGTGTCGTGGCTGGGGACAAAGACGCCCTCCACGGTCATGTAGTAGAACAATCTGGGGCAGTACGCGTACTCCGCGACGCCTCGACATGGCCAGAGCGGCTGATCCATG
>CAYPBL010000103.1:0-2437 GCA_964408965.1 uncultured Phycisphaeraceae bacterium | reverse complement strand
GTGCAGCGAGTTCGGCCAGAAGGTCGTCGAGGGCATGGACTGAGCAGCGGCCCGGGCGGCTTCCAGCGGGTTATTGGACGACGAAGGGCCGCCTGCGACGGCTGGTCGGCGTGCGCCGCCCCGAACAGGCCTCGGCCTCCTCGTGCGCTGCGCCACGGTGCGTCCTGCGGCGCATACTGGCGAGGCTTCGAAGCGGGCAGCCGCCGAGAGCCGTCCAGACGCATCGACAAGAGCGAGAGACGCCATGACCGCGACCGGAACAGACCGCACCGCCCCCGCACGACCGCTGCGCCGCCTTGGTCGAGCAGCGTCGCTGCTGGCCTGCTCTGCGCTCCTGACGGGCTGCGGCGTCGTGCAGACGCGCACGCTTAAGACCGCCCCTCTGCCGAGCGCCCAGCCGCTGGCTGTGGACGTGGTCAACGGGCGGGGGTCGGTCGAGGTCCGCGTCGACGACCGCCTGACACAGCCCCGGGCGCGTGCGGCCCTTCGCTGGGCGCGAGGCGTCGAGGAGTCGCAGGCTGCGACGCTGGCGGAGTCGGTCCGTATCGAGACGACGGTGGACGAATCGCCGGGAGGGGCGGTGTTCCGCGTCCGTGTGCGCGACGAACAGGCGGACCTGCCCCCCCACTGGGTGGACCTGAAGCTGACGCTGCCCCGCGTCGACGGGGCGCGCGTGGTCAACCGCGACGGCGACGTGGTGCTCGTGAACGTCGCGGGGGCGGTGCAGGTGGAGAACGAGAACGGGGCTGTCGAGCTCCGCACCGATCGGCCGCTGACAGCGCCCGTGATGCTTTCGACGGTCGGCGGCAACATCTACCTGCAGGCGCCCCCCGGCTCACAGGGCCAGCTGGACCTGCTGGCGGTGGACGGCGAGGTCGGCTTCGCCAGCGACCGCGTGCAGCTGGAGAACATGCAGGCGGCGCCCGACCGTCTCGTCGGCGCGCTGGCCCAGGGCGACAACCCCATCGTCCTGCGCGTCCGCAATGGAGACGCGCGGGTGTGGATCATCGACGAGCCCACCAAGCTCGTGCGCCTGTTCCGCTGAGCGCCTGTCCGCCCTTTCAGGGGGCTGCGCGCAGGGCGTTGCGGATGATCGTCACCAGCTGCTCGGTCCCGGCGCCTGTCCACAACGCTGCCTGCAGGGCCGCCTGACGCACGAAGAGCTCCAGCCCCTCGACGATGCGCAGGCTGCGCGCCTCAGCCTGCTCGAGCAGCCTGGTGCGCCTGGGCGCATACACCGTCTCGACCACCATTGCCGTGGCGGCAAACGAATCGAGCGCCTCGTCCTCCAGCGGAGAGCGATCGGGCGCAGGGCCGCTGGCCATGCCCACAGGCGTGGCGTTGACCACGACAGCGGCGCCTGCAGGCTCGGGCGGCCACGACCCGACTTGCAGCTCCGACAGGTCGCAGCCAGGCAGCGCGTCCGCCGCCTCTTCGACGCCTGCGCGCAGCGCCTCGACGAGCCGCTGCGCCTGCTCGGGGCGCCTGGCGTGGACGGTCGTGGCGAGCCCTGCGCAGCAGCAGGCCAGCGCCGCTGCGCGCGCAACGCCTCCGGCGCCGAGCACCGCAGCCTGCGCCCCAGAGGCGAACGGCCCCTGGCGCTGCAGCAGCTCCAACAGGGCTGGCGCGTCGGTGTTGCTGGCCAGGAAGCCCTCGGCGTCCCCCTTGCGCGTCAGCGTGTTCACGGCGCCCAGCGCCCGCGCCCATGGATCGAGCGACCAGGCGGCCTGCTCGCAGGCGAAGCGGTGCGCGTGCTCCTTGTGGGGGATGGTCACGCTTGCGCCGGCGAAGTCGAGCAGCGGATGGGTCGCAAGCACAGCCAGCGCCGCCTTGCACGCCTCCCACGACCCCTCGACGCGCAGCGGCGCATACACCGCGTCCACACCCACCGCCTCGAAGACCGCGTTGTGCGCAGCGGGCGAGAGCGAGTGCGCCACCGGATCGCCCAGCACCGCGTAGAACTGGGTCGAGGGCTTGATCCGGTCGAAACGGTAGAGACCCCGCAGCGCGTCGATCGACAGCTGCCCATCGGCTGTGGGCCCGGCGCCTGGCGCGGGCGCGTAGACCGCATAGGCGCCGAACTTGGGCGCCAGGATGCGCGACAGCGCCCCGTCCCCGCCCATGGCCAGGGCGATCGTGGGGCGATCGCGCTCGCGCAGCAGCTCGAAGAGCTCGAGGTTGTCGCGCACGCTGCGGGCGCGCCAGGCGACCTTGAGCACGTGCGCAGGCGTGGCGCGCATGGCGTGCAGATCGCTGTGCAGCCTGGGGGGCCTGCCTTGGTGGTCGTGCAGCGAGAGTATGACGCGCGTCGCTGGCTGGCCTTCCTGCTGCGCCCGCTGCACGAGGCGCTCGAGCAGCCCCCGCCACGGCGCATGGCGCGTGAGCGCCCGCAGCTCGATGTCGACGTACGCAGGCGGCGCAGACGATTGCGCAAGAC
>CAYPBL010000102.1:0-2443 GCA_964408965.1 uncultured Phycisphaeraceae bacterium | reverse complement strand
GACTCCACGCGACCTACAACGTTGCGCAGTCGCTCGAGCGCCTCGCGGCCGCGGATCCCACCCACTTCCGTGTCGTCGGCTGCAGTGTGTGGCGAGCCCTGTGTGTCCGATGCAGGCAAAGAGATCACGAGCAGGCAGTTGCCAGCTAGTTTGGCTGATTCCGTAAGCGCTTGAGCGAAGGTGAACTGTGTCTCAAAGCTACCCGCTGGAAGGTCGCTCTGGTCGTGTAGCTGCCGCGCATAGGCCACCCATTCATCGATCAGGATCAGGCATGGCCCATACTGGTTGAGCAGCTCGCGCATCGCATCGCCCGGATTCGTAGCCCTTTCATCGTCGCCCCGCACACGCGCGAAGGCATCCTTTCCCCCAAGTTGCCAGGCCAACTCGCCCCACAGCGTCCGGACCACTGTCCCGTCTGGTTTTTTCACCGGGTTGCCGGGCGAGATTTTATTGCCTACCAGGACCACTCGTCTCACCGACGGCAGGGTCGTCATACCCGCCTCATTCAGCACCTCGTCCACGCCCGCCAGCTCAGCAGGACTGACTCCAGAAAACAGGTGATACAGCGCCAACATCGAATGGGTCTTACCGCCGCCAAAGTTGGTTTGCAGCTGCACCACCGGATCGCCGCCCTTGCCTGACAGACGTTTCGCCCCATCTATGAGCAGTCGCTTCAGGCTCTCCGTGAGGTAGGTCCTGCGGAAGAACTCCCGCGGGTTGCGATATTCATCAGGGCCCTCCCCCAGATGCACCTGCCACAGATCAGCGGCGAACTCGGCCTGCTGGTAACGCCCACTGGCCACGTCTGGATGCGGCGTGACCACCTCGCGCCACGGCTTGAGCTCGCCAGCGACGGCGGCCTTGATCAACGATCCGCCAGCCTTTCGTTTCTCCTGACGCACTTTTGCGTCGAATGTCAAACGGCGCAGTTCGTGCTTCATCCCATTGACTTCGTCAGCCTGCGGCGCCGAGACGGCCGTCAGCAGCCGCGCTGCGGAATCCAGCGCGCGGTCCGCGTCGTCGCTCGAGAACGGCTCCTGATGCGCCCACTTGTTGCGCCAATCCCGCAGCTCCTGCACCAGCGAGCGCTCCGCACGCCCGAGCGCCCTCGAAAAGACTGCGTTCCAGGATTCCCACATCAGCTTGAGCAGCGCCGCTACGTCCCATTCGCGCAACGATTTGCCAGCCACTGCGCGGTCATTGCCCAGGTACTTGCGGGCCTCCTCCTCGGCCCTCTCCTGATGCAGGGCTCTGAACTCGCGCTCGATGAAGGGCGCCAGCCCTTCGCGGAGCAGGCGCATCGCCTTCCCCACGCGATCCTGGTTGGACATGGCCATGGCTTACTCCTCTATCTCCGCATAGATTTCCGCCATCTCCGCCTGCTTCTGCTGCTGTCCGTTCTTCTCACGGGCCAGCCGCACAATCTCCGGCCAGCTCTGGACCAGCGCGTTGTACGGCAGCGCGTCACTGGCGCGCTTCTTTCGCTCGCAGATCGTATAGAGCCGGTACGCCAGATCCCGGGCGGTCTCAGCCTTGGACCCCAGCTTCTGGACGAGCTCTGCCGCGGCTGTTTCGCCGCCAGCCTCGAGAACACGAATCAGGTGATGCACGACCTCCCAGACAGGGAGGCGAGGGTCGGTCTCGGGATCCCAGTCTGCGGGCAGCTCCTCAGGACGCAACAGGCGCACTCGGCCTCGGCTCGACTCGAGGATCCCCGCCTCCACCAGCCCCGCCACGCTCGTGTTCTTGGCCTTGCTCAGCGTCTCAGCCTCGCCGTACGCGCCTTCGTCGAACCCATACTGCTCGAACCACGCCACAGCCCAGCGCGTGTCGGCGTCGAAGTCGCTCTCCTGCTCAGCCAACGTTTCGTCGAGCGTCTGGTTGATCAGCGCCAGCGCGTCGCGCACACGCAGCGTCTTGCCCTCGGCGTCGACGACCTTGCTGTAGCGGCTGAAGACCGCCATGCCCGGCCCGATGGCCGCCTGCGCCAGGTCCACCGGCGCGATGTTGCCCGACTGGAGCTTCTCCAGGGCGCCCGGCAGCTCGCGCTTGAGGGCGGTCAGGAACTCCCGCCGCGTCGCCACCGGCGCCGCCGCGTCGCGAGGAACACAGGCAAGAACCACGGACGACGCGAGGGCGGCAACACGCTTCTTCAGATTGCCTGTCAACTCCGTTCGCATGGGCCACGTGCCCGCGATGGCGAAGCCGTGGTCGATGACGCCGGTCAGGAACGTCTCCCACCCTGTGGACGCCGTGCCGTTCGAGTCCGTCTCCGCCTGCTTGAAGGCGTAGAAGATCGTCGTGGGGTAGTCGGGGCAGCCGCGCGAGCGCCACTGGCCGATGGCCTTCCCCAGCCCCTCTTCGAAGAACCGCGCAGCCCTGGCCTTGTCGCCGTCGTGGCGATAGGGGCTGGCGATCAACTCCTCGGCCTTGGGCGTGAGCA
>CAYPBL010000101.1:0-2579 GCA_964408965.1 uncultured Phycisphaeraceae bacterium | reverse complement strand
GCGCCAACTTCGGCCAGCCCATCCTGCCCGACTGCCCGTCCAAGACGGTCAACGGGTCGACGGACGACGGCTGGATCTTCCTGGACGACAACGGCAACGAGATCGCTCGCGGCCAGTGGACGCTCGAGGGCCAGCCTGGCCAGGCGGGCGTGAACGATCCGTTCCCCAACGGCGGCATCAAGAACGACACGCCTCCGTACAACGGCGGTCCTGGCGATCCGCTGCCTGACGGGACGCCCGGCTCGTTCAACGAGGGCTTCCGCAACATCCTGCTGGCGCAGTTCTACATGACGCCGGACATCGGGGCGGACCTGGAGCCGCAGCGCTGGTTCATCGACAACATCACGGTGAGTCAGGACTGCGATCCGATCGGCCCGAGCAACCTCTTCACCCTGCTCGGCAACTTCGGCCAGTTCGGTCCAAGCGCGCTCTTCGACCTGCTGGGCAACTGGAACAACATCCACCCGAGCTGCCAGTGAGACACGCGAGGTCGCTGCTCAGCTGAGCTGATCAGCTGAGCGGACAACCAACGCCAATCCCCAGCCCTGCGGGCCCAGCCCGCAGGGCTGTTTCGTTGCGCGCTGGACAAGCCAGAGCGGATCGTCAGCGAAAGCGCCAACCGGCAGCAGCAAGGTGAAACTCGGCGCTGCTCGTTCCACGAAGGCGGCGCGTCGGGCGATGTTTGGGCGGTGGACCTTCAGAAGCTCAGGCGTCGTCGAGCAGCTCAACGGCTTCGAGGCGCTCGCCCGCCATCAGAGCAAGACTCGCGCCGCCGCCGGTGGAGACGTGCGAGACCTTGTCCGCCACGCCGAAGCGCTCAGCGGCCAGGGCGGTCTCGCCGCCGCCAAGCACCGAGTGGGCGCCGTTGCGGGCCGTGGCGTCGGCGACGGCGTGGGCGATCTGCTGGGTGCCCACCGCGAAGGGCGCCCACTCGAAAACGCCCATGGGGCCGTTCCAGACGATCGTCCTTGCCCGCCCCAGAGCGGCGCAGAAGTTGGTCTGCGTGCGCGGGCCGATGTCCAGGCCCATCCTGCCTGCGGGGATCTCGTCCTCCTCCACGCTCACGTCGCCGGCCTTCTCCGCAAACTCCGTCGAGCAGACATGGTCGACGGGCAGCATGAGGTCGCACTCCTCCTCCGCAGCCAGGTCGAGCATGCGCTTGGCGTCGGCGATGCGGTCGCTTTCGACGCGGCTCTCGCCCACCGATTTGCCCAGCGCCGCCAGGAACGTGTACGCCATGGCCCCGCCAATGCACACCGCGTCCGCCTTGGGGATGAGGTGTTCGACGACGCCGATCTTGTCCGACACCTTGGCGCCGCCCAACACCGCGACGAAGGGTTTCTCAGGCGATTCGACCGCCTTGCTGATCGCAGTGATCTCGTCGCGCACCAGCAGCCCCATGACGCGTGGCTTGCCCTCCATGGCCCGGGGGACTGCCACCATCGAGGCGTCGCGGCGGTGGCAGGCGCCGAAGGCCTCGTTGCAGTAGATGTCGCCGTAGGAGGCCAGCGTCTGCACGAAGGCGGGGTCGCTGGTCCGTTCGCCCTTTTCGAAACGGAGGTTCTCGAGCAAGGCCGCCTGGCCGGGCGCCAGCGACGCGACGGCGCCGCGGGCCGCCTCGTCGACGCAGGAAGTCGAGGGGAAGAGCACTTCCCTGCCCAAGAGCTCGCTCAGGCGCTGCGCACAGGGATGCAGGGAAAGGTTCGCTTCATACCCCTCGCCCTTGGGCCTGCCCAGGTGCGAGACGAGCACGAGCGAGCCGCCCCGCTCGAGCACGTTGCGGATCGACGGCAGGGCGGCCCGGATGCGCCGGTCGTCGGCGATGGCGCCGTCGCTGGTCAATGGCACATTGAAGTCCACGCGCATGAGCGTGCGCTTGCCTGCCACGTCCACCTGGTCGATCGTTCGCTTCGTCGTCATGGAGGGGTGGTCCCGGAAAGTGCGTGCGAGCGTCGATGGTAGCCTGTGCAACGTGCCTGTGAACAGGCTGTTGCGCCGCTGCGCGTAGACTGGCGCGCCGTGCGCCGGTTTCCCGTCATCGCAGGGCCCACCGCCTCGGGCAAGAGCGCCCTTGCGCTGGCCGTCGCGCAGGCCCAGCAGCAGGCGGCGGGGCGGGCTGACGCTGCAGCGATCCTCTCCGCTGACGCCTTTCAGGTGTACCGAGGCATGGACGTCGGCACAGCCAAGCCCACAGCTGCTGAGCAGGCGCAGTGTCCGCACGAGCTGCTCGACGTCGCGGCGCCCGACGAGCCCTTCAGCGTCGACCGCTGGCTCAGGCTGGCGGAGGAGGCGCTTGCGCGGACGCAGCGGCGGGGGGCGCTGCCCATCGTCGTCGGCGGCACGCACCTGTACGTCAAGGCCCTGCTGGAGGGGCTCTTCGAAGGGCCGGGCGCCGACGCTGACTTCCGCGCCTGGGCCGCTGCGCAGCCGCTGGAGGCGCTGCGGCGCAGGCTCGAGGAGCAGGACCCCCAGGCCGCCCGGACGATCCATCCGCACGACCGCAGACGGACCATCCGGGCCCTGGAGGTGCTCCACGCTGCGGGCAGGCCCATCTCGCAGCTGCAGCGGCAGTGGGACCG
>CAYPBL010000100.1:0-3406 GCA_964408965.1 uncultured Phycisphaeraceae bacterium | reverse complement strand
TGACCGACATCGACCAGTCGTCGAGCATGCCATGGGCCGATAGAACGTACGGCGTGTTTGTCGCTCCGCACAGCTTCGCCGCCTGCAGATTCACTCTTGCCCACGGCGTATGCAGATGCACGACATCCGCCTCTTCGAAACGCCGCCGCATCCTCAGGCAGCTGCGTTTGTCAGCAAGACTCAGCATGCCTGCAAGACCTCTTCCTGTGGTCAGGCGTTCGCACACGACTTCCCCTGCCGCTGACGGCGACTCGCCCCTCCGCCAGGATGCAGGAGCGTCCTTGTCGTCGAACGTCATGCAGACCACGCTGTGCCCGCGTTGGGAAAAGGCGTTGCACATGTCGATCACGGCCCGGACCACTCCCCCTGCCTCGAGGCGAATCGAATCCAGCACATGCACCACGCGCATCGGCCTTTCCGCTGCAACCGAATCCATATTCGCAGCGTGCAGGAGACTCATGCCAGCGTCCGCTCTCCCAGTCTTCGCGCCTTGTCGCCCGCGCAGATGCTCCATGGCGGCAGTGAGCGCATCACGGTGGATCGCGCGCCCACCACTGCGCCCCGACCGATCCGCACCCCCGGCCCGACGAAGCTGTCCGCCGCCACCCACACATCGTCCTCGATAACGATCGGCTTGACGATCACAGGCATATCGGACCGCTCGTAGTCGTACGTCGCGGTGCACAGATGGGCGTACTGGCTGATGGTGCACCCCGAGCCAATCGAGACCTCGCCCAAGCAGTGCAGCACTGCGTGGTCGCCGATCGAAGAATGCGCCCCCATTGACAACCTCCACGGATGACTGATCCGGGCGCTGGGCCTGACGCGGGCCGTCGGGTGCAGCCTGGCGCCGAAGAGCTGCAGCAACCGACGCCGCAGCCCGTACCAGTTGTGGAACGTGACGCGCAGCAACGGCTGGCCCAGCCACTCCCACAGCGACTCGAGCACGCGCTCGCGCCTGGTGGCGCCGCGCGTGCGGGCGTCGCTTTGCCACCCCGCCCGCTGCTGGGGGGGCGCCCCGATCCGCCCTGTCGTCATGGTCCTCTGCGCCGACATCACCATGCGTATCCCAGCTCGGTCAGGGCTGGCTCGAGAATCGGCCGCATCTGCGCCAGCTGCTCCTCGGTGAAGGCCTCGCGCCAGGCGTCCTGCCTCGTGGGGTCCACTTCCGACGCCAGCTCGTCCAGCAGCGAGGCCGGCGCCGAGAGGCGAGCAAACTCGAAGAGCGTGGCCAACGTCTCCCGAGGCCGCTGCATGAGGTCCTCGTAGCGGACCTCGAGGTACTGTTCGGCGCTCAAGGCTCGGCCTGTGCGAGCCGCCTCGAGGGCGCAGCCTGCCCACTGTCTGGCGACCATCACGTGCTGCGGATCACGGCCCACCCACTGCCGCCAGCCCGGAGGCCTCGGCCCCCAGAACTCCATGGGTCTGCGGGCGAGCTTGCGGCTGATCTGCCGCACCGCGCGCGGCGCGTAGGCCAGCCATTCGCGCGGGCTGGTCTTCAGCGCCCGCTCCGCGATGCGCCACAGCGGCGCGTGGCGGTGCAGAATCTCCACAGTCGAGCGAACAACCGCTCTGCCGTCGCGCAGGATGTGGATGAGTCTTGCCTGCGGATACACCGTCAGCACGAAGGGCACGCGCAGACAGTTGCTGGGCGTCTTTTCGCAGAAACGGGAGCCTTTGCCTTTCCGCATGAATGCGTTGAAGCGTCTGCGGATGTGGTTGACGACCTCGGGCCTGGCGTGCGAAGCGTCGAGACGGTCGTCCTCGGTGTAGGCGTTGCCCCACGTCCAGATGTGCCTGGGCTCCTCGAAGTACGCCACGCCCGGCACTCGGCTGAAGAACCCGCCCAGCATGGTCGTGCCCGAGCGGTGGGCTCCCAGCAGGATGATCGGCTGCGGATCGAGGGGCTCGACGAGCGCGCTCGCCTCTCGCTGCGCGTGCGCCGTGCTGGCCTGCGCGACCGTCATCGCAGCACCCGTTTCTTGAGTGGTTTGGCGGGATTGCCCACGTAGACCATCTCCGGCTCGAGATCCGAATACGCGCTGGATCGCGCCCCCAGCACCGCCAGGCGCCCCACCGTCACATTGGGCCCGACGAAGGCGTCGGCGGCGATCCAGACGTCGGCGCCGATGGTGATGGGGTCGCGGATGAGCGGGAAGCGCCTGTTGGTGTGGTCGTGCGTTCCGGCGCAGAGGTGTGAGTACTGGCTGAGGATGGCGCGATCGCCGATGCGGATTCTCCCCAGGCTGTAGAGAATGGCGTAGTCGCCGATGGTCACGCCGTCGCCGATCTCGACATGCCAGGGAATCTCGATGTTGACCGTGGGGCGAATGCGCGTGCCTTTTCCCACCTTTGCGCCGAACCGGCGCAGCAGCCAGGCGCGAAAGCCGTACCAGTTGTGGAAGGAAAGGCGGAAGATGGGCCTGCCCACGAGCATCCACAGCGCCCGGGCGACCTTTTCGCGGAAGGTCCAGGGGCTGGCCTCCGGGATCATCTGCCCCGCTGCATCTTCGCGAGGCTGCACGACAGGCCTGGCCACCGCCTCGCCGTCGAGTCGTTCGGGCGTGTAGCGGCGCTGGGGCGAGGCGACGACGCGCTCGACCGCCCGCACGTCCTCGAAGCCGCCCCTGCGGAGAATGCGCACCTTCTGCGAGATCATCCGCTCGTACGAGGCCAGCAACGAGGCATACAGCCACGCGGGCCTGCCCTCGAGCACCCCTCCTTGCAGCACCATCGTCGCCGCCCACCGAGCCGCAGGCCGCCACGGCAGCCGATACCCCAGCACCTTCCACGCTCTTCTGCGCGCCACCGGGTCGAACGACCACAACGCTCCAACGCCTATGCGCTCGCGCCTGGACGCGAGCAGCTCGCGGGCCTCGAGCGTGCTGTAGCGGTTGTGCTTGTCGTACCACTCCTCCAGCCCCTTGCTGAAGGGAAAATGAATGTAGGGCTCGTGGAGCGTGGCGACGACGCCCTCGGTCGCTTCGCGCTGCCCGTGACCGTAGTCGCGGAAGCGCATCCGCTCCTTGTGGAACAGCCGCATCTGGTACGTGGGATACCCCCCTGCCCGCTTGAGCCAGCGCCCCATGAAGATGAGCTTGCTGGGCACATGAAAGCCCGCCGCCGCGGGCTCGCGCTCCAGCGCGCGAGCCATCTCCTCCACCAGCGCAGGCGTGAAGCGCTCGTCCGCGTCGAGGTGGAAGATCCAGTCGTGCTTCGTCCTGATGTTGTCGATGGCCCAGTTGCGCTGGGCGCCGAAGGACTCGAAGGGATGCGTGTGCACCTGCGCCCCCATCGAGCGGGCGATCTCGACCGTGCGGTCCGTCGAGCCGGAGTCGAGCACGTGCACGTCGTCGCACCAGGCGCAGCTCTCCAGGCAGCCCTCGATATTGACCTCCTCGTTGAG
>CAYPBL010000099.1:0-3465 GCA_964408965.1 uncultured Phycisphaeraceae bacterium | reverse complement strand
GCGCGATGTGCTGCCCCGCTACGAGACCACACTCGCGGCGCTGCTGCCGACGCTGCACGCGGTGCAGGAGGCTAACGGCTGGATCTCGCCGCGGGCGATCGAGGATGTCGCGGCGTTTCTGGAGATCAGCCCCGCCCAGGTCCTCGACACAGCCAGTTTCTATGAGGAGTTCCGCCTCAGGCCGCTGGGCAGGCACGTGGTCGGCGTGTGCCGATCGATCGCCTGCGAGTTCTGCGGCTCGGGCGAGCTGACCGACGCGCTGCGCGAGGCGCTGGGGATCGAGGTGGGCGAGACGACGGAGGACGGCGCCTTCACGCTCGTGGAGCTGGAGTGTCTGGGCTCGTGCGGCTCGGCGCCGGTGGCGCTCTTCGACCACGATCTGCACGAGTTTCTCACGCCAGAGCGGGCGCTTGCGCTGGTCGAGCAGGCCCGCAATGGCAAGCGCCCTGTGGTGGAGCGCACGACCAGCGACCTCGGCGCCGTCGAGGCGCACGACTGAGGCGCCTGCAGGAGGTCGGCATGGCTGCATCCGACGGCGCCGGGCCGTCCGCTCCACAGCCGCGCAAGTCGCTGATGCGCAGCTTGGGCGAGTTCGTCGGGCACATCTGGAAGGGGGCGACGGCGCCCGTCGAGGGCGACAACAAGCACCCTGACCACGCCGCCCGGTCGCAGCGGCTGCGGATCGAGCTCGAGCAGGAGCAGCGGTCGACGCCGCAGGGGCCCGTTGTGCTGCGCAGAACGACGATCGAGGAGATCGAGCTTCCCGCTGCTGCAGGGGGCAGGGAGGATCGCTCGGACGCAGCGGACGAGGCGCAAGGCTGATCAGCCCTCCCTCCGCGCCTGCGCTGCGGAGCGCAGCAATCGCGCCTGCAGGGTGTGGGCGGAGGCGAATCGCAAAAAATCCGGACGAAGATTTATCGGGGCGGCGGTTTTGCCCGATGGTGGATATCGGCCATGCGGAGCCTTGCTGAGGGCTTCCGCAGGCGAAGAGGCGGCGTCGTCGCCTTGCGCGCCGCGGAGCGGCGCGTCATACGGGGCACACCACGTCCGGGGCCCGCTGAGGCGGAGCAGCAGCGGCCTGCAGCGAGAAGCGAGGCGCCTGTGCGCAGGGTCGTCGGTGCGCACGCAGCAGCGTCGTCGTGGCTCTCGCCTGAGCATGGAGCAGCTGGTCATGGGCCACTTTCAGTCGGGAAGAACAGGGAAGGCGGGCTGGGCGGGGCTGACGCTCGTGGCGACGGCCCTGACGGGATGCGCAGGCGGTGGCTCCGTCGTCTCCGACGCGGCGCCCAAGGAGGAAAGTTTCGCCTTCGAGCCTCCCGCGAGCGAGTTTCTCTCGCCCGGGGACGGGCAGGAGGACGTCGCTGCGCCCTTCGACCCGTTCGACGCAGCGGCGGGACGCGCAGCGTCTTCCTCGGCAGAGGCCGCTGAGCCGCAGGGGTTCGCCTCCCCCGAGGCGCTTTCGCTCAACGAGCTGCTCAACGGCTTCGAGCCTGCGGATCCTGCGGGAAAGGCTGCGGACGCGCCCTTCGACGGCGCGGAGAACCTTGCGCAGGTCTCCTTCACCGCGGTGGGCTCGGACTTCGACCCGGACGTCTCCCCTGACGGGAAATACATCGTTTTCGCCAGCACGCAGCACCGGCCGACCGCGGACATCTACCTCAAGAGCGTCACGGGCAGAACCGTCACGCAGCTGACGAGCGATCCCGCCAACGATGTGATGCCGCAGTTCAGCCCCGACGGCTCGCGCATCGCCTTCGCCAGCGACCGTTCGGGTTCGTGGGACATCTATGTGATGAACCGCGACGGCGGACCTGCGGTGCAGATCACCAACGAGTCCAGCCACGAGATGCATCCGACCTGGTCGCCTGACGGCCGGTACATCGCCTACAGCAGGTTGGGGCCGACCAGCGGGCAGTGGGAGCTGTGGGTGACCGAGGCGGACAACCCCGCGGTGCGCAAGTTCCTCGGCTACGGGGTCTTTCCCGAGTGGAGCCCGGTGGACAACCGCATTCTGTACCAGCGGCCTCGCGAGCGGGGCGACAGGCTCTTCTCGGTATGGACGATCGAGTTCCGCGACGGCGAGGGGGTCAATCCCACGGAGATCATCTCCAGTCCGCTCGCAGCGGTGGTCAACCCGTCGTGGTCGCCCGACGGCAGGTTCATCGTCTTCGCGACGATCCGCAACAACGATCCGTCGCAGCAGGGGAACTCGCGCCCCAACCAGGCGGATCTGTGGATCGTCAGCGGCGACGGCTCCAGCAGAGCCAACCTCACAGGGGGCCGCTTCGTGAATCTGATGCCCACATGGAGCCCGGACAACCGGATCTACTTCGTCTCCGACCGCAGCGGCGTGGACAACATCTGGTCGCTGCGGCCCGAGCGGGCCATCGCTGCAGCGATGGGGCCCGCGGGGATGCGGAGCAGGAGCAACGTGGCGACCGTTCCTGACGACGAGGAGGGACGCTGATCCAGGGATCCCACCCGGTCTGGGCGCCGGGGATTCACCGGCGCTGTGGAGGTCGGTGGGCCTTCACAGCGTCTTGCAGCCGAACCCACGGAAGGGTTCCGCGTCAGCGGCGCAGCGCCTGGCAGGGACGCGCAGGAGCCGCTGACGCCCCGGCAATCGGGCAGGCGCTGGAGGCGCCCGCTTTGCTCACAGGCAGGACGCCATGGCAAGTGAACAGCGTCTGATCGTCAACGCCGCCTGGGCAGGCCGTGGAGGCGCGCTGCTGTGCGCCGTTTGTGCGTTGTGCTTCGGCGTCTCTTGCGCCTCGGGCGAACGTTTTCACGCCCCCCGAACGCTCTCGGCGCCGTACCCGGACAAGGGGGCGGACGTCCTCTGGGTGGTGGCGCCGCTGCGGAACGAGTCGGGTGTAGCCGGGGTGGACGGCGAAGCTGTCGCCCGACTCCTCGCTGCGGCGCTGACCGAAACGCAGGGCGTGGCGGCGGCGCCTGTGGAGCGGACCATAGCGACGATGCGCAGGCTCGGCGTCAATCCCTACGACGGCGCCGCCAGCGCGCGCAGCGTGGCGGAGGCCATGCATGCGGACGCGGTGCTCGTCGGCTCCATCACTGCCTACGACCCCTACGAGCCGCCCAAGCTGGGGCTGTCGCTGGCGCTCTACGCCCGCGCCAGCGCCATCCGCACACCGTTCAAGGTGGAGAAGGAAATCGATCCCCTGGACATCGCCGGGGCGGTGTCGGACACCTCGCTGCGCTTTGTCGAAGCGGAGGACCCCGACAAGCCCCTGTCCACGGTGCATGTGCACTTCGACGCCGCCAACCATGAGGTGCAGCGGCGGGTGCGGGCCTACGCCCAGGGACGCGTGGACGAAGGCGCCAGTCCGTTGGGCTGGCGCAGGTACACGGCGAGCATGACGCTGTTCACGAAGTTCGCTGCGTTCGCTGCGGTCGAGCAGCTGCTCGACGCAGAGCGGGTGAGGCTGGCCAGGCAGGCGCTGGCGG
>CAYPBL010000098.1:0-4161 GCA_964408965.1 uncultured Phycisphaeraceae bacterium | reverse complement strand
GCCGGCCCTCGTGCGACACGACGCGCCAGCGGCTGTCGAAGACGAGCCTGCGGCCTGGCCCTGCGTCGACCTCCCGGCGCCTGCGCCACCGGCCGTCTTCGCCCAACTCGTCCGCTCCTGGCAGATCGCCGCCAAAGACCGGGGCCAGGTTGGCTGCTGCGCTGCTCGGGCCAAGCGCCCCCAGCAGAGCCGCCCCCGCCTCGGGCGCCTGCGCCAACGCTCGAGCCACCTGGGTGTAGCCCTCGACCCTGCTCACGCCCCCTGTCGTTGGGACGAAGACGCGCAGCCCCTCCTCCACCAGCGCCGCGTTGAGCAGAGCGAATGCGGAGCGAGGCGGCTCGTCCTGCCCCTGGGGCCTCGGGTGCGCAAAGCGCTCCACGCGCTCGTCCTGCCGCTGCTGGGCCTCCAGCTGATCGATCGCGCAGTCGAAGCGCGTCTCCACCGTGGACCGCTCGACGGCCCTGCACGTCAGCGTCGCCCGCTGCGCAAGCTCGTAGCGATGCTCACCCTGCTCGACGGCTGAACGAGCCTCGATCGTGAAGCGCACGACGTCGCCTTCGCTGTAGGCAGGCGGCTCAGGGGCCTGGGCTGCTGCTGTCGCGGCTGTGAAGGTTGCGCCCAGCGCTGCAGAGAGAAAGCCGACACGGGTTGTGCGCAGCATGCGTCGCGTCCTTTCTGCGCCAGCTGCACCGCGGCGCCGCCGCTGCGCTGTCGCTGCGCAACCGTATCATCGCGGCTGTGAGGCTCGCCATTGTCCAGCGCAACGCGACGGTGGGCGACATCGAGGGCGCGGTCGAGTCCCTCTCCTGCGCCATGGAGCGGGCGGAGCGCCAGGGCGCCGATCTGCTGCTTGCGCCCGAGCTGACCGTCTGCGGCTACCCCCCCAAGGACCTGCTGCTGCTCGAGGGGTTCGTCGAGGCCTGTGAGGAGGCCGTGGCCAGGCTGGCCCGCCGCTCGGGCCGTTGCGTCGCGCTCCTCGGCTCGCCCCGGCGCTGCGGAAGAGCCGTCCGCAACAGTCTCTTTGCGCTCAAGGAGGGCGCCGTCCAGGCGGTCTACGACAAGCAGCTGCTGCCCACCTACGACGTCTTCGACGAGGACCGCTACTTCGAGCCAGGGGACAAGCCCGTGACGCTCGACGTCGCTGGCCTGCGCGTGGGGCTGGCCATCTGTGAGGACCTCTGGAAGGGCCGCGACGCTGCGGAGTCCTTCCGCTACCGCGACAGGCCCGACCCGATCGAGGCGCTGGCGAAGGCGGGCGCCCAGCTGATCGTCAGCCCCTCCGCCAGCCCCTTCGCCTTGGGCAAGACCCAGAGCCAGCGCGACACGCTCGTCCAGGCTGCGCAGCGCACGGGCGCCGTCGTCGCAGCGGTCAACCAGGTGGGCGCCAACGACGAGCTGATCTTCCCCGGCGCCGCGACGGCGCACGTTCCGCTCGCAGAAGGCGGCGCAAGGCTCGTCGCAGCGGGGGCCCTCTTCGAGGAGGACTTCCTCACGCTCGAGATCCCCGCCGAGGCCTCCCGCTGGGGCCAGCTTCCCTCGGTGGAGGACCCGCTGCTCGCTGCGCAGGAGGAGGAGCTGCTCTTCGGCGCCCTCGTGCTCGGCGTGCGCGACTACTGCCGCAAGACGGGCTTCACCGACGTCGCGCTGGGCCTTTCGGGCGGGATCGACTCCGCAGTGACAGCGTGCGTGGCCGCTGCAGCGGTTGGGGCTGAACACGTGGTCGCCCTTGCGCTTCCCAGCAGGTATTCCTCGACACACTCGGTCGAGGACGCCAAGGCGCTTGCGGGGGCGATTGACGTCAGACTGCTCGAATGTCCCATTGAACCTCTGCACAGCGCAGCGGAGCGCTCGCTCGAGCCGATCTTTCAGGCCCTGGGCGCCGCCGCTGCGCCGGGCGTGGCGGAGGAGAACGTGCAGGCCCGCATCCGCGGTCTGCTGCTCATGGCGGTGTCGAACAAGACGGGCGCCCTGCTGCTGTCCACGGGCAACAAGAGCGAGCTGGCTGTGGGTTACTGCACGCTCTACGGCGACATGAACGGCGGGCTGGCTGTGCTGGCGGACGTGCTCAAGACGCAGGTGTACGCCCTTGCGCGGTGGATCAACGCCCATCCGGAGCGCGTCGGCGCCGCTGCGCCGCCCATCCCCCAGCGAATCCTCGACAAACCGCCGTCCGCGGAGCTGCGGCCGAACCAGACCGACCAGGACGCCCTGCCGCCCTACGACGAGCTGGACCGGATCGTCGAGCGGATCGTCACGCGCAGGCAGCAGCTGTCGCGCATCGTCCGCGAGACGGGCCTTGCGCCCGAGCTGGTCGAGCGCGTGGCGGCGATGATCGACGCCAGCGAATACAAGCGTCGGCAGCTGCCTGTGGGGCTGAAGGTGACGCCGGTGGCCTTCGGCTCAGGGAGGCGCATGCCCATCGCGCAGCGCTGGCGCCAGCGCCTCTAACCGCTGACCCAGCGGGCGTAGATCGCCCGGGCGCGCTTCTCGTCCGAGACGCCGTGCACGACGGCCCTGCCGTCGGCGAAGACGGTCAGCCGCACCGGCCCTCCCTGCTCAGCCTGCTCGCTGGGAAGCTCCGCCTGCAGGGCCAGCTCGCTGCGCCGCACGCGGGCGACACTGCGCCACGACTCGGCCAGCGCCTCCAGGGAGACTCCTCCACGCTTCGCAGGGTGGATCTGCACGCTGCCCCTGCCGCACAACGCAGCGGCCCCCCCTGCGCCTGCTCGCTCCAGATGCTCGAAGCGCCGCTGACCGCAGCAAGGGCAGGCGGAATCGCGGGCGCTCGATGTGTCGAGCGAGCGCAGCTGGCCCGTCCACACGTCCACGCTCAGCAGCCTGGGCTCGATCGCGTCGAAGGCGCCGAGCAGGACCTTCAGCGCCTCGGTCGCCTGGAGCATGGCGATCAGCGGCGGCGCCGTGGGCAGCACGCCAGCCGTCTGACACGTGGGCGTCGAGCCGGGAGGCGGAGGCGTGGGAAAGAGGCAGCGCAGACACGGCGTCCGCCGCCCCCCCCAGGGAACGTCCCTTCCAGATGGCGCCGCGGGGAGAATCGTCGTGACCACGCCCTGCGTCCCCACCACGCCCGCGTACGCCAGCGGCGTCGAGGTCGCCACAGCCAGGTCGTTGAGCAGATAGCGGGTCTCGAAGTTGTCCGTCGCGTCGAGGATGACGTCGAAGCGCTCTGCGCTCTGCGCGAGCAGCTTGGCGAAGGGCGGATCGACATCCGCCGCGACAGGCTCGACGCGAACCAGGGCGCTGATCGCGCCAAGGCGCCTTGCCGCCGCTTCGACCTTGGGAAGCCTTGCCTTGGCGTCCTCTTCGGTGAAGAGCCCCTGTCTGTGCAGGTTGGTCTCGTCGACGACGTCGCGGTCGACGAGGGTCAGAGCGCCGACACCCGCCCGGACGAGGGCCTCCGCAGCGGCGCAGCCCAGGGCGCCGACGCCCACGAGCAGCGCCCGCGCCCCGAGCAGCCTTCGCTGGCCCTCCTCGCCGATCTGCGCAAGGGCGGTCTGCCTGCTGAAGCGGGCGCGAAGCGCAGCGTCGTCCAGCCGTCGCAGCTCTTCCACATCCGCAGCATAGCGCATCCCAGCTGGGCGCCGAAGGCGGATGCGCCAGGGAGGGGCGTCAAAAAAGAACACGGCGCCTGTTTCCAGGCGCCGCGTCAGCATCGCATCGTTGGGTGTTCGGTGTCGGGAGAATCAGGTGTTCATGCGAAAGTCGCTCGGCGCTTACGCGCGACGGCGACGAACAGCGGCAAGGCCCGCCAGCCCGAAGAGGGCCGTGGCGCCAGGCGTGGGCGAAATCTGCACCCGCCAGACCAGCTGGAACTCGTTGATGCCGAAGTCGGCGAAGTTCTGGAAGAAGATGTGCCGTCCGAAGAGCTCCGGCGTCGCGTCAGGATTCGCTGGATCGCCCGCGGTCTGGAACATTGTCCCTGACTGGGTCGTTCCCGCAGGGAAGAACGGGTTGTTCCCGTTGAAGAAGATGACATAGTCCGCCGAGAGCACGTCGAAGACCATGCCGGCGAACTTGGGGGCGATGGCGGGACCGCCGATGTTGAACCCGCCAACCTCGAAGCGTGCCTGCCCCGTCACAGCCGAACCGTTGATGGTGTTGGCGGAGGGGAACAGATCGCTGCCGTCGATCGTGAAGGTCGAG
>CAYPBL010000097.1:0-4174 GCA_964408965.1 uncultured Phycisphaeraceae bacterium | reverse complement strand
TGATGCAGGCCTTGAGGAAGTCGCCCAGGCGGGTCTCGTGGGGGTCCTTGCGGCGCCGGCCGCCAAAGCCCCCCGGCTGACCGTTGGGCGGACTTGCGCTCTGCTCCGTCTCCAGTCTGCTCATCGTCGCACGCTCCTGCTGCGCCCGCCCACAGCGGCGGCGCCGTCGCCCGGCAGGTACGGCCTGCGCCTGCCTCTGGATGCATCTGGTGGCGCCCACGCGCCGCTGACGCTCCCCGGGGCCCTCAATCCTACCGCCAAGAGCCGCCTCGGGCGCTCCTCGAGCCGTCCGCGGCCGATTATTGGCTCAATCCCCCCGCTGCACAGCCCGATAGACCCCGCACGCCCTCGCTGCGGCGCAGAAGAGGCTGCATCCATGCGCATCGAAGCCATCGCTGCAGGCGCCTCCGCCATCAACGCCCTGCTTGCTCGAGCTGCGGGGAACGCCGCTGCGCCAGGCCCAGCCAGTTCCGCGGAGCCCGCCTCCGCCGTCCGCCGCGACGGCCTGCAGTTCCGCTTCCGCGCCCGCGACGAGCTCGAACAACAGCTGCGCTTCGCCAACAGCGACGGCGACCTGCTCGACCTCTCCTTCGAAGCCCAGACGAGACTGAAGATCGACCTGCAGGGCCAGCCCGATCTCAACGGCCCGGACGACGCTGTGCTCCGCTTCGACCTGAAACGCAAAGCGGATCTGCGTCTGCGAGCCGTCGACGGCCAGAGCGGCGCCGAGCTGACCAGCAGGACCAGGCTCCGCCAGCGGGCGCAGTTCTCCATCGACTTCGACACGTTCGAGCAGCTGGCCCAGTCCTCAGACAGTCTCGACCTCGCCTCGCTGCTCCAGGCAGCGACGACCACCGAGGCCGACGAGGCGAAGGACGACGACCACGACCGCTCCCATGAGGACGACCCCACGGACGACCACGAAGCGCAGGAACAGGTCAGCCAGGCGAGCCAACCCCATGAGGGCGCGTCGACAGACGGCGCCGCTGCGAGCGACCCAGCGCAGCCTGGCGACAGCACGAGCGAACTGAGCGACGAAGAACAGCAGCAGCTCGAAGAGCTGCGGGCCCGCGACGCGGAGGTGCGGGCGCACGAAGCGGCGCACCTGTCCGCTGCTGGGGGGCTGGCCAAGGGCGGCCCCTCCTTCGAGACGCAGGTGGGGCCGGACGGCAAGGCCTACGCCGTGGGGGGCGAGGTCTCGGTGGACACCTCGCCGGGCGCCACGCCCGAGGAGACGATCCGCAAGGCCCAGCAGATCCGCCGCGCCGCCCTGGCGCCGGCCCAGCCCAGCGCTCAGGACCGGGCCGTCGCCGCCAAGGCCGCCCAGATGGAGGCCAAGGCCCGCGCAGAGCTCGCCCGCAAGCAACAGCAGTCGAAGGACGCGCCGAACGCCACCGGCGACGACAGCGACACGGCTGACCGCGACGACGCCAGCCGCGTCGCCCAGAGGCCGAGCAGCGTCGCGGGCGCCCTGACGCAGAGCCTCGTCAGCCGCTTCGACGAGGGTTCCCGTCAGCAGCTGGCAGGCGCGCTGGACCTGGTCGCGTAAGCGGCGCGTCTCACGACGCAGCGGCCCCCTCCGCCAGTCTGACGTACCGGGCCAGGGCCATCAGCGGAAAGTACAGCCTGTAATAGTGGTACCGCAGGTAGAAGACGCGGGGGAAGCCCGTCCCCGTGAACCAGGGCTCCACCCACGACCCCGCAGGCTCAGCCCGCCAGAGCCTGGGGGGATCAGGCGGCGCCGGCGCCTGCAGCTGCGTGCGGACGAGGTAGTCCACCGCCCGCTCGACGGCTGGATCGTCCGGCTGCGTCAGGCGCAGCAGCGTCGCCAGCGCCCAGGCGGTCTGCGAGGCGGTCGAGGACCCCTTGCCGATGAGCGACTCGTCGAGGTAGCTGTTGGCGCTTTCGCCGAAGCCGCCGTCGTCGTTCTGCACGGAGCGCAGCCACGCCAGCGCCCTGGTCAGGGCGGGATGGCTCGGCGCAAGGCCCGCGTGCGTCAGCCCCCCCACCGCCTGCCAGGTCCCGTAGAGCGCGTTGACGCCCCAGCGGCCCCACCACCAGCCCGCCGGCCGCTGCGTGCGCAGCAGGTAGGCGACCGCGGCCCGCACCGCTTCGTGCTCGCGGGGGACGCCGCACGTGACCAGGGCCTCGATGGTCCTGCCCGTGATGTCCGAGCAGGAGGGGTCCTGCATGGCGTTGTGGTCGGCGAAGGGGACCTTCTCCATCCACGCGCGGTCCCGGGTGCGGTCGAAGGCCGCCCAGCCGCCGTCGTCGTTCTGCATGGCCAGGATCCAGCGGACCGCCTTGCGGGGAAGGTCGCGCTGGCCCGCCCGCCACAGGGCCTTGGCGACCATGGCGGTGTCGTCCACGTCGGGGTACCAGTCGTTGCGATACTCGAAGGCCCAGGCCGTCCAGGAGCGGACCTGCGGATCGACTGGCTCAGCTTCGATGGCGGCGCGGTCCTCGTCGCGCAGGTTGCGCACCCAGTCGCCGACGATGCGCACCTGCCGCTCCTCGAGCCATCGGCAGCAGCGGGCCACGCGCTCGTCGCGTCGGGCTGTGCGCCCCGCCTCGGTGACCGCGTAGAGGGCGATGCCCGTGTCCCAGACGGGCGAGAAGCAGGGCTGGATGCGGGCGTGGTCCTCCGCTTCGATGATGAAGCGGTCGAGCTGCTGCTCCGCCTCGAGGCGCGCCGGATGGCGCCGCGGATAGCCCAGCGCCTTGAGGGCGATCTGGATGTAGACCATGGGCGGGAAGATGGCGCCGAGCCCGTCGGTCCAGCGGCCGTCGGCGCGCTGGAGGATCCAGCGCTCCGCCTCGCGGATGGCCCTGGCGCGCACGGGAAGGGCGCCGCCGGCCTTCTGCAGCGCCTTGATGGCCGTGTCTGCGCCGAGGAAGAAGTTCTGCAGCGAGAACAGCCGGGGGTCGCGGTCGCGGATGAGCTTGTTGCGTCCTGCGGGGTCGACGAAGAGCTCGTCGATGCCAAGCGCCGCGGGGAGCCTGCGCACGGGCCGCAGCGCCGTGCACAGCGCCAGCGGCAGGATCATCGTCCGCGTCCAGGCGGAGACCTTGTCCATGTGGAAGGGCGAGACGCGGGGCAGCAGGACGATCTCGGGCGGCACCGCAGGACAGGCGTCCCAGCTGACCTGCCCCAGACAGGCCAGGAAGAAGATGGAGTAGGTGTTGCAGCGCTCGGCCCCTCCCAGCGACAGGACCGCCTTGCGGGCCTTGCGCATGTGCGGCGCCTCGGGGTCGTCGCCGAAGAGCTTGAGGGCGAAGTAGGCCTTGACCGTGGCCGACAGATCAGGGGGGGCGCCCGGGTACTGGCCCCATGTTCCGTCCTCTCGCTGCAGCATGCGCAGGTGCGCGCAGAGCTTGCGGTGCAGTCGCTCCTCCGCGGCGATGACGCCTTCGTCGTCGTCGAAGAGCGTGGCCTCGGGCCCAGCCAGCGGACTGCGCAGCCAGCGGCGGGCGCCCTCCTGCACAGCGCGCGGCGCAGCGCCGTCGCGGACGCCGTCGCAGGCAAGGCGGGCCTGACCGAGAATCGCCTTCATCAGCAGGTATTCGCTGCTGAGGATCGAGTCCCCCTCGAGCTCGGCGCACCAGTGGCCGTCGGCCTGCTGCAGGGAGAAGAGGGTCTCGAGGGCGCCGTCGCGGGCGCGCCTGGCGCGCTGCAGCAGGGCGTCCCCCGCCTCGAGCTGCACGGGCAACGACGCAGGCTCAGCCATCAGCGATCGCTGCAGAGGAGTGCGCACCGGAAAGGTTCTCCTCGCCACAACGCATGTTGGCGTTCGCCAACATGCGGCGCAGCGTAGCCTAGGAGCCTTCGAGACTCAGGGCTCGATGGGGCTGCTGGCGCCAAGCCCCGGCCCGAAGACCACCGCGTTCATCAGCAGCCGCATCGTCCCCCACGCGGCGCCGCGGAAGGCGGGGTCGGTGGCGAAGAGGATCGCCTGCCCGCGACCGACGCGCTCCTGCGTGACCAGGGCAGTGTTGGCCAGCCGCTGCCCCGCCTCGGGCCAGAGCAGCCCCGAGGCCCGCAGCAGCAGCTTCTTTCCTGCAGGAATCGCCGACCAGCCCAGCTGCGCAAAGCCCTCCGTCTCCTGGTCTCTGTCGACCACGACGCCCAGCCGCACCGGCGCCGCCACGCCCTCCCTGGCCATCAGCGCAACGC
>CAYPBL010000096.1:1405-4274 GCA_964408965.1 uncultured Phycisphaeraceae bacterium | reverse complement strand
GCCCAGCGGCTGGGCCCGGGCGAGGCGGCGCTCCTCAAGGGCTCGCGGGCCTGCGGGCTCGAACGCGTCGAGCACGCGCTGCGCGCAGCGGGAGGGGGGGACTGAACAGCCATGGTCTACGTGCTGCTCGACAGCGCGAAGGAATGGCTCGCCCAGCATGGCGTCTATGCGCTGCTGCAGGTGCTCGATTGGGCGACGTTTCGGGCCCTGGCGGCGCTGGCGACGGCGTTCTTCGTGGTCGTGCTGCTGGGACGGCCCTTTGCGCGGTTCCTGGCGGCGCGGGGCGTGGGCGATCAGGCCCAGTTCGACGTCGAGGCGCTCGACAGGGCCATGGCGGACCGCAAGGGCACGCCCACCATGGGCGGAGCTCTGGTCGCGGCGGCCATGCTCCTGGCCACGCTGCTCTTCGCTGACATCCGCGCCAACCTCGTCCACCTGGCGCTGACGACCATCGTCTGGATGGCCTGCGTGGGAGGCGCGGACGACTGGCTCAAGCTCACCGCTGCAAGCCGCGGCGAAGGCTCACGGCAGGGGCTCTACGCCTGGGAGAAGCTCGTCTTTCAGCTGGGCCTTGGCGCCCTGGTGGGGGTTTTCCTCTGGCGCGCAGGCGACGCGACGGCGGGGCCCGACCTGCAGCACGTGCTCAACCTGCCCTTTCAGAGGACATACGACCCCGCCACGCGGCAGGTGAGCCAGTCGCTGCTCTACCTGCCGCTGCCCCTCTTCGCGATCCTCAGCGCCCTGATGGTCGCGGGCATGTCCAACGCGGTGAACGTCACCGACGGCATGGACGGCCTGGCTTCGGGCATAACGACGTTCGTGGCGCTGGGGATGCTGCCGTTGTGCGTCGTCGCGGGCTGGGAGGTGGGGGCGCGGTACCTGCTGGTGCCCTACATCCCCGGCGCGGGCGAGCTGGCGGTGGTCTGCGGGGCCATGGCGGGGGCGTGCCTGGGCTTTCTCTGGTGGAACTGCTCGCCTGCGCTGATGTTCATGGGCGACACGGGGGCGCTGTGTCTGGGGGGGCTGCTGGGCTTCGTGGCCATGGCCATCCGTCAGGAGATCCTCATGCTCCTCATGAGCGGCGTGCTGCTGGTGGAGCTGGGCTCGGTGGCGTTGCAGACGACGTGGTACAGGCTTTCGGGCGGGCGGCGCGTCTTCCGCTGCGCCCCGTACCATTGGCACCTGCAGATGGGCGGCTGGCCCGAGCAGAAGGTCGTCGTCAGGCTCTGGATCGTCACGCTCATGCTCACGGTGCTGGCGCTGGCGACGATCAAGGTTCGCTAGGCGGGTTCGTGCGGGCGAGGCGCCGTCGGGCGTCTGCGACGGAAGCGAGGCGGCGTTGACCCGGTCGGGCGACACCTCGATCGCTGGGGAGGCTGTGGCGGTGGAGTCCACGTCGCTGGACGCTGTTGCGCGCCCGCGCCGAATGTCTGCGCCCTCCGCTGAAAAAGGGCAGGCGCCGCTGCTGCGCCCGGGCGACATCCGGGCGGGAAAACTCGCGGGGCTCTCCATGCGGCGGGCGATCTGGACGCTGTCGTGGCCTGTGCTGGGCGAGTCGCTGCTCGACTCGCTCGTGGGCATCGTGGACACGACGCTCGCTGCGGGGCTCTCGACCGCAGCGGCCGACGCCATCGGCGCCGCCTCCTACATCGCCTGGGCGCTGGCGCTCATCGGCCTGTCGCTGGGAACCGGCGCCACGGCCCTGGTCGCCCGCTCCATCGGCAAGGGCAGAAGAGCTGTGGCGGACGCGGTGGTCGGACAGACGGTCGCGGCGGCGCTTGTCCTGGGCGCGGTGGTGGGCCTGGCGGTGGCGCTGCTGGCAGGGCCGCTGGCTGTGGCGCTGCAGCTGTCGCCGGCGGCGGCGGAGGCGCTGACGCTGTACCTGCGGATCATCGCCCTGGGCGTGCCTGCGATTTCGCTCATCAAGGCGGCCGTGGCCTGCCAGCGCGGCGCGGGCGACGCCAAACGGCCCCTGGCCGTCATGATCGCGGTCAACGCGCTGAACATCCCATTGTCCTGGGTGTTGTCTGGCGTAGACGTGGGGACGCTTGCGCGCAGTGAGACGGGGGAGCTCGTGCGGGTCGTGGCGCTGGCGAATCCCTTCCCCTTCGACATGGGGATCGCGGGGATCGCCTGGGGGACGGTGATCGCGCAGACGCTGGGCGCGTGCGTGGTGCTGACGATGCTGGCGCGGGGCTCCTCAGGCGTTGCGCTGAAGCGGCGCAGGCTGGCGCCGCACCGCGTGACGCTCGTGCGATTGGCGAGGCTCGGGTTTCCCAACTTCCTGGAAAGCGCAGGCATGTGGGCGGGCAACTTCCTGGTGCTGCTGCTCGTCGGCGCCCTGGGGGCGGAGGGCCTCTACGGGGCGCACATCGTGGCGATCCGCATCGAGTCGCTGAGCTTTCTGCCGGGCTTCGCCATGGGCCTGGCCGCGGCGACGCTGGCGGGGCAGTACCTCGGCGCAGGAAGCGCCGCCAGGGCCAACCGGGCTGCGCTCACCTGCGCCGCGGTAGCAGCGGCCATCATGGGAACGCTGGGCGCCCTCTTCATTCTCTTTCCAGAGCGGATCGTGGGACTGCTCACCCAGCAGCCCGAGCACCTGGCGGTGGCGCCTGCGCTGATCCGCATGGCGGGATTCGTGCAGATCCCCTTTGGCGTCATGCTCGTGCTCCGCAACGCCCTGCGGGGGCTGGGCGACGCCCGGGCGGCGATGCTGCTGACGTGGGTCTCGACGTACCTGGTGAGGCTGCCCCTGGCCTGGCTGCTCAGCGGGGTGGAGATCGCGCTGCCTGGCGGGCTCGTGATCCCCAACCCCGGCCCGGACTGGGGGCTCGTCGGCCTGTGGGTGGGGCTGCTGGCGGAGCTGGTC
>CAYPBL010000096.1:0-1305 GCA_964408965.1 uncultured Phycisphaeraceae bacterium | reverse complement strand
CGGCCCGGACTGGGGGCTCGTCGGCCTGTGGGTGGGGCTGCTGGCGGAGCTGGTCGTCCGGGCGATCCTCTTCAGCTGGCGCTACAGCAGCGGCGCATGGCGGCGCATCCGGGTGTGAAGGTCGCCGGCGCTCCACGCGGAGCGCGACAGGGCCGATACAGTCGCCCAGCATGACAGCAGCGCAGCCCAGGCCGTGCCGACGAATCGTCGTCAAGGTGGGAAGCGCCGTCGTCGCAGACGCAGCGGGGCCGCGCGTCGAGGCGATCGAGGCCCTGGCGCAGCAGATCGCCCAGGCGCGCGATCGGGGCGCGCAGGTCGCGCTGGTCTCGTCCGGCGCGGTGGCCTGCGGGCTTTCCGCGATGGGCCTCTCCCGCATGCCGCGCACGATCGTCGAGAAGCAGGCCGCAGCGGCGCTGGGACAGCAGGCCCTCATGGCCGCCTACGCCAAGGCCCTTGCGCCCCATGGCCTGCGTCCCGCGCAGGTGCTGCTGACCGCGGAGGACCTTGCCCGCCGCGAAGGCTTTCTCAACGCCAGGCACACGCTCGAGGCGCTGCTCCGCGCCCAAGCGGTCCCCGTCGTCAACGAGAACGACACCGTCTCCTACGAGGAGATCCGCTTTGGCGACAACGACCGCCTCAGCGCCCTGGTCGCGCAGCTGATCGACGCGGACCTGCTGCTGCTGCTGACGACGGTGGAGGGGCTGCGCGAGCGGGGCGGCGCCGGCCCGCTCATCCCCTGCGTGGCTGTGGAGGACGACGTCGAGCGGCACCTGGCCCAGGCCCGCACGCCCACCGGCGTCGGCGGCATGCGCACCAAGGTCGAGGCGGCGCGGTGGGCGGCGCGCCGCAGCGTCGAGGCGGTCATCGCCCAGGCTTCGCTGGAGGACGTGCTGCTGCGGGTCCTGCAGGGCGAGGCCGTGGGCACGCGCTTTGCGCCCGTCGAGCCAGGGCAGGCTGGCGGGCAGCGGGGGGGCGGAGGGCGACGGCGGTGGCTGCGCCTCACAGCCAAGGCCAGAGGCGTGCTGCGCGTCGACCAGGGCGCGCAGCGGGCGCTCGTCGAGCGGGGGGCGAGCCTGCTCCCCTCGGGCCTCGTCGCCGTCGAGGGCGCCTTCGAGGCGGGGGACGTCGTGGAGATCGCCCTCCCTGGCCAGGCCCCTTTCGCCCGAGGTTTGGCGTCGTACGCTTCACACGAGGCGCGCAGCCTTGTCGGCCGCCAGAGCAGCGAGATCGAAGAGGTCCTGGGGGTGTGCTACAGCGAGGAGATCGTGCACCGCGACGACATGGTTCTGCTGCCTCCGGAGGCTG
>CAYPBL010000095.1:0-4324 GCA_964408965.1 uncultured Phycisphaeraceae bacterium | reverse complement strand
CGGAGGCGCAGCCGCGTCAGGACCACGTCGAGGCGCCCGACCGCGGCGCCGTCGCCACCTTGGACGCAGCTGCGCTGCAGCGGCTCACGCAGGCGGTCGACGCCACGGCCGCCATCAGCGAGACGCTGGCCGGCGACGCGATCGAGGGCGTGGCGGAGCGGGCAGCGTCGCTGGAGACGGCCCTTCGCGAGCTCGCCGGGGCGCCTGCGCTCGCTGTCGTGCGCGAGCAGCTGACGCAGGCGGCGCAGCGCGCAGCTGAGCTGCGCAGCGCAGCGACCATCGAGCGCAGCAGAGCGGTGTACGCGCAGCTCAGCGCCTCGCTCGCGACTGCGCTGGAGCGGACGGGCCTTCCGCCTGCGCTTGCACAACGCGTCGAGCTCGTCCACTGCCCCATGTACGACGCGGACGAGGGCGGCGCCTGGTGGCTGCAGCGCGCTGGCGACGTGCAGAACCCCTACATGGGCGCAGCCATGCTCCGGTGTCACGACCGCAGACAGCAGCTTCCCGCCGTCGCTGCGTCCTCGACGATCGAGCCTGCGCACAAGGACAGCCAGCCGTGATCGCCCGCCTCATCGACTGGTGCGTAGCCAACCGGGGCATGACGGTCGCCCTGGCGGGGGCGCTGCTGGCGCTGGGCATCTGGGCTGAGCGCACGATCACCGTCGACGCCATCCCCGACCTTTCCGACGTGCAGGTGATCGTCCGCGCGCCGTATCCCGGCCAGGCGCCCCGCATCGTCGAGGACCAGGTGACGCAGCCGTTGGCCACGACGCTGCTGGCCACGCCCGGGGCGGAGGTCGTGCGGGGCTACAGCCTCTTCGGCCTCAGCCTGGTCTACGTGATCTTCGAGGAGGGGACCGACCTCTACTGGGCCAGGAGCAGAACGCTCGAGCAGCTCAGCGCCGCTGCAGCGAGGCTGCCCGCGGGCGTGGCCCCTGAGCTGGGCCCGGACGCCACGGGCGTGGGCTGGGTGTACCAGTACATGCTCGTCACCGGCGCCTACTGCCCGGACCATCCCGACGGTCTGTGGGAGGACCCAGCGACGGGCTCGTGGTTCAGCGATCCCGACGAGGCGCCCGAGGACGCCCGCGACAGGCTGGTGCGCCACCGGGCTTTCTTGCCTTCGGCCCGCACAGGCGTCGCTGGCGTCGAGCGCTGCCCCATCGACGGAAAGCTGCTCGTTCAGCCCGACGTGGACCTGGCGGAGCTGCGCAGCATGCAGGACTGGCGCCTGCGCTATGCGCTGATGGCGGCGCCTGGCGTGAGCGAGGTCGCCTCGGTGGGGGGCTTCGTCAAGCAGTACCAGATCCAGGTGGACCCGGTGAAGCTGCTTGCGCAGGGGCTGTCGCTGGCCCAGCTCAAGCGGGCCATACAGCGGGCCAACCTCGACGTCGGCGGCGGCGTCGTCGAACAGGGCGAGCGCGAGTTCATGGTCCGCGGCCTGGGCTACCTGGGCGAGCTGACCGACGAGGAGATCGAGCAGGCCCAGCGCCAGGGCCTGTCCGTCGAGGAGCTGCGCACGCAGCGGGCGGCGCAGGAGCTGGGCTTGATCGCGCTGAAGACGAACGACGCCGGCGCGCCCGTCCTGCTGCGCGACGTGGCCGAGATCACCGTCGGGCCGCGGAGCAGACGGGGCCTTGCGGAATGGAACGGCCTTGGCGAAGCGGTCGGCGGCGTCGTCGTCATGCGCTTTGGCGAGAACGCCCGCACGACCATCGAGCGCGTCAAGCGCATCCTGGCCGAGCAGGAGTCGAGCCTGCCGCCTGGCGTGGCGATCCTGACGGGCTACGACCGCAGCGACCTGATCGACCGGGCGGTCGAGACGCTCAACCACGCGCTCGTCGAGGAGATCGTGATCGTCTCGGTGGTGGTGCTGCTCTTCCTGGCGCACGCCCGCAGCGCGCTGGTGGCGATCGCTTCGCTTCCGCTGGGCGTGCTGGCGGCGCTGCTGGTGATGAGGTTGCTTGGCGCCAGCGCCAACATCATGAGCCTGGGCGGGCTTGCCATCTCGATCGGCGTCATGGTCGACAGCGCCATCATCATGGTCGAGAACGCCCACAAGCACATCGAGCGGGAGCGCAGACTGGGCGGAGGCGCGTTGGACCATGTCGCCCTGGTCGTCCGCTCAGCCAGGGAGGTCGGCCCGAGTCTGTTCTTCGCCCTGCTCATCATCACGGTGAGCTTCCTGCCCATCTTCGCGCTCACGGGCGAGTCGGGCAGGCTCTTTCGGCCGCTGGCCCTGACCAAGACGCTGGCCATGGCGGCGGGGGCGCTGTTGGCGGTGACGGCGATTCCCGCCTTCATGACGCTCTTCGTGCGCGAGAGCGTCGTTGCGGCGGGGCGATCGCTGCTGCTGTGGTTGGGGCTGACGCTGGCTCCAGCAGCGGCGCTGGCCCTGGCGCCGCGGTCATGGTTGGGCGACGCTGCGCCCCTGCGCTGGTGGATCGTCCTGGGCTGGACGCTGCTTGCGCTGGTCCTGCTGCTGCCCCAGCGCGTTGCCTCCGAGGAGCGCAACCCGCTCAACCGTCTGCTGCGGGCGCTGTACGAGCCGTTCTTTGCGCTGGTCATGCGCTTTCGCGTGGTCGCGATCCTGCTGGCGCTGCTGGCCACGGTCGCGACCGTGCATCCGCTGCGGCAGCTCGGCAGCGAGTTCATGCCGCCGCTGGAGGAGGGCGACCTGCTCTACATGCCCACGACGGACCCGGGCGTCAGCGTCGCCAAGGCCCGCGAGCTGCTGCAGCAGACGAACAAGCTCATCATGCAGTTTCCCGAGGTCCGCAGCGCCTGGGGCAAGGTGGGACGGGCCGACACCGCCACCGACCCCGCCCCCCTGTCCATGCTCGAGACGACGATCATCCTCGAGCGGGACAAGGCCAAATGGCGCAGGGTCCCCGTCGAGCGGTTCTTCGACGACTGGCCGGCGCCGCTGCGCAGGCCGCTGCGCGCGATCTTCCCCGCGACGCGGCCCATCACCGTCGACGAGCTGGTCTACGGCTACGAGCTGCCCGGCGGCGTGCGCGTCCCCGGCCTCAACGACGCGACGACGATTCCGGGGCTGACCAACGCCTGGACCATGCCCATCCGCACCAGGCTGGACATGCTCTCGACGGGCGTCAAGACGCCTGTGGGGGTCAAGGTCATGGGGGAGGACCTGCCCACCCTGGCCCGCCTGGCGGGCGAAGTGGCTGCGGCGCTGAAGGCGGACCCGCGCACCGCCCCGTACACCGCCAGCGCCTTTGCGGAGAAGACCGTGGGCGGGACCTACCTCGACGTCCAGCCCGACCGCGAAGCCCTCGCCCGCTACGGCCTGTCGATCCAGGACGCGCTGGAGACGGTCGCAGCGGCGGTGGGGGGCGTCGAGATCAGCTCGACGGTGGAGGGGCTGGCGCGCTATCCCGTGCAGCTGCGCTACCCCCGCGAGCTGCGGGACACGCCCGAGGCGCTGGAGCGCGTGCTCGTGGCCACGCCCGCAGGCAGTCAGGTTCCGCTGGGCGCGCTGGCGAAGATCACGGTGCGCGACGGCCCGCCCGTCATCAAAAGCGAGAACGCTGTCCTCGCCAGCTGGGTCTACGTGGACATCCGCGACATCGACATGGGCTCGTACGTCGCCAAGGCCCAGCAGGTGGTGCGTCAGCGCGTGCAGCTGCCGACGGGCTGCACGCTCGCCTGGACCGGACAGTTCGAGCGCCTGCAGGAGGCCAAAGCCAGGCTGGCGGTGGTCGGCCCCATCGCAGTGGGGCTGATCGTCGCGCTGCTGTACCTGGCGACGCGGAGCTGGCTGCGCGTGCTGCTCGTCTTGCTTGCGCTGCCGTTTTCGCTGGTGGGGGCTGTCTGGCTGCTCTACGCGCTGGACTACCGCCTGTCGCTGGCGGTGTGGGTGGGGATGATCGCCCTGGCGGGGCTCGCTGCGGAGACCGGGCTGGTCATGCTCCTCTACCTCGACAACAGCGTCGAGCGCTTCCGCAAAGAGGGCAGACTGCGCAGCGCGGACGACCTGTGGTGGGCGATCCACGACGGCGCCGTGCAGCGGATCAGGCCCAAGACGATGACCGTCGCAGCGATCCTGGCGGGGCTTGCCCCGCTGCTGTGGGCCAGCGGCGCAGGCGCCGACACCATGCGCAGGCTCGCGGTCCCGATGATCGGCGGCGTGGGAACGAGCTTCGTCATGGAGCTGCTCGTCTTCCCGCCGCTGTACTTTCTTGCGCAGCGGATCGCGCTTGCTCGGGCGGCGCATCGCGCCCGGGACGCGGAGGCCACAGCATGAGAACGCTGCGACCATGAAACTGCGCAAGAACGTGTACACGCTCCACCGCTGGCTGGGGCT
>CAYPBL010000094.1:0-5109 GCA_964408965.1 uncultured Phycisphaeraceae bacterium | reverse complement strand
GGTGGCAGGCGACGTGCCGGCTTTCGCCGGCCCGGGGCGGGTGGTGAGTCCGCTGGTCCGGGCCCTCAGGGCGCGTGCCGATAAGCCCTGCCCGCTTGCCGGAGGCCCCAAAGGCACAGCCTCGCGGCTTCGGGAAAGCGGGCGACCGGACTCGAACCGGCGACATTCAGCTTGGGAAGCTGACGTTCTACCACTGAACTACGCCCGCACAACCCCGCGACGGAGAGACCTCGCCGCTCGGGCAGAGCATTGTCTCCTCCAGCGTCAGGGTCGTCAACCAGCAGGCGACGCCAGCGAGTTCTGTCAGCTGAGCCCGGTTTGCCTGTCGAGTGCGCAGCACGGCGGATGTGCTGCAGGCGAGGGGGCGCGAGAAGGAGCGGTGCGGGCGTCGTGGCTGCCTCGATGGACGCCAAGACAGGCTGCTGCTGCGCTGCAGCGTTTCCGGACGTTGGGAGTCGCTGCCCGGGCGATCGCCCCTGCACGCAGCCGCTGTGCGCGGGCGTCCGCTGGGCGCAGAGGGAGGTTGTGGTGTATGCTGTGGCGTCTTTCTCCCCTCCAACCCCGTGCGGGCCTTTGCGCCTGCGCGGGGCTTTTTTGTGCTGGGCAGAGGCAGCGAGGCGATGCGCGCCAAGGGGGGTGTTCACTTTTTGCAGAACACCGCTGGCGCTTCACCTTCGCAGAGTGTCTTTCACCTGGCTCCAACCCCGCTCGTGGGGATATGCGGATTGTGCTGGCCGAGGGGGCAGGGATTTGTGAAGAAATCCGGAAAATCGCTGGCCTGGACTGGTTGAGGGGGCATGCTCAAGACGCCGTGGGGGCTTGGATCGCGGTGAGCGGCGCCTCCACAGCGAGGGACAATCGGAGAGACGAGATGCTTGCAGCTTCGGTGGCGGCGACACTGGCCGCTGTGACGGTGGTGGGGGGAGGCGATTCCGGGTCGGAGTGGAGTCCGCAGCGTCTGTTGGCAGGCCGGCAGGCCCCGCAGCGGGTCGTGACGCACGTCAACGACGCCGCTGGCCTGTGGAGTCCCACATACCCCCTGGGCAGCCGCAGACAGGGATCGGCCCGCTATGGCGTGGACGACCCGCATGCAGTGGTGTTCGTTCGCGTGGGGGGGCAGCAGGTGGTGGCGTTGCGGCCGTGGACGCCTTTGCGGCAGGCTGGCCTCGAGCGGCTGGAGCGGGCCCGCACGCTGTGGCTGCGCGATCAGGGGCTGGTCCTTGCGGTTCGAACGCATGTCAACGGCGCCGTTGCGCAGCAGCGAGAGGCGGACACATCGCCGCCTCGACCTCGCGCCACGATCCGGATTGCGCCGCCGCATCGGCGAGGCGGCGACGTGTGGGCGGGGAGAAGGCGAGGAGGCGGCGTCGTGCGGGTGGTCGAGGCGGCTCTCGAAGAGCGCGGGACGAAGGCGGTGCGCCGCTAGGCCGCCTGCTCCAGCTGTGTGATGGCCGCCATCACATCGCGGCTGATGGGAAAGAGCCTGTCGAGCCTGGTCAGCCTGAGCAGGTATGCGATGTGCTCGCTGGGATTGACCAAGGCGATGCGGCCTCCTCTGCCCTGCAGCTGGGCCTGCATCTCGACCATGGCGCCAATGCACGCGGAGTCCATCACGTCCACGATCTGCAGGTCGAAGACGAAACGTGGCGCGGGCTGCTCCTCCGCCTGTTTCGTGAGCTCGGCGAAGAGCACGCGTGCGTCCAGCCCCCGGAGCTCTCGCGTGGTGAGGGTGACGACGAACGCCCCGCTGAGTCGTTCGATCGTGGCCAGGTCCGAGGGATCGATGTCCTCGGGCGAGCGGTCGTCGTCGAGAGGTTCAGTGAAGGGTCTGCGTTTGGCGAGCTCCGCCTCGATGGCGTCCTTCTCGCTGGATGCGGAATCGCGTTTGCGGCGATGGAACAGACGCATGGCTCCCTCCTCCGTGCGGTGCGCTCGGTTGCAGCGGTGCGCTGCGGCGCAGCGCGACAGCGGCGATGCGGGGACGGTCAGTCCCCTTCGGATCCGAAGACCGAGGCGCTGTCGTTGAATCGCCTGGGATGCGCGCGGCGTTGGGCTTTGCCCGGCTGGGCTGGCGCGGGCGGCGCCGAGGGCTTGGCGGTGGGGGAGGAAGGGCTTGAAGCAGGGGAGCCCAAGCGCCTGGCGCGCACGTCGTCGATCGAGCGGTCGATCTTGCGAAGGATGTCTCGCACCTGCGTGAAGGTTCGTTTCGAAGTGCCCATGGCGGCTGCGCCTCCTTGCGCTGCGGACCCTTGAACAGTCGGCTGACTGGGGGGCTGACTTCGCGTCTGCTTGCGGTGCAGAGCTGATTGGGAAGGTCATCACGCTGTTCGCGCGGTTTGGGGGAGAAACGTCGCTGGCGCAGCTGCGGCGCATGGTCCGAGAGCAGCGGGGGGCGGATACCATCGCTCCATGTCTCGACCTGCTGTCTATTCGGACGCGCGCCTCGATGCGGACCTTCCGTCCGAGGCAGCCTCCAGCCCCAGGGCGACTGTCGCAGCGGTGAGCTATCTCAACGCAGCGCCGTTGCTGCACGGGCTGGAGGGTGTGTCGCAGGACGTGGCGGTCACGACGGCGCCCCCTGCGTCGTTGCTCGCCATGCTCCTGCGGGAGGAAGCGGACGTGGCGCTGGCCCCGGTGGTCGACGCGCTGTCGAGCCCCGAGCCTGTGGGGATGTTGCCCGTCGGCGGCATCGCCTGCCAGAGGCGCGCCTCGACCGTCGTGCTCTGTTCGCAACAGCCGTTGGAGCGTCTCGACGAGGTGTATGTGGACGCGGAGAGCCACACGTCCGTCGCGCTGGTGCGCATTGTGCGTCTCACACGCTGCAACAGAGACGTGCGGACGATCCCCTTCGACGCGCGCAGCGTCAGCGACTGGGAGGCCATTCCCGCGGCGCTGCTCATCGGCGACAAGGTCCGGACGCTCGCCCCCTCCCTCAGCGCGCATCCGCACAGACTGGACCTGGGCGCCGCGTGGCGGGAGTTGACAGGGTTGCCGTTTGTCTTCGCCTGCTGGATGTGTCTGGCGGACAGGGCGCACAGCGAGGCTGTCGCCGTAGCTGCGTTGACGCTCGACAGGCAGAGGCGGCGCAACGCCCTGCGGCTGGACGCTGTCGCCTGCGCTGAAGGGCCGGGCCATGGGTGGCCCGTGGACGAGGCCCGCTCGTATCTCACGCAATCGCTGCATTACGACATGGGGCAGCGGGAGCGCCAAGCGGTCGAGACGTTCTGGAGCATGGCGGTGGAGACGGGCGTGGCTCGGGCGCCTGCGCAGCGACCGGTGTGGTTGCGTCTGGACGAGATGCGTGTTTCCCCATGCCTGCGCTGAGCGCGCTGCGTGTGAAGACACTGGAGGCGTTGGCGCAACAGCTCCGCTACAGCCCCAAGGCGGCGATCCATCGCGTGGTCGAGCGGGCGGAGAGGCTCGTGGAGGTGGTCGAGCCTGGAGGGATGTATCCCGAGGACTGGCTCGTTCGTTTCCTGACGGGGCACCGCGTCGAGATGTCGTCGCCTGCGCTGCTTGTGGGAGAAGCGCTGCTGCGCGAGGCCTCCGCCTTTGTGGAGAGGATCACCGAGGAGGCGGGGTTCACGTGGGAGGACGTCCCTGCGGGGGCGATGACGCAGCGGGGGCTGGCTGCGCGGTGGGGCGTGTCGGTCAGGACCCTGCAGCGGTGGCGCAGACAGGGACTCGTCGCGCAGCGGATCAAACATGCGCAGGGCGGAGCGTCGATTGTCTTCTCGCCTCAGGCGACAGCGAGATTCCAGGCGCTGCGCAGCGACCAGTCGAGCCGCCCGCAGTCGCAGCTGTTGCGCACGGCGCAGACGCTGCAGCGGCGCAGCGCAGCGGATGCGCAGAAGGGATCGGCGCCGAGCAGCGAGTGCGCCTCTTTCCCGCGCGCCCGCGTGTGCGCGTCGAGCAGGCGATCTTCGTGGGGCAGGTGGTCTGAAGCGGAGCGAGCGCAGGCGCACAGGCTGTTGGCGCAGGGGTGGAGTCCGCACAGCGTGGCAGCGGCGATGGGCGTCTCGCCCGCAGCGGTGTGTCGTGCGGACAGACTGTGGCGGCTGGCTCTGCTCAGGCGCTGGCTTCGTCGTGATCCTGCGACACGAGGGACGACGCTCGATGCGTCCAGCAGACTCGAAGCAGCCACGGCGCTCGCGTCGCTCGACCGAGCGATCGAGGAAGCGCAGCGGTTGGAGCCTGTGCTGCCTGGGCGGGTGAACACGTTGGGGGAGTTCCTGGAGAGGCAGGCTGGCGCGCCGTGGCCTCCGGAGGAGGCGCGGGAGGCGGCGCTGGCGCAGGTCCACAGCAGGCTGGTGCATCGCGTGCAGCAGGTGGTGGAGGCCGCCTCCTCGGTGCAGCCACGGGAAGCGATGCTCGACGCATGCGAGACGGCTCTGCGGCTGGCGTGGCGAGCGCGCTGCGAGCTGGTCGAGTCGCAGACCCCAGCGATCTGGAGGACGCTGGCGTCGCAGGGGGCGATTCTGGAGCGCCCCAGACGGGAAGCGACAGCGGTGCATCTGCGAGCCATGCGGGCTGCTTCCGCTGCAGCGGCCCGCGCGTCGTTGCGGCGGGGGGGCAGGCTGGCGGCGCCTGTGAGTTTGGCGTTGGGGCGGGCGCTGGCGCGTTTCCTCCCGCAGCACGCCTCCACGCCTTCAGGACGCGCCCGCCGCGCCGGCGTCCTGGAGGCGTCTGTTTCGGATTGGAGGCTTCGCGCCTGCGCCTGGGCGCCTGCGCTGGCTCCGCCTGCGTGGGTGGCGCAGGGCCTTGACGCGCTCGCCAGCACGGAGCGCGAGATCCTGGCGGGCCGTTTCGGCCTGGCAGAGAGGGCGCCCGCGACCGCTGGCCAACGAGCCCGACGGTTGGGGACGTCCGTGGCGCAGCTGCGCGTGCGCGAACGCACAGCGTTGCTGCAGGTGTGGCTCGACTCGGGTCGATCATGACGCGCGCACGCGCGGACAGCCGATACCGGAAACCGTATGGGCGCTTCTCCCGAGGCATCGTCGGCGTCGATGATGAGCAGGCTCACGTTGCGTGAGATCGCTGCTGAGTCGGTGGGGCGTCTGTTGGCGCGTGGAGGGCTTGCGCTGGCGGCGGTGGCGCCGTGGGTGGGGG
>CAYPBL010000093.1:0-5497 GCA_964408965.1 uncultured Phycisphaeraceae bacterium | reverse complement strand
GTTCTGCCGAGGCGCAGCAGGGCGTGGTCGTCGCTGCCGCCGGTGCGAAGCCAGGACCGCCTGGGCGGGTGGACGGGCTGCAGGGCGTGCCTAGCCGCAAGCCGCCGGAGGACGCTGGGTGAAAGGGCGTCGAGGAAGCGCTCGACGAGGGCGCCGCCTGCGTGGGCGCCGCTGCGCGTCTCGAAGCCGCTGAAGAGCAGGGCCAGCCGCTCCAGGCGCCCGCGCGTGAGCCGATTGTTCTGCGCATACAGCGGGTGGGCCACGGCGTGGGGCAGCTCGCGCTCGCGCAGCCAGCGGGCGAGCGCCGCTGCGTCGTCGCGCAGGCCCAGGGCGTCCATCTCCTCGTGCTCTTCGGGGGAAATCCCCCACACGAGCACGTGCATCACGCAGCCGTCGTCGGCGAAGCGCGTCGTCACCTCCTCGCCGACGATCACGTCGGGAAAGCCCCGCTCGACGAGCTCCAGGGCGCCGTCGATCGTGTCGTGGTCGGTCAGGGCCACCGCGTCCATGCCCCGGCGCCTGGCCAGGTCGTAGAGGCGCTCGGGCTCGCTCCAGGACTCGGGAAGGCCCGCCAGGAGCGGATGGGCGGCGCGGGCGCTCGCGCAGCTGTGGACGTGCAGGTCCACACGCAGTGTGCGCAGCGGGGCGGAGGCGTCGCGCCTGGGCAGGGAAGCGGGGCGCTGCTCGCTGGGTGGGCCTAGCATGGTCTGCCACATGGAACAAGGGTCGCGCCCCGCGTGTTGGCGCGAGGAAGGTTCGAGCATCGTGTGCGCTTCGGTCCGCTCCTGCGGCGCAGGAGGCGGGCCAGCCACACACCAAGGAGGAGCGCCATGTCCCGACTCAAGACCATCGATCCATCCCAGGCCCCCGAGCCCGTCAAGCAGATCTTCGAGGGGCCGCTCAAGGGCAAGCATTTCAACATCTTCAAGTGCATGGCCAACTCGCCCGCTGCGCTCAAAGCGTACCTGGGCATGGCTGGGGCGCTGGCGGAGGGCGTCCTGACGCCTGCGGAGCGGGAGATTGTGCAGCTGGTCGTGGGCGAGGCCAACGGCTGCGAGTACTGCGTCTCGGCCCACAGCGCTCTGGCCAGGCAGGCGGGGCTGAGCGACGAGCAGATCGCCGCCGCCCGCAGGGGCGCCGCGGAGCTGGGCGATCCGAAGCTTGACGCCCTGGTCCGCTTCACCACGGCCCTTGTCGAGAAGAAGGGCTGGGTGAGCGACGAGGACGTGCAGCAGCTGCGCGGCGCAGGCTACGACGACGAGCACATCTGCGAGATCGTCGCCAACTTCGCCCTGGCCACGTACACCAACGTCTTCAACCACGTCAACCAGACGGAGGTGGACTTCCCCAAGGCGCCTGCGCTGCAGGGAGCGGGCGCCTGAGGAAGCGCGTCGCAGCGACATCGAGCAGAACAGCGAGCCGCGCCCGCTGCTCGGTCAGCGGGCGTGTGGCTGCGCCGAGAGGCCAGCGGCCGCTGTGCGCAGGGTCGCTAGGCTAGAGCCATGCCGCTGCGCTTCAAGAAACGCATCCTCAGCCACATCGCCCACGCGCGCTACAGCCCCCAGTCCATCGAGGCGATGGCCCGGGACCTGCGCGTCGAGGAGGAGGATGTCGACGCCTTCCGCCAGGCCGTCGAGGAGCTGGCCAGCGAGGGTCGGATCCTGCTCAACGACCAGGGCCACGTCCTGCTGCCTCCGCCGGGCGAAGAGGTGGTGGGGGTCTTCCGGCGCAACCCGCGGGGCTTCGGGTTCATCCGGCCGCGCGACCCCACCGCCCACGGCGACTTCTTCGTGGCCCCCGACGACACGCAGGGAGCGATGACCGGCGACCTGGTCCGGGCGCGCATTCGGCGCGAGCCGAACCGCTTCGTCAAGGGCGAGCGCTCCCCCTACAGCGCCGTCGTCGTCGAGGTCCTCGAGCGAGGCAGGACGAGCTTCACCGGCGAGCTGCGCAAGGTCGGCGGACGCTGGCTGGTCTTCCCCGACGGCGACCGCCTGACCGACCCGGTCGAGGTGCGCGACGTGGGGGCCAAGAACGCCACGGAGGGGGACAAGGTCCTCATCGAGCTGCTGCGCCTCCCCGAAGCGGGGGCGCTGGGCGAGGGGGTCATCGTCCGCGTGCTCGGCCAGGCCGGCGAGCCCGACGTCGAAACCGCCGCGGTCATCGCCTCCTACGACCTGAAGGAGGCGTTCGACGAGGCGCTGCTGGCCCAGGCCCGTGACGCCTCGCTGGCCTTCGAGGAGCAGCTTGCGCGCCTGGAGCGCGAGCCCTTCGAGCAGGTCTTCCCCGACCGCGAGGACCTGCGCAGCGAGTTCATCGTCACGATCGACCCGCCCGACGCGCGCGACTACGACGACGCCATCTCCATCAGCCGCGAGGGCGACGGCTGGCGGCTGGGGGTGCACATCGCGGACGTCTCGCACTTCGTCGAGCAGGACTCGCCGCTGGACCTGGAGGCGCGGGACCGGTGCAACTCGACGTACCTGCCCCGCCGCGTGCTGCCGATGCTGCCCGAGCTGCTCTCCAACGGCGTCTGCTCGCTGCAGGAGGGCGTCTGCCGGCTGACGCGCAGCGTCTTTCTCCGCTACGACGGCAGGGGCGAGGTGACGGGCAAGGGCTTCGCCGGCTGCCTGATTCGGTCGGCCAAGCGCCTGACCTACCTCGAGGCGCAGGCGCTGATCGACGGCGACGAGGAGGAGGCGAAGAAGCACGCCAAGACCGAGCCCGTCTACAGCGAGCAGCTCAAGCGGGCCCTGCGGGAGATGGACGCCCTGGCCAAGCGCATCCGCCAGCGCCGCAGACGCGCAGGGATGATCCACCTGAACCTGCCGGAGGTCGAGCTGCTCTTCGACGAGGCGGGCCGCGTCGTCGACGCCCAGCCCGAGGACGACGCCTTCACCCACACGATCATCGAGATGTTCATGGTCGAGGCCAACGAGGCGGCGGCGCGGCTCTTCGAGGAGCTGGGCGTGCCCATCATCCGCCGCGTGCACCCGGAGCCGCCGCCCGGGGCGCTGGAGGAGCTTGCGCAGTTCATCAGGACGCTTGGCCTGCGCCTTCCCAAGCATCCCGACCGCTTCGACCTGCAGGCGCTGCTCGACAGCGTCGAGGGGACGCCCCGCGAGCGGGCGGTGCACTTCGCGGTGCTGCGGGCGCTGAGCCCCGCGGAGTATCTGCCGGCCCACATGGGGCATTTCGCCCTTGCGAGCGAAGCCTACGCGCACTTCACCAGCCCCATCCGCCGCTACGCCGACCTGACCGTGCACCGGGCGATCGCAGCGTATCTGTCGCTGACGCGCAACGGACAGGAGCCGCCGCGCAAGCCCAACCAGAAGAAGGCTCTGGGGCGCGAGCTTGCGCGTCTGCCCGCGTGTCCTGCGGAGGAGACGCTGCTGGAGATCGCCCACAAGTGCACCCGCCGCGAGGAGAACAGCGAGGAGGCGGAGCGCGAGCTGCGCAACCTGCTCGTGCTCGAGCTCATGGAGCAGCACATAGGCGACGTCTTCGACGGCGTGGTCACCGGCGCCGCCAACGCCGGCGTCTTCGTGCAGCTGAACAAGTACCTCGTCGAGGGGCTCATCCGCCTGGCTGATCTTCCCGAGGTGGAGAAGGGCGTGGCGCCCCGCTGGAAGTTCGACCGCAGCAGGGGCGCCGTCATCGAGCAGAAGACGGGCCGCTCGTACAAGCTGGGCGACACGGTGCGGGTGGTCGTCTCAGCGGTGGACCTGGCCCGCAGGCAGATGGAGCTGCTCATCCCCACCGAGGAGGCGCTGAAGCGCGCAGGCGTGGGCAAGGCGCTCAAACTGGGAGGGACCGGCGGGGGATTGGCCAAGGCCGAGGGCGCAGGTTTCGGCGCCGTCCGCACAGGCGCCCAGCGGCGGTCGCGCAAGAGCAAGGCCCGCGACCGGGCCAAGCAGGACCACCGCAAGGAGCGCAAGGCCAAGGGCAAGCGCCGCTGAGCCGCAGCGGCGGCGACTCGACGGCGCCGTCGAGGCGCAGCGGCGCCGGTGGGCCCCCGCCTGCTCAGTCCTCCTTCATGCGCTCGGCCTTGGCCTTGGCGTCGTCGAGGTTGCCCACGTACATGAAGGCGCCCTCGGGCAGGTCGTCGCCTTCGCCGTCGCAGAGGCGCTCGAAGGAGTCGATGGTCTCCTCCAGCGGCGTGTAGACGCCGGCGAAGCCGGTGAACTGCTCAGCGACGAAGAAGGGCTGGCTGAGGAAGCGCTCGATCTTGCGGGCCCTGCTGACGATGAGCTTGTCCTCCTCGGAGAGCTCGTCGACGCCGAGGATGGCGATGATGTCCTGCAGGTCCTTGTAGCGCTGGAGAATCTGCTGCACGCGGCGCGAGACGGCGTAGTGCCGCTCGCCCAGGATGCCCGGGTCGAGGATGCGCGACGTCGAGGCCAGCGGGTCCACCGCGGGGTAGATGCCCTTCTCGGCGATGCCGCGCGAGAGGACGACGAAGGCGTCGAGGTGGGCGAAGGTGGTCGCGGGGGCGGGGTCGGTCAGGTCGTCCGCGGGGACGTACACGGCCTGGACGCTGGTGATGGCGCCCTTGCTCGTGCTGGTGATGCGCTCCTGCATCTCGCCCATCTCGGTCGAGAGCGTCGGCTGGTAGCCCACGGCGCTGGGCATGCGGCCGAGCAGCGCCGAGACCTCCGAGCCCGCCTGGGTGAAGCGGAAGACGTTGTCGATGAAGATCATCGTCTCCTTGCCCGAGGCGTCGCGGAACTCCTCCGCCATGGTCAGGGCCGACAGAGCCACGCGCAGACGCGCGCCGGGCGGCTCGTTCATCTGGCCGAAGACCATCGCCACCTTGTCGATGACCTTGGCCGTCTTGCCGTTCTCGTCGGTGTACTCAGCCTCCTGCATCTCCAGCCACAGGTCGTTGCCCTCGCGGGTGCGCTCGCCGACGCCGGCGAAGACGGAGTAGCCGCCGAACTCGCGGGCCACGCGGGCGATCATCTCCTGGATGATGACCGTCTTGCCCACGCCTGCGCCGCCGAAGAGGCCGATCTTGCCGCCGCGGACGAAGGGGCAGAGCAGATCGATCACCTTGATGCCCGTGGCGAGGATCTCGGTCTGCGGGTTGAGCTCGTCGAACTCGACGGGCTCGCGGTGGATGGGCTTCCTGACGGTGGCCGAGACGGGCCCGCGCTTGTCGATGGGCTCGCCCAGCAGGTTGAAGACCCGGCCGAGCACCGGCTCGCCGACGGGGACCTCGACGGGGCCGCCGGTGTCCTGGCAGGGCATGGAGCGGACGAGGCCGTCCGTCGAGCCCAGGGCCACGGCCCGGACGCGGCCGCCGCCGAGGTGCTGCTGCACCTCGCCGACGAGGTGGATCGGCCCCGCCTTGGACTCCGCGTCGATGCGCAGGGCGTTGTAGATGTCGGGGATCTGGTCCTCGGGGAACTGGGCGTCGAAGGTGGAGCCGATGACCTGGGTGATGGCGCCGGTGGCGGGCATGGCGTCGCTCCTTGCCTGAACTCTGTGGGCCGAC
>CAYPBL010000092.1:0-5539 GCA_964408965.1 uncultured Phycisphaeraceae bacterium | reverse complement strand
CCCCTTGGCCAGCCCCACCAGCACGAAGGCTGCAGCTGTCAGCGCGGCGCTGACGACGAAGGCGTCGACGGCGCCGGGCCAGACCAGGTTGACCACGTACGACAGCAGCGGCACAGCCCCCACCAGCGCGAAGGCGACGAAGGTCGCAGCGGCGGCCTTGACGGGGCTGACGCCCTCGAGCGACAGGCCCAGCTCGTCCTGCAGCATCGTGTCGACCCAGCGGTCGATGTCGCTGGTGATGACGTCGACGGCCTGCTCGAGGGCCTCGCCTTCGAAGCCCTTGCGGGCGAAGATCTGGCGGATCTCCTCGCGCTCGCCCTGGGGAAAGCGCCGGATGTGCTCCGCCTCGCGTCTGCGGGCCTTGCGGCGCATGTCTTCCTCGGCCCGCACACCCAGGTAGTTGCTCGCCGCCATCGAAAAGCCGTCCGCCAGCAGGTTGGCTGCGCCGAGGATGAGCACGACGGCGGGGGAGAGCCCCGCGCCGGCCACGCCGGCCACGACGGCGAAGGTGGTGACGGCGCCGTCGATGGCGCCGTAGATGAAGTCGCGCAGGTACGAATGGGCAGGGCCTGCGTCCAGCCGTTGGCGGATGGCCTCGGGCGTGTGCTCCTGCGCGTGGGCCTCGAGCGCAGGCGAGGCGGCGGCGGGCTGCGATGGCGGCGGCGCGTCCTGGGGCATGGCGGACTCCTCCAGAGCGTCAGAGCAGGCCGAGCATAAGCGCAACGCCCGCCACAGCCAGCGCCGCAGCGACGATCCCCCGCAGCCAGCCAAGCGTCGTCTTCTTCACCAATCGGGCGCCGACGAACGAGCCCGCAAAGGCCGCGACGGCGCCGACAGCCACGAGCCGCCACTGATTGTGCGCCAACGCAAAGGGAGAGGCTGCGCTCCCCAGCAGGGCGCTGACGGCGTAGACCGAGAGCCTCACCACGTCCACCATCACCGCGCAGACGGCGCGCGTGCCGATGAAGGCGTCGCGCGACAGGCCCATGCGCACCAGCGCCGCGGAACGCAGCGCGCCCTGATGGCCTGACAGGCCGCCGAAGAACCCCGAGAGCAGCCCCAACAACGCCGTGGCCGTCCGCTGGGCGCGCGGGCCTGGCGGCAGGGGAAGCTCGAAGGGCAGCGCAAAGAGCAGCATCAGCGCGCCCACCGTCAGCCCCACCGGCGCGACCACCACGCGCAGCGGGCCCAGGGCGCCCTCGAAGAGCGGAGGCAGCGCCGCCAGGACGGGCAGCAGCGCCGCCCCGGGGATCGCCGCCAGCGCCGCGGGAAGCCCAAAGCGCAGCGCCACCTGCCGATCCGCGTCGCGGCCGACCAGCAGCAGCTTGAAGAGGTTGTTGGCCAGGTGCACGACAGCCGTCGCCGCCACGGCGCCGTGGGCGGGCAGAAACAGCGCAAAGACCGGCAGCAGCAGCGTTCCAAGCCCAAAGCCTGTGAAGAAGCTCAGGCCCGCCGCCAGGAGCGCCGTCGCCGCGATCAGCGCCGCTTCCGTGAGCACGGCGCAAGGCTATCGCGACAGCCGCTGTGGGCGCAGCGGCGCCGGTCAGAGGATGGGGCTGAAGAGCTTGGCCACGTCGTCAGCGAGCCTGAGGGGGGCGGGTCTGCTGCGCCACTGAGCGAGCGTCAGCGGCGTCGACTCCGCCAGGTACACCCCCTGTATGTCGCGCAGCTGCCTGGCCACGACGGCGCCGTACAGCGTCTGCGTCAGCTCGTAGTTGAGGTTGAAGGAGCGGATGTCGAAGTTGCCTGAGCCGACCAGGGCCAGCGAGTCGTCCACGCTCAGCGTCTTGGCGTGCAGCAGGCCTCGCTGGTGCAGGTGCACGCGCACGCCCGCTTCGAGCAGCTCGCCGAGGTACGCCCGCCCCGCCGCCTGCACGATCGGGTGGTTGCTGCGGGCGGGAATGGCCAGGTCCACCTCCACGCCCCGCAGAGCCAGGATGCGCAACGTCGTCAGCAACGGCTCGTCGGGGACGAAGTAGGGCGTGGTCATCACGACCCGCTGCTCCGCTTCGTTGAGCGAGGCGATGAGCAGCTCGGTGAAGACGGCGCTGCGCGGCCCGGGGCCGCTGGGGGCGGTCTGCACGGCGATGTCGCCCCTGGCATCGAGGTCGGGAAAGAGGTCGGCGCCTTCGAGCGTCGTCTGGGTCTGGGAGCGCCAGTCCTCGAGAAAGACGCACTGCAGCTGGGCCGCGGCGGGGCCTTCGTAGCGAACCATCACGTCGCGCCACGGGCCGTAGCGGCGCTCGCCGTAGTCGGGGTTGACGATGTTCTGCGAACCCGCCCAGCCGACGGCGCCGTCGACCACCGCCAGCTTGCGGTGGTTGCGGATGTCCAGCCTTTCCAAGGCCGCCCGCAGCGGATTGACGGGAAAGAAGCTGACGACCTCGACGCCTGCGCGCCTGAGCCTGGGCGCGAGGCTTCGGAGCATGCGGCGCGAGCCGACGTCGTCAACGAGCAGCCTGCAGGCTGCGCCCCGCGCAGCGGCCCGCTCCAGAGCCTGCGCCACAGCGACGCCTGTCTCGTCGGGCTCGTAGATGAACGTCTCCAGGTGCACGTGACGCTGCGCCGCGTCGATGTCGCGGACCAGCTGGGAGACGACCGCCTCGGTGGAGGCGAAGAACTGGCAGCTCGAGCCCCCCACGACGGGCAGCGCCGCGATGCGCTCGGTGAGCTTGACGATGTCGCGGTGGGCGGGGGGCACTTTCGCCTGCGCCTCGAAGCGCTCCAGGCGCTCGAGCGGATGGGCCTGCCGGACCGCCAGGATGGCCTGGCGGTGTCGCTGGCTGCGCCGCCTTCCCAAGCGAGGCTCGCCTGCGATCAGGTACAGCGCAAGGCCGGGCCAGGGGAGAAAGAAGATCACCAGCAGCCAGGCTGCAGCGGCGGAGGGGGCGCGCTTGCGCACCACGACAGGCGCCATCGCGATGCGGATGGCCCATTCGCTGGCCAGATACGCCCAGGCGAGCCAGGGCCCGACGCCGCCCATGGCCGCCGTTGTAGCAGGCCTTGGCGCCCCCTGCGCGCAGCCTCCTACACTGCCCGCCTCCCATGAGCAGCGCCCACGACCCCGTTCAGACGCTCCGCGAGCGCTTCGCCAGGGCCATCCGCGAAGCCTTCGGCGACCGCCTCGGCGAGGGCGAGATCGACCCGCTCATCGCCCCGGCCCGCAGGTCCGAGTTCGGCGACTTCCAGTGCAACGCCGCCATGACGCTGGCCAAGCAGCTGGGCGAAAAGCCCCGCGAGGCGGCGCTGCGGATCGTCGAACACGTCCAGCTCGACGACCTGGCTGAGCCGCTGGACGAGCGAAGCGTGGCTGGGCCCGGCTTCATCAACATCAGGCTCAGGCCCAAGGCACTGGCCCAGCTGCTCGAAGCCATGGACGAGCCAAGCCTGGGCGCGACGGCTGCGGAGGAGCCGCGGACCGTCGTCGTCGACCTCTGCGGGGTCAACCTGGCCAAGCAGATGCACGTGGGGCACCTGCGCTCGACGGTCATCGGCGACGCCCTGGCCCGCATCTTCGAGCGCCTCGGCCACCGGGTCGTGCGGCAGAACCACGTGGGCGACTGGGGCCTGCCCATCGCCATGGTCGTCGACCGCCTGCTCGAGCTCCTCGACCGGGGCGCTGTGGACCTGGACAGCCTCACGCTCGAGCAGCTGGAGGCGATCTACCGCCAGGCCCACGCCGCCTGCCAGGCTGACGAAGCAGGGCTCGCCGCCGCCCGTCGCTGGAGCATGGGCCCCAAGGCGATCGCGGAGCTCGAAGAGCAGGTCGCCTCGGCCAACGAAGCCCTGGCCCGGGCCAAGCGCACGCTCGTGGCCCTGCAGTCGGGCGAGCCGCGGGCGACCGCGGTGTGGGAGCGGGTCTCGGCGATCACCCTCGACGAGTGCCTGGCCCTGTGCGCAAGGCTCGGCGCCACGGTCCTGCCCGAGCACACCGCGGGCGAGTCCTCCTACCGCGACGAGCTGGCGCCGCTGGTCGAGGAGCTGCTCGAGCGGGGCGTGGCCGAGGTCAGCGAAGGGGCGGTGATCGTCAGGCTCGAGGAGTTCGGCATCGACGAGCCTGCGCTCGTCCGCAAGAGCGACGGCGGGTTCCTCTACATGACCACGGACCTGGCGGCGATCCGCAGACGGGTGCAGACGATCGGCGCCGACCGCGTGGTCTACGCCGTCGACGCCAGACAGAGCCTGCACTTTCGCCAGCTCTTCGCCTGCGCGAAGAAGGCCTCCTTCGCCCGCACCAGGCGGGGAGAGACGGCCCAGCTCGAGCACGCCGCCTTCGGGGCGGTGCTTGGCGAGGACGGCAGACCCCTCAAGACGCGCTCGGGCGACAACGTCAAGCTCGCGGCCCTGCTCGACGAGGCTGCGGCCCGGGCGGAGCGGGTCGTGGCGGAGAAGAACCCCGCGCTTGGCCCCGAGGAGCGCCGGGCCGTGGCCGAGGCTGTGGGCGTGGGCGCCCTCAAGTACGCTGACCTCAGCAGCGACCGCGTCAAGGACTACGTCTTCAGCTTCGACCGCATGCTGGCCTTCGAGGGCGACACCGGACCGTACCTGCAGTACGCCCTGGTGCGGGTCAAGAGCCTCTTCCGCAAGGCTGAGCAGGAACGGGGCGTCGTGCCCGAAGCGCTCGCTGCGGCGCGGCCGCCGCTGCTCCTGGAGAAGCCGCAGGAGAAGACGCTCGCCCTGGCCCTGCTGCGCTACAGCGGAGCGCTCGACGCAGCGGCCCGGACGCTCGAGCCCCACCGCCTGTGCAACTACCTGCAGGAGCTGGCCACAGCCTTCAGCGCCTTCTTCGAGAACTGCCCCGTCCTGCGCGCCCCGGACGAAGCGACCATGCGCTCCAGACTGCGCCTGGCTGCGCTGACGGGCCGCGTCCTCGAGGACGGCCTGCGCACGCTGGGCATCCCCGTCGTCGAACGGATGTAGCAGCAGGCCGCTGGAGGCAGCGGGCTCAGCGCCCGCGAAGGATCGCGTCAGCGAGCCAGGCGCCAGGCGGCTGGCCGTTGACCAGCAGCGGCTCGATCCGCACGACCACCCAGCGGTCCCGCTCATCCAGCCGCCACGCCAGGCGCCACCACGACAGCGACGGGACGCCGTCGACCTCGGCCCGCACCCGCAGCTGCGAAAGGCCCGCGCCGGGATTGGGCGAAGCCGCCTGGTTGTCGAGCAGGACGATCGACGCCGCAGCCAGCGCAGCGGCGCGGTCGGCCAGGCGATCCCGCGTCGCGTCCGTGACGGCCTGCCCTGCGACGACCAGCTCGACGCTCCCGTGCACGAGGGACAGGAAGGCTGTTCGATCGCCCCGGTCGACGGCCCGGACGAGGTCAGCGGCGGCGGCGCGCAGCTGTTCGCGGGGGGTGTGGACCGCAGCGGCGAGCAGGGCGAGGGCGCCGGCGGCCAACGGCGCCGTCAGCAGGGCCGCGACACCTTGTCGCAGCCTTCCCCGCCGCAGCAGCGCAAGGGCCGCGAGCAGGACGAGCAGGCCCAGAGCCGCCCCCGTCAGCGCCCCGCGCTCCAGGAGCAGCGTCTCCACCAGCGGCGGCGC
>CAYPBL010000091.1:0-5563 GCA_964408965.1 uncultured Phycisphaeraceae bacterium | reverse complement strand
AGACCCGCGAAACCGAGCGCGCCCTGACCCAGCTGCCTGCGCGCCTGGCCGAGCTCGACGCAGCGCCGGAGGAGGCGCTGCCGCAACTGCTCGTGGAGGGAATCTTCGCGGGCAATCTCTTCGACCTCGGGGCGCCCGCGACGGCTGCTGCCTACGAGGCCAGCGAAGGGCCGTCGTTCGCGTCGCTCCTTGCGCGGGCGCGGGAGAACAGGCTGCTCATCGACGACCGCGACCAGCTGCGCCTCGACGGCTGGCGCAAGGCGGTGCTCTTTGCGGACAACGCGGGGGCGGACGTCGTGCTGGGGCTGCTGCCGCTGGCCCGGGCGCTGGCCCGGCGCAGCTGCTCGACGATCCTCGCCGCCAACGAGCTGCCGGCCCTCAACGACGTGACGGCCCAGGAGCTGCGGTCCATCCTCGACCGCTGCCAGGGGCTGCTCGACGCGGAGCTGCGCGTCGTCAGCACAGGCGCCGACGAGCCGCTGCTGGACCTCTGCGACGTCTCGCCCGAGCTCTGCGAGGCGAGCGCGGGGGCGGAGCTGCTCGTCTTCGTCGGCATGGGCAGGGCCCTGGAGAGCAACTGGCAGGCGGCCTTCGACGCGGTGGCCTGGCGCCTTGCGGTGATCAAGGACGAGGCCATCGCCCGCCGCCGGGGCGGCAGGCTCTACGACGGCGTCTGCTCTGTGGCGCAGCGCAGCTGCGCGCCGCCCCCGGTCGCCGCTGCCTCGCGGCCCAGCGTGGCGGGAAGTGAATGACGCGGCCCCTATCCTGCGCCGCTGTGACGGCGACGCAGCCCATCCGCCTCAACACGCCCGTGGAGGACCTGCCCTTCGTCACTGCGGCGCAGGCCCGGGCGCTGCGCAGGCTTGGCCTGACGAACGTGGGAAGGCTCATCCGCCACCACCCGCTGCGCTACGAGCAGGTGCAGGGGGGGCTGACCGTCGCGGAGCTCAGGCCCGGCATGATCGCCTCCGTCCAGGGCCAGATCATCGCGGCGCGGCCCGTGCGCACCCGGCGCAGGCCCTGCTTCGAAGCGGTCCTGGCCGACGAGACGGGCCAGCTGCGCATTCAGTGGTTCAACCAGCTGTACCTGGCCAGGCGCATCCACCCGGGCATGACGCTCGAGGTCGAGGGCCGGGTGCGGACGGACCGCTCGGGCGGCGCGACGATGGCCAACCCGCGCTGGCGCGTCCTCGAGGGCGACTCCGCAGCGCCAAGCGCCCCCCGCGTCAAGCCCGTCTACCCGGCGTCGGAGGAGCTGCCCTCGTGGGCGATCGAGAGGCTCATCGCCCAGCTGCTGCCGCTGGCCCTGCCGCTGGTGCGGGACCACCTTCCCGAGGCGTTTCGCCGCAAGCGCAACCTCCCCGAGCTTGGCGAGGCGCTGCGCATGGCCCATGCGCCGGCGAGCCTGGAGGAGGCGCAGGCGGCGCGAAGACGCCTGGCCTACGACGAGCTGCTGCTGCTGGAGCTGGGGGTGCACATGAAGCGCTGGCGGCACAAGCGGACGCTGCGCGCCCCGGCCCTGCGCTACAGCGAGGCGATCGACAGGCACATCCGGGCGAGGCTGCCCTTTGCGCTCACGCCAGGTCAGGCCAGGGCGGCGCAGGAGATCGCCCGCGACCTGTCGCAGGAGGCGCCGGCCAACAGGCTCCTTCAGGGCGACGTCGGCAGCGGCAAGACCGCGGTGGCCCTCTACGCCATGCTCCTGGCCACAGCGTCGAGACAGCAGTCTGCACTGATGGCGCCCACGGAGCTGCTGGCTGAGCAGCACCTGGCCACGCTCCGCAGCATGCTCGCGGGAAGCGACGTGCGTCTGGCCCTGCTCACGGGAAGCCTGGGCGCGCAGGAGCGGTCCGCGGCGCTTGCGCGGATCGAGCGGGGCGAGGTGGACATCGTCGTGGGCACGCACGCACTGCTGACCGAGCAGGTGCGGTTCCACAGCCTTGCGCTGGTGGTGATCGACGAGCAGCACCGCTTCGGCGTGCACCAGCGGGCGACGCTGCGGGCCAAGGCCGAGGACGCCTCCTCCGCGGCCCACACGCTGGTGATGACCGCCACGCCGATTCCGCGGACGCTGTCGCTGACGATCTTCGGCGACCTGGACGTCTCGACCATCGAGGACATGCCGCCGGGCAGAAAGCCCGTCAAAACGCTGCTGCATTCCAGGAGCCGGCGAGGCGCCGTCTACGCCCAGGTGCGTCAGGCGCTGGAGCGGGGCGAGCAGGCCTTCGTCGTGGCGCCGACGATCGAAGGGGCGCAGACGAAGACCGTCACAGCGGTGCGCGAGCTGGCCCGCGAGCTGCAGGCTGGGCCGCTGGCGGGGCTGCGCCTCGCGACGCTGCACAGCAGGCTCGCCCGGTCGACCCGCGAGACGATCATGGAGCGCTTTCGCGCAGGCCGCGTCCAGGCGCTCGTGGCCACGACGGTGATCGAGGTCGGCGTGGACGTTCCCGGCGCGACGATCATGGTCGTCGAGGACGCGGACCGCTTCGGCCTTGCCCAGCTGCACCAGCTGCGCGGCCGGGTGGGCCGGGGCGACAAGCCCGGCGTCTGCCACCTGATCGCCGACCCCAGCACGCCCGAGGCGCTGGCGAGGCTCAGGGCCCTGACGAAGCTGCGCGACGGCTTTGCGCTTGCTGAGGAGGACCTGAAGCTGCGCGGCCCGGGGGAAGCGCTGGGGCTGAAGCAGTCGGGCGCGCCTCCTTTTCGTGTCGCAGACCTCGCTCGCGACACAGATTTGCTGCTCATGGCCCGCAGAGACGCTGCGCAGTGGATCGAACGCTCCCCGCTGCTCGACAAGGAGGAAGAGCAGCTGCTGCGGCGGCGCCTGCTGCGCACGCACGGGCAGTGGCTGGGCGTGGCCGACGTCGCCTGAGGTCCGCTGCTCGAAACGACGCTACGTGGTGGAGACAGGGCTTGCCTTTCGTGCGTCATTCCGCCATACTCCTTCGCATGGATCTGTCCACACTCCATGAGCGCATGAGGCTTGTGGTCGGCGACCGCCCCCTGCGGGCCGTCGCGGAGCTGACGGGGCACAACCCGGAGACCGTCCGCCGCTATCTCACGGGCCACACGCCCAGCGTGGAGTTTCTTGCGTCTTTCGCTATGGTTTTTGGCCTGCGGGCCGACTGGCTGCTCACAGGACGAGGACCTGCGCGCATCGTGGACGAAAAACGCGCTGCGTTGTCCAGCGCCTCCCCTGACGAACTGCTCGCTGCCATGGCCAACACGGTCGAGACCGTGCAGGAGCGCGTCGAACGCATCGAGCGGTATGTGCAGACCCTGGAAGCGAGAACTCGAGGCCTGGCGACGTTGGCCAGCGCTTCTCGGCGCACAGCGCGCAAGCGGGAGAGCCATGAGCACGCCGCCCACCCAACCGCCCCACAGGAACGAGCAGCGAGAGTCGCTGAGTCTGTCGCCCAACGACCACCTGCGGACGCTCGTTGAGCTGCTCAAGCCTGGCGGGGCGGACCTGGCCCGCCGCTGGGTCGCTGCGCTGATGCTGGCCCCAGCGGAGGAGCGCGAACGCATCGTCGAGGCTGTCGAGGCCAAGATCGTCGAACTCTACGCCCTGGACGAGCAGGCTGACGACGACATCGGTGAGGCCGCCGCTGCGAGCGCCGAGGCGCAGGAGTTCGACCTCGTCGAACCTCCGGTCCAGAAGGAAGGGCGCGTCGAACAGACGATCCACACCTACGCTGCAGCGGCTGAGGCGTCCCTGGAGGCGAAGAGGAACCCCGGGGACCGACGCAGGCAGGCCTGAGCGCCCCGCTGCGTACCATCGGGCGTGCGCGTCAACGACGAGATCGCTGAGCGGCTCGACGAGATCGCGGCGATGCTGGAGCTCAAGGGGGAGAACCCCTTCAAGGTCGCTGCGCACCGCAGGGCCGCCCGCGCCCTGCGCGAGCTTCCCGAGGACGTGCGGACCATCGCCACAGACCCCAAGGCGCTCGTCGCGATCGAGGGGGTGGGGGAGAAGATCGCCGGGAAGATCGTCGAGTATCTCGAGACGGGAGCGATCGCGGAGCGCGAGGCGCTTGCGCGGGAGATTCCGCCCACGCTGCTGGAGATTCTCAAGGCGCCGGGCGTGGGGCCCAAGACGGTCAGGCTGCTCTGGCAGGAGCTGGGGGTGACGAGCGTGGCGGACCTCAAGCGGGCCCTGGAGAAGGGCGAGGTCGAAACCCTCCCCCGCATGGGGAAGAAGACGGTCGAGAACATCGCCCGGGCGCTGGACTTCCTGGAGCAGGCGGGCGGTCGGCTGCCGCTGGGCGTGGTCCTGCCGCTGGCGGAGGCGATCGCCGAGGAGCTGCGCCGCGTCGAGGGCGTTGCGCAGGTGGAGGTGGCGGGCTCGCTGCGCAGGGGAAGAGAAACCATAGGGGATGTGGACATTCTGGTCGCCTCCAGGAAGCCCGCCGCTGTGCGCGACGCCTTCCTGGCCCTTCCCCAGCGCGTCGAGACGCTCGCCCAGGGGCTCAAGAAGTGCTCCATCCGCGCGCAGGAGGCGGACCCGCGAGGCGGCCTCTTCACCGTGCAGGTGGATCTGCGCATCATCGAGCCCGAGCGTTTCGGCGCCGCGCTGCTCTATTTCACAGGCTCCAAGGACCACAACATCCGCCTGCGCGAGCGGGCGCTGGCGAGAGGGTATTCCCTCAATGAATATGGCATGTTTCCGCTGCGCAAGGGCGAGCGGGGCGTGCAGGGCGACAGACCCAGACGCAGCAAGCCCGTCGCCGCCGCCACCGAGGAGGACATCTACAAGGCCCTGGGCCTGCGCTGGATTCCGCCCGAGCTGCGCGAGGACGCTGGCGAGTTCGACGCCGCCGAGCGCGGCCCCATCACGCTGATCGAGCGCGCCGACATCCGGGCCGAGCTGCACGCGCATACCACCGCCTCGGACGGGGCGCTGTCGATCGTCGAGCTGGCCAGGGCCGCCAAGGCCCGCGGCCTGCGCGTCATCGCCGTCACCGACCACTCCAGGAGCCAGCCCGTCGCAGGCGGACTCGACGCTGAAACGCTCAGACAACATGTCGAGGACGTCCGCCAGGCCCGGAGCCTCGTCAAGGGCGTGCGCATTCTCGCTGGAAGCGAAGTGGACATCCTCGCTGACGGCTCGCTGGACTACGACGACAGGACGCTGTCGCTGCTGGACATCGTGGTCGCCTCGCCGCACAGCGCCCTGTCGCAGCCTGCGGCGAAGGCCACCGCCAGGCTGATCAGGGCGATCGAGCACCCCTGCGTGGACATCCTGGGCCATCCGACGGGCAGGCTCATCGGCAGGCGCGAGGGACTTTCGCCGGACGTCGCCGCTGTGGCGCAGGCTGCGCGCGAGCACGGGGTGGCGCTGGAGGTCAACGCCCACTGGATGCGTCTGGACCTGCGCGACGCGCACGTGCGGCTGGCCCTGGAGCACGGGGCGCTGATCGCTGTCGACTGCGACGTGCACCGCGAGGCGGACTTCGAGAATCTGCGTTTCGGCCTGCTCACAGCCAGGCGAGGCTGGCTCGACGCTGGGCGCTGCGTCAACTGCTTCAGCGAGCGGAAGCTGCTCGAGTGGCTCCGTCGGCGC
>CAYPBL010000090.1:0-5929 GCA_964408965.1 uncultured Phycisphaeraceae bacterium | reverse complement strand
CGCCGGGTGCTGCTGCTGCAGGCCAAGGCCTCCGCCGAGGCCGAGGCCGCTTCGCGCAGGCTGCGGAGCGTCGTCGAGCAGGAAGGCGGCGCCGTCGAGGCGTTGGACCCCGCTGCCCCGCTGCCTGCGGACGTGCAGGCGGACCTGATCGTCGTCGTGGGCGGCGACGGCTCGCTGCTTGCCCAGGCCCGCAGGCTGGCGGACCAGCCCGCTCCGCTGCTGGGCGTCAACGTCGGCAGGCTGGGCTTTCTGGCCGACTACGACGTCGACGCCTTCGAGGCCCAGGCCAGGCGGCTGCTCGACGCGGCGCAGCCTCTTCCCGTGCGTCGGCGCCGTCTGCTCGAGGCCGCGGTCCAGGCGGGCGAGACGCGCGCGCCGCTGGAGCAGTCCTGCGCCCTCAACGACGCGGTCGTCGTCGCAGGCCCTCCCTACCGGATGATCGAGCTGGCCCTGTCGCTCGACGGCGAAGGGGGGCCCGTCCTTCGCGGCGACGGCGTGATCGTCTCGACGCCGCAGGGTTCGACGGGGCACAACGTCTCAGCGGGAGGCCCCATCGTCTCGCCCGAGCTGGCCTGCCTGGTCATCACGCCGTTGGCGGCGCACTCGCTGGCCTTTCGCCCCTTCGTGGCGCCCGAGGCGAGCGAGGTGCAGGTGCGCGTGTTGCGGGCCAACGCTGCGGAGGCAGGCCACGGCACGACCCTCGTCCTCGACGGCCAGAACCACCTGCCCCTGCGCGAAGGCGACGTCGTGACCCTCCGCCTCAGCGACCGAGCTGTCAACTTCGTGCGCAACCCGCAGGCGCCCTACTGGCCGACGCTGGTGCGCAAGCTCCGGTGGGCGGCGCCGCCGACCAACGCCCACGACGCAGGCCCGCTCGACGCCTGAGCCCGTCTCCACGGCGAACACCCCCTCAGCAGGCCCGAAAACAGCCCTCGGACGCGACTTTTTCCGCAGCGGCGCTTGGCGCGCAGCCGTTGCGGGTGTACGCTGTAGGCGTTGGTAGGAGGGCCTTGGAGCCTCGTCTCCGAGGCGCAGGAGGGAAGCCCCAAGCAGTGCGGGGCGACACGTCTCTCCCGGTGGACCTCCCGCCGGGGATGCGTCGGGCGCTTGAGGAGTGAGAGCGGGCGCCCGGCCGGGAAGACGCCGCGACGGGCTGACGCGGCGAACACACGTCGGCCGCCTGCCTCGCGCAGGGGGCATCGGGGGAAAGCGCGACGGGCCGCAGCCCGACCGTCGCCACGCACGCATCGCTTCTTCGTGAAGCGCTGTGTGGCAGAAGCCGCGGCCGTCGCAAGGCGACCGCGGCTTTTCTCTGCGCCTGCGCAGCGTTGCGCTGCGCGCCCGCGCACGCTGCGCCGCGCCGATACCATCGCCCCCATGATCGACCTGAAGCAGCTGCGCGAGGACCCCGAGCGCTTCAAGGAGGGCGCCCGCAAGAAGGGCGCCGACGTCGACATCGATCAGCTGTTGGCTCTGGACGAGCGCAGACGGGCCCTGCTGCGCGAGCAGGAGTCCCTGCGCTCGCAGCAGAGGAAGCTCGAGAAGGAGATCGGCCCGCAAATAGGCACACTCGTCGGCGCCCTCAAGAGCGCCCAAGGCCAGGAGCGCCGCGAGCTGGAGCGACAGCTCGCAGCCCTGCGCGAACAGCCTGCGCAGCTCAAACGCGCCATCCGCGAGCTCGACGAGGCGCTCGCCGAGATTCAGCCGGCCTTCGACGCCCTGCTCTTGCAGGTCCCCCTGCCGCCTGCGCCCGAGGTCCCCGAAGGGGCGGGCAGCGAAGACAACGTCGAGATCCGCCGCTGGTCGCCGCCGTCGTTCGATCCCTCGAAAACCTTCGAGGAGAACAAGGGCTTTGCGCCCCGTTCGCACATCGAGCTGGGCCTTGCGCTGGACATCCTCGACTTCGAGCGGGGCGTCAAGATGGCCGGCGCCCGCAGCTACGTCCTCAAGGGCGCGGGCATGCAGCTGCACCAGGCGCTGCTCCGCTACGCCTTCGACTTCATGACCCAGCAGCAGGGGTTCGTCCCCGTCAGCGTCCCCGTGCTGGTGCGCGAGGAGATCATGGTCGGCACGGGCTTCTTCCCCGCAGGTCGCGACCAGGCCTACCGCGTCGACGAGACCTCGCGCGGCGCAGGGCAGGACCTCTACCTCACGGGCACAGGCGAAGTCGGCCTGATGGGCCTGCGCGCAGGGGAAATCCTCGAGTGGGACGAGCTGCCGCTGCGCATGACCACCGTTTCGACGTGCTTTCGCCGCGAAGCGGGCGCCGCGGGCAAGGACACCGCGGGCCTCTTTCGCGTTCACCAGTTCGACAAGGTCGAGCAGGTCGTTCTGTGCGCCCCGGATCCTGCGGAGCAGAAGCGCTGGCACGAGCGCATGATCGACTACGTCGAGCAGCTGCTGCGGTCGCTGGAGCTGCCCTACAGGCTCGTGCAGTGCTGCACGGGCGATCTTGGCCCCAAGAACGCCGACATGATCGACATCGAGTGCTGGATGCCCAGCCGCGGTCCGGGGGACCCTCCCCAGGGCGCCTACGCCGAGACCCACAGCGCCTCGCGCCTGGACGACTACCAGACCCGCAGGCTCGACATTCGCGTCCGCGAGCCCTCGACAGGCAGGCTCGTCCATCCCTATTCGCTGAACAACACCGTGCTGGCCAGCCCCCGCATGCTCATCCCGCTTCTGGAGATTCACCAGAACGAGGACGGGACGATCACCATTCCCCCGCCGCTGCGCCAGCACATGGGGGGCGCCGAGCGCATCGGCTGAGCGCAGCTGCGGGCCGAGCGCTGTTCCGCTGCGTCACGAGGCCTTGTAGAAGGGCAGCTCGACGATCTCCGCTGCGAGCCTGCGCGCGCCCGCGTCGATCTCGACCCGCTCGCCCAGCCGCTGCGCAAGCGCGCTGTCCAGAAAGGCCGTCGCGATGGGGCGGCCCAGCGTCGGCGCGACGCAGGCGCTGGCGACGGTCCCGACGGGCTCGCCGTCGCGCAGAACCGGCATCCCCTGCCGTGCGGTCCTGCCGCCCTCGAGTTGCAGCCCCGCGATCCGCTGGGCGACGCCCTGTTCCCGCTGCTTGCGCAACGCCTCGCAGCCGACCGGAGCGATCGGCTCGTCGTCATCGTCAGCCTTGTCGAGGTTGATGGCGAAGTCCACCCCGCAGGCGAAGGCCGGGATGTCCTCGCCCAGCTCGTGGCCGTAGAGGGGCATGCCCGCTTCGAGGCGGAGCGTGTCGCGGGCGCCGAGCCCCACGGGCGTCACAGGCGCCCCCGGCGCCTGCAGGTCCACATGGTCCAGCAGCGCCCGCAGCGTCTCCTCGGCGCCCCTGGCGGGGAAGATCGCCTCGACGCCGTCCTCGCCCGTGTAGCCCGTCCTGCTGACGATCGCCTCCGTGCCTGCGAGGGTGGTCGTGGTGAAGCGGTAGCGCTTGAGCTCCAGGGCCTGCGGGACCGCCGCAGCGGCGAGCTGTCGCGCCCTTGGCCCCTGCAGCGCGACCATGCACGTCTGGAGCGTGGCGTCCTCCCAGCAGGGGCCGACGCCCATCGCCTGCGCGACGTCGGCGAAATGCCCCAGCAGCTTCTGGCGGTTGGCTGCGTTGACCACGAGCAGGAAGCGGTCGTCGTCTTCGCGGTAGAGCAGCGCGTCGTCGCGCACCCCGCCGCGCTCGTTGCACAGGAGCGTGTAGCGGCACTGCCCCGCAGCCATGTCGCGCACGCGCCGCGTGCAGAGCCTTTCGAGCAGTCTGGCGGCGTCGGGGCCCGCGAAGCGGACCCTGCCCATGTGCGAGACGTCGAAGAGCCCTGCGCCGCTGCGCGTGCGCAGATGCTCCTGACGGATGCTCGTGTACAGCAGCGGCATCTCCCAGCCCGCGTAGTCCACGAGCTTTGCCCCAAGGGCGCGGTGCAGATCGTTGAGGGGGGTCCTGAGCACGAAGGTCGTCCTTTCCAGCGGTTGCAGCGGTCGCCCCGTCGGCCTGACCGCTCAGCCCGCGCCGGCGAGCTGCGCAAGCTCCTCGTCCAGCCGCCACGGAGCGTTGTCGATGAGCCTGACCTGCTCGAGCCTGACCGCCACGAGCAGGCGGGCCTCCACCGCCTCCCGCTCCGCCTCCGCAGGCAGCGGCTGCAGCGTCGCAGCGTCGCGCAGGACAGCGTACTCGACCTCGAGCCCGCCTTCCTCGAGGGCTGCGCGCAGCGTCCGCTCCGCCTCGCCTGCGCAGCGCTTGCGCGTCGCAGCGACGAGGGCCCTCGGGACCGCCCTGGCCCGCGTTCGCTGCTGCGGCGTGAGCAGGGCGTTGCGGCTGGCCGCGGCAAGGCCGTCCGCCTCGCGCACCGTGGGGTGGCTGAGGATTTCGACGCCCCAGCCCTCGCGCCGCGACAGCTCCCGCACCAGCAGCAGCTGCTGCCAATCCTTTTCGCCAAAGACCGCCGCCTGCGGCCGCAGCAGCGAGAAGAGCCTGGCCACCACCTGCGCAACGCCGGCGAAGTGGCCGGGCCGAAAGCGGTCCTCCAGGCCAGGCTGCGTCGCCACAGCCGGCAGCGCAGGCGTCGGCGCCTCCAGGTCGGGCGGGTAGACCACCTCGACAGGCGGGGCGAAGAGCACGTCGGCCCCCGCCTCCTCCGCCAGCTGCGCGTCGCGCTCGAGGTTGCGCGGATAGCGCTCGAAGTCCCTGGGGTCGTTGAACTGCGTGGGGTTGACGAAGACGGTGGCGACGACGCGGGGCGGCCCGTCGCGCTGCGCATGGGGCTGGCGCGCCCAGCCTCTGGCTGCGCGGATCAGGGCCAGATGCCCCTCGTGCAGCGCGCCCATCGTCGGCACGCACACGCACCCAGCCATGTCCGACGCAGCAGCCGTGACCAGCTCCATGGCCAGAAAGCCTTCAGCCCTGACGCGTCGCCGTCAAGGCCCGGGCAGGTCCGCCTCGCCCAGGAGCGTGAAGCCCTTGCGCCGCAGCACCTGTCCCGCCAGCGTCAGGTCGTCCACCGACAGCGCGATCGCAGGCTTGTAGGAGTGCCGAAACATCAGCGGGTAGGCGAAGTGGATGTTGAGCTCGACGTTGAGCAGGTGCAGACAGAGTCTCGAGAGCGTGTGTCCCTCAGCCAGCTCGACGACGAGCACTTCGGTCTCGTTGAAGGCGGGCGTGGTCTTGCGCAGAATCGCCCGCGATTGGCTGGCGTTGTTGGTGATGAGCCTGACGACCGCATAGTCGCTGGCCTCGTGCACCATGATGGCGCAGATGCGCGTGTTGGGCTCCTCCGAAAACGCCTCCAGCACGGTGTGCAGCTTGCCCACCCGATTGTCCAGAAACACGGAGAACTGGGTCACGCTGGGAGGGGTGTACCCCTGCAGCGTCTCCATGGGCGACTGAGCTTGGCTCATGGCGAAAGCCCCAGCGGCGGCGCCCGCAGCGCACGGCGCCTCATCAGCGAGCATACCGACGCGCAGCAACGTGTGAGCTGCGAGGTGGCGCACAGGGGCGACAGGGCGCACGCCGCCCGTCACGCTCGCAGGACGCGCAGCTGCTCGACAGGCGGCGCAAGCCCCCTCTGCGCAGCCTCGGCGAGCAGGGCGCGGATCGCCTCCTCCCCCTCCCGCCCCATCTCCAGCGTGCGCTCGTTGACGTACATCGCCACGAAGCGCTCGAGCAACGGCTGAGGCAGGCGCCCCGCCGCCTTCGCCGCCACCTGCAGACTCCGCTCCCGCTGGGCCAGCGCCGTCTCGACGCTCCGCTGCAGCAGGGCCAGGATCCGCTGCGTCGCGCCCTCCCCCAGCTGCTCGTCCAGGTCCAGCCTGACGGCGTTGACGCCAAGGGGCAGCGGCAGGCCCGTCCGCTCCCTCCACCACGCCCCCAGATCGACCACCTTCGCCAGGCCCATCGCCTCGAACGTCAGCTGCCCCTCGTGGATCACCAGCCCCGCGTCGACCTCCCCCCGCG
>CAYPBL010000089.1:0-6057 GCA_964408965.1 uncultured Phycisphaeraceae bacterium | reverse complement strand
CGACCGCCTCGGGGTCGTCGACGCCCGGCAGATGGCCCAGCGGCACCTCCACCTCGCCGTCGAAGCACAGCGGCAGGTCGTACTGGCTGATCTGGTAGTTCTTGGGAAGATCGGGGTAGAAGTACGACTTGCGGTCCCACTTGGTGAAACGGGCGATGGAGCAGTTGAGGGCCAGGCCCACGAGCATGGCCATCTCCACCGCCTGCCTGTTCATCACCGGAAGCGTCCCCGGAAGAGCCAGCACGACAGGGTCGATGAGCGTGTTGGGCTCGGCGGTCTCGAACTCGGCGCAGGCGGGGTTGGGCGCCCGGGTGAACATCTTGCTGCGCGTGGCCAGCTCGATGTGGATCTCCAGGCCCACCTTCAGCTCGACCCGCTCGACGCGCAGGCTGCTTGCGGTCGTGGATGCGGTCATGGCGCGACGATGCTACAGGCTCAGCGTCCAGAGGGCTGGCTGCGCCACGCAACGGCGACTTCCTACACTTGCCGCTCCATGCGCCGCCAGGTGGTCATCACAGGCTTGGGCGTCGTCTCGCCCTTTGGCGAAGGCGCCGACGCCCTGTGGGAGGGGCTGCTCCAGGGCCGCTGCGCCATCGGCCCCATCACCAGGCTCGACCCTGCAGGCTTTCCCTGTCAGCTGGCGGGCGAGGTCCCCGCGGAGGTTTCGGTCAAGAAGCGCGTCCCCAAGGCCCACCGCAAGGCGGTCAAGGTCATGGCCCGCGACACGGAGCTCGCGGTGATCGCGGCGCACGAGGCGGCCAGCGACGCAGGCCTGGGAACGCCCGGCCTTGAAAAGCAGCAGCCCGCAGCGTATCCGCCCGAGCGGCTGGGCTGCCAGATCGGCGCAGGGCTCATCGCCTGTGAGACCAACGAACTGACGCAGGCCCTGGCGACGGCCCGGGACGAACGCACGGGCGAGGTGAGCCTGCGGGCCTGGGGCGAGAAGGGCATGGGCAACCTCACGCCGTTGTGGCTGCTCAAGTACCTGCCCAACATGCTCGCCTGCCATGTGACGATCATCCACAACGCCCAGGGCCCCTCCAACACCATCACCTGCGCCGAGGCCAGCGGCCTGCTCAGCGCCGCCGAGGCCGTGCGGGTGATCCGCAGAGGCGCCGCTGACGCCTGCTTCGCTGGAGGGGCTGAGTCCAAGCTCAACCACATGGGGCTGGTGCGGATGGACTTCGCAGGAAGGCTGGCCCGTGTTGCGGCGGACGCCCCGCCGGAGCAGGTCGTCAGGCCCTACGACCCCGCCGCTGCGGGCTCGGTCCTCTGCGAAATGGGCGGGATCGCTGTGCTCGAGGCGGAGGAGACGGCGCGCCAGCGCGGCGCCCGCATCCACGCGCGTATCGCTGGCGTTGGGTCGGGACAGTCGCTGGGTCGCGACCCCGCGACGAGGGCCCAAGGCCTGCGCAGGGCCATTCGGGCGGCGCTGGCTGATGCGAACAGAGCTCCCGAAGAGGTCGACGTGATCGTCCCCCACGCTGCAGGCGTCGCAGCGGTGGACGCGGAGGAGGCGGAGGCGCTGCGGAGCGTCTTCGGTCCGTCGCTGCGGGAGACGCCGCTGATCACGCTGACGCCCAATGTCGGCGAGGCGATGGCGGGGGCGGGAGGGGCGGCGTTGGCGGTCGCGGCCCTGGCCCTTGCCCGCAGGACGCTTCCTGCGAGGATTCACAGCGGAGCGCCCGCGGAGGACCTGCAGGCTGGTCCGTGCGCCGCCCGCGATGCGGACCTCCGCTGCGCCCTGGTCTGCACGAACTCCCTGGGAGGACACAACGCCGCGATCGTGCTTGAGCGAGCCGACGCATGACCACGTCGAAGATAGAGATACAGAGGCGACATAGACTGGGCTGAGACGTCCTCAGCCTGTACGCCAACACAACGGAGGCTGCAACATGCCGCACCACGAACGACGCTCGATCCCCAACGAGGAGCTCGACCCGCAGCTCACTTCGGTCTCGAGGCAGGTCATCGGCGCCGCCATCGATGTGCACCGGGCGCTGGGGCCGGGCTTTCCGCGCGAGGTGTATCTCAACGCGCTGTCCAAGGAGCTCAACGATCTGCAGGTGTCCCACAAGGTGAGCCACGAGATGCCCGTTTTCTACAAGGGCGTCGAGGTCGGCCGTCATACCCTCGATCTGTACGTCAACGAGCGGTTCGCGGTGAAGGTGCTGGCGGACAGACGGGAGGTGGGCGGCTTGGAGATCACCTCGCTGCGGGCGCAGCTGCGGGCTGCGGATCTGGAGCTGGGGCTGATCATCAACTTCGGCAACATCCGCCTCAAGGAAGGGCTCAAGCGCGTGCTCAATCCGGACAAGCTCAACAAGCTGCGGGGCCTGCCTGAGGAGGACGAGCGCGAAGAGGCCGCTGCTGCCTCTTCGGAGAGCGCGGGCGAGTGAGCGCGCAGTCCCAGGCAGCGCGGCGCCCTGCCCCACGACGCGTGGTCGTGACGGGGATGGGCCTTGTCACGCCGCTGGGCGACGAGGTGGAGACTGTCTGGCGCCGACTGCTCGAGGGCCGATGCGCCGTCGAACCGGTCAGGCGCTTCGACGCCTCCACCTTCGCGACGAACTTCGCGGCGCAGTGCGACGAGCCGGACTTGTCGCAGCTCTTCGCGGACTCCGCCATCGCCGCTCGGCCCAGCCTCAATACGCGCTTTGCGCTGGCCGCTGCAGCCAAGGCGTGGAAGGACGCAGGCCTTGGCGATCCAGCCAGCGAGCGATTCACGCCAGGCAGGGCCTGCGCCGCAGCGGGGCTCGACCCCGAGCGGATGGGCATCTACCTCGGCTCGGGCGAAGGCCCGCCCGACACCGAGAACTTCTTTGCGGTCAATGTGGGCAGCTGGTCGGAGACGCAGGGCTGTGTGGACGATGCGCTCTGGCGCCGCCTTGCCCAGGAGCGTCTGCAGCCTGCGTACGAGCTGGAGCAGGAGCCCAACGCGCCGCTGGCGGCGCTGGCGGAGGTCTTCGGCTGCATGGGCCCTGCGAGCAACTGCATGACGGCCTGCGCCGCCAGCACCCAGGCTGCGGGCGAGGCCTTCGACATCATCAGGCAGGGCGAGGCGGACGTGATGCTCGCGGGCGGATCGCACAGCATGATCCATCCGCTGGGCATGACGGGGTTCATCCGCCTGACCGCGATGTCGACGCGGCGCGACGACCCTGCCCATGCGCCGCGGCCGTTCGACCGCACCCGCGACGGCTTCGTCATGGGCGAGGGCGCGGGCATGCTGGTGCTCGAGGCTTTGGAGCACGCCCAGGCCCGTGGGGCGCGGATCCTCGCGGAGGTGGCGGGCTTCGGCTCCTCCGCCGACGCCTACCGCATCACCGACATTCAGCCCGAGGGCAAGGGCGCCGCTGCAGCGATGCGGGCCGCGGTCGAGGACGCGGGGCTCGACCCCCACAGCCTTGATGACACGGGAAGACCCGTCGTGCACTACATCTCCGCCCACGGCACGGGCACGCAGGAGAACGACAGCATTGAGACCGCTGCGGTCAAGCTGGTCTTCGGCGAGCAGGCGGGGCGGATTCCCTTCTCCAGCGTCAAGTCGATGCTGGGGCACCTCATCCAGGCTGCGGGGGCGGTCGAGCTCATCACCTGCGTGCAGGCGATCCGCACAGGCTGGGTTCCGCCCACGATCAACCTGCGCGAGCCCGACCCCGCCTGCGATCTGGACTATGTGCCCAACGAAGCGCGGGACCTCAATCCCGTCGGCGGCGTGCGGACGGCGATGAGCAACAGCTTTGGCTTTGGCGGGCAGAACGACACGATACTCATCAAGCGATTCGAGCCCTGAAGGACGACGCCAGCGGGGAGCGCAGGGATGCGGTCCATGCGGAGCCAGCGCAACAGCCTCACCGACGCCCCGCAGGAAGTCGCTGTTGATCCGCCTGAAGACGGCGTTCCGTCCTCTGCGCGCTCCGTACGCTCAGCCTCGGCAGAGGTCGCTGCGCCACAGCTTCTGGCGGCGCTGGATGAGCTGCTTGGCCCGCCGCCCCACGCCGTCGCGACCCCTCAGCCGATCCAGGCGCAGAGGCCCGGACGCCAAGCTCCGCCTGTCAGCCCCCCTCGAGGTCGCGCACAGCGCACGCGGGCGCGCAGGCTGCGTGCCTTGGCGACGCTGGCCATGCTCTCGGTGGTGGCGTTGGCGACGCTGGCGACGGTGGGCCTTGGCGCCAGGCTGCGCGACACGCCCCGCTGGTGGCGCAGCGCCGATCCGTCGGATCCCGCCACGATCGCGCTGGCGCAGCGCGTGGAGCGGGCGGTGCTGGAGCACGTGCGCAAGCCGCGACCGCTCGGCGAGCCATGGACGGTGAGCGTGACCGTCGAGCAAGCCAACGCCTGGTTGGCGGTGCGACTGCCCTTGTGGGCGGCCAACCGCGGGGCGCCGCTGCCCAAAGCGGTGCAACAGGTGCAGGCGGACTTCTCCAACAATCGTGTCGCCCTTGGCGCATCGTTGCACATCGAAGGCGCACAGCAGATCGTCGCAGCGACGTTCCTTCCGAGCGTGCGCGAGGACGGCTCGTTGTGGCTGCTCCAACCCCACACGCTCGCAGGCAGATTGGACCTGCCTCGCGACTGGACCATGGCCAGACTTCGGCAGTGGCTTCCCCCGCGACTCAAGGCCCACCCTGTGGCCGCCAGGACGCTGGCCGCCATTGCGGGCCAGGCGCCGCTCATCGACGACGCCAGCGTCAGCCTGGAGGGCGATGTCCGTGTGCGCCTCCTGGGCGTTCGCGCGCAAGGAGGCCAGCTCGAGCTGCTGTGCGTCAACGAGCGGAAGAATCAGGCTGCAACGACAACATCCGCCCGTTGAGGCGCCGCTGCAATCCCTCCCCAATCCCTCTCGCGCTTCTCTGCGGGGAGCAACCCGCGCCGCCGGCGCATTATTTCCGGCAAAGCGCCTCACTTGCACAGATTTTCGTGTATCCTGTTCCTCGGCGAGCCATTGTCGGAGAGGCGTCAGGTCGACAGCGTGCGCACCTGCCTGATCCGCTTCGTCAGGGTCTCGCGGGTCACTCGGAGAGCGCAGCCTGCTGGGATGGTCCCAGCGGGCGCAGCGAGGAGGCTCTGCGCCGCGTCGATCCGCACGGCGCAGGGCACGTGGTCCAGCCGCCTCCGCTGCGAGGCGGTCCGCAGAGGATCGAACAGCGTCGCCCCTGGGGAAGGCGACCGCTGACCGATCCGGGAGAGAATCCATGAACACATGCGCCCTCATAGGCGCCGCAGGCTTGGCGGTCGCTGCAACGGGGGGGGGCGCAGCGGCGCAGAGCGCCGAGACTCCATCGTCGACGAACTCCGTCGAATCCACCGCTGCGACGACAGCTGCGCGCCATGCCAGCTTCAGCGCCTTCGCCAAACAGCGTGACGCTGCTCTCGGCGCCGCGGGCAGCGCCAAGCGAGGCGTGGTCGAGGACGAGATGCGGGCGCTCATCGGCGCCGGCGTCATCGATCCCAAGCGGTCGCTGTTGTTGCTGGACGAGCGGAACGCGGACGACGAGACCAACTCGCATCTGCTCCGCGCCGCCCGCGCCCGGCTCTCGGCTTCGGGCGCCTCGGGCGGAGCGCCCGGCATGTACGACTTCGGCCAGAATCCGCCCTTCGTCTTCGACGGCTTCGAGAGCTACAAGACGCGCGACCTGAGCATGGGGCTGCCCACGTCGCACGACGCCCCGGGCGTGCCCTTCGCCGCCAGCAACGGCTCGATCGTCGGTCAGGTGGCGCCGTGGGGCCCCATCTGGGACTCCGACAACTTCACGCCCGACGCGAACAACCCCGAGCCGATCGTCGTGGTCAGCGCCGCGGACCCCAATCTGCCGCCTGACGCCCCCGCCACGGATGGTCAGGGCAACGCTTCGGGCCAGATGCTCGGCTACCTGCGGTCGATGACGCCTGTCATTGACGAAGCCAACAGCGACATCGACATCCGCGACGACGACCTGGTCATCCCGACGCCGACGCTGGCGGTCGTCGTGAGCCTGGACTACTACCTGGCCTCGAGACTCGACTCCTTCTTCTGGGTGGACTTCGCGTCCCTCCAGGAAGGGTTCGTCTCGG
>CAYPBL010000088.1:0-6112 GCA_964408965.1 uncultured Phycisphaeraceae bacterium | reverse complement strand
GCAGGCCCCCACGGCGCTCCCCAGGAGCCAAGCAGCGCAAAGAGATCTCCGGGGCCTGTCGATCCGTCGCCGTTCAGGTCGTACGCGCAGGCGCGGACGAAGACGGTGGCGTCGTCCAGGTTGATCCAGCCGACGTTCTCGCCCCAGGCGAAGCCCTCGAATCGCCCCTGCGGTCTGACGAAACGGGCGCCGTCCGTTCCAACGAAGGGAGTCGTGCCGAAGTTGATCCAGCCGATGTTCTCACCCCATGCAAAGCCCGACAGCTCGCCTGTGAAGGGATCGATGTTGACGCCGAAGTTGGTGTCGTCGGTGTTGGCGTAGGGGCCGCCGCCATTGCCCAGATTGATCCAGCCAACGTTCTCGGCCCATACCCATCCACGAAGATGGTCCGCCAGAACGACCCCTCCGTCCATGGCGCCGTTGGCGTCGCGGAAGTTGAGAAAGCCTATGTTCTCGCCCCAGGCAAACTTGTCCACGGGATTGATGTTGGACTGGGCCTGTGCGCCGCTGGCAGACACAAACGCTGCAGCGACCAGGGCAATTCCTGTGCAAGCCAGTCGGTAACGCATGACGCACCTCCAACAGCGGTCGATCAGAACGCCGCCCTCACTCCATACAGGCGCACTATACATCGTCAAGGGGAAGTGGTGGGGCGAAATCTTGCAAAAATGCCCACACTTCAGGCTCTCCCGAGGGCTCAGGAGGGCTCGTGGGGGCCGTCCAGAGCGTTGCGGACCGCCTCGAGCGAGATTTCGAGGCTGAAGCCTCGTCGCTGCAGATAGGCCAACAGACGCCGCTGCGCCGTTTCCAGCGGCAGCCGTTGCAGGGCTCGAGCCCGCCGGCGGGCAGCGACTGTCGCGTCCTCCCGCTCGTCGTGGCCCGTGAGCGTCTCCTGAGCGATGTCGCGGGCCAGCTGCGGGTCGGCGCCTCTGCGCTGCAGCGCTGCGACGAGGCCTCGCGCCCCCAGGGGCTGCTTCGCCAAGGCCGCCTCTGCGTGCGCCTTGGCGGTGGCGTGGTCGTCCAAGGCGCCAATGGCGGCGCAGTGGGCCAGCGCGTCCTGCACCGCGGCCTGAGAGAACCCCTGACGACGCAGCGCCGTCGCCAGCGCGCCCGAGAGCAGCGGCCTGCGGTTGAGCCTGCGCAACGCTTCCCGGCGCGCAGCGTCGCGCTCGACCTGCTCCACGATCGCCTGCGCGAGCGCTCCCTCGATCCGTGCGCCCACGAGCGGGCCGTGGTCCGCCTCGAGCGCTTCGACGAGCGAAGCGCCCAGCGTCGCCACGACGCGCCGGCCCGAGCGCAACTGCACACGCTTGGGCTGCGAGGGATGGGGCGTCGTTGCGGTGATGCGCGCTGTTGTCCCCAGCGCCTCCAGAGCGCGCAGGCAGCGCTCCCGTGCCCGCTGTGCGCGAGGAAGCCTGCTTCGCTGCGCGCTGTGTGCCCGATCGTCAGGCATCAACAGCAGCCTTGGCGTTGGCGCAGAACCGTCTGCAGATGTCGTCTTCGGCGCAGCGCGCCCCGCGGGCCTTGCAGACGTTTCTGCCGTGGGCGATGAGCATGTGGCTCAGCGCCGTCCAGCTGTCGCGGGGAAAGAGGGCCATGAGCCGCTTCTCGATCTGCTCGGGCGTTGCGTCGGCGGGGGCCAGGCCAAAGCGCTTGGCCAGGCGGGCGATGTGCGTGTCGACGACCATGCCCTCGTTCTTGCCAAAGGCGTTGCCCAGCACGACGTTGGCCGTCTTGCGCGCCACACCCCGCAGCTGCAGCAGCTCCTCCATCGTCTGCGGGACTTCGCCGCCGTGCTGCTCACAGATCGTCTTCATGGCTTCGTGAATGGCCTTAGCCTTGTTTCGGTAGAAGCCCAGCGAGCGGACGTAGGGCTCGATCTCCTCAGGGCTCGCCTTGGCGTAGTCCTCAGGGCGGGGAAACCGCGCAAAGAGCGCGGGCGTGGCCTTGTTCACCGCTGCGTCGGTGCACTGCGCGGAGAGGATCGTGGCGATGAGCAGCTCGTGGGGCGAGCTGTACTGCAGGGCGCACCGGGCGTCGGGATAACGCGTGCGCAGCGCTTCGAGGATGCGTCGCGCCCGACGTTTTTCTGCAGCGTCGACCTTCGGCAGCGCAAAGGGAAGGTCGCGCAGTCCCCGCGGATTGTCCTGCGGGTCCGCCTTGGAGGATCGCCTGGCGGGTCGCTTCTTCGAGGATGTTTTTCCTGAGGAGGCGGCGCGTTTCACTGACGTTGAGCGTGGCATGAGGGGGTATCGTATCGACCAGCTGGCGCCGCCTTCGCCGCAGCTGCGCCCGGGGGAGACGATGGAGCGAGCCTGCATGCCCAACGTCGCAGACGATCTTCCAGACCGCACGTTGAGCCTGGCCATGCGGGGCCTGCGACTGGCGCACAGCCCCAAGGCCACGCTCGAGCGCATCGCCTCGCTGGGCTTTGGCTTTGTCACGCTCGACGCAGCGGCGCCAGGACTGCGGCCGCGGGAGCTCTCGCGAGCGGACAGGCGGGAGCTGGCGGCGCTGCTGCGCAGGCTCGAGTTGAGCGTGGGGGGTGTGGAGCTGTGGATCCCCGCGGCGCACTTCGCCGACGCTGCGACGGTGGACCGGGCCGTGGAGGCGGTCTGTCAGGCTCTGCTGCTGCTGGCGGATCTGCGGCTGCACGTGGAGACGTGCAGCGGACTGTCCCTGGCGCTGCCAGCGACGCCCGTGCAAGGCGTCGTCGAGACGCTCACTGAACGAGCAGGGTCGCTGGAGGCTCGACTGGCGGACTTCAGCGCATCGGCGGAGGAGGGCCCCGACGCCGGGGAGCGCGATTCCGCTGTCTGGGGGGCGGGGCTGGACCCCGCGGCGCTGTTGCTGCAAGGCCTCAACCCGGCGCAACGAGCAGCGCAGCTGGGGCAGCGACTTGCAGCAGCCAAGCTCAACGACGCCACAGCAGGCGCCCGCGTCGAGGTGGGCTGCGGTCAGCTCGACGTAGCGGCGTATCGCGCAGCGCTGAGCGTGGGGGGGCTGGCTGCTCCCGTCGCCCTGGATCTGCAGGGGCTCGCGGACCACGCTGGCGCCGCCCGCCGCGCACGGCGCGTGTGGCGAGAAGCAGCGGGAGGCTTCGACACAACGTTCTCGATCCCCTAGGCGTCGCAGCCTAAGGCATACACTCCCCGCGATGCCGACCAAGAAGGACCTGTACGATGTGCTGGGCGTGCCTCGCACCGCCAGCGCCGACGAGATCCGAAGAGCGCACCGCCGGCTCGTTCGCGAGCTGCACCCCGACGTCAACAAGGCCCCCGACGCTGCGGAGCGCTTCGCGGAAGTGCAGGAGGCCTACGAAATCCTTTCGGACGAAGAGAAGCGCAAGCAGTACGACCAGTTCGGCTTCGCCGCTTTCGACGAGGCTGCTGCCCGAGCGAGGGATCATGCGGGGCGAAGAGGCTGGTCAGACGGCGGCACGTACACCTGGTCGAGTGTGGGCGGGCCGGGCTTCAGCGGCGCCACCAAGGGCTTCGACGCCGAGGACATCTCCTCCATCTTCGAGGAGTTCTTCGGCGCCGGACGGAGCGGCTTTGGGGGTCGCGGCGCGGGCTTTCATGAGCGCGTCCGGGCGAGACCGCAACGGGGCAGGGACCTGCGCGTCCAGACCACCATCTCCTTCTACACCGCTGCGCACGGCGGGACGGAGTCGCTGGCGCTCGAACGGGGCGGCGCCAAGCAGACCATCGAGGTGAAGATACCCAAAGGGATCGCCGACGGCGCCACGCTGCGCATCGCTGGAAAGGGCGAGCCCGGCCGCAACGGCGGCCCCCCTGGCGATCTGCTGTTGACGGTGCGCGTGGCGCCCCATCCGCTCTTTCGCCGCGACGGCTTGGATGTCGTGCTCGAGCTGCCGCTGACGATTGCGGAGGCGACGCTGGGGGCGACAGTCTCGGTCCCGACGCCTCTTGGCGAACGCGTGGAGTTGAAAGTTCCCCCTGGGACCAGCAGCGGCGCCAAGCTGCGGGTGCGGGGCAAGGGGCTTGCGGACGCAAAGGGCAAGCAGGGCGATCTGTACGCGGTGGTCAAGATCGTGGCGCCCAAGCGCCTCGCTCCTGAGGATCGTCAGGCGCTGGAGCGCCTGGGACGCACGCTTCCCACTCCCCGCACGGGAGCAGGCTGGACATGAGCCTGCATGGCTGGATCCTCCGCTCGCTGGCGACGAGGCCTTTTCGCGAAGCGGTGGTGGACGACTTTCGGCGGTGGCGCGCGGTGGAGCTGCTCGCTGGCGCCGCCCATGTGGCTGGCGCCTTGAGCAGACGCTCGGCCAGCCCGACGGTGGGGGTGATGCTCCCGACCAGCGGGCTATTTCCTGTCGCGGCGCTGGGCGCGTGGTGGGCGGGCAAGGTCGTCGTCCCCGTCAACTACCTGCTCAAGGAAGCGGAAATGCAGTACATCGTCGCGCACAGCGGCGTCGATGTGGTGGTGACGGTTGGTCCGATGCTCGAGCACGCGCCGACGCCTCGCGGCGCGCAGCTGCTGAGGTTGGACGAACTGGACCTGCAACAGCCGCCCGAGCCCCTTCCTGTCGCCAGAAAGAGCAGCAGGGAGGTGGCGGCCCTGCTGTACACCTCCGGAACCAGCGGGCGCCCCAAAGGCGTGATGCTGACGCATGGCAATCTGACCGCCAATATTCGGCAGTGTCAGGAGCATGTGGAGTTCACCAGGCGGGACTCGCTGCTGGGCGTGCTGCCGCAGTTCCACTCCTTTGGGTTTACGGTGCTGACCATGCTGCCGCTGGCGCTGCAGCTGCGCGTGGTCTTTGCGACTCGTTTTCAGCCTGCGCGGATCGTCGAGCTGATCCAGCGGGAGCGTCCCACGGTCTTCGTAGCCATTCCCTCCATGTACAACGCGCTGCTGGCGGTCAAGAAGGCGTCTGCGAAGGATCTGGCGTCGCTGCGACTGTGCGTCTCGGGAGGCGAACCGCTGCCGCGCGACGTGGCTGAACGCTTCGAGCGGCGCTTCAGCTGCGTCATCAGCGAGGGCTACGGCCTGACGGAGACGGCTCCGGTGACGAACCTGTGCAGGCCCTCGGACCAAGCGCCGGGATCGGTCGGGCCGCCGCTGCCGCGCGTGCAGGAGCGCATCGCCGACCCGGAAACGGGCAGAACGCTTCCAGCCAACGAAGAGGGCGAGGTCCGCATCAAGGGGCCCAACGTCATGCGGGGGTACTTCCATCGCGAGCAGGAAACCCGTGAGGCGTTCGACGAGCGGGGCTTCTTTCGCACGGGCGACATGGGGCGGTTCGACGAACGGGGCAACCTCTACATCACCGGCCGCATCAAGGAAATGCTCATCATTGGAGGAGAGAACGTCTTTCCCCGGGAGATCGAGGAGGTCCTCAACAGGCATCCAGCGGTGGTCGCCTCGGGCGTGGTGGGGATGGCTGACGCCATGCGGGGGGAGGTTCCCGTGGCCTTCGTTGAACTCGGCGTCGAAACCACGGAGGCGGAGCTCCGCGCCTGGTGCAAGGAGCGGCTGGCGGGTTACAAGGTTCCGCGCGAGATCATCGTCGTGGACGAGCTGCCTCGCAGTCCAACGGGCAAGATCCTTCGCCGTGCCTTGCAGGAGGCGCTCCCCCAGCGGCTGGCGCAACGCCAGCGTGAGCGCCGCGTCGAGCACTGCCCAGGAGAGGACTCGAACCTCCACCCCGTATAACCGGGACTAGCACCTCAAGCTAGCGCGTCTGCCAGTTCCGCCACCTGGGCTGCGTGTGTGCGGATGAGTATACGCCCCTGCGCACGAGCGTCCAGCGGGGTTGCCGCGGTTCAGTGCGTCAGCGACCAGCCGCCGTCGACGCAGAGCGTGTGCCCTGTGATGTAGGGCGCCTCGAGGGCAAGAAAACGGACCGCTCGGCCAGCGTCCTCAGGGGATCCTGGACGGCGTAGCGGAACTCGCTCAAGAAGGCGTCGCTGCAGGGCGGGGTCGGCTTCCTCCCCCTGTTCCGGAAAGGCCACGACGCCAGGCGCCACCGCATTGACGCGGATGCGCGGCGCCAGCTCCAGCGCAAGAGCCCGCGTCATCGCCTCCAGCGCCGCCTTGCTCATGAGGTAGGCGCTGTAGCGCTGACGGGTCGGGCCCAGCGCATGGA
>CAYPBL010000087.1:0-6119 GCA_964408965.1 uncultured Phycisphaeraceae bacterium | reverse complement strand
CGCAAGCAGCAGCGTCAGCATCGACTTGGCGTCCATGAGCTCGCCCGCGTCGAGCATCGCCAGCGCCTCATCGAGCCCGACCAGGACGACCTCGATGCGCTCGTCCCGCTCCAGGCGCTGCTCGCCCGGCGTCAGGTCGAAAGCGACGTAGGCCCGCATCAGCTCGTCGGTCATGCCCGGCGTGGTGTAGAAGGCGCCGAGGGGCTCCAGACGCCCTGCCTCGAAGCCCGTCTCCTCGCGCAGCTCGCGCGCAGCGGCCTTGATCGGGTCTTCGCCAGGCTCGAGCGTGCCCGCAGGAAGCTCCCACAGCGTTCTGCCCACAGCGGGGCGCTGGTTGCGGATCAGCGCGACCCGCCCGTCCGCAAGGGCAGGCAGCACGACGACCGCTCCGGGGTGCCTGACGACCTCGAGCGACTGCTGCGAACCGTCCGGGCAGGCGAACCAGACGCGCTCGAAGTCGAACTTGCGGCCCTTGACGAGCAGCTCTCGCCTGAGGGGCGAAGCCTCGGATGGGGGGGCGTCGTCGCGCAGCACGTAGGATGGTATCGGTCCGCTGCAGCGGGGCTTCGGCGCGCAGGCGCCGCTGCAGCATGTTCCAGGAATCGCTGCGCAGATGGTGGGCGTGTCGTGGCGCCGCCGTTCGATCCATCGAAGCTGCCCATCTTCGACGACGCCGGCCGACCCGTCGACGACGGAGCCGCCGCTGAGGAAGGCGCCCCCTGGAGCGTCAGCGAGCTGTGCCGACGCGTCAGGGGCGCCCTGCAGCGGGGCCTGCCTGCGCAGGTAAAGGTGACGGGGCAGGTCAGCGGCTTCGCCGACCGCACCCACTGGTGGTTCTCGCTCAAGGACGAGCAGGCGGTGGTGCACTGCGCCATGTTCGCCTCGCAGGCCAGGCGCTGCCGCTTCACGCCCGAGGACGGCCAGGAGGTCGTCGCGACAGGCCGGGTGGACCACTACGCCAAACAGGGCCGCACCCAGCTCTACGTCGACGCGCTGGTGCCCGTGGGGGTCGGGGCGCTGGAGCTGGCCTACCGCAGACTCGTCGCGGAGCTCGAGGCCAAGGGCTGGTTCGACCCCGCCCGCAAGAAGCCCATACCGGCCGTTCCGCGGGCCTTGGCGGTGGTGACGAGCCGCTCGGGGGCTGCGCTGCAGGACGTGCTGGACACGCTCCGCAGAAGGGCGCCCTTCATCGACGTGCTCGTCGTGGACGTGCGCGTGCAGGGCGAGGCCGCTGCGGGGGAGATCGCCCGGGCGATCCGCCTTCTGTCGCAGCGGCGCGACGAGCTGGGCCTGGACGCGATCATTCTCACCCGGGGCGGCGGCTCGATGGAGGATCTGTGGGCCTTCAACGAGCGCATCGTCGCCAAGGCGGTCCACGAGTGCGCCCTGCCGGTGGTGGCCGCGATCGGCCACGAGGTGGACGTGACGATCGCGGAGCTGGTGGCCGACGCCCGCGCCGCCACGCCCACGCAGGCGGCGATGCGGGCCTCGCCCGATCGGGCGGCGCTGCAGCAGCAGCTGGACGCAGCAGCGTCGCGCATGTCCGCGGCGCTGTCGCGAAGGCTGCGCCTGGCGCGGGCGCAGCTGGAGGGGCTGGCCAGCAGACCGAGCCTCGCCCAGCCGCTGACGCTTCTGACCCAGCGGCGCCAGCGGCTGCAGCGCGCAGCGGAGGTCCTGCGTGCAGCTGCGCGTCGGCGGCTCGACGCTGCGCAGGCGCAGCTGGGGGCCGTTGGCGGCAGACTCGAAGCCGTCAACCCCCACGCGGTGCTGGCCCGGGGCTATTCGCTGACCACCGACGAGCGCGGCAGACCCCTCACCGACGCCGCCCAGCTGCGCGCGGGACAGCGCGTCCGCACCCAGCTCGCCCGCGGCGCCTTCGAGTCGACCGTGGAGCGCACGGTCGGCGCTGCGCCGCTGCAGGAGACCTCCGCTTCCCAGCGGCCGCGCAGCGAGGACGCAGCGCCCAAGACGGCGCCGGGGCTCTTCGACGACCCCGCCTGAGGCGACGCTGGACCGGCTGACGGCGCGGGGATACCTTGCCTGTGGTGTCCGACAAGGCCCTCGACAGGCTGACCTTCGAAGAGGCGATGGAGCGCCTGGAGGCGGTCGTCCGCACGATCGAATCGGGCGAGGCGCCGCTGGAGGAGTCGATCGCCGCCTACGAGCAGGGGGCCAAACTGCTCCGCCGCTGCGCCGCGATCCTGGAGCGGGCCGAGCAGCGCGTCCGCGAGATGTCCCTCGAGCAGCTCGAACAGGCTGGCGAGCGGACGGACGAGCAGGCATGAGCGTCAAGGCGGCGCTGCTGGGGGAGGCGCCCTGGCTGGCGTTCTTCTTCGCCCTGGGCGCGTGCGTGGGGAGCTTCGTCAATGTGCTCGTGTACAGGCTGCCGCGAGGGATGGGTGTGGTGACGCCTCCCTCGCGCTGCCCTGCGTGTGAGACGAGGCTGACCTGGCGGGAGAACATTCCCATCTTCGGCTGGCTGCTGCTGCGGGGCCGCTGCCGATTCTGCAGGTCCCCCATCTCGCTGCGCTACCCGCTGGTCGAGCTCTTTTGTGCGCTGCTCTTTCTGGCGCTCTACGCGCTGTGGTACGCGGACCCAACTCTGCTGCAGGCGGTGGGGCTCGACGACCCGCAGGCCCTGCGCCCAGCGTGGACGCAGGCGGGGCTTGCGTGGACGTGGCCGAGCTTCGTCCTCATCCTGGCGCTGCTGGCGGGCCTGCTCGCCATGACGCTCGTCGACGCGGCGACGTTCACCATCCCCCTTATTATTCCGTGGACGATCGGCGCCCTGGCGCTGCTTGCGCATCCGCTGCACGCGCTGGTCGTCGAGCTGCGCGCAGGCGAGCTGACGACGCTGGCGCCGACCCTTGCGCCGTGGCGGTGGGTTATTCCCACCGCGTCGTGGGACTTTTCCGCTGCGGCCCTGGCCGGTGGGGCGGGGCTCGTCCTGGCGGTCGCGCTGCTGGAAAAGGGCCTCATTCCGCGCTCCTTCGCCGACTACGACGCCTGGGAGCGCGGGCAGCGGGAGCGGGACGACCCTCCGCCTTCCGACAGCCCCCACAGCGGTCGACTGCACCCGCTGCTGGGGGGATTGCTGATCGCCGCGCCCGGCCTTGCGGGGATGTTCCTGGGCTTTTCCGTGGGCCTTGGGCAGGACCGGCCGCTGCCCGCCGCTGCGCTGGGGACGGCGCTGGGGCTGCTGGCGGGACTTGTGTTGCGGCGGCTGCTGGGCGCCTTCAGCGGAGGCGCGGACGATCCGCTCTGGACGCGCTATCCGCACGCCCGCCGCGAGGCGCTCAAGGAGCTGCTCTTCTTGGCGCCGCCTGCGCTGCTGGCGGCAGGGGCGTTCGCCGCTGTCCGTCTTGCTGGGTGGGGCGATGCGCAGCCGCCGCTGTGGCTGGCGGCGCTGGCGGGCTCGCTGCTGGGGCTGCTCGGCGCCGGCGCCCTCGTCTGGGCGGCGCGCATTCTGGGCACGCTGGCCTTCGGCAAGGAGGCCATGGGCCTGGGGGACGTGCATCTGCTGGCGGCGGTGGGGGCGTGTCTGGGGTGGATCGATCCGCTGCTGGCCTTCTTCCTGGCGCCCTTCTTCGGCCTGGCGTGGGCGCTGGGGTCGCTGGCGGCGGCGACGCTCTTTCGCCGAGAGGGCGCCGCGCTGCCCTACGGCCCGCATCTGGCCCTGGCGACGGCGCTCGTCGTCGTCGCCAAGCCGCTCTTCGCCCACGGCCTGAGCCTCCTGCTGGGGACGGAGATCCGTCTTCCCTAGCGGCGCGCCTCTGCGCGGCGCCATATATTCACGCCCGCAGCGACAGCTCGTCGATACGGGCCTGCGCTGCCACACGCTTTCGCGCACCGCCCCGGGTTGGGGCCACGGGCGCAGCGCGCTGCGCCAAGACATGGAGGTCGCCTGCGATGACGCCATCGACGCTGCGGAGGATCCGCGCCGCGATATCGACGCTCAGCCTTGGGACGCTGACCGCTGCGGGCCTGGGCTGCCAGGCCGACGCCGCCGCCCAACGACTCTCGCTGCTGCAGCAGGAGAACATGGAGCTGCGGCAGAAGGCCCAGCAGCTGACTGTCGACCTGCAGGATGCGGAGCAGAGCGAGTCGCAGCTGCAGGCGGAAGTCAGGGCGCTGCGGGCCGAGAAGGCGCAGCTGGAGACGGAGCTCAAGAGCGTCAAGACGCAGCCGCTGGGCTCGCCGCTGGTCTCCACAGGCTTCGAGGGCATCAGCGGTGTGCAGTCGAGCATGCTCGACAGCGGCGAGGTGGTGCTCGACGTCGCAGGCGATGTGCTCTTCGACTCGGGAAAGGCGGATCTCAAGCCGCAGGCCAGGAAGTCGCTGCAGCGCGTCGCCAACGTGCTCAAGAGCAAGTACGCCGGCAGGCTCATCCGCATCGAGGGGCACACCGACAAGGACCCCATCCGCAAGAGCAAGTGGGGGACCAACGAGCGCCTCAGCGCCGAGCGCGCCCTGGCGGTCGAGGAGTTCCTGGCCAAGCAGGGGATCGACAAGAACATGATGTATGTGGCGGCCTTCGGCCCAGCCCGGCCCAAGGGGTCGAAGAAGGACAGCCGCCGCGTCGAGATCGTCGTGCTCAACCTGCCCGGCCCGTGAGCTGGGCTGACGGCGGGCTTGCCGCTCAGAAGCCGACCCTGCGCAGCGTCGCGTCGAGCTGGGCGACGTAGCCTCCGCCAAAGAGCGCGACGTGTGTCAGCAGCGGATGCGCGTTGTACACGTGCCTGCGCAGCTGGAAGAAGCCCTCGTCCAGCGGCCGCTGCGCAGCGTAGACCTCGAAGAAGCGCCGGCCGAAGGTGGAAAAGAGCGTGATGAAGGCCAGCTCGGCCTCGGCGCAGCTCCAGGAGGGGGCGGGGTCGATGAAGGCCGCCACGCGGCCCTTCCTGCACAGGACGTTTCCCGCCCAGACGTCGCCGTGAATCAGCGAGGGGGTGGGGGACAGCTCCAGCAGCTCGCCCGCCCTTTCCGCCAGGCGCTCGACGCGCAGGCGCAGCGCCCTGGGAAGGCGCCCGCGCCGCGCCGCCAGCTCCGCCATCGGCAGCAGCCTGCGCTTGGCGAAGAACGACGGCCAGTCGTCCATCCAGCGGTTGTCCAGACGAATCCCACCAAGATAGGTGTCGAAATCCAGGCCGAAGCGCCGGGCGCCGCCACGCTGCTCGCGGCTGTGCAGCTCAGCCAGCAGCTGCGCAGCGTGCTCCTGCGAGGAGGCGTCGATGGAGTCGGGCCCGTCGACCCACTGCAGCACCAGCAGGGTCGCGCCGGCGTGCAGCGCCGCGGGAACGGGAAGCCCCTGCTCGCCGAGCAGCCTCAGCGACCGCCCCTCCGCAGCAAGGCCCGTTTCACCCGTCGGGTCGCGCTTGACCACGACCTTCTCGCCCGAGGCGAGCGTGACGGCGAGGACCTCGGCCACACAGCCGCCCGAAAGAGGCGTCGCCGCCACAGGCGCCTCGCCCAGAGCCGATTCGACAGCCTGACGCAGCGCGCGGTCCATGGGGCCTCCAGCGGCCGCTGCGCCCCGCTGCGCAGCGGTCGACGCAGGATACGCTTGGCCGCCATGGCGCTGAGCGAGGACAGGCTGCTGGCGCACATCGCAGCGCAGGCGCAGCGGGAGGCGGGCGTGCTCGTCGGGCCGGGCGACGACGCTGCTGTCGTCGCGCTGCCTGACGGCCGTCAGCTGCTGCTCAGCGTCGACCAGCTCGTCGAGGGACGGCATTATGAGCGGGGCTTGCGCGATGCGGAGCGGATCGCGCGCAAGGCTGTGGCCCGGGCGGTCTCGGACATCGCAGCGATGGCGGGACGGCCTCTGTGGTGCCTGGTCGCTGCGGCGCTGTCACCGAGCGTGCAGCAGGACGAGGCGCAGGCGCTGGTGGACGCTGCGCGCAGGGCGGCTGCGGCGCTGGGCTGTCCGCTGGTCGGCGGCGACGTGGCGCTGACCGAGGGCCCGACGACGCTGACCGCGACGGTGGTGGGGGAGGTTGTGGGACGGCCTGCGCTGCGCAGCGGCGCGCAGCCTGGGCAGGGGGTGTACGTGACCGGCGCCGTGGGGGCTGCGCTCGAGACGGGCTGGCATCTGGACTTTCAGCCGCGCGTGGCGGAGGCGCAGG
>CAYPBL010000086.1:0-6193 GCA_964408965.1 uncultured Phycisphaeraceae bacterium | reverse complement strand
GCGTAGACGACGGGAACCGCGTGGCCCTGCGAGAGCACCAGCCGATCGGACGTGGGGTAGTCCGGATGGTCAGGGCTCCAGCGCATGGCGTCGAACATGAGCACGGTCGTGATATGGGCAAGGCTCATGGCCGTGGTGGGATGGCCGCTGCCTGCAGCGGCGCACATCTCCAGGCTGAGCTTGCACAGGTCGATGGCTTGGGCGTGGACGGCTGCTTCAAAGGACATGGGCGGGCGGATCTCCTTCCAGCGGCCAGGGCCGACTGGTCGCGGCGCAGGTCAAGCTCCCACCCAGGCGCGCACAGTGCCCGAGCGGGCCAACGCACAGCGTAGCACCGACGAGCCATGAACGCCGCCGCGCTGTGCAGGCCGCAGGCGTCATCCACAGTCCGCTCAGAAGGCCCGCGCCGGCACAGCAGCCCTGCGCTTGGCCTGTACACTGCCCGCGTCCGCAAGCTGGGGAACGCTGCGGACGGTGTTCAGCAGGAGGCAGCGAGATGAAGGTCGTCTGCGATCGGTCCGCTCTGCAGGAGGCTGTGAACCTGGTCAGCAGCGTGGTCAGCCCGCGCTCACCGCGTCCGCAGCTGGGCTGTGTGAAGCTCGACGCGACGCTGGCCCAGGACGTGGGCGAGCTCACCCTCGCCGCCACCGACGGCGAAGTCTCCATCGCCCTGACGACCACAGGCGTGGAGGTGCAGCGTGCAGGCCAGGCTCTGGTCCCTGCAGCCAAGCTGCAGCAGATCATCGCTGCGGAAGACGCTGAGCCCACGCTGACGCTGGAGACCGAGCAGGACGCCCTGCGCATCCGCGGCGCCGACGCGAAGTTCACCATCTATGGCTTTCCGCCCGACGAGTTTCCTTCCGTGGCGACGTTCCCCACGGGCGAGGAGGAGGCGGGCTCGTGGTCGCGGTTTCGCGCAGCAGGCGAGACGCTGGCCTCGCTGATCACGCGCACGCTCTTCGCCACCGCCAAGGAGACCTCGCGCTACGCCATCAACGGCGTGCTGCTCAAGCGGGAAGGCAGGAAGATGGAGATGGTGGCCACGGACGGGCGCAGGCTGGCCCTGGCTACGGGGTCGGTCGAGGGCGCCGCTGACGAGCCCGCAGCGTCGTGCATCCTGCCGAGCAAGGCCCTGCAGATCGTCAACAAGCTGCTGCCCGCCTGCGAAGAGGCGCACGTGGCGATCGGCCAGACGCAGGCGGCGCTGGCGTTCGGCTCGCCGGGCGACCCGTCCCGGGCTGTCGTGCGGGCCTCGCTCATCGAGGGCGCCTTTCCGCCCTACGAGGACGTGATCCCCCGCGATCAGGACAAGAAGGCCACGGTCGAGACCGCTTCGTTCGTCAGCGCCATCCGCCGCGCTGCGCTGCTGACCAACGAGGAGTCCCGCGGCGTGCGCATGCGCTTTGCGCAGGAGAACGGCTCAGCCCAGGCCACGATCACCAGCAGGGCCCCCGAGCTGGGCGAGGCGGAGATCACCACGCCGCTGAAGGCCTACACAGGCGAGGAGCTGGAGATCGGCTTCAACCCCGCGTTCATTCTCGATGCGTTGAAGGCGATCGAGGAGCCGGAGGCGGTCTTCGAGCTCAAGGCGGCCAACAAGCCAGGCGTGCTCCGCAGCGGCCCCGACTTCCTGTATGTAGTCATGCCTGTGGGGCTCACCTGACCGCCCCGCCCTGGCCTCCGTGTCTTCGCCGACGGGCGCGTGCACAAGGCCCTTCTGAAAAACGCCCCCTGAAAAAGGCTTGACGCGCCCGGCGTCCTGTGGCATACTGGCGATGCGGGGAGCGGCCTTCAGCCGCTCCCGTGAGAGCGCTGCGAGGAGTGGGCGGCCCCTCTGCGTCGAGCGCGCAGCGGGCCGCTGAGGACATCAGCGACAACACGAGCGGCGAAGGGGAAGGCGCCGCGCAGAAGATGTGGTCTGCGCCGCCTTGCCGCTGCGCACGACCCGGGAGAGGCCCATGGCTGCATGCAAGTTCCCACGCGCCGCCGCCCTGACGACCGCTGCGGGGTTGGCGCTGACCGTGACCGTCGCTTCCTCGACGGCGATGGCGCAACAGCAGCGGAGCGCCCCGTTGACGAAGAGGCTGGGCGAGCCCGGCTCGCCGCTGCGGGGCCTTGCGCTGGAGGAGGCGCGGGCGCTGGTCGACGCGGGGCTGCTCGACCCCATGCGCACGCCCCTGCTGCTCAACGCCCCACAGCAACGGGAGGGCGAGGTGGACCGCAGCCTCGCGCTCTCGGCGCCCCCCAACAGGCTCGCGCTGCACGGCGCCTCGGGCAACGCCGGGGGCGCGCCCGGCTTCTTCGAGTTCGGCCAACCGCCCTCAGCCGTGGACGACTTCGGCTCGTACGTCCCGCGAGACCTGTCGCTGGGCCTGCCCGACGGCTTCGACAACACGGGCATGATTGCGGGGCAGCTCTCCCCCTTCGGGGCGATCTGGGACTCGGACAATTTTGTCGTCAGCGCCTTCAACCCCGACCCCTTCGTGGTGGTGCGGGCGGACGACCCGTTCCTTCCCCCGGACGCCCCCGCGACGGACGGCTCGGGCGATCCCTCGGGCCAGATGCTCGGCTACCTCCGCACGCTCTCGCCCGTGGCGGGCGATCAGGCCAACAGCGACATCGACCTCACCGACGACGATCTGTGGATACCCACCGACACGCAGCCGCTGGTCGTCACCTTCGACTTCTACCTGGCGACGAACTTCGACACGCTCTTCTGGGCGGACCTGGCCTCCATTGCGGAGGGCTTCGTCAGCGTGCGGTTCATCGTGGGCGGCTTCGAACCAGCTTTCAGTAGTTTTCCTGTCAACACCAACCCCATCGTGCTGGGGTTATTCCCAGACCTTACCTTGGTACAATTCTATCAGTCTCCGCTGCGTCTCTCGACGGACGCGTGGATGACCTTCGCCCAGCGCATCTCGCCTGGCGGCCAGAGCGCCTGGATGCGCACGCCGTTGACGGACGGCAGCCAGGGCGTCCTCGTCACCGATCGGGCGGTTTCGACGTCGTTTCCGGCCGTGACGCCGTTTCCGGGCTTCGAGTCGGGCTGGGCGGAGATCTACCCCGGCCAGCCCGGCCAGTGCCTCGCGGGCGACTGTCTCACGGCTGGTTCGGGCGGAACGCCTGTCGCCTGGCCCCCGACCGGCGACCCCAATCCGCCTGCGCCCGGGACATATCTCGGCGTCGGCAGAAGCGCTTCCTCCGGCGTGCCCATTATTCTCGCCCCCAACGATGGCGAAGACAACCAGGCGCCCATCCTCGGCGCCACGTCGCATGACTTCTTCCAGTTCCACCGCGGCAACGACCCCTCACCGGCTGCGGTCCCGTCGTTCGTTCCCCACGACTTCTACATCGACAACCTGACGATCTCGGGCTCGCGCTTCCTCGCCCCCGAGCCGACGCCCGACGAGGTCCTGCCTTTCGTCGACGATTTCGAGCGCTGGGTCCCCACCAACGGCGTCTTCGCCTTGCAGACATCCTCCGGCCTCTCCCTGTGGTCGGGCCAGAACCCGTTCCTGCGGCAAGCGGTCTCCGTCGAGAGCTCGCACAACACGACCCCCCCGCCCGGCTCGGCGGTCCCTCCTGCGCCCAACGCGGGCAATCCTGCGCAGTCGCTCGCGTTGCGCAACGTCGGCAGCTTGGCGAATGACGTCTTCTCCATCGTCCTCACCCTGAAGCAACCCCTGGCGGTCGCGGACCCGGTGGGCGACGACGGTTTCGCGGGAACGGGCGACGAGCAGCCGCTGGTCGTCTCGATGCAGATGCAGCTGAGCGGCGCGGGCAACACCGTGGGGGCGGCGCCCAACGGCGGCCCCTTGCAGCTGCTGCTCGGCGCGGTCGACCCCTCGGGCGCCGCGGACAACCGCGTCTACGTGAGGCAGCCCAACGTGAACATCCCGGGCACGCGCTTCAACTATGCGGGCGGACACGCCTTCGACCCGACCAGACCGCAGACGCTGGCCCAGGCGCACGAAAACTCCGCGCTTCGGCTGGCAGCGGACCCGAGCTTCAACGACGACTACTGGACCTACGAGGCGCTGCCCCAGGGCGCGGCGCCGGGCGCCTTCACCTTCCCCACCGGCCGCTTCTTCGAGGTCCGCATGGAGGTGGACGGCGCCAATCCGCAACAGCTGCGCGTGGGCGACGTCGAGCTCTTCCCCATGCGGCTCTTCGTCGACGGCGTGGAGCTGTGCCCGCCCGATCCGCTCTCGGGCCTTGGCGACTGCGCCGCCCACACCTGGGTGATCGAATCCAACAGCCTCTCCAGCCTCACCTTCACCAGCGGCCGAAACCGCAGGGGCATTTCGCAAAGTCTGCACCTGGACGATGTGCGGATCGAAGGCGCAACACGCAGACGCGGCGCAGGGCCCAGCCTGACGTCGAACCCCTACGTCGAGACGTTCGAGCTCTACGACCAGACGCTGCCCAGCGTGAGCGGCCAGGGCCAGACCCCCTGGCTCGATCCCGCCAGCGTCGCCTCGACCGATCTGCGGCTCTACGAGGACGCCTCCGCGACGACGGGCCCCTTCTGCCGCTACCGCGTGGACCTGTACCGAACGCAGCGGCAGCTGCCCGACCCCGCGGACCCGAGCGGAACCGCGACGGTTCCCGAAGGCGGCGTGATCGCGGTGCAGCACGCGCTGCCTCCCCGGGCGGACGGCGCCGCCGCCTTCTGCCCCTCCGCGCCGACGATGACGCTCATCGACGGCCCCACGCCCGACGTGACGGTCAAGGGACGCCGGCTGGTCGTGTTCGAGGCGACCTCGCTGACGCCGAGCCCCGTCGCCGCCGCGGCCCAGGGGGACGTTGTGGGCTTCCGCTTCGACCACCACACGCGCAGCCGCTGGAGCGCGCGCTCGCTGTTGACGCAGGTGGCCCGCGACGCGCCACAGCCTGCGCCGGCGCCCAGCGCCGACGACCGCTCCCTGCGCGTCGTGGCGACGCAGGGCTTCCGCGACGAGCACGACTTCGGCATGAGCGAGGAAGCCTCGACGCTGCTGCCCACGACAGGCGCCGCTGTTCCCGAGTATGTGCAGGCGTTCGAGCGAATCTCCTTCGACTACTACGTGCAGGGGGCGCCCAATCCCGACGCTGGCGGCGCGCCCTTCGCTGCGCCGCTGCAGCGATCGAGCGTGCGGATCGAGGGCGTCCCCGCAGGCGCCGCGACGCCCGAACCCGCTGCGACGCTCAGCGAGATCCGCTTTGGAGGCCCCGACCTCGACCCCGACAGCGGTCTTCCCGCAGACGAGATCGCGGTCTTCATCGAGAATCCCGCCTTCCCGGCGCCCGCCGGCCAGCCTCCCGTGCCGCAGTTCCTCTTCGCGCCGACGGGCGTGCAGGTCCCGATGAACCAGTGGTTCCGCGTGGGCTTCGAGCTCGACCGACGGTCGGGGAGGATCCGCTGGCTGATCGATCCGACGCCCGGCGAGGACGTCTTCGACGCAGCCAGCGACGCGATCGAGCTCGCTCCCGCAGGGCTGAGCGAGCCCCCTGCAGTGACGGCTGATCTGGGCCAGCTGACCCACTGGCGCCTGCTGCTGGGCGACGACGAGGGAGGCGACGGCCTGCGCGTGCCGCCCAAGGTGATGGTCCAGGGCGCCCGCAACGAGGACCCGGTGAACCGCCCGGGCGATCTGTCGCTGCTGCCGCTGCCTGCGGGAAGCGACCCGTGGAACGCGCCCAGACCCGACCCGCTCACCATCACCGCAGGGCCCGAGGACTGGTGCGTGTACGAAGTCGACTCGATCGAGACACCAAGTCCCACAGGACCGCTGGTGCAGGAGGTCGACGCCTCCACGGGCGCGTTGGGTCCGGTGCGCGTCCTCCAGAGCGACGACCTCATCGCGGTCTACCGCCGCGACGACGACCGCTCCTTCGCGCCGGGCGTGACCTTCGACGACTTCCGCTACATCACCAGGACGGTGACCGACGCGGACATCGTGGACGCGCCGGGTCCCAACTTCGGCGCCCCCATCCTGCCCGACTGCCCGTCCAAGACGGTCAACGGGTCGACGGACGACGGCTTCATCTTCCTTGACGACAACGGTGTGGAAATCACGCGGGGCGAATGGACGCTCGAGGGTCAGCCTGGTCAGGCGGGCGTGAACGACCCGTTCCCCAACGGCGGCATCAAGAACGACACGCCTCCGTACAACGGCGGTTTTGGCGATCCGCTGCCTGACGGGACGCCCGG
>CAYPBL010000085.1:0-6232 GCA_964408965.1 uncultured Phycisphaeraceae bacterium | reverse complement strand
AGGCTCGCCGGCTCCGGTTTCGGAAGGTTCGCTGCGCTCTGTCGCCGCGCTTCAGGCGGCGGTTAGACGAGCGGGTTCGTTCTCACGCGTTGCGGCGGCGACGGGTCGCAGCCAGGCCCGAGAGGCCGAAGAGCGCCAGGGCGCCAGGCGTGGGAACGAGGGTGATGGTCAAGGGACCTTGAGCTCCCGCCACACTGTTGACGGTAAAGGTGCCCCGAATCAGTTCATGGGTCCCGATCGCGCTCTGGTCGAAAGTGCCGTTGATGCGCGTCACATTGGAGCTGCCGACACCTGCGCCCACCACGGTGAACTGACCGGCGAAGACGCTGAACTCGGCGCCGTCGGCACGCGCGTCAGCGAAATCATTGCCCGGTGCGCTGTTGAACCACGAGCCGGTGATGGAGTCCGGCCCCCACACAAAGTCGGGCGCCGTGCTCGTCTGGGTGTTCAACGTGGCGCCGGCAGCAAACACATCACCGCCGACTGCAAGGTAGCTGTCCCACTCCACTGAGGGAGCAAGGGGAATGAACAGCGGATTCAGCCCTGCAACCGTGTCTGCCCCGAAGGCGTCCTGATAGAACGTGCCTTGGGCCAACGACATGGTGACATCACCCGTGTTCAAGTTGCCAATTCCCGTAAACTCATTGGGATCAATGACGCCTGGAGACAGCGGTCCAGGCGTGCCCGGCCCGTCGTAGATGGCGAAAAGGCGCAAGACGCGGGCGTCCTGTCCAATCAGGCCGGTCGCGGTGCTGTTGAGAGCCGCGTCCTCGCGGATCTCAAAACCCACGAGTGCAGCGGAGGCTGCGCTGGCGCTGGCCGCCAGTCCCGCAGCGATGGTGAGAGTGCGAATCATGAGAATGCTCTCCTCTGAAACTTCTGTGGCGTCCGCTGTCTCGCGCAGCTGGCGACGCCGGGACCTCCCGACAACCGGGAACACACGTGCGATGCTGGCTGGAATCTACCACACGTCCGCGACGCGTCAACCGGTTTTTGCAAGATGCGGCGGTTTTTTTGCAACTCGCCCGCTGCAGCGGGTCGCTGAGAAGCCCTGTGGCAGGGTTCCGTCAGGGTCGAATCGCGCCGCTGGCGTCGCTATCGGGCCTTGCGCCAGGGTCCGGGCCCCGTTCATGGACCCTGGCTGGCCCTGCGATCCTTCCTACGACGCAGCCACGAGGCGGTTCGACACACAGCGAACTTTTTTCCGCCCCGCCTCAGCGCCAGCGCAGCTGGCTCTCCCAGGGCGGCGGCGCCACTGCAGGCCGAGGGGCGCAGGCCAGCGCTGCACACGCCACAGCGGCGTCATCGGCATCGCCGACGGCTTCCAGCAACGGCTCGACGGCCTCGAGCACGCGATCAGCCAGCAGCGGCGCCAGGGCCAGCTTCGTCGGCAGGGCCGTGACGATCGGGCCCTCCACGAAGACCGTCTCGCGGTCGGGCTTGGCGCCCGTGGCGGTGCGGGCCTCGACGCGGTCGATGCGGTAGCAGGCGAGGCGGACGTCCGTGAAGTCCACGCCAGGCAGCGTCGCTGCCAGCTCGCTGCGGGCCAGGCGGAGCAGCTCGGGCTCGTCCATGCCCACGCCCTGCTCAGCGATGCGCCCGCCCACCTGCCAGACCGTCGAGCCGTCCGCGCAGGCTGCGGTGGTGACGGTCACACGGGTGGCGCCGCCGTCCACGCAGTGGCCGAAGAGCCTCGGCAGCGAGGGGCCCCGGGCCAGGACCATGTGCAGCGGCCTGCGCTGCAACGCCTGCGTTGCGAGCCCCAGCTGGGCCCGCAACGCCTCGGCGCCGGCGCCAGCCGTGAGCACCAGCGCCCGCGGCGCAAGGGCCAACGTCGTGCCGTCAGCCAGGCGGACGCGCAGGAGGAGACGGCCCTGGATGCGGCTGACGTCCAGCGCGTCGTCTGCGTCGGCTGTCAGGGCGAGGCGATTCCGCACCGGCGCCGCCAGGGCCTCGAGCACGCCGCCCGGGGAGACGACAGGCTCCTCGACGCTGTAGACCTCGCCCGGACAGTCGCGAAGCGCCGCAGGCCGCTCGTGGGCGGGGACGGGGACGGGCCTGGTCTTCAGCCCCGCCCGCGCGCCAAGCAAGGCCGCCTGCGAGCGCAGCGAGCGCGTCCGCCACAGCCAGCAGCGCTCGCTCAAGAGGGCGCCGGGGGGAAGCGACGGCTCGCGCTCCTGACGCAGACAGGCCCGCCAGATGTCGGGCGCCTCGGCCATGGCGCGGGCGGCGCCCGTGACGGCGCCCCGCAGCGTGTACTTCAGCCCGCTGTGGATGATCCCCTGCGAGGCGATGGATTGGCCTGCGCCCAAGGCCCGGCGCTCGAGCAGGCAGGCGTCCAGCCCGGCTTCGACCAGCCTGCGCAGCGTCCACAGGCCTGCGATCCCCCCTCCCAGGACGACGGCGTCGACAGGGGCGGGCTCGGGCGTACAGGGGTCCATGGCGGCGGTGTCGCAGGGGCTGAGCCGTACGATACGTCGATGGCGCTGCCCCAACGAGCCTTGGGACGATCGGGCCTGCGCGTCGGGGTCGTGGGGCTGGGGACGGTCAAGCTGGGAAGGCTCGAGGGGCTCAAGCACCCGGAGAAGCCCACAGCCCTTCCCACCGACGAGGAGGCCCTGGCCCTGCTCGAGAAGGCCCAGCGGCTGGGGGTGACACTGCTGGACACCGCCCCAGCCTACGGCTGCGCCGAGGAGCGGCTGGGAAGGCTGCTCAAGGGCCGGCGCGACCGCTGGACCATCTGCACCAAGGCGGGGGAGCGCTTCGAAGCTGGCCGGTCGCGCTTCGACTTCTCCCCCCGGGCCCTCGCCGCCAGCCTCGAGGCCTCGCTGCGCAGGCTGCGCACCGACCGCGTCGAGCTGCTGCTCGTGCACTCCGACGGCGGAGCCGAGGGCGAGCTCGCCCGCGACGAGACGATCGACGCGCTCCGTGCGCTCAAGCGGGCGGGCAAGGCCCTGCTCGTGGGCGCCTCGGTCAAGACCCCCGCCGGCGCCCGCAGATGCGTCGAGCTGCTCGACGCGGCCATGGTCGAGCTGAGCCCCCGGGCGACCGCCATGCTCGAGGTCATGGAGGAGGCGGCGGCGCGCAGCTGCGCCATCCTCATAAAGAAGGCCCTGGCCAGCGGATGGATCGCCCGCGAGGCGGCGCAGCGGTCGGCGGCCTCGGGGGCCCCCCCCGATCAGGCCCGGCGCGCCGCAGCGGCCGAGGCGGTCCGCTTTGCGCTGGCCCCGCAGGCGGTCAGCTGCGTTGTCGTGGGGACGACCAACCCCCAGCACCTGCAGGAGGCGGTCGAGGCGGCCTCACGGCCCGCTGCGCCCGTCGAGCCCCGCTGAGCCGCCCTGCGCGCAGCTTGGCGATCGGGCCTCAGCGACGCGCCCCACCAGCCGATAGAGTCGGCATGACCGCCATGACCACCAGAGCTGCCAGCCGACGCGCCTCCACAGCGGAGAAGACGACCACCTACACCGTGGTGCTCATCCCGGGCGACGGCATCGGCCCGGAAGTCACCGACGCTGCGCGCAAGGTGCTCGAGGCGGCCGAGGCGCCCATCCACTTCATCGAGCGCCACGCGGGGGTGGCGGCGCTGGAGCGGGGCGAGACGGACGTGCTGCCCGAGGAGACCATCGCGGCCATCCGCGAGCACGGCGTGGCGCTCAAGGGGCCCTGCACGACGCCCATCGGCCAGGGCTTCAGCTCGGTCAACGTGGCGCTGCGCAAGAAGCTGGACCTCTACGCCTCGGTCCGGCCGGTGCGCAGCCTGCCTGGCGTGCCCACCCGCTACGAGAACGTGGACCTCATCGTCGTCCGCGAGAACACTGAAGGGCTCTACAGCGGCATCGAGAACGAAATCACCAAAGACACGGTCATCTCCATGAAGGTGGCCACGCGGCAGGCCTCGGAGCGCATCGCCCGCTTCTCCTTCCGCTACGCCGCCCACCGGCGCAGGCAGATGGTGACGGTCTTCCACAAGGCCAACATCATGAAGCTCACCGACGGCATGTTCATCCGCGAGGCGCGCAAGGTGCACGAGGAGGACTACCCCAACTTCGACTACGACGAGGTCATCATCGACGCGGGGTCGATGCGCCTCGTGCAGGACCCCACGCAGTTCGACATCATTCTGTGCGAGAACCTCTACGGCGACATCATCTCGGATCTGTGCGCAGGCCTCGTGGGGGGGCTCGGCGTCACGCCCGGCGCCAACATCGGCGAAGCCGGCGCCGTCTTCGAGGCGGTGCACGGCTCGGCGCCCGACATCGCGGGCCAGGACGTGGCCAACCCCCTGGCGCTCATCATGAGCGCCGTCCTCATGCTCCAGCACATCGGCGACGCCAAGCAGGACAAGCGGCTGCTGCGCATCGCGGAGAAGATCGAGCGGGCCTACCGCAGCGCCCTGGAGGAGGGCGACAAGACGCGCGACCTCCGCGGCGAGCTGGGCACGCGCGCCTTCACCAAGGCCGTCATCGAGCGGCTCAACGGCTGAGGGGCAGACTCACGGCGCGGAGCCGAAACCCCAGAAGCCCAGCAGACTGAACAGGTCCGCAGGGCCGACCGAGCCGTCGCCCGTGGCGTCGGCGGGGTTCTTCGTCGTGAAGCTGCGAACAGCAGGAGCTGTCGCGCCAGCGGCGTTCGAGGCTTCGACGGTCCAGAAGTACGTCGTGCTGGGAAGCAGCGTCCCCGCAGGGACGTCGAAGCTCGTCTGCGTCAGGCCGCTTTGCGACAGGACGACCTGCGTCAGGGCTGCGTCCGTCGCGATGGTCACGGTGTATTCGACGCCAAAGCCCGCTGCGGCCTCCCACGACAGGCGGGGGGCGACGCCCGGCCAGACGAGATCGGCGGGCAGCGCCACCGCTCCGTCGGCGGGCGACACGAGCGCAAAGGGCGCAGGCGCCGTCACCGGCGTCTGGTTGAGCAGCACGAAGGCGCCGTTGAAGGTGACGCCCAGCACATCGGGGGCGCCGTCGTTGTTGAAGTCCGCCACGTGGGCCCCCCAGGACCGCTGAAAACCGGGCGCAGCCAGTGTCGTGAAGCGCTGTGTCTCGAGAATCCCCCTGCCCTCGATGTTTTCGTAGAAGACCGCCTCGTGGTCGCCCGCCATCGGCCCCGTCAGGACGACGACGTCGGTGTCGCCGTCGCCGTCGAAGTCCGCTGCGGCAAGGTCCGTAGCGTCCTCCAGCACGTCGATGCGCAGCGGCTCGAGATACGACCCGTCGCCGAGGCCGGGCGCCAGGTGCAGCGTCGAAGGGGAGACCGAGGCCAACAACGCCTCCGAAGCGCCGTCGCCGTTCAGGTCGGCGTCCGCCACAAAGCCATCAGCGCTGACGGACACGTTTGAAAGCCTCGAGACGATCGGCGCCGAGAACGTCCGTCCGCCCTCGTTGAGAAATGTCTTTATGACCAGTCTTGTCGGATTGAACACACGCAGCAACGCGGTGAGATCCGGATCGCCGTCTCCGTCGACGTCAGCGACGCGGGCGAAGGTCAGCTGTTCGCCGCTGATCAGCGTCACAGGCGGGCCGAAGGAGCCGTCGCCTACGCCGAAGTGCACGTAGCCTCCCGGCAAGGCGGGCTGCAAGGCTCCGCTGCCTCCGAACTTGACCCGCCAGATGTCCAGCACGCCGTCGCCGTCCAGGTCATGCAGCGTGATTTCGTGAAACTTGTCGACCTGGCTCGTCGTGGTGGCGGGGCCGACGACGAAAGTTCCGTCGCCTGCGCCGAGAAAGGTCTTCAGGCCCTTGCTGTCGGTGATGTCGGAGAGGACGTCGCCCAGGACGACATCCACGGCGCCGTCGTTGTTCACGTCGCCCGCGGAGACGGTGACCGCATTGATGCCCGTGTTGGTGACGATCGGCGCCCCGAATCCGCCTGCGCCGTCGCCGGGGTAGAGGTACAGATGCGAGACGAAGGGCGCACCAACCAGCACGTTGTACAGCACGTCCACATTGCCGTCGTTGGTGAAGTCGGCGAGAACCTCGTTGCGGATCTGGCTTGGCGGCGGCGGCGCAAAGATCGGCGCCGAAAACCCACCGAACGTCTGGGCCAGCGCTGCCGGCGCGACAACCGCTGCCGCCGCTGTCGCGAACAGCCGGCGCGCCACATACACATCGTGTCGCATGGGCGACCCCCTTTCCCCCCCGATGTCGTGGGCCGCCCAGCGACGATCCCCTACGCTGAAGCCCGCAGTGAGCGGCGAGAGCGCTTCAGTGTGCCGCAGATTCGGGCCATGTCAAGC
>CAYPBL010000084.1:0-6667 GCA_964408965.1 uncultured Phycisphaeraceae bacterium | reverse complement strand
ACGACGCCCAGCCGCACCGGCGCCGCCACGCCCTCCCTGGCCATCAGCGCAACGCCGCTGTCGTACAGCGCCGTCATCGGCGCAGGCGACTGGTCGCGGTAGACCGCCGACGTCCCAGCGGGGGGCAGATTGCTCCGCTCGCTGCTGAGCCCGAACGTCAGCCAGTGCGTCACGTCGGCCCTGCAGGCGAGGATGGCGCCCTGGGGCATGAAGCGCCTACGCCAGGCGTCCTGCGCGTCGAAGTCCTCTTTGCTCGGTGGATCAGGCATGCCCTGCCACGGGGCCGCTGTCTCGCGGGCGCCCTCGTGCGACCAGAGCGCCTCTTCGTCGACGCTCGTCTCGTGGGCCGCCAGCTCGAGCAGGACCTCGCGGGCGTAGGCCTTCAGGTCCTCCGCTGCAGCTTCAAGGGTGCGGGCGCGGACAAAGGACTCGTCCGACCCCGCCAGCTGCGCCGCGGCGCCGCCGACGGCGATGAGCGTCCCCCCCGCCTGCGTCCAGGCCCTGACGCGGCTGAGGGCCGCTTCCGGAATGGGGCCGAAACCACTGGGAACGATCAGCTCGTTGTACGCGCGCAGGTCCGTCCCCGCGAGCCTGTCAGCGTCGATGAGCGAAACGGGAAGGCCCATGCGCTGGTCGAGCAGATGCCAGATCGCCCCCATGCTGGTCGCGCTGGTCCTGCCCCGCGTCAGCAGCGCAATACGAGGCCTGCGCAGCAGCGGGAAGTTGCTTCCGCCCAGATCGGGAAGCTCCGGGTCCACCTCGAGCCCCGTCCGCACCGCCTGCGCCGCAAGGCCGAGCTCGCGGCAGACGCTGTCGAGCGTTTTTTTCCACGAGAACAGCGGCGTCAGGCGGTTGTCCTGCACGGTCGCGACGAGCGAGCCCCGCGGGTGGTCCCTGCCCTCGAGCCGAAAGGGCGCCAACGCCACGCGCACCTGCACGCCCGCTTCGAGCAGCCGACCCGCTGCGGTAGGCGTCGCGTCCGAACGACCGTCGATGATGTAGGCCACGGCGCCTTTCGCGTCGACCAGACCGCCCTGCCGCTCGACGGGCGCCTGCAGCGGCTGCGCGTCGTCGGGGATGCGCGCGTCGGTCAGCTCGTAGGCCTCGAGGTCGAAGAGCAGCGGAATGCTCCAGGCGGTGATGTCGTACATGAGGCTTGCGCCCGAGCGGAGGAGCTCGCGGCGCTCCCTGCGGAGAAACTCGCTGGTCATGCGCGGGTCGAACTGGAACATGGCGGCCAGCAGCCGACCCTCGGGCTGGGCGTTGGGGATGAGGATCGTCCCCGCAGGCAGCGTCTCGCCCGAGGCGTCGCGTCCGAAGCGGTCCACGCCCTTGTCGATGCGCATGGGCGCGCGGAGCTCCAAAGCTTCGAAGCCCTGCAGCGCAAGCAGGTCCAACAGCTGCGCCCTGCGCGCGTCGTTGCCCGTCGGCGCAATCGCCCAGACCCGGCCCCGGTAGGGTGAATCGGGCCCGACGACGAGCCTGCGCTGCTCGTAGAAGTCTCGCAGCAGCTCCTGGCGGTGGGCTGCGAGCGTGCGCAGGTTGGCCCAGGCGCTGGTCGCCTGGTGCGCGACCGCTTCGCGGTAGGTGAGCGTGACGCCGTTTTCCTGCTTGATGCCGAAGAGGTCCACCCCCGCCTGCTCGTAGAGGATGGGAACCGCCCCGCGAAAGCCCCCCCACGCGTCGGTGTAGCCGGGGTACCAGTTGTCGTTCCACTCGCCCGTGTAGTAGAGCCAGCGCCGCTCATCGAAGGCGCGGGCCTGATCCTCCGCGAAGACCTTCGCCCATTTGTCCGTCGCAGGCGGGAAGTGCGGATTCACAGGCTGCCTGGCGGGAGAGAACAGATACGTCTCCAGCGGACCCATTTCGTGCGCGTCGACGAAAAGCAGCGGCTTCCACTGCTGTGAGGCCCGGATGCGGCCGCGCGTCTCGGGATGCACGCCGAAGATCCAGTCGCGGTTGAGATCGAAGTAGTAGTGGTTGGTTCTTCCTGCAGGCCAGTATCCGCCGTGCAGCAGCGACTGGTGGTCGGTGTTGGGAATCGCCCCGCGGTGCTCGCGCAGCATCTGGATATAGCGGTCGCGGCCGTCGGGGTTCTGGTGCGGGTCGATGAGCACGACGACGTGGTCGAGCAGATCGCGCACCTCCTGCTCCTGCGACGACGCCAGATGATGCGCAAGCGCCAGCGCCCCGTCGGCGCCTGAGAGCTCGTCGCCGTGGATGGAGAAGGCCAGCCAGGCTGTGGCGGGAAGCTCGCGGATCAGCTGTTGCGCCTCCCGCTGCGGCGTGTCGCGGGGATCCGCCAGCTTGGCCAGGCCCTGCTTGATCTCCTCGAGCCTGCGCATGTTCGCCGGGCTGGTGATGATGGCGTAGAAGGATTCGCGCCCCTCGTAGGTCGTGGCGTACGGCACGACCCTGACGCGGTCGCTCGCCTGTTCCCACGCCCGAAAGCAGCGGAGGATCTCGTCGTGGCTGGCTGGCTGTTCGCCTGCGCGAAAGCCCACGACCTGCTCGACGGTCGGGACGTTGGGGTCGTGCCTTCCTTCGAAGATCTCGCCAGGCCAGCTGCCCAGGGCCTCGCTGAGGCGCTGGGGAACAGGCGGCGGCGTGGGCGCCTCCACCTGTCCCACCGCTGTGCAGGCGCCGAGCAGCGACGCTGTCAACGCGCTCCACGCTGCAACCACCGTCCTTCGACCATCGCTGCGCACCATACGCACACTCCTGCACTGTTCCGCTGCCTTTCGCGCACAGCGGGATCGTCCGCGAGCATACCGCCCGCTACGGCGCCGATGACGCAGCGAGCTGCTCCTGCTCAGCGGCGTTGGCGGCCTGCTCCATCGCCAAGACCCACGCCTCCAGCGGCTCGTAGCGCAGCAGGTCGAGCTCGACCGCGACACCGTCGCGCAGGCGCAACGTGACGAAGAACTTGTGCCACTTGCGCTTGTCGAACTCCTCGACGTCCTCAGGCGCCACCGTCCTGCCGTCAGGCAGCGTCAGGGCAAGACGCTCAGCGTCGAAGCGGTAGGTCTTCGCGCGGGCCCGCAGCAAGAGAAAAGCGATCCACGCCAGGGCCAGCGCGCAGCCAGCGACGATCGCCCACTGCAGCGGGATGTCGTAGGCGCTGAGCCGCTTGGGCGCAGGCTTGTTGCGCCACTGCTGCTCCAGCTCGCTGAGCCGTTGCAGCGGATCGTCGAAGCGCGTCCGGGCAGGCTCGAGCCAGCCGACGCGGGACAGCGCCTCGAGCCAGTCCAGCCGCTTGAGCTCCATCGCCGTCCTCGCCGCTGCAGCTGTGCGACTGGCCCCCTGCGCCTCCTGGAGCTGCTGCAAGAGCGCGCTGCGGCGCGTGCGCAGCTCCGCCAGCGCCCGCTTCGGATCGTCCACCGACGCTTGGGAGATCGCTCCTGCGTCGCGCACCGCTTGGAGGTACTGCAACTCCGCGAACGCCGCTGCCTCACGTCCGCGCGCAGGAAAGGCCACGAGCCCGTCGTAGAGCGCCCACACCCCCAGCGCCGCAAGGCCGACCGCGAAGACGCCCAGCTTCAACAACCAGCGTCTGCTCAGCGTTGTGCGCGTGCGCGACAGAGCCGCTGCATCGGGCGTTGCTGCAGACCCCTGCGCCTCAGCGGAGGCTGCGTCAGGCACAGCCGTCACAGCGACTCCTTCCCATGCCCTCTGCGGACCGACCGATCCCAAGCCACGCTGCAGCGTCCACGCTCAGAACACCCTGCTGTCCAGGTAGGCGAAGGCGTCGAGCCACCACTGCTCGCAGCGCTCGCGTCCTCCGGGGACCGACAGCAGCAGGTCGTAGCCTCCCTGATCGACACGACGGGCAGGCACGCGCAGGTCCGACGTGTCCACCGCCAGCGCCCGTTCGAGAAAACGGGCGTGCACCGCAGCATACCGCCTCGCCAGCGCCGTCCCGCTGCGTCGAAAACCGAAACCAAACCACGACACGCCCGCAGTATACCGGCGCCTCGGCGCCCACGGAGCGTCCGCTAAGCGGTCGCTTCGTCCTGCTCGTCCATCGCCCGAGCCGCCTCCTGGCAGGCCTGCGCCAAGGCCTGATGCGCCCGCTCGCTCTCGGGAAGCGCCAAGAGCACGTCCATCAGGTCGTCCACGCGCTCCCAGGCAGGGAGCGCTGCATCTATGCCCGCGATCGCCTCCTCCGCCAGCGCCTCGATGGCGTCCTCGAACCACCCGGGCGTCAAGTCCCGCGGCGGCTTGGCCTTGACGCGGAAGACCCGAGGCCCCACCGCCACCAGCGGCCAGGCGCCGGCGCGCGTCGTGGGCTCGCGGGTGACGATGAGCATGGGCACGCGCTCCTTGATCGAGCGCTCGCGCAGCTGCACCGCGTCCATGCCCACGAAAGGCGGACAGACGAGCCAGCACCCAGGCTCCAGCGCCACCTCCTCCACAGGCATCGGATCCTCCAGCAGCACCACCACATGCTCGTCCAGGGCTTTGAGCCTGCGCTGTCTGCGGGCCTCCTGCAACGGCAACAGCATGCGGGCCATGCGCTGGTAGTCGTGCTGCCTGTGCGCCACCTCCAGCGCCTCCGAGGCCGCCGTCTCCACCGCCTCCCACTCCATGCGGGAAAGCGCCAGGCTGGCTCGCTCCATGAGCTCGTCCATGCGCCGCTGCGCGCTGGCTCGCTTCGCTGACGTCGGTGATGCGGACACCGCAGGCGCCTCCTTGATTCCTCCCGCTCAGGCTGAGAGCTTCTCCCCCATGGCCTGCATCGCCCCCCGCCACGCCTGCGCCTGTTCGTCCAGCTCGAAGGCCAACAGATCCGCGAGCGTGGCCCAATCCTGCGACGCGACAGCGGCCTTGACCGCTTCGAGCGTCTCGGTCAGCGCCGCCACCTGCTCCTCCGCATCGGGGCCCAGCCCCTCCTCGCTGTCCAGCGGCACGCCCAGCAGCGCACATCCCTCCTGCACGACGCGCCTGGCCGTCTCCCACGCAGCCAGACACTCCGCCAGGTCCCGCAAGGCCTCTGCGATCTGCCCCGTCTGAAGCATCTCCGAGGCCTGGGCGCAGCGTCTGCGGGTCTGCTCCAGCGCGTCAGCAGCGTCGAGCATCGTCACCCGCACCAGCGAGCGAGGCTCCGCTGAGACGAACCGCAACTCGTCGCAATACGCAGGATCGTCGGAGGGGCTCTCCAGCTCCTCGTCCGCAACGGGCTCGCCGTCCGCCTCGACCTCGACGATGATCCTCCCCTGCGCCCGCGCCGCCTCGACAGCCGCCTGCAACCCCTGCGCCAGGGTCGTCGCTTCGGTTTCCAACGGGTCCTCGTCCAGGTAGATCCGCATGACGCCCTCCCGCTGCGCAGCTGCGCGTCTGGGCTCTATCGGCTGACCGCCTGCAAGAGCGTACCCTGAATCGGATGAAACAACAGCGGGACCAGGAGGCGGCCGATCGCCCAGCGGCCCTGGCACGGGCGCCCTCCGCCAGCGGCCTGCGGGCAGATCCCGGCCCGATCCTGACCCCCGTGGCGCCGTTGCGCACTTGGCGACTGCGCAGACTGCTCCTGCAGGGCCTCGGGGCGCTGTTGAGCCTGGCCCTGCTGCTCTGGTGCGCCGTCCTTGCGCTCCAACGACTGCGCAGCGGGGAGGTCGACGCGCAGCAGGTCCTGCAGCGGGCGCCGCTGGCGGCGATCGAACTGGGAGGGCTGACCGCGCTGAGCGTCCTCCTCAGCGGATTGATGTTCTGGTGCGCGCTCCTTCCTGCGCGCAGACTCGCTCCCCTGCGCGTCGTCGCGGTCAACGCTGTCGCCTCGCTGGCCGCCTTTCTTCCCTTCAAGCTCAGCGCGTTTCTCCGCGCTGCCATCCATCACCGCACAGACAACCTCCCGTTCAAGACGCTCATCGCCTGGTTCGCGACCGTCGGAGGCATGTCGATCCTGACGCTGGCGCCCTTTGCGCTGGCGTCGCTGCTCTTCGTCCGCGCCACAGCGTTGTGGTGGGGCCTTGCGGGCGCGACGCTGCTGCTGGCTGCGCTCGCCTGCCCCCGCGTCGCGCAGGGGCTTGCGCGCTTCGCCGCGATGCGGACCGCCTTTCTCGGCGCGCTGCCGCTGCTAGGCTGTCAACGGACCGTCGTCGCCCAGATCAGTCTTCGGCTGCTGGACATGTTGGCCGTGGCGGCGCGCTTCGCCATCGCTGCGCAGCTGGTGGGCTCGCCCATCGACATCCCTGCAGCTCTTGCGCTTGCGCCGATCTTCGTGCTCGTCGGCTCCGCCTCGCCTGCGGGCGTGCTGGGGGCGCGCGAGGGCGCGCTGGCGGGACTGGCGACGCTGCCGCTGGCCCACGGCCTGACGCCGCAGGACGTGGCCCTCGTCTCCCTCACCGTCTCCGCGATCGAAGCGGGCGCCCTGCTGCTCATGGGCGTCGCTGCAGCCGTCGCCCTCAGGCTCGACCGCATCCTGCTTGCGCCCAACGCTGCGTCTTCGTCGGACTGAGCCGCTGCGTCACCCCCCTGTCTTCTCCGACGCCGTGTCCCCCGCCTCCGCTGCCTCGAGACCCCGCAGCTGCACGCTTGAGTCGAGCGTCTGCTCGACCGTCGCCCCGCCCAGCGCAAAGCGTGTCGACATGCGCAGCGTCGAGTTTCGCTCGACGAGCCTGCCCGCCTCCCACACCGTCTCGACGCGGCCGTCAGCGTCGAGAATCTCCCC
>CAYPBL010000083.1:2334-6712 GCA_964408965.1 uncultured Phycisphaeraceae bacterium | reverse complement strand
CTCACCCGCAGCAGACCCTGCGCCTGGGGGCGCACGCTCCTGGCGGGCGACTGCGCGCTCTTCGTCGAGCCTTTTACAGGGGAAGGCATCGCTTGGGCCCTCGAGAGCGGCCTGCGCGTCGCGGCGCACGCGCTGGCCGGGGCCGAGCGCTGGTCCGACAGCGTCGCCCAGGCCTGGCGCGCGGAGCACGAAGCCGTCTTTGGTCTGCCCAGGCGTCGCTGCGCCCTGCTCAGCCGGGCCCTGCGTCAGCCTGTCCTGCGCGCAGCGCTCTTCGCCGCCGCCCGGTCGGCGCCCAGCCTGGGGGCAGCAGCGGCTCGCGCCGTCTGCCAAGGCTGCGCCGCATGACGGCCAGACTGCTCAGCGTGGGTCTGTGGACGCCTCCCGCGCGCATCCCCCAGGAACAGGCCTGTGCGCAGGCGGCGCTCCGCTGCGCGCTGACGGAGCGACAGGCGCACAGACTGGCCCGCTTCTACCAGGGGGCCCAGGTCCGCGCACGGGACCTGCGCGCCCTGCGCGAGGGCGAGACGCTCTACGCCGACGCCTCCCCGCGCTCCGCAGGCCCAGGAACAGGCCGGCGCAACGCCTTCTACGCCCGCCACGCCCCGCCCCTGGCCCAGGCAGCGGCGCAGGCGGCGCTTGCGCAGGCGCAGCTGCCATCGCGCGCCGTCACCCACCTGATCACCGCCAGCTGCACAGGCTTCGAGGCGCCGGGCGTGGACCTGTCGCTGCTTCGCGCGCTGGGGCTTTCGCGGAGCGTGGAGCGGCTGCACCTGGGTTTCATGGGCTGCCACGCTGCGGTCAACGCCCTGCGGGCGGCGCGGGCGATCGTCCTGAGCGACCCCGCCTGCTGCGCGCTCGTCTGCTGTGTGGAGGTGTGCAGCGCGCATCTGCAGTATGGCTGGGACGCGGGGGCCGTCGTCGCCAGCGCCCTCTTCGCCGACGGCGCCGCCGCCGCTCTCGTGGCCCACGAGGACCGCGCCCCGCCTCGCGCGCCTCGCCTTGCTGCAGGGGCCAGCGCCCTGCTCGTCGACGACCCCGACGCCATGCGCTGGACCATCAGCGACCACGGCTTCGTGATGACGCTTTCCCCCAAGGTTCCCGAGATGATCGAGCGGACGCTCAGGCCGTGGCTTGCGTCCTGGCTTGGCGAACAGGGGCTGGACCTGGGCGACGTGGCCTCCTGGGCGGTCCATCCCGGCGGGCCGCGGGTGCTCGACGCCGTCGCCGCAGCCCTGGACCTGCCCCCGCAGGCGCTGACCGCCTCGCGCCGCGTCCTGCGCGAGCGGGGGAACATGTCCTCCGCCACGACGCTGCACATTCTCGAGGAGCTGCTGCGGAGGAAGGCGCCCCCGCCCTGCCTGCTGCTGGGCTTTGGTCCAGGGCTGTGGGCCGAGGCGCTGCTGCTGCGCTGAGGCCGTCTTCACCGCTGCGCAAGCCTGAACCGGACGGGCGTCTCCAGCCACGACGCCACCGCCTTTCCATCGCGCGTCGCGGGTGTGTATCGGGCTCGCCTGGCCGCCTCGATCGCCGCCTGCACCAGCCTGGAGGAAGGGGGTCTGCGGAGCACGCGAATCCTCCCCGCCTTGCCGCTGGGCAGCACCTCGACGAGCAGGAGCACGAGCCCCTCCTCGCTCCGTCTGCGCGCCTGCAGCGGATAGCGAGGCGCAAGCGTCCCTTCGATCGACGCGGCGCTGACCGCTCCCGGGCGACCGGCAGGGGGCGCAGCGTCGGTGGGCGCCGTCCGTTCAATCAGCGTCGGCGCGTCCACCGACATCGGCGGCGCTGCGACCACCGACGGCGGGCGCAGCGCCGGAGGCAGCTGCGCCGGAGGGGGCGCAGCGGGCGCCTCGCGCAGCCTCCCGCTGTGCCCCAGCGGCGCTGCGGAGCGGTCGGGCTCCACCGCTGCGAGCCTGGTCTCTGAAGGCAGCGCACGCAGCGGCGGCGCGGGACGTGTTTGCGCCGTGGCCGCCTGCGTGATCAGCTCCCGGGGCTCGGGCGCCGCTGTCCTGCTGCGCAGCTGCACGCGCACCGCTCCCTCGCCGGCGCGCAGCTTCGCTCGAGGGGGGGCGACCAGCGCCGCAGGCCACAGCGCCAGCGCGCCGGCGCAGGCCGCGTGCGCCAGGAGCGAAATGATCCCTCCCCAGAGCAGCCTCCGCTGATCGCGCCGCCGCTGTCGCCCTTCAGAATGTGAACTCGACGCTGACAACGAAGTTTCGGCCAGGCTCGTTCTGTCCCGAGCCGTGGATACGGTAGTCCACGTCGCCGATGTTCTCGAGCGCCAGCGTCAGGTCGACGTTCTGAGCCAGGCGAACGCCGCCCCGCACCGAGACGACCGCGTACCCGGGCGTGCCGCCTGGCGGAATCCTGCTGGTGTCCGCCTTGTCGCGGGTCGAGAGCCGATCCGCCTTGTCCGCCAGCCGCACGAGCCCCTCGACCCAGAACGTTCCGTCGGGCTCGTCGTATCGCAGGCCGATCTCGCCCATGAGCGGCGCCAGGCGGTCCAACGGCTCGCGGCGCTTGTTCGCCTGCGAGGTGGGGAAGGTGTCGACCTCGCCCTCGACCCAGGCCAGCTGCCCGAAGAGGGTCCATTGCGGGTGCAGCTGCAGTCGTCCGCCCAGCTCGACGCCCTGCACGAAGCCGTCGCCGCTGTTGCGCTTGGTCACTTCGTTCTCGCCGTCGATCTGTCGCCCCGTGGGGGTGCGGACGATCAGGTCGTCGATGTCGGTGTAGAAGTACGACGCCTGGGCCGACCACCAGGATCCCTGCGTCTTGACGCCGACCTCGTACTGCAAGAACCGCTCGGGATCGAGCCCCGGCGCAGGCGTCTCGATCTCGTTGGTCCGCGCGCTGTCGAGCCGGGTCAGGTCCGAGAGATTCGGAGCGCGAAACCCCTGCGACAGCCCCGCGAAGACCTGCAGGCGATCGGGAACGAAGCTGTGCCGCACGCGCAGATTCCCCACGAGCGACGTCCAGTCGTCGCTCACGCCGATGCGCTTGCCCGTCGCGGGATCCTGCACGCTGGCGGCGTCGGCCCGGGCGTAGTCGAAGCGGCCGCCCAGGATCGCCTCCGTCCGCTCGCCCAGCGCCACAGCGTCCTGCAGGTAGAGGCCGACCAGGTCGTACGTCGCGTCGTCCCCGACGGGGCCCTGAATCGGATTGCGCGAGGAGAAGGAGTTGACGTTGTCGTGGTACCACTCGGCGCCGTAGGTCAGCTCGCCCACGGGGGTTTGGGAGGTGAACCTCCCCCAGAGCCCTATGGTGTCGACCTCGAAGCCCTGAAAGTCCCGCGAGCCGCTGGAGCGGATGCGGTCGCGCGTCTCGCGCTGCCGCTGCCACGACAGGTTCAACCGCATCGACTGCACGGGTCCGTCCATGTCCTGGGCCACGAGCTGCGCATAGGTGAGGTTGCGCTCCTGGTCGAGGTCGCGTCTGCGGTCCGAGCCGATCGTCGTGCCGTGGAACGACTTGGCGAAGCGTGTGCGGTGGGTGCGGGGGACGTTGTTCTGCTGCACCGTCTGATGCGCGACGATCAGCGTCGCCAGCTCCGTGAGCCTGATCCGCGTCTTGAAGTCGACGTCGATCTCGTTGTAGCCGGTGTTGGGCTGACGCCTGGTGGGGTCTCCCGCCTGAAGGTCGCCGAAGTGCTTGAGCGACAGCCCGACGACGGCTCCGAAGACGTCGCCCTGCCCCACGCTCCCCTCGACTCTGCCCACGTGCGAGCGCTCCGCGGAGGAGAAGCGGTAGAACAACGATCCCGCCGCCTGGAATCCCTCGCCCGAGGCATAGGGCGAAATGGTGTACGCCGCCACCGCTCCGCCGATGGCGTCCGAGCCGTACAACGTCGAGGCCGGCCCCTTGACCACCTCCAGCCGATCCAGCGACAGCGGGTCGACCGTGTTCCAGTACTGGTTGGGCCCGTCGCGGAAGACCGAGTTGTTCAGCCTGATCCCGTCGATGAGAAAGACGTTGCGAAAGCCCGTGAATCCCCGGATGAACGGCGATCCCTGGCCGTGCGACGTCTTCTGCACCATCACACCGGGGACGTCGAGCAGCGCCTCGGGCGTGGAGCGGTAGGACCGCTGCCTCAGCTGCTGCGCGCCCACGACGTCCACGAGATACGGCGCGTCGAAGAGCTTGCGGGGACTGCGCGTCGCGGTGACGACGATCTCGTCCATGCGGAAGCGCAGCTGCGCCGCCTCGGGAGGCGTCGCCTGCTCTGCAGGGGGGGCGCCCGTGGCTGGCTGCGCTGCAGCTGGGGTATTCTGCCCCAGGGCGCCCGAGGCCGTCAGCGTCCCCAGCGCCGCCGCCAGCGCCGCTGCGCCCTGCTGCGCAAGCCTTGGAACATGGAGTTGGCTCATGGTCGATCGCTCCTGCACGG
>CAYPBL010000083.1:0-2234 GCA_964408965.1 uncultured Phycisphaeraceae bacterium | reverse complement strand
CTGACCACGCTGCAGCAGGCCCTGTCGCGCACGACCAGCGAGTTCGCAGCGCTGCAGGCCGTCTACGCCGCCGCCCACCGCCTGGCCACGGCGCGACTGCTGGCCCAGACGCCGCCCTCCTCGCTGGACGCCGCCCGCGCCCAGCTCAGCCGCGCTCAGAGGGAGCTGGCGCTGTCGCCTTCGCTGGAGCGGTCGTTGCGCGCCGCCTCGAGCGAGGGCCTGTTGGCTGCGCTGCGCGAAGCTGTGGCGCAGGCCCAGCAGGCGTCCACAGCTGCGTCGCTGACCGCCCGGGCCTCTGCGGGGCTCGCCCGGGCCCAGCAGCTCATCCAGGCGCTGCGCCAGCAGACTGCGGCGCGCAACGACCGGGCCCGCGCCGCAGCGACGAGGCTCGCGCAGGGGCTTGCGCTGGGGGCGATCCTGGTCGCGGGGATTGTGGCCGCGCTCGGCCTGCAGCTGCGCCGCTGTGTGACCAGACCGCTGGCTGCGTTGACCCGCTGCGTCGACCGCCTCGCCGCGGGGGAGTTCACGCTGCCTGCAGCTTCGTGCGACGCCCGCGACGCGGAGTTCGCTGCGCTGCTGGACCGATTCCGCGACATGGCCAGGCGTCTTGGCGAGGCCCAGGCGCAGCTGGAGGCGCGCGTCGAAGCCCGCACTGCCCAGCTGATCCGCAGCGAACGACTGGCGAGGCTGGGGGTCGTCGCTGCAGGCTTCGCCCACGAGATCAACAACCCCCTGGCCATCATGCGGGGCCACGCGGAGCTGGCCCTGCGCAGCCTCGACCGCTCCCGCCCCGAGGCGTCCGACGAAGCCGCCGCTGCGCTGCGCGTGGTCGTGGAGGAGGTGGACCGCGCCCGCAGCGTGATCGCGCAGCTGCAGGCGCTGCAGCCCGAGCCCCGCAACAGCCAGGCTTCGCCTCCCGCCACGCCCCTGCACGAGCCCGTGGACGCCGCTGTCAGGCTCGCTGCGCCGCTGGCTTCGGAAAAGAGCTGCACAATCGTCCGACGGTGCCGCTGCCCCGATGCCTGCGTCCGCGTCCCTCTCGAACGAGGCGAAGCGACGCAGCTGCTGATCAACCTGCTGCTCAACGCCCTCCACGCCAGCTCGCGCAGCGACGAAATCACCGTGGAATGCCGTTGCGACGACCGCATGGCGCAGTTGATCGTTCGCGACCGGGGCGCGGGCATGACGCCCGAGCAGCTCGCCCGCGCCTTCGATCCCTTCGTCTCCACGCGCAACAGCGCAGGGCTGGGGTTGACCGTCTGCCAGGCGATCGTGGAGCGCAGCGGCGGCTGGATCGACGCGCACAGCGACGGCCCGGGGCGGGGGAGCGTCTTCACCGTCTTCCTCCCCCGCGCCAAGGCCCAGGAGCAGGCGGCATGAGCAGCCAATGCGACGTGCTGGTCGTCGAGGACGAGCCCAGGCTGCGCAGCTTTCTGGAGCGGGCCCTTGCGGAGATGGACCTGCGCTGCCTGTGCGTCAGCGGCGCCGCCCCTGCCCGGGAGGTGATGCGCCGCGCAGCCCCTGCGACGCTGCTCCTGGACGTGCGCCTGGGCGCCGAGGACGGCTTGGCGTTGCTCGAATCCCTCCGCGACCAAGGGTTCGCCCTCCCCGCCGTGGTCATGACGGCCTACGCCGACGTCCCGCTTGCGCAGCGGGCGCTGCGGCTGGGCGCGGTCGACCTGCTGACCAAGCCCTTCTCGCTGGCGGAGCTCGAAGCCGCCCTGTCGCGCGCCCGCAATCAGCAGCTGCTCGCCCGCGCCGCCCCTGGAACCGCTGCTGACGAACCTCGCCGCGACAGCCCCGCAGAGACTCCCACATTCGATCAGGTCAAAAGGCAGGCCCTGGAGGCGGCGCTGGCCCGCAGCGGCGGCAACCGCACGCTCGCCGCCAAGGCCCTGGGCGTCAGCCGCCGCACGCTCTACAACTGGCTGGCGAGGCTCGACGCCTGACCGAACCGCAGCAGCGCAACGCCCCGCCCCCTGCAACTGGCCCCGGAAGGATTCGAACCTTCGACCGCACCGATTATGAGTCGGGCGCAGATCCCGCCTGACGGCATCGCCAGGGCCGATTTGGGGCAGGGCGGGCACAGAATGGGCACAGACGCCGCACTCGCCGCGGTCGAGGGAGGACGCAGCACGTTCAGCCGCGACCCTCGACTGGCCGGGATCGTCGAGGCGTGGGCCACCCTGCCAGCCGACGTGCAGCGATCCATCGTCCTGTTGGTCAAGGCGTCC
>CAYPBL010000082.1:0-6788 GCA_964408965.1 uncultured Phycisphaeraceae bacterium | reverse complement strand
TCGCTGGCGGGGTAGATGAAGCCCCGGCGCTTGCACAGGGCCATGATGTCGTCCATCGACTTGGCGGCGGGGTCGACAACGGGGCTGGCTGCAGCGTCGCTCATGGCGGCGATCGTAGCCGCAGCCGTCGCAGCGGTCCCCGCCTCGGCCGCCGATAGAGTCCTGCAGCGCCATGACCACACCCCAGCCAGCCCAGCAGGCCCCGACCTCGTATCCCCTGCACAGGATCCAGGTAGTCCTCTTCGAGGGGATCCACCCCCGGGCCGCGGAGCTCTTCGAGGCTGCGGGCTACAGCGTGCGGACGGTGGCCGGCGCCTGCGACTCGGCCGAGGCTCTGGAGCAGGCCGCTGGGGCGCACATCGTGGGCGTCCGCTCGCGCAGCAGGCTGACGCGCGACTTCTTCCAGCAGGCCAGGAGGCTCTGGGCCGTCGGCTGCTTCTGCATCGGGACCGAGCAGGTGGACCTCGACGCCGCCGCTGCGCGGGGCGTGGCGGTCTTCAACGCTCCCTTCTCCAACACCCGCTCCGTCGCTGAGCTGACCATCGCGGAGGTCGTGGCCCTGTCGCGGAGGATCTTCGAGCGTTCGCAGCTGCTGCACGCCGGGACCTGGCGCAAGGACGCGCACGGGGCGCACGAGGTGCGGGGCAGGACGCTCGGCGTCGTGGGCTACGGCCGCATCGGCTCGCAGGTCTCGCTGCTGGCCGAGGCCCTGGGCATGCGCGTGCTGTACCACGACGTCGCGCCGGTCCTGCCGCTGGGCAACGCCAGGCCCGCGGGCTCGCTCGAGGCGCTGCTGCGCGACAGCGACGTGGTCACGCTGCACGTGCCGGGCGGCCCCTCGACGAAGGGGCTCATCGGCGCCCGCCAGATCAGCCAGATGCGGCAGGGCGCCCTGCTCATCAACAACGCCCGCGGCGACGTGGTCGACCTGGACGCCCTTGCCCAGGCGCTGCGCGAGGGGCGCCTGGGCGGCGCCGCCGTGGACGTCTTTCCCAACGAGCCTTCCAGCGCAGGCGAGCCCTTCGACTCGCCGCTGCGCGGCCTTCCCAACGTCGTCCTCACGCCCCACATCGGCGGCAGCACCCAGGAGGCCCAGCAGGCCATCGCCGAGGAGGTCGCCAGCAAGCTCGTCCGCTTCATGAACAACGGCTCGACCTCGACGGCGGTCAACGTCCCCGAGGTGGACCTGCCGCAGCTGGCCGCCGACCGCCACCGCATCCTGCACTTCCACCGCAATGTGCCGGGCGTGCTCAGCGCGCTGCACAGGATGATCGCCGACCTTGGCGTGAACGTGCACGCCGAGGCCCTCAGCTCCGACCCCAGGCACGGCTACGTCATCCTCGACGTGGACCCCACCCACGGCGAGGCGCTCAAGCAGGGCTTGCGGAGCATTCCCGAGACCATCCGGGTGCGCACGCTCTGGTGAGGGGGCGGACGTTCCCGCAGGCGGGTGGCGCAGCTTCCGCAGGCTATGCTGCCACGATGGCCAGGCTCGACTACCACACCGCAGGCGAGTCGCACGGGCCAGGCGTTCTGGCCCTCGTGCAGGGCCTTCCCGCTGGGCTCGAGATCGACCTCGGATTCATCAACGCCGAGCTCCGCCGCAGGCAGGGGGGCTACGGCCGCGGAGGCAGGCAGCGCATCGAGCGCGACGAGGTGGAGGTCCTCAGCGGCGTGCGGCGGGGAAGAACCATGGGCTCGCCGCTGGCCCTGCTCGTGCGCAACCGCGACAGCAGGCTCGACGATCTGGAGCGCACGCCGCCGCTGCACAGGCCGCGGCCCGGCCATGCGGACCTGGCAGGCAGCGTCAAGTTCCTCACCACCGACTGCCGCGACGTCCTCGAGCGGGCCAGCGCCCGCGAGACCGCCGCCCGCGTCTGCGCAGGGGCGCTCGCCCAGCTGCTGCTCAGGGTCTTCGGCGTCGAGGTCTTCAGCTTCGTCCGTTCGATCCACCAGGCGCAGTGGGACGGCGAGGTCGCCCCGTCGCAGCTGGCCGAGCTGCGCGCCGCCCGCGACGCCAGCGACGTCTACTGCCCCGACGAGCAGGCCTCGGCGCAGATGATCGAGGCCGTCAAGCAGGCCAAGCGCGACAAGGACACCGTCGGCGGCGTCGTCGAGGCGCACGTCTTTGGCGTCCCGATCGGGCTGGGCTCGTGCATGGACTTCCGCGACAAGCTCGACGGGCGCCTGGCCCAGGCGGTGATGAGCGTGCAGGCGATCAAGGGCGTGGAGATCGGCGCAGGCTTCGCTGCGGCGCGCCTGCGCGGCAGCGAAGTCCACGACCCCATCGAGCACGACGCAGCCAGGCTCGACACGCCCTCGCTGGGCTTCGTCAGGCCGACGAACAACGCGGGAGGCCTGGAGGGGGGCATGACCAACGGCGCCCCCATCGTCGTCCGCGCCGCCATGAAGCCCATCTCCACGCTGCTCAGGGGCCTTCCCAGTGTGGACCTGCAGAGCAGGGCCCCCCAGCGCAGCCAGTACGAGCGCAGCGACGTCTGCGCCGTTCCCGCCTGCTCGGTCGTCGTCGAGCACGTCGTGGCCTTCGAGGTCGCCCGCGCGATGGTCGAGAAGTTCGCAGGCGACACGCTGCTGGAGATGGAGCGGAGCTACGCCTCGTTCCTGCAGGCCGCCCGGATGCTGCCGCTGGCGCCGCCTTCGGGAGAGGCGCTGGCCTGACGCGCAGGCCTCACCGCGGCGCCTGGGCCTCGAAAGCCGCCAGCCAGCGCCGACGCGCCGCAGCGTCCAGGTCGCCCTGCTGCAGGGCCAGCGACAGATCGCGCCCGTCCACGACGCCGTCGCTGTTGGCGTCGGGGTCGATGGTCGTCGGCTCGAGCAGGACGATCGCCAGCCCCTGCGGCGTTCGGGCAAGGGCCAGCACAGCCCCGTCGCTGCGCACGTCGTGGGCTTCGAGCAGCCGCCATCCAAGCGCAGGGTCGAGCAGTGTGTTGAGGTCGACAGGCGCCGAGCGTCCTGCGCGCCAGAGGACCGCGACCCGCCCCGCCGCTGTCTCCACCCAGCCAGCCGCGTCGCCCGCAGCGTTGGCGCCCATGGCGCAGGAGGGGCCGTCGGCGTGGAGGAGCAGCGGCTGGTTGTTCCGCCACAGCGCAGCGACGCTCCGCTGATGGGCGCCCCTGCCCAGGACGATCGAGCCGGCGACGGGCCCTGCAGGGTCCGCGTCGATCGCGGAGGAGGCGACGGCGCCGGGCGGCGAGGGGAGCAGCAGACGCTGACCGTCGAGAAACAGGCAGGCCCTCCACGATCGGCTCTGCGGGTCGAAGCACGCCCCCGCGGCTTCGCCGACGCTGTTGGGGGGAAGCCCGCCCAGCCGATCGCCCCGTGCCCGCGGCGCAGGCGCCGGCGCGACAGCCCATGCAGCAGTCCTCTCGCCCAGCAGCGCCAGCGACCCGCCGTCGGCGCGCGCCGCCACAGCCCCGCCGCCAGCGGTGAAGCGGGCCACGGCGCCTGGCTCGACCAGCGCAAGCAGTCGACCCCGCAGCGCAGGCTGCGCCGCGGACTGCGCAAGGGCCACGTCCGAGAACACAACTGCAGCAAGGGCGCTGATCGCCCAGAAGGCGTATGGCCATCGTCGCATCACGACATCGCGCTCCCTGCGCTGAAAAAACCGCCAGCCGGACAACTGGCAGATGTCGCCTATCGGCAGCCTCGACGCAGGGCATGGACGAGGCGGCTCAGTGGCGTGTCCCGAAGGGGGGCGCTCGACTCCTTGGCGGCGCCCCGCAGGCGCCTCCGCAAGGGGGGGGCTTTCGCAACCGATCGCGAAGAGGTTCCCGGACGTTGGGCCGCTGACCTGTCCCCGGCGCCCCGCTGCCCAGGGCGAACACCGTTCCCGTTCGCAGCCCCGCAGCTGCTCGCAGACTGCAGGGGCGCCATATCCTTGCCTCGTGGGGAATCAGGGTGACGACAGCTCGGGGAGTGGGGCGCCACACCAGGGCCCCAGCGCCGATCAGCTCTTCCACGAGGTCTACGACGAGCTGCACAGGCTCGCAGGCAGAAAGCTGCGTCAGGAGCGCTCCGACCACATCCTGCAGCCCACCGCCCTGGTGCACGAGGTGTACATGCGCATGGCGGAGCAGCGCCGTGTGCAGTGGCAGGGCCGCACGCACTTTCTCGCCGTCGCCGCCCAGGCCATGCGCCGTGTCCTCATCGACCATGCCCGCGCCCGTCAGGCGGCCAAGCGCGGCGGCGGTTGGGACCGCGTCACGCTCACCGGCGTCGGCGGTCAGGAAGGCCCCAGCCCGACCGACCTCGTCGACGCTTTGGCCTTGCACGAGGCGCTGGACGATCTCGCGTTGCTTCATGAACGGCAGGCCCAGGTAGCCCAAGCCAGGCTCTACGCGGGCATGACCGTCGCGGAGATCGCCCAGGCGCTGGGCGTCTCGGAGCGGACGGTCAAGAACGACTGGCGCGTGGCCAGGGCCTGGCTCGCCGCCAAGCTCAGCGGCGACGCCGACGAGTAGTCCGTCCTGCGGAGGCACTGTGGACCCCCAACGCCACCAGCGCATCACCGAGATCTTCCTCCAGGCCTGTGAGCTTCCTGAAGAGGAACGCAGCGGGTTTCTCGACGAGGCCTGCGCAGGCGACCAGGCTCTGCGCGAAGCGGTCGAGGCCCTGCTCGAGCACGACAAGGCTGTGCACACGAGCATGGAGCAGGCCGAGGACGCAGCCCGCAGCAGCGCCGCCGCCCACGGCGCAACGAGCCCCTTCGATCCTGAGGCGATCCTGCGGCCGACGCCCGACCCGGAGCGCATCGGCCCCTACCGCATTCTCGAGAAACTGGGCAGCGGCGGCATGGGCGTCGTCTACCTCGCTGAGCAGCGCGAGCCCGTGCGCCGCCGTGTGGCGCTGAAGGTGATCCGCGCAGGCCTGGGCTCGCGCGAGGCGGTGGTCCGCTTCGAGGCCGAGCGCCAGGCGCTGGCGCTGATGGATCACCCCAACATCGCCAAGGTCTTCGACGCCGGCGTGGCTGAAGACGGCAGGCCCTACTTCGTGATGGAGCACATCCCCGGCGAACCCATCACCCGCCACTGTCAGCGGCGGGCGCTGCCGTTGAACGAACGTCTGGCTCTGTTCCTGCAGGTCTGCGACGCGGTGCAGCACGCGCACCAGAAGGGCGTCATCCACCGCGACATCAAGCCCTCGAACGTGCTGGTGGTGGAGCGTGAGGAGGGGCCGCTGGTCAAGGTGATCGACTTTGGCGTGGCCAAGGCGGTGCAGCAGCCGCTGGCGACGCGCACGCTCTTCACCCGCGCAGGCCAGCTCATCGGCACGCCTGAGTACATGAGCCCCGAGCAGGTCGACGCAGCCGACGTCGACACCCGCAGCGACGTGTATTCGCTGGGCGTGTTGCTCTACGAGCTGCTGACGGGCGAGCTGCCCTTCGACGCCCAGACGCTCCGCAAGGCGGGCTACGCCGAGATTCAGCGGATCATCCGCGAGGTCGAGCCGCCCAAGCCCAGCACGAAGCTGAGCCTGGCCAGCAAGACCGCAGACGCCACGCGCGCATCGACCCTCACGCCGACCACGGCGCTGCTGCGGCAGGTGCGGGGCGAGCTGGACTGGATCGTCATGAAGGCCCTCGAAAAGGACCGCGATCGGCGGTACGGCGCCGTGGCGGCTCTGGCGGAGGACCTTCGCAGACGCCTGCGCAACGAGCCCGTCGAGGCCGGCCCGCCCAGCGCCTTCTACCGGGCGCGCAAGTTCGTCCGCAGGCACCGTGCGGGCGTCGCTGCGACGACGATCGCCGCTGCGTCGCTGCTCGTCGCTGCGGTCGTCTCCGTCCTCTTCGCTGTCGACGCGCAGCAGGCGCGGGATTTCGCCCAGCGGCGCGACGAAGCAGGTCGCAAGCTCGCAGCGGCTCTGCTCGGTCCGATCCACGACGCCGTCAACAACCTCGCAGGCGCCACCGAAGCGAGACTGCAGCTGCTCGACGCCTCCAGCGAGTACCTCAGGAGCATGGAGGCCCAGGCCCAGGGCGATCCGCAGCTGCTGGGCGAGATCGCTTCGTCCTACGAAAGGCTGGCCATGGTGCAGGGGGCGGACCTGGCCGGCAGCGCAGGCGAGAGCGCCCAGGCCCTCGAGGCCGCCCGCAAGGCTGTGGCGCTGCGGCGACAGCTGGCTGACGAAGCTGAGGGGGACTCGGCCAACGCGGCGCGCAGGGCGCAGTTGGCGCTGGCTTCGGCCCTGCAGCTGCGGGGGCAGCTGGAGCAGCGGCTGTGCGACGCCCAGACGGCTCTTGCCACCTACAAGGAGGCGCTGGCTGCGGGTCGTGCGGCGCTGCGCCTTGCTCCGCACGACCCGCAGGCGCTGGGCTCGACCGCGGCGAGCCTGATGCGTATCGGCGACATCGCCAAGAAGCAGGACCGCTACGACCGCGCCCAGGCGCTCTACGAGGAGGCGCTGGCGCTGCGCGAGCAGGCCGCGGCGCTTGGGGAGAGCCAGAGGCCCGTCGCAGAGCTGCTCATCAGGCTGGCCAACCTGGCCATGGACAGGGGGCGCGTCGACGAGGCGCGCAGGCGCTCCGCCCAGGCCCTGGCCATCCGAGAGCAAGCAGCCAAGGCCAATCCCGACGACACCCGCGCCCAGCGCCAGCTGCTCTGGGCGTTGTACTTCGCCGCTGATCCCCTGCTCGCCGCGGGCAAGATCGAGGAGGCGACAGTGAAGCTGCAGCAGGCGCGCAGCCTCGCCCAGACCCGCTTCGAGGCCGACCCCGCCAACGCCCGCGCCGCCAGCGACCTGCTGCTCGTCGAAGAACGGCTGGGCGACGT
>CAYPBL010000081.1:0-6799 GCA_964408965.1 uncultured Phycisphaeraceae bacterium | reverse complement strand
CAGTCTGACGGAACCGCTGCTGCTTGACAAGCGAATCTGCTGTCGTACCGTGTACTGAGCGTCTGCGCGGAGAAGGCTCCGCTGCGGACGCGGCGAGGTGAAGACGAGTCGGCGCGTGGATATCCCTGCACCGCTCTGATGCTCATGCGATCAGCGGCCACGCCGCTGAGATGATCGCGCCGCAGCGTCGAACCCCGCCGACATCCAGCAAGGCCCTGCGCCGTCCGTCGCCGACGAGCCCGCTGTCGAAGCGCCAGTCGCTTGGCTCGCAGGGCGGCAGCGTCGTGGGGCTGGGAAGAGCCAGGACGCGCTCTTCCCGACGTCGTGATCGGCGCAGCGAAGCGTCGGGGCGGAAGGTTCGCCCTGCGGTTCGTTGCAGAGTGGTTCGCAGCCTGGGCGCACTGTTCGCTGCGCAACAGCAGCGATGCGCCCGAAGGCGGGAGCATCGGAACGCAACGCCACGACCTGCTCGCGCACCCAGCCCAGATGCAGCCGCTGCACGGCAGCCAGCTGCAGCGTCCGGGCGGTCCGCAGCAGCGTCAGCACACAAAGGAGCCTCGCATCATGCGAAGCGCACGCACACAGGGACGAGGGTTCACGCTCATCGAGCTCCTCGTCGTCATCTCGATCATCGCCCTGCTCATCGGCATTCTGCTTCCTGCGCTGGGGCGGGCCCGCAAGCAGGCGCGCGTCCTGGCTGACTCCGCCCAGCTCAAGCAGGTCCACTTCGGCTTCCAGACCTTCGCCAACAGCAACAACGGCAGCTACCCCATCCCCTCGAGCATCGACTTCGACGGCTCGACGGAGGGAACGAAGCGGAACAGCCCGGAAGATCCACCGGATCCGCAGCGCTGGCGCAAGAACCGCACCGGCCCCATCTTCTCCGTGCTGATCTTCAACGGCAACGTCACGCCTGAGGTGCTCCGCGGCCCCAACGAGCCCGTCTCCAACATCCAGCCCGACAACGACTACCTCTTCAACTTCGTCAGCAAGCAGCGCAGGCCCTGCGTCAACGAAGAGAATCGCGCCGCCTGGGATCCGGGCTTCATGGGAACGCCCACCACGGGCGACATCTCGTGGGACTGCCAGGAGGACACCTCTGGCGCCGTCGAGGGCAACAACAGCTACGCCCACCTGGCCATGGCGCCGGGGACGCGGCGCATGGCGCTGTGGCAGGACACCTTCAGCGACCGCGACGCGGTGCTCTCCAACCGCGGGCCGATCTACGTCCAGAGCGAAGGCAGTCAGGCCACCAGTGACGAGGAGCTGGACACGCCGCAGGACGGCGTCTGGAAGCTCGCCGCTGGTCCCGCGGGGCAGACGTCTGACACGCTCTCGATCGCGGGAAGCTCCACCAGCTGGGCGGGCAACATCGCCTTCAACGACAACCACGTCTCCTTCAGCGACGTTCCCGACCCGTCGCAGCTGACCTTCCCGACCCAGCAGGCTGTTGGATCGGTCAAGGAGAACGAGCCCGTCCGTGACAACATCTTCGTCGACGAGCGCAACGAGAACATCGGCGACGCCACAGGACGCCGCAATGTCTGGATGCGGCTGTGGTTCAACGGCATCGACTTCACGCAAGACACGCTCAGCCATAAGCAGATGGCGGTGAACATCTGGTTCGACGGCTGCGGAGGTGATTGCCAGTGAAGCGGGCCTGAAGAACACGCCCAGCGGTTGAGATCGATCGACTCGCAGGCGCGGATCAGAGACCACAGTGAATGTGCGGGCGGCGGAGCGGATCCGTCGCCCGCTTTTCTGTGCGCAGCGACGCGCCTGCGTCGAAGGGGGACGATGCGTCGACGCAGGCTGGCGCTGGGGCAGCGTCGCTTCAGAGCGTCAGCGACTGGCCGGGCTCGAGAACGCGCGCCTCCACGCCGCGGGGCGCAAAGTCGGCGGGGTTCTGCTCGATGGGCGGCCAGGTGTTGTAGTGGATGGGGATCGCCAGGGGGGCGCCGACCAGCTCCGCCGCCCTGCTCGCCTGCGCAGGGCCCATCGTGAAGCGGTCGCCGATCGGCACGAACGCGACGTCGGGCCTGTAGAGCTCGCCCAGCAGCTTCAGGTCGGAAAAGAGCCCCGTGTCGCCCAGGTGATACACCGTCCGCTCGCCGATCCGCGCCACCACGCCGCAGGGCATGCCCAGGTAGCGGCCCTCGTGCGAGGAGGAGTGAAAGGCCTGCGTCAGGGCGACGAAGCCGAAGGGCGTGGCCACCTGGCCGCCCGGGTTCATGGGCTCGACGGCGGCGGCGCCCAGCTCGCTGCAGTATTCCGCCAGCTCGAAGGCAGCGAAGATCGGGGCGCCGTTGGCCTTGCTGATCGCCACCGCGTCGCCCAGATGGTCCGCGTGGCCGTGGGTCAGGGCGATGTGCGTGCAGCGGATGTCGCCTGGCTCGTGGACCGCCTTGGGGTTGCCCGTCAGGAACGGGTCGACGACCAGGGCGTGCTCGCCCGCAGCAAGACGAAAACCCGCATGGCCCAGGTAGGTGATCTCCAGCGACATGGCGTGGTCCTCCCGTTCGATCGCGATCGCGGCGCGCACAGTGTACGGACGGTGGTGCGCAAGGTGGGCTCGCCCGCCGCCAGCGCACGCGACCCCAACGGGATTTGAACCCGTGTCTTCACCTTGAAAGGGTGATGTCCTGGACCTGACTAGACGATGGGGTCGGCCCGCTGACGACGGCTTCGGAGCCGCCAGCGGCGGTCGGCCCATGCTAGGCCGCTGCGGCGCCCGAGGCAGCGGGACGGACCGAAAACAGGGCGCAGGCCCCGGATCGGGCCTGCCCGTCCCGGTCGGACTCAACCCGCCCCGTCGGCGCAGCCGATGACGCTGGCGTGAAGCACTGGCTGCTGACCATCCTCTGGCGGAGCAGGCACGAGCGGGGTTTCGTCCTGCGGACGCTCGGACGCAGCGCCGTGGCTGCGGTGTTGGCTGCGGTGGTGCTCTACGCCGCTTGGCGGACGGAGCCCGATTCCACCATGGCCTCGGACGAGGCAGCAGCGGCGCAGATCGCGCCGGCGCCGGGGTCGATGGGGCTGCTCGTGGGGCTGCAGGCGACGATCGAGCTGGTTCCCACGCCCCGCGGCCCACGTTACACCGTGCGGGCGGCGGACGGAACGCTGCTGGGCGAGCGGCTGACGCGCGACGAGGTCGCGGCGCTCTTTCCGGGGCTCGATCCTGCTTCGGGCGTCGCCGGCCTGGCGGATGTCCCGCTCGACTTCGACGAGCAGCCCTGAACGGCGCATCGTCACACCCACAGGAGCCACCGGTTCACCCGCGCTGCGCCAGCGGTAGGCTGCTGACATGGCGCTGCTGCGGGCTGTTGCGCTGTGTCCGTTGGCGGTCGAGGCGAAGGCGCTGCGGGGGCTGTCGGTCGCCGGCGTGTCGCTGCGCGTCGAGCGGACGGGGATGGGGCCAGCGGCGGTCAGCGAAGCGGTGGAGGCCCTTGCCCGCGAGCGGGTCGATCTTGTCGCGCTCTTCGGCGTCGCGGGCGGACTGGCCAGGACGCCGAGGGCGCCCCGCGTCGTGCGCGTGCTCGGAAGGGAGGACGAGGAGCCGCACCGGCCGCGCGTCTCGCTGTGGCGCAGCGGGCGCAGCGACTGGACGACGCCCGTCTCGATCGTCTCGCAGGAGGAGGTGGTCCACAGTGTGGAGCGCAAGCGGGCCCTGGCCGCGGCGACCGGGGCGCAGCTGGTGGACTGCGAGTCGTGGGCCTTCGCCAGGGCCTGCGAGCGGGCGCAGCTGCGCTGGGCGGTCGTCCGGGGCGTCAGCGACGGGCCCGACGAGGCGCTGCCGCGACAGGCCGTCCGGTGGGTCAGACCCGACGGCGCCACGGCGCCGGGCAGGACGCTGGCGGACCTGGTGCGGGGCAGGGTGTCGCCTGGCGCGATCGCCCAGCTTGCGCAGCGGACGTCAGCGGCGCTGCGCGAGGCTCGGGGCGCCCTGACGGCCCTGCTTGCGCAGGAGCAGCGGGAGCGCAGCGAGGGCGCGGGCGCTCTTGCGCAGCTGCCGCAGCCTGTGCTGCTGGTGGGGGGCATGTTCGACCCGCCGCATGTGGGGCATCTGCGCTGCGCCTCCGAGGCGGCTTTGGCGGCGGGCTGCGGGTCGATCTGCTTCGTGCCCGCCTCGCAGGCGCCGCTGCGGGGCCGGGGCGCCCGGGCGGGCGATCTGGACCGCTTCGACATGCTCCTTGCGGGGATCGACGAGCTGGGCCTTGCGGCGCGCGTCTCGGGCGTCGAGCTGGCTCGTTTTGGCGTCAACTACACCGTCGAGACGCTGGCGGAGCTGCGCAGGCTCGCGGGCGAGGCGGCGCAGCTGCGGCTGTTCATTGGCGCCGACCAGGCGGCGCAGTTTCACAAGTGGCGCTCAGCCCGTCAGCTGCTTGCCGAGGCGCCGCCGGTTGTGGCGCTGCGGCCGCCCTTTGCCCGCCCGGAGCAGCTGCTCGAGGCCATGGCGCCGCACTGGAGCGACGAGGAGCTGGCCAGGTGGCGACGCTGGGTCGTCCCTGCCCCGTTGGTCGAAGCCTCGTCGAGCGCGATTCGCGCCGCGATCAGCCGCGAGGGCCCCGGGGCGCCGCTGGCTCGGCGGGCGCTGCCCGAGTCGGTCCGCGCGATCGTCGCTGCGCGCGGCCTGTACCGGGCGCCGGGCGACGCGGATGGGCCGGAGGGGAAGGTCAGCTAGGCGGCTCAGCCCTGCTGCTCGCGCTGCTTGCGCGTGTAGCTGTACTTGCGCTTGAGGGGCTTGACGACCAGGCCCTGCCGGATGGCCTTGGTCGAGACCTTGATCCGCCGAGGGGCGCCGTCGACCAGGGCGGTGACGGTCTGGATGTTGGGCTTGAAGGTGCGTCTGCTGATGCCGGTGGGCTTGAGGCCGAAGCCGCCCTTGCTGATCTTCTGACCGCGGTAGGTGCGGGTCTTGCCGAAGCGGGTCTTCTTGCCGGTGAAGTGGCAGACGCGGGGCATGGCGGACCTCCCTGGGGCTTCTGGGGGCTCGAGCGGGACCTCAGCTGCGAATCGACGGAGAGTCTAGGCGCCGCGCGCAGAGGGGCAAGGGGCGGGCCCGGCCTGCGTCTCTATACTGGCTGCGCAGCTGCGGAGGCTGTCGCGCCCAAGCAGGAGGCCCGTCAGGCCCATGCCCCACACGCTCAGGAAAGCCAGCCCCTACGACGTCGACGCCGAGCGCGTCGACTACCTCAGGCGCGACGTGGACACGGGCGAGCGCTGGGTGCTCAACTTCGGCCCCCAGCACCCGGCCACGCACACCACGCTGCGCCTGGTGCTCGAGCTCGACGGCGAGCGGGTCGTCCGCTGCGTGCCCCACATCGGCTACCTGCACTCGGGCTTCGAGAAGCTCGGCGAGCACCTCGACTACAACCAGTACGTGACCATCGTCTCGCGGATGAACTACCTCTCGCCCATCAGCAACGACATCACCTGGCACCACGCGGTCGAGACGCTCTTCGACATCGACCTGACGCCGCGCTGCAAGGTCGTGCGGACGATCATGGGCGAGCTCGGCCGCATTCAGGACCACCTGCTCAACATCGCCGCCACGGGGCTGGACCTCGGGGCGCTGACGGCGTTTCTCTACGCCTTCAACCCCCGCGAGAAGATCTACGACATCTGCGACTTCATCAGCGGCCAGCGCTTCCATCCGGACTGGTCGCGCGTCGGCGGGGCGATGATGGACCTGCCGGACGAGGCGACGTTCAAGCGGCTGGTCAAGAGCTTCATCCACGACGATCTGCCCCGGGCCCTGGAGGATGTGGAGCGGCTGCTGGTGCGCAACCGCATCTTCATGGACCGCTGCAGAGGGATAGGCGTCATCAGCAGGGAGGACGCCGTCGCCTGGTCGCTCAGCGGCCCCGTCGCCCGGGCCTCGGGCGTGCGCCGCGACGTCCGCAAGGACATGCCCTACCTGTGCTTTGCGGACAACTGGGACGGCCAGGGGGCGCCTGCGGTGCGCTTCAAGGTCCCCATCGCCCACGAAGGCGACGTCTACGCCCGCTTTCTGGTCAGGCTCGAGGAGATCCGTCAGTCCATCGCCATCATCGAGCAGCTCATCGACGACATTCCGCCCGGGCCGATGAACGTGCAGACGGACTCCAAGCTCGTCAGGCCGCCCAAGGCGGAGGTCTACAGCTCGATCGAAGGGCTGATCCAGCACTTCGAGCTGGTGATGACCAACCGCGGATGGAACGCCCCTGTCGGTGAGGCGTATGGATGCACGGAGACAGCCAACGGCGAGCTGGGCTACTACGTCGTGGGCGACGGTTCGCCCAGGGCCTGGCGGGTCAAGACCAGGCCGCCCTCGTTCATCAACTACCAGGTCATGGGCAAGATGATCGAGGGGCATCTGGTCTCGGACGTGGTGGCGGTGCTGGGCTCGCTCAACATCGTCGCAGCGGAGCTGGACCGCTGAGGGGCCAGCCGCCGCAGTCTGGAGGTCGCACGATGAAGGGCGTTTCGTCGAACAGCGCAGCTCGCAGGGCGGGCGTTGCGATTGGAACGATCGGGCTCTTGGCCTGCACCGCCGCTGCGGCGCTGGCGCAGCCTGCAGCGGACCCCGCGGTGCGCCGCAGGCCGGGCGGGCCCGACACGGAGATTCCCTTCCCGCATCCCGTCATCACCGAGGTGCTCTACAAGGTGCCTCGCGAGCCTGTGGGCGACGCCAACCAGGACGGCAGACGCGAAGCGGTGGGCGACGAGTTCGTCGAGCTCTTCAACCCGCACGACCAGCCCATCGAGCTGACGGGGTACACCCTCAAGGACAGTCAGGGCGACGACGAGTCGGCCTTCA
>CAYPBL010000080.1:0-6848 GCA_964408965.1 uncultured Phycisphaeraceae bacterium | reverse complement strand
CGGCCGCCCGCCACGCGTGTTTGCGACACAGGAGGAGGTTTTCCATGCGCCGCACCAACGCCCTGTGTAGACGCCGTGGAGCTGCGAGCACGAAGCGAGTTGTCCTCGCCACAGCCATCGCTGTTCCACTTGGTTTTGTTGCGTACGCCGCCAGAGTCACCATCAACGATGCTACTGTATGCTGGGTATGTGAAAATACATCATACAGCACATGCCTTGAAGAAGGCATCAGCGGACCAAATGTTGTATATGCGGGAAGCTGCCAAACGAACCAAGACGCACATTGTGTGCCTGACGCTGTCAATGGAGGATGGACTGTGGAATGCAAGCGTTCTCTCGGGATTGATGGGTAAGATGACCGCTCCCTTACAGAGCAACCTGTATACATGACAGCTGCACAGCGTTCTGCAATGCACGCTCCATCGCCATCTCAAGCGCGTCGACGACGGCCATGGCTCTTTGGCGGGATGGCCTTGGCTGTGATCGCTGCAGTTGTTGGATGGACGCTGCTGCAGCGCAAGAAGCCCGCCAACGTCGCTCGAACACATCCTGCCGACCTGAAGCCGTACAGCGACATTCGCTTCGAGCCTTCCATCGCCAGCGTTCAGGAGAAGAACACTCTCATACAGCAGGCTGTGGACCGCGTCGCGTCGTTGGCAAGCGACCACAGCGACATACACCTGTCTTCACAACAAAGAGATGCGCTCAAGGCGTTCGTGCAGAGCCGTCTTCAGCTGACATTGAATCCATCTCGTGATGTATGGATGGACATGGCGCATGCGTATGTTCCAGCTGAGCGGATGTCAGATATGGCAAACAAGGCGATTGCATACGACTGGAGCGTCGTTGAGCATGTGTGGCGCAATGCGCGCATATCGGTCAAGGACATCGCTGTTCGAATCTTGCGCATCCAGAATCGCGATGCGCTTCTTGCGCAGTTCGGGCCTTCCATGTCGCGCAATCCACTGCGCCCGCCGTATCCACCTGCGCCTGCTGATGCGACCATCGTCGAGATAGTCGTTCCCATGATGATTCGCGAGTCAAGAAGCGAATCGCAACGCCGTGTGTACGTTGGGTACTCCTGCTGGTGGGACGACAGCGGCCAACGATGGGTTCCCCGCAACACAAGCGTCTACAGCGACCATGGCAGCCTTGTGGCGCCGCCTCAATGACTATGAGGATGACGCGCATGACCGTCAACATGCACCTGCATCACACTGAAGCGTTCTTGCGCAATCGACGATCTCGCGCAGCGACCATCGTTGAACTGCTTGTGTCGATTTCCATCATCGCCATGCTGATCGCCATCCTGACGCCTGCGCTGCGGGCCGCTCGCACGCATGCGCATGAAGCGACGTCGCTTGCACATCTGCGTTCTCTGGGTGTCACTGTCTCTCTCTACGCCTCCGACAACAACGGCGCCGCTCCGTACGCTGAGCCTGGCAGAGACACACTGACATGGGGCTTTGAAAATGGGCGCCAGGAGCGGTTCGTCTTCGCCCCGGTCTGGTCGCTCGAAGTGTATTGGCCTGCTGTGGTCCGCTCCGTAGCTACATGGCGCGACAATTTCGACACATGGAGATCGCCTGGCAGTGCACAGCTGGGCATCGGGAGATCCAGTGTGACAACTGGGCTTTACGAGTATTCCAACAGCTTTCTCGCCAAGCCCCGCGTGTGGTCGGGCGGGCCTGCGAGCGAGGCGGACATCGGCCCTGTCTCCGTGGACATGGTCGCTGCGCCCTCGGCCAAGGTGATCTTCTTCGACGCCGTCCGCGCCTACCTCCGCCGCGCAACGCCCCACACGCCACGGCCGCTGCTCTTCGTCGACGGCGCCGCGGCGCTTCGCCTCGACAGGGACGCCACGGCGCCCGTGCAGAACCCCCTCCACCGCCGTGCGCCGCAGCGCTACCACGACACCCCGCTGGGCGCAAAGGGCAGGGACTTCTGACCCGCAATCGCATATGCGGAATCCACCCTCATGCCTCACGCGCTCCACATTCCACCGAAGCTCCTTTGCGTCGTGCGACCTCGTACACGCATGTGCGCCCAACAGCGATCTTCTCGCGAACCGCCCCTCACCTCACGGGGGTATATTGCTCCAGAGAGCGCTACGGGTCAGGAACACACCCACGCTGCCCTGCGCACAGATCGCTTCACGCACATCGCGCACGTCCAGCGTATTCCTGTGAAGAGTGATGGTTGAAGATATGCAGCACAAGACCTTCCTGCCGCTCGCGGCTGTCGCTGTGCTCGTCACGGGCCTGGTCGTCGGCTGGAGAGGGATCAGCGCGTGGCGACAACGGTGTCCAGGCTGTGATGCGCAGTCCACGGCGCCTGCCCTGCCCGCGACGACAGCGCCCGCCCCTGCCGCTGATGCGCCGCGGCCTGGTGCGTCGTTCGTCTGGAGCGACGCGGAGGCGATCGATCCTGCGGAGAACCTGCAACAGGCTGCGGAGCAGCTGCAAGAAGCGATCGAATCGTCGGCGCTGCGCTCGCCGCCTGGACCGGCGGACCTGTGGCGGCCCCGCCTGCAGGATCTGGCCCAGCGCGCCGTAAGACGCATGCAGGCCATCTGGACGGGAGACGAGGAAGCGCTCGCCTCGCTTTCCCGGGAAGAGGGCGCAACGCCCATCGAGGACACAGACGCCCTGAGCCAGGAGCAACTGCGCCATGCGCGCAGCTGGGCGGATTCGTGGGGCCTGGCCCCTGTGTCGAAGCAGGTGCACGTGCGGTTCGGCGCCGCGGGGCAGCCGTTCAAACCTCCCCTTCCGCCGCCTGTCAGCACCATCCGCAACCGGCTCAAACCCTGGTTCGAAGAGCCAGCTCCGGACGCGACGGTCGTGGAAGTCCTCTTTCCAGCCAAGCCGAAAACTGCGGACACGCGTCAACCGCTGCAGGACGTCGTCTGGCTTGGATTCCTCTACGCCTGGAGCGACGAAGAACAGCGGTGGCGGTTCATCACCACCAGCATGTATGCGCCGAGCAGAGCCACGACTCGGGAAGCTGGCATTCGCGAGGCGAGGCGGCTCGTCGCGCCGCCCTGAATCACGGCGCCGTCATGATCGACCGACGAGGGTTTTCGCTGATCGAGCTGATGGTCGTGGTGGGCGTCGTCGGCGCGCTGCTGGGCATCCTGCTGCCTGCGCTGGCTGCAGCGAGAGAGCGGACGCAGGAGACGAGATCGCTGGCCAATCTGCACAACCTGGGACTGACCGTCGCTGCGCACAGCGCACACCACAAGGGTTTCTTCCCGTTTCCCCACAAAGATGCAGGCAGCGACTCGTACGGACCGTTCGTCTGGCACCCCTCGGGCGACAGGCGCAACAGGGACGCCGTGCTGATCTACACCACGAACGTGTGGAGCGCAAGCCAGTGGTGGCCTGCACTGCTGCACGACGTGGCGCCGTGGCGTGAGCACTACGAGTCCTGGCTTTCGCCCGGCATGCGCCGCAGCGGACGCGATGCGCCCCCATGGACGGGCGCATCGGTCGGCTACTTCTATTCCAACAGCTTTCTCGCCAAGCCCCGCGTGTGGTCGGGCGGGCCTGCGAGCGAGGCGGACATCGGCCCTGTCTCCGTGGACATGGTCGCTGCGCCCTCGGCCAAGGTGATCTTCTTCGACGCCGTCCGCGCCTACCTCCGCCGCGCAACGCCCCACACGCCACGGCCGCTGCTCTTCGTCGACGGCGCCGCGGCGCTTCGCCTCGACAGGGACGCCACGGCGCCCGTGCAGAACCCCCTCCACCGCCGTGCGCCGCAGCGCTACCACGACACCCCGCTGGGCGCAAAGGGCAGGGACTTCTGAACGACTGCGCCGGGAGCTGCGAACGCGGATCAGTCCCTGTCCGGCGGCGCGACCAGCAGCGCGTCCAGGTCCAGCGAAGCGCCCGACAGGCCCGTCCTGCCGGCGCCCGGCCTGTGCCTCCGCAGCGCCTCGACGGCGCGACGCATGTCCTCGGGAAACGGGGCGCACAGCGTGAGGCGCCTGCGCGTCAGCGGATGCGTGAAGGTCAGCGTCGCGGCGTGCAGGGCCTGACGGGCCAGCAGCGGCTTCTCGCCCTCCCCCGGCTCGGTCCACCTCCCCGACGGGGCGCGCAGGGCCGTCTCGTACAGCGGCGAGCCGCCGTACATGTCGTCGCCGACCAGCGGCCAGCCCAGATGGCTCATGTGCACGCGGATCTGGTGCGTGCGGCCCGTCTTCAGCTCCACCTCGACCAGGCTGTAGCCGTCGAAACGCTCCAGGGCGCGGTAGATGGTCAGGGCGCTCTTGCCCAGCTGGTCCTGCCTGACGACCATCTTCTCGCGGTAGCCCTTGGCGCGGTTGGGGTGCGGGCCGATGGGGGCGTCGACGACGTCGGCGGCGGGATCGACGACGCCCTCGACCAGCGCGATGTAGCGCTTCTCGACCGTCCGCTGCTCGAACTGCTGGGCCAGAAAGCCATGGGCGTCGTCGCGCTTGGCGAAGAGGATGACGCCTGAGGTGTCCCTGTCGAGGCGGTGGACCACGCCCGGCCTGGCGAAGGCCTGGCCTATGGTGGACAGGCCCCTGCCCTGGCTTGCCTGCTCGCGGAACCGCCAGAGCAGCCCCGCCACGAGCGTGCCGTGCAGGTTGCTCCGGGCCGGGTGCACCAGGACGCCAGGCTGCTTGTTGAGCGCGATGATCGCCTCGTCCTCGTGCAGCACGGTCAGCGGGACGGGCTCGGGCTCGACGTTGGCGCTGCGGGGGGGCGGGGCCTGAAGCTCGACCAGATCCCCCTGCTTGAGGATCAGGCTGGCCTTGGCCGGCGAGCCGTTGACCCGCACGCGCTCCTGCTCGATCAGCCGCTGCGCCTGCGCCCTGCTCAGCTGGGGGACGCGGTCGGCGATGTAGCGGTCCAGCCGCTTGCGCAGATCGCGCGTGAGGCGGAAGGAGAGCGCCGCCTCCTCGGGGGCTTCGAGCGGGGCAGTGCGCCGCTCGTTCTGGAAGCGTCTGCAGGCCATCGTCCGCACGAGGGTAGGTCAGCGAAGCCCCTGTCAGGGCCAACACCGGAATCGGCGTCAGCCCTTAGCGCAGGGGAGGCTTGGATTCGCCCTGGGACGAGCCGCCCTGCTTCCGCTGAGGCTCGGGGGTCTGCTCAGGCTTGGCGTCCGAGGCAGGCGGCGCGCCTTCCTTGCCCTTTTCTTCCGAAGAAGGCTTGGGCGTCTCGAAGGGGGTGGGCGATTCCTCCTGCTCTGCAGCTGGCTTCGCCCCTTCCTTTCCCGGAAGGTCGAACGTCTCGGGCTGCGCAGCGGGGGGCGCCTCGTCGCCTGCGGCTGTTGCGCCCTCAGCAGGGAAGACCGGGGAGACCGCTTCCGGCGGGCGGGTGACGGCGATGCGCTCCTGCGGGAAGATCGGCGGCAGCTGCTGCAGCTCGTCGAGCTGCGCGAGGCGGCGTCTGGCTTGCTGCGCAGCGAACTGCGCGCCGCGGGACTCGGCCAAGGCGATCTGCTCATCGAGCAGACGACGTGCCTCGTCCCAGTCGCGGTAGCCGATGGCCACGGAGACCAGCCCCGCGTAGGCGCTCATCGCTCGGGAGAGCGCTGCGGGGTTGTCCTTGACGTTCTGCAAGACTTGGGTGTAGAGCTCCTTGGCCTTGGCCAGGTGCGCCTCGCGCTCCTCTTCGCTGAGGATGTCCTCCTTGTTGTAGTGATTCTTCTCGTCGGGCTGCGCCCCTGGCTTGACGCCTCGGCGGAAGGCGTCCAGGTGGATGTCCGCAGCGGCCAGCAGCGCCAGATCGCGCACCGCCTCGACATCGCTGTGCTCCTGCGCCACCGCGAGCAGGCTGTCGGGATTGCCCGACTCGCGCGCAGAGGCTACGTCCAGAAACGCTGCGTCGAGCGCCTTGAGCCTGTGCTGCGTCCAGCGGATCCTGACCACGTAGGCCAAGGCGATGAGGGTGACGACGATGAGGATCGGCCCGCTCCACTTGAAGAGCCAGTCCTTGAACTCCTGGTTGATGCGGGCGTCCTCGAGGCCGGCGCCCTCGACGATCTTGCTGTGGCGTTCATCCATGGTCTGGTGCTCCGTGGCGCAGCGCAGCGCGGGGGTCGCCCGCCCCTGCAGGCGAGGATAGCCCGCTGCGAAGACAGGCGTCGAGCAGACGACTGTCAAAGAGCCAGGGCCCGGTCCATCGCTGCGCCTCCTGCGGGAGCAGCGCCTGGACGACAGCCTGGCGGAGCGCGTCGAGCCCCTCTTCCGACACGACGCTCACCGAGACGTCCGCGTCCGACGAGGGCCCGTGCAGGTCGGCCTTGCTGGCGACGCGCAGCAGTCGGGCGCCCGCTGCCTGCGCCGCGTGCGCCCCCGCCTGCTCCAGAGCGTCCTCGTCGGGCCAGCGCAGGCCGCCCTCCGCCAGCAGCAGCACGACGCGCGCCCCAGCCACGCGCCGCTGCGCAAGCGCCAGGGCCTGCGCGTCCAGCTCCGTGGCCCGCTCGAGCCCAAGGCCAGGCGTGTCGAGCAGCCTGACCACGACGCCGCCGCTGCGCAGCGCCTCGGGGATGGCCACGCCCGCCAGCTGCGCAGGCGCAGGAAGGGCCGCCAGAACCCCCACATGGTCGCGCGTCGCGCCCGGCTCAGCGGAGACGATCGACACGTCGCGCCGGGAAAGGGCGTTGACGAGCGAGCTCTTGCCCGCGTTGACCTCCCCCACCACAGCGACGGTCGCAGGCGCCAGCAACGCTGACAGGGCGCAGCTGACACGGCTGATCTCCTCGAGCCTCGGCGAGGCGCCGTCCCAGCGCCGCCAGCGCCCAGGCTGCGCAAGCAGCGCCGGCGCAGCGGCCTGGCTGGACGCCTCGGTCAGCGCCGCCAGAGCCAGAGCCTCAACCTC
>CAYPBL010000079.1:0-7357 GCA_964408965.1 uncultured Phycisphaeraceae bacterium | reverse complement strand
GGCGGCGGGCGCGAAGCGGGCTCGGACGCCTGGAAGGCCTACATGCGCAGGCAGACATGCGCGATCAACAGCAGCGACGATCTGCCGCTGGCCCAGGGGGTGTCCTTCGGGGTCTAGGCCCGGCGGCTGCGCATGGCGCGGTCGAGGCGCAGGAACATCGCCCCCCCCAGGGCGCTGGTCAGGGCCATGAGGGCGAAGACCCAGCCGCCGAGGGCCGGGATCCGCAGGTGGGCGGAGCCGACCGCGACGACGGCGCCGCTGTAGAGGGCTGTGGCTGCAAAGGGCGCGACCAGGCCGCGCACGCCTGTGAGCGTCACGTGCGCCCCCATGTACAGGCTGGCCAGGCGGGCGGGGGCGAAGTCGTGGTGGCCGATCTGCCAGGCGATCATGCCGCCGCCCCGGGCCACGCCCCAGACGACGCGCGCAGCCAGCAGCGTCAGCACGCTCCCCGTCAGCGCCCCCGCGCAGGTCAGGGCGCTGGAGAGCACGAAGACCCACGCTTGGATGGCGCGAAAGCGCACGATGTGCTGACGGCCCAGGAGGCGCGACCAGAAGGGAATGACCGTCAACGCCACGGCCAGCGGCACAGCCTGCGTCAGGGCGATCGAGGCGGAATACGGCAGGCCCAGCTCGTCGAGCGTCAGAATGAAGGGCGCAAGCAAGCCGATGTTGGCCAGGCCCAGAATGAACTGGGCCAGCAGGTAGGCGCGGTAGTCGCGGTCGTCGCGCAGCACGCGCAGCGCGTCCAAGGCGCCAGCGAAGAGGTTGAAGGTCTCGCCCTGGCCGTCGTCGTGCTCGCGCTCCTGGCGGATGAGCCAACGGCGCCGACGCCAGCGGACCCGGCTGTAGGCCCACACCCCCAGCAGCGAGACCGTCGCAGCGGCCAGGTAGCCTGCGCGGAAGGCGAAGGTCGTCCGCTCCTGCGGAACGAGGTCCAGCGCCGCAGCCAGGGACAGGCCCGTGAGCGTCACCACCAGCGAGGCGATCGCGGTGAGCCTGCCCGCCACGCGGGCGCGCACGGCCCGGGGGTAGTTCGTCCGCCAGATGTCGGCCCGGCAGGCGATGATCCCCGTGGCGCAGACCCGGGCGGCGTAGACGAAGAGCAGCAGCAGCAGCGACCCTGCAGCGGTCGCGGGTGACAGGGCTGCGCCGGCCACGCTGGCGATCAGGCCCAGCTGCAGGACCACGGTCAGCTGCACCCGGTCGCGGCGGCGCACGAGCCTGCCCCACCACAGGCTCGAGAGCAGGGCTGCGGTCGGCGCAGCGGTGATGGCGGCGACGACCAGGTCGCTTGCGCCCAGCGCCTTGCGGGCCACCACGCCGACCACCTCCCCCTCCACACAGGCCAGCGCCAGCGGGAAGAAGACGGCTGAGACCGCCTCCCAGCGGTAGTTGCGCAGCACGTAGGGGGACAGGGCTGATTCTCGCCCAGTGGACGTGCTGGCGGTTTCAGGCGGCGCGCACGACACAGACGCCTAGCCTAGGAGGCTGGCGCGGTCGCCTGCGCGGTCCGGGCGGGGCTCAGCGGGGAATGGGCTTCTTGGTCAGCCTGCTCGGCCGATCCCACAGGCCCATGCGGGCCAGATCCTCCAGCAGCAGCGAGAGGTTGGCGTCGAGCATTTCCGCGGAGCGGTTGTGCATCTGGGCCTGGGAGTCGCCCAGCGTGGCGGTCTCCGGGGTGGGGTCGCCTCGGTACTGGGCGACGCGGCCGCCTGCGCAGCCTGCCAGCGTCGAGAGCGCGCCTGCCAAGGCGAAGGCGGAAAGGGGACGAACGGCGCGGCGAAGGGTGCGGGGCATGAACAACGCTCCTTGCGAGAAAGCGGCCCGCAGCGGCGGCCCACAGCGAACGTTCCAGACGGCGGGGCCCGTCTGACGGGTGTGGATGATAGGGGACGAGCCCCCGCTGCAGCTGGGTGTTCGCACCCGGGGGCGGGCTGGTTCCCACCGCTGGCGCACGCTGCATCGAGCGGGGGGCTAGCATGGGGCGAGGAGGGAGGCGTCGTTTTCCGAGGCCCGCAGAGGCAGCGGTGGTCCTGGGGAGTTGCGCGCATGACCACTCGGACAGCGCAGTCGGAGGAGGTGTCTCGCGTCCTGGCGGGGGGAGCGGGAGATCCGCTCGTGGCCAGGCTCGATCGCCCGCCGCTGCCTTCGATGACCGAGGCCAGGCAGCTGCTGGGCATGGTCCGCTCGCTGCTGGCGCCGGGCTTCTTCGAGCATGCTCCGTCGGGGGAGCAGGAGCATCGCGCGTGGGTGGAGGAGCGGCTGGCCCGGCTGCGGAGCCTGCTGGTGGACATGGCCTGCAGGGCCTTCGTGTGGGCGGCGGACCGGGGCGTGCCTGTGGGGCAGACCTTTTCAGGATCGCCCCAGCAGAACGCAGAGCGAACGGCGGAGCACGCGCTGGCCCAGCTGCCCGAGCTGCGCAGGCTCCTTGCGCTGGACATTCAGGCGGCCTACGACGGCGACCCGGCCGCCCGGCACACCGACGAGACAGCGTTGTGCTATCCCGGGGTGGAGGCCATCGCCACGCACCGTTTCGCCCATGCGCTCTTCCGGGCGGGGGTCCCCCTGCTTCCCAGGCTGCTCGCGGAGACCTGCCACCGCGACACCGCCATCGACATCCATCCGGGGGCGCAGATCGGGGAGTCCTTCTTCATCGACCACGGCACGGGCGTCGTCATCGGCGAGACGACGGAGATCGGCGACCATGTGAAGCTCTACCAGGGTGTGACGCTGGGCAACCGCAACTTCCCCAAGGACGAGTACGGCAAGGCCATGCGCGGGCTCAAGCGGCACCCGACGATCGGCGACCGCGTGACCATCTACGCCAACGCGGTCGTGCTGGGGGGGCAGACGGTCGTCGGCGACGACTGCGTGATCTCCGCGGGGGCGGTGGTGGCGGAGTCGATCCCGCCCGGGCAGCTCGTGCAGCAGCCGCGCTCGGAGCTGGTGCTGCGGCCCAATCGGGAGCTGCGCGACCGCTGAGCCCGCAGGCGCGGGGCGCTTGATCCCCTGCTGAGGCGCGGGTACACTGGGCGGCTTGTCCCGATGGTGGGGGACGAGCTGTCGTTCACACGCTGTCGATTCATCCGGACGCTGAGCCTGCGCCATGCCCAAGAACAAGAGCCACAAGGGAACGCTCAAACGCATCCGCATCACGCGCACGGGGCTGGTCAAGCACAAGTCCGGCGCCAGCGGCCACCTGCGCAGCCACAAGTCGAGCAAGCGGCTGCGGAGGTTGCGGCACAGCAAGTTCATGTCCAGCCCTGAAGCGAAGCGGCTGGAGCGGCTGCTCTTCCGCAGGCTGCGAGGCAGAGAGCAGCCCCGTGCGGCCCTTCGTCGGAATCCTGGCCCTGCGCGGTCGTCGGAAGAGGCCTGACAACATCGGGTGTCAGCTGCCGCGGGCGGGACCGCGGCGGCCCAGTTCGCTGCGAGCCGGGCGCAAAGCGTCCAGTCCCCTGGACCCCCGGGCTCGCGTGAAGGAGTCGAGACCATGCCCCGCGCACGCAAAGGCGCAGCCCGCAAACGCCAGCACAAGCGAGTCCTCCGGGAGGCTCGAGGCTACTTCGGGACCAAGAGCAGGCACTACCAGCAGGCCAAGGTCGCCCTGACCCGGGCCGGCCAGTTCGCCTACCGCGACCGCAGGAACCGCAAGCGCGACTTCCGCAGGCTCTGGATCACGCGCATCACCGCAGCGTGCAGGATGCGCGGCTCGCGCTATGCGCGCTTCATCAACGGCCTGTCCCGTGCAGGCGTGCTGCTCAACCGCAAGATGCTCAGCCAGATCGCCATCGAGGATCCCGCCACCTTCGACGCCCTGGTCCAGCTGGCTGAGGAGCACACGACGGCCTCCAAGGCCAGGAAGCCCGTCGCGGGGGCCCTTGGCCAGCGCGCAGGCTGAAGGGTGATCGCTGGGGACGTCGCGCGCCGTTCGCGATCGATCCGATCGATCCGATTGTGGAGAGCGTGCGTGGCGCCTCTCGCTAGGGGCCGACGAAGGCGTCGCTGCGGGTGGCGGGGCGCTCGACGCCCTTGAGACGCACCTTCCGGGATGGTTCAAGCGTGGCCGGCAGCCAGATGTTGTCGCCGCCCTCGAGCAGCGGCGAGGAGCGCCATTGGCTCGAGCCGTCGGCCCGCAGCAGCAACAGCCCCAGACCCCGCTGGTTGGGTGAGCCCGCCAGGGCGGGGGAGGCCTGCCCCTGCAGGCTCCAGGCCACCACGGGGGAGCGATCAGCCAGCACCACGCTCGACGGCCCAAGCTCGTCCATGCGCAAGGGCGACCGCTGCGGAAAGAGCTGGTAGCTGAAGGAGACTTCCTCGGGCCTGCGCCAGTCGATGCGGCCGGCCATGTCCATGCGCACCGGCGCGTGGGGATTGCCGGGGCTGGCCAGGCTTTCCAGCGACGTGTAGCCCTTGCGGGCCAGGGTGAAGAGGTCAGCGGAGTGGGACGAAGGGCTCTGGCCGACGGCCCACCACGGGCCAGGCGAACCCGCAGCGGCGATCTCCTCGGGGCCCAGCGCAGGAAGCTCGCCCAGGTGGTCCTGACTGTAGAGGTCGAAGCCGACCGCGGCGCCGGCCAGCCTGGCTGCGCCCAGCGAGCGCATCGAGCGCGTGCGCAGGTGGGTCATGGCGGGCAGGATGACCGACGCGGCCAGGGCTGCAGCGGCGGCCAGGCCGACCACGTCCCACAGGCGGGCCCCCAGGCGGCTTCCGCGAGGCTGCTCGAGCAGCGCCTCGGCCTCGATGGGCGAGGGCGCCCCGAGCCTGCGCAGCCGCTCCGAGCGGTCGATCTCCTGCTGCACCAGGCTGAGCGTGCGCTCGACGAGGTCGTCGTCGGCTGCGGGCTTGTCCGCAGCGGGGGCGTCCAGAGCCTCGAGCAGCTCGACGATGTCGGCCAGGCGGCTTGCGCGCTCGACGATCTCGACGCGCGCAGCGCGCGGGTCCCAGCCGCTGGCCACAAGGGCGTCGACCGCAGCCCGCTCCTCCTCCGTCAGCTCCACGGGCGCCGCTGCGGTCGAGGCGCCGTTGCGCGCAGGCGCCCGGCGGACGCGGTGGAGCGTCCGCTCGACCAGGGCCGTGCGCCGGAGGCGCTCCTCATCGTCCAGCGGCAGAGGTTCGTCGAGGGGGCGAAGCAGCGCCAGGGCGCGCTGGGCGCGGCCCTGCAGGGCAGGCGGCAGCGCTTCGAGGCGCCAGCTGGCCTCGACCAGGGCGTCGAAGGCGTCGGCGTCGGCGGCGCAGAGTGTGAGCGGTCGCTGTCTCATCGCAGCGGCTCCTGCTCGTCGTAGCCCGTCCCGGCGACAGCCTGGCGCCAGGCCCGGGCGAAGGCGGCCACAGCAGCGTGCAGACGCGACTTGACCGTCCCCAGCGGGATCCCCAGCGTCTCGGCCACCTGCTGGTACGACAACCGTTGGAAGTAGGCCAGCAGGAGGATCTCCTTGAGGTGCTCGGGCATGGCGTTGACGGCCTTCTGGACGTAGATGTCGCGCTCCTGGGCGTCGAGGCGCTCGCCCACAGCGGGGGCGTCGCTGCGCATCAGGTCGATGAAGCCCCGCTCGCCGCCCTCCTCGATCGGGGCGCTCAGGGCCAGAGCTGGCCTGCGGGCCTTGCGGCGGAGCATGTCCCGGGCCTTGTTCGCTGCGATGGTGTACAGCCACGGCCGAAACGACCGCGAGGCGTCGAAGGCGTCGGCGCTGAGGTGCACCTGCAGGAAGGCCTCCTGGAAGGCGTCCTCCGCCAGGGCCCGGTCGCCCAGAAACCGCAGCAGGAAGCGCAGCAGGTCGTCGCGGTGCCGCTCGATCAGCGCACGAAAGGCCTGGGCCTCGCCCTGGCGGTAGGCCTCGAGCAGGGCCTCGTCGCTGCGCGACTCCGCGGCGCGGTCAGCGGGTTGGGGGGCGTGCTCCGCAGCGATGGCTCGGGCTCCCGGGATGCGTCCGATCAGCGGGCGGCAGGTCCGATGGCGGTCGAAGGCGCCTGCCGCTGGTAGCGTAGCCTTCGCTGAAGCGCAGGCCCGCCTTCAAGACTCCGTACGCTGGCGGGGAGAGCAGGTTCGCAGCAGTGCGCTGCGGAGGAGGCGGGTCTGGGGGCTTTGCGGACGCTAGCATCGTCCGCTCGATCAGCGTCGATCGGGCGGGCAGAGGCGGATCGCGACGTGGAAGGGCTGGCGCCAGCGGCGTCGAGCCCGCTGGTCAGTAAGGAGCCCGCTGCGCATGGGCGTCCCTGTCAGCCAGATGTGGACCGTGGCCAGCTACGTGCTGCAGCAGCGCTTCCTCAAGGGCAGGAAGCGCTATCCGCTGGTGCTCATGCTCGAGCCGCTCTTCAAGTGCAACCTCGCCTGCGCAGGCTGCGGCAAGATCCAGTACCCGGCCCACATTCTCAAGCGCGAGCTGCCGCTGGAGAAGGCCCTGCAGGCGGTGGACGAGTGCGGCGCCCCGATGGTCTCGATCCCGGGAGGAGAGCCGCTGCTCTACTCCCACATCCGCGAGCTCGTCGACGAGCTCGTCAAGCGGCGCAAGTACATCTACCTGTGCACCAACGCCGTCCTGCTCAGGGAGAAGCTCGAGGCGGGATGGTTCACCCCCAGCAAGTATCTGACGTTCAGCGTGCACCTGGACGGCTTGGAGGAGCACCACGACTTCGCCGTCTGCCGCGAGGGCACCTACCGCAGGGCGATCGAGGGCGTCAGGCTCGCTGTGCAGCGGGGCTTTCGCGTCACGACCAACACGACGCTCTTCGGCGGGGCTGATCCCAACGCTGTGCGGGCCTTCTTCGACGAGATGATGGAGATCGGCGTCGAGGGGATGATGGTCAGCCCGGGCTACGCCTACCCCAAGGCGCCCGACCAGAAGTCCTTCCTGCGCGAGCGGCGCAACACCAACGAGCTCTTCGAGATGATCCTCTCGAACCGCAGGAAGCGCTGGCGCTTCAACCAGTCGCCGCTCTTCCTGGAGTTTCTCATGGGGCTGCGCGAGTACGAGTGCACGCCCTGGGGCAACCCCACGTACAACATCTTCGGCTGGCAGCGGCCCTGCTATCTGCTGCAGGACGGCTACGCGGAGAGCTTCGAGGAGCTGCTCGAGCAGACGGACTGGTCGCGCTACGGCAGAGCCAGCGGCAACCCGGCCTGTCAGCAGTGCATGGTGCACAGCGGCTACGAGCCCAGCGCCGTCAACCACACCTTCACCTCCTTCGGCGGACTGTGGGGGACGATCAAGGCGATGCTCTTCGACCGCTACGCCAACCCCGCTGCGGCGCGCAGGCTCGAGGAGGAGAAGGGCAGGCCCCACGGCCCCCTGGCCCAGCTGGGTCTGACGGTCGAGGGCAAGCCCCTCGGCGCAGCGCAGGAAGCAGCTGCGGCGCACAC
>CAYPBL010000078.1:0-7396 GCA_964408965.1 uncultured Phycisphaeraceae bacterium | reverse complement strand
AAGCGCAGACGGCTGTTCCTCATTGTTGCAGGGGTGGTCGTCGCGGCGTCGGCCTTGGGCGGCTGGCTGCTGCAACGGCGGGCGTCGGAGCCGGGCGACGCGCTCGAGGGCGCCGGCGCCGGGCAGGCGGGCGCGCTGGCGGTGGACAAAGCCCTGCAGGCGGCGCGCACATGGCTCGACCACGGCCAGCCCGACAAGGCTGAACGCATCCTGCGCGCAACGCTCGAGCAGGCGCCTGCGGATCCGCAGGTCCAGGCGCTCCTGGCGGAGACGCTGCTTGCGCAAGGGAAGATGCGCGACGCCAAGGTCGCCTACGAGGCGGCCATCGCCTCCTCCAGCGAGCCCGACGCGAAACTGCACTTCGCTGCAGGGCTGGTCGCCAGCGAGCTGGGCGAGCTCGAGGAGGCCGCCAACCACTTCCGCGCCGCCCAGAGTCTCGACCCTGCAGATCCCCAGGCGCCCGTGTACCTGGCTGCGGTGGAGCGCTCGCTGGGCAACCTCGAAGCGGCCAAGGCGGCGCTGCTGCGGGCGGTCAAGCTCGCGCCCGACGAGGCCCAGCCCTGGGGGCAGCTGGCTGAGATCGCCCTGCAGGAGAACAAGCTCAGCCTGGCTCTGCAGCACATCCGCAAGGCCCGGGCTCTGCAGCCCGAGGCGGTGGTCTGGCGGCTCATCGAGGCCCGCATCCTTCGCAGGGACAATCGGCCTGAAGAGGCGGTGCGGCTGCTGCTGGCGCTTGGGCGAGAAGAGATCCTCCGCAACCCCGCGGTCCTCGAGGAGCTGGGCCGCTGCTACGGGCTGCTCAAGAGGCCAGGCGAAGCGGCGCAGCTCTACGCCGACGCAGCGGAGCGCAGGCCCGACGACGCCCAGCTGCTGCTGGAGACGGCCCGCTGGTGGAAGCGGGCGGGCGTGGCGGACGCTGCCCGCGTCTACGCCTCCCGGGCTACGGCGCTGGGATCAGAACAGGCCCGCCGCTTTCTGGAGTCCCTGGACGCCGACCCACAGGACACGACCGCGGCGGACGGGGGCGATGCAGAGAGCGACGGCTGAATCGCCTCAGCCGCCTTGGCCCGCAGGCTGCTGCTCCTCCGGCGCGTCGACGACGAGCCTGTCGCCCAGACGCTCGTCCACCAGCTCGACGATCCGCTCGTGCAGCTTCTTGACCCTGCGGACGGGAACGGTCGAGGGGATGTCGTTGACCAGCACGCTGAAGACGACGCAGGGACCGTCGGGATCGGTCGGGTCGCCCACGAAGCCCGTCAGGCAGGAGACGCGGTCGAGGTAGCCCGACTTGGCCCGCACGGGATGGGCCAGCGAGACGCCTCGGAAGCGCGTCCGGAGCGTGCCGTCGAGCCCTGCGCGGGGGAGGCTGTCCCACAGCGGCGCGATGGCGTTCGGCCGATCCGTCAGCGCCGCGAGCCAGTGGGCCAGAATGGAGGCGGTGACGCGGTTGTCCCTGCTCATGCCCGAGCCGTCGGCCACGACCAGGGCGCCGGCGGAGCCCAGGCCCGCTGGGCCGAGCAGGTCAGCCAAGGTCATGCGGACGACCGCGGCGCCCGCCTTCCATGAGCCAGGCAGGCCTGTGAGCTTGCGCGCAGCGGCCTTGAGCAGGCACTCCGCATAGAGGTTGTGCGAGTCGGTGTTGCAGCGGCGCAGCGCGGTGGGCAGGGGTGTGGCGACGAGGGCGATGGTGGGGGCGTCGACGGCGGGGGCCTCGGGCTCGAGCCTGCGCACCGAGGGGGAGCCCAATCCCGCCGCCTCCAGCCTGTCCGCGAAGATGCGGCCGAAGACCATCGCAGGATCGTGCACCGCCACCTCGATCGGGGCGCTCATGGGAGCGCGCACCTCGCCGTGCAGCGTCATCGCGTTGCTCGTCAGCGCGCGCGACACCCAGACGGTGTTGGCGCCTTTGGTGACGCTGCGGGCGCGGTTGGCGGGCGTCAGCCACGGGGCCCTGGGCTCGATCCGGATCGACGGGCTGGCGCCCGGCCTCGTGGGCGAGGCGAAGACGTGGATCACGTTCGTGAAGAAGTTCAGCCCCGACACCTCGGCGCAGTACCAGCGGTTGAGCTGATCCTTGGGCCAGCTGGGATGGGGGCCGGCAGGCTCGAAGGCGGAGTCGTCGATGACGATCTCGCGGATGGGGCCCTCCCCCGACCGCTGCACCGCCTCGACCCATCGGGCGAGGAAGCCTTCGACGTCCAACCCCATCTCCTTGAGCAGCTTGGGATCAGCCAGGCCCGGGTCGCCCGAGCCGACGATGTAGAGCGTGTCGCCCGAGCGCTTGAGCTCGGTCGTGAAACGGTGGTCGGCGCCGAGGGTGAGAATCGCGGCGCCTGTGGTCAGCAGCTTCATGTTGCTGGCGGGAATGAAGGGCGTGTCCGCGTTCACTTCCGCCAGCGCCTCGCCCGTGCGGACGTCGAGCAGCTCCACCGCGACGGAGGCGGAGCCGAGGTTCGCCTGTTTGATGAGGCTTTCGACATCGCTTTGCAGCGTCTGCCCGACGGCGCCCGCCGCCCAGCACGCTGCTGCGACGCTGGCGAGAAGGAGGCTCCGCAGCGACGGCGCCGTGAAGCAGCGGCGACGGGGGGCGAGGGTGGATGCTGTGCGCATGGGATCGTGACTCTCTTTCCGCCTCGAATCGCTGTTGCGTCTATCGACCGAAGCGCAGGCGATCGTGAAGCGCAGCGCCCGTGGGGTGCGCATACAGTGCCATCCCACGGCGCAGACCGCTGCGCCCTGGCCCAGCTGGGAGGATCGCATGGCTGACTCCGCTTCGACGACGTCTTCGACGCCCCCTCCGACGCAGGAACAGGCGACAGCCGCCAAGCCCATCGTCGCCTTCGACGACTTCGCCAGGCTGGATCTGCGCGTCGCGCGGGTCGTGCAGGCCCGCGAGCACCCCAACGCCGACAGGCTGCTCGTGCTGGACCTCGACGACGGCTCGGGCGAGCCCCGCACGATCTGCGCAGGCGTCAAGGGCCACTACAGCCCTGAGGAGCTCGAGGGCAGGCTCATCGTCATCGTGGCCAACCTGGCGCCGCGCACGATCCGCGGCGTCGAGAGTCGGGGCATGCTCCTGGCCGCCAGCGACGCGCAGAAGGGCCAGGCGGAGCGCTCCGTCGTGCTGCTTGCGCCCGAGCGGGAGATCGCCCCGGGCGCGGTGGTCTCCTGAGCGCCGCTGAGCAGCCGCCGGCTCAGTAGCTGTTGCGCTTGCGCAGCCTGCGCCAGTCGGGAGGGCCTTCGCGGGCGAGGACCGCAGCGATGCGCCGCCCCGCCTCGCCGTCGCCGAAGGGGTGGCCCTGCGGCGCAGGAAGCGCCCGGGCTTGGCGGACAGCCTGCGCCACCGCCTCGACCGCAGCGGCGTCGTTGTGGTCGTCGAGGGTGACGCGGACGAGTCTTCCCGCCTCTTCGCGGCCCTGCTGCCTCGAGCCCACGTCCACGACCGCAAGGCCCAGCGCCGCAGCTTCGATTCTGCCCGCGGAGGAGTTGCCCAGCAGCGCGCCCCCCTCACGGACCAGCCGCTTGAGCAGCGCCAGGAACGTTGGGCGGGGCAGGTGCTCGCACACGGGAAGGGCGGCTGCGCGGAGCGCCTGGTCGACGCCCTCGAAGCCCGGGTCGCGGTTGGGGGCCAGCGCCAGGGCCGGCTCAGCCAGCTGCTCGATCGCCAGCAGGCATACGCGGGCGTCGCGGGCCTCCTCCTGGGCTGTGCGGCCCACCGGGTGCAGCAGCAGCACGATCCGTGGGCGGCCCAGGGCGGTGTAGGCCTCGTCGTCCAGCGGCTCGACCTCCGCCAGGGCGTCCAGGGCCGGCGAGCCCACGCAGTGGACCGTCCTCGGGTCCTCGCCCATGCGCAGCAGCCGATCGGCGCTGGTGGGCGTGGCGGGGAAGTGCAGGTGGGCGAGCTTGGCGACGGCGCCGCGCATGGCTTCGTCGGCCACGCCCTCGGCCCGGTCGCCGCCGTGGATGTGGGCAAGGCCTGCGCCTCCGACGCTGGCGGCGCAGGCGGCGGCGAAGGCCTCGATCCGGTCGCCCAGGACGACGACCCAGTGCGGCTGACGCTCGCTGATGGCGCGGGCGAAGCCCTCGACGCCGCGGGCCAGGGCCAGGGCGTCGGCCAGCTGCGACGACGGCTCGCCCTCGCGCTGCATGGGGATCGTCGCTGCGACGGGAACAGCCGCCTCGACCTCGCTGATGGTGCGGGCGGGGCCGAGCAGATGCGCCCCTGCCGCGAAGACGAGCAGCTCCAGGTCCTCGTGGGCCTCGATCGCCCGCATCACCGGCAGCAGCAGGCCGAACTCGGCCCTGCTCCCCGTGCACACCGCCACGCGGGTCCGCGGCGCCCTCACGCCAGGTCCTCCCACTGCAGCAGCCGCCCCGCTTCGACGTCGACGCGAAGGCGCCTGCCGACGACCTCGTCGATCGCCCAGGGCTCGATCCCCGCTGCGGGCCTTGCCGTGCTCAGGCGGCTGCGCTCGACGGCCTCTCCTGCGCGCAGCGGCTGGCGGGCGACGAGCGACTGTCTCGAAGCGCGGCGCACGTCCTCTTCGACGGGCAGGACGCGCTTGGCGCGCTGGCCGTAGAGGACCGGGTCGACGGCTGGAGGCTTACCGGCAGCTGCGCGACGGGCGGCCTGGACGTAGGCGGCGAAGGCGTCGGGCTCGAGCGAGGCTGCGTGGTCGGGGCCCGGGTCGTCGCAGCGGAGCGTGAGGTGCTTTTCGAGCAGCTGGGCGCCGAGCGCGACAGCCATGGCCCCCGTGTCGGTCCTGCGGGTGTGGTCGGAGTAGCCGACAGCCGCCCTTGGCGCGTGCGCCTCGACGATCGCCTGCAGCGCTTCAACGCCGCCGAGAAAGGCCCATTCGTCCGGGGTGGGATAGGCGCTGACGCAGTGCAGCGCCGCAAGGGCCAGCGGCGAAGCCCGCTGCGCAAGCAGGTCCAGGGCGCGGGCGACCTCCTCCTCCTCGCTTGCGCCGGTGCTGACGATCATCGGCAGGCCCAGCGCCGCAAGGGCCTCGAGCAGCGGCTTGTTGACGATGTCGGGCGAGGCGGTCTTGACCGCGTCCCAGGCGTCGGCGTCGAGCGCGCAGGCGTCTTCTGGCGTAAAGACCGTGACGATCGCCCGCAGGCCCAGCGCGCGGGCGCGCTGGGCGATGCGCAGCTGCGCCTCGGGCGGAAGCGCAAGACGCTGGAGCATGGCCAGCGGGTCGCGCTCGCCTGCGTTTTCCTGGTACGCCGCGAGGCGCGCCTGGCCGCTGAGCAGGGCCTTTGGGCGAAAGAGCTGCGTCTTGACCGCGTCGGCGCCGGCCTTGGCCGCAGCTTCGACCAGCGCAAGGGCCTTGTCGAGCGAGCCGTCGTGGTTGACGCCCAGCTCCGCGACCACGAAGGGCCTGCAGCTGCGCCAGGGAGGATCCGCTGCGCTCACAGCCCGTGCGCCTCCTGCCGCCAAGAGGGCTGCTCGAGGATCGCCCGAGCAAGGAGCAGGTCGATCTCGTCGTCGATGTCCACCACCTCGCCGCGCTGCGTGAGGACGGCCCGGTGGTCTTCACCGAGAAAGGCATGGGGCGACGCGGCTGCGGCGCCGCGCAGGAGCGCGTCGCGGCGCACGACCACGACGCCGCCGTCGGGCAGGTAGGCCCGCGGCAGGTCCTGTCTGCGGTGCGCCCCTCCCCAGCGCTCGCCGCCCAGCAGCGGCGCAACCGCCCCCGTCGCCTCGTCCACGCAGCAGGCCCAGGCGGGGTGGTGTTTTCCCACGGGCGCGTAGCTCTGCACGCTGTCCGCCCCGGTCTCCACAAGCGCCGCGATGGCCCGGTCGACGAGCCCCTCGGGCCGGACGGGCACATTGCCGTAGAGCAGCGCGACCACCTCGCAGGCGCCCTGGGGGTCGACCGTCTCGACGGCGTGGCGCAGGGCCTGATCGACGCGGGCCTCGTCGCCGGCCAGCTCCGCAGGGCGGGCCACGACGTCCACGCCCCGCTCCAGCGCCAGCCGCTGCAGCTCGAGCGAGTCGGTCGACAGCGCCACGCGCGTCACGAGCCTGGCCTGCTGAGCGTGTTCGACCGCCCACAGCGCGCAGGGCTTTCCCGCGATGGGCCGGAGGTTCTTTCCCGCAAGGCCCTTGCTTCCGGCCCGGGCCAGGATGACCGCCAGAGCGCCCATCAGGCGGTGTCGTCCCTGCCTCGCTGGGCCAGGATCCGCTTCCACAGCGCCGGCGCCTCGTCCAGCGAGCCGACGACAGCAGCGTCAGCAGCGAAGGTCGGCGCAGCGAGCAGGGCGCCGTCGCGGCGCACGGCCAGCGTCTCTGTCTCGAGCCTTCGCTGGGCAAGCGGCGGCGCCGGCAGCGGCGCAGCCCGCTCCTGGGCCCTCGGAGCAGGGTCGATCACCGCCCAGCCTGCGCGCATGATCCATTCGTCGAAGAAACGCTCGATCTCCCCCAGCGCCGCGTCGCAGCGCGTGATGCGGGGGACGATCCAGCGCTGCGGAAGCCCTGCGGGCCGTTCGACCGACTCCAGCAGCGCAAGCAGATTTGAACGGACCTCGTCGAAGCGGTCCAGCTCCGTCAGCGCCCGGTAGGTCTTCGCGCTGTGGGCCAGCAGGTCGACGCTGAGGACGTCGCAGCCCGCCTCGAGCGCCGCCTGGGCCTGCTCGCGGGCGTCGAGGAGGTCGGTGCGGAGGAGCACCGCGAAGGCGCCGGCGTCCTTGACCGCAGCGACCAGCTCCGCGATCTGCGGGTGCAGCAGCGGGTCGCCGCGTCCGTCGAGCGACACGACCAGGTCGTCGCGCTCGCGGGCCAGCTGCTCGACGAGGCGCGCCGCCTGCTCGACGGGCACGTCCCGGGGTTCGGGGGGGGCGGGGGGCTCAGCGGCCTTGCCTGCGCCCATCGCCCAGGCAAGGCGCAGCCCCCGCGCGATCCTGCGCGTCGTGACCTCCAGGAGCAGATGGCCAGGCGCCGTCGGCGCAGGGACGCGCCCCAGCGCCGCAGCGAGGGCCGTCGCCTCGACCGTCGCAGGGTCTTCGCCAAGCGCCGCCAGCGCCGCGTCGAGCCTGCGCAGCTGCGCGAGCGAGTCCGCCGTCGCCGCCCAGAGAGCGTCGCGCAGCTGCGGATCGACCGCGACGCAGACGCTCGAGGCGACGGGGTCTGCGCAGGGGCGAATGGGCAGGTACCCCACAGCGCCGCCGAGGGAGGCGAAGACGCCCGCGCGGTCGCGGCCCTCAGCCAGCTCCTCGGCGAGCGAGCGCGACAGCAGCGCCGGCGCAAAGCCGGGCGCCGCCTGCGTGAAGACGAACCGGTGTTTGCCAGGGCTTTCCAGATGCCGCTCGACGACAGCGTCGCAGAGCCTCGGGTCGATCCCCGCCCATGTGGCGCCGACGAGCAGGGCTGCGTCCGCCTCCAGCCGCTGCA
>CAYPBL010000077.1:0-7410 GCA_964408965.1 uncultured Phycisphaeraceae bacterium | reverse complement strand
GAGGCGATCGAGCGGATCAAGATCGAGACCCGCAGGCTCGCCAAGCAGCAGCGCAGCTGGGTCCGCAGGTTGCTTGCGACGGCGCCCGCAGGAGCATGGATCGTCGTCGAGGCGAGCGAAGCGCAGCCGCCCGAGGCGCAGGCTTTGCGCCTCTGGGAGGCTTTGCAGGAGGAGGCTGGCGAGCAGGCGTCTTGACTTCGACCGTTCGGGGCCCTTTCCTGTCCCTTCGCGTCGGCCACGCCTGGATCTGCCGATGCACCGAGCGACGCATGGCCAAGAAGAAGACCACACGCAAGCGGTCCACCTCCCGCTCCGCAGGCTCGCGAAAGACGCCTGCCCGGGGCGGCGCTGCGCGCAGCGGTGGCTCCCGCGGCGCCGCTGCGGAGGGCAAGAGCCTGGTCATCGTCGAGTCGCCCGCCAAGGCCAAAACCATCAACCGCTACCTGGGGCCGGACTTCGCGGTCATGGCCTCGGTGGGGCACGTGCGGGACCTTCCCAGCAAGGCTCCCAAGGGCGACAAGCGGCCGGTGCCGGGCGTGGATCTCGAGCACGACTTTGCGCCGCAGTACGAGGTGCTGCCCGGCAAGAAGAAGATCGCCCAGGACCTCAAGCGGGCGGCGAAGAAGGCGCGCGACGTCTGGTTCGCCACCGACCTCGACCGCGAGGGCGAGGCCATCGCCTGGCACCTGGCCCAGCTGCTGGGCGTCGATCCCGCCCAGGCCAAGCGCGTCGTCTTCAACGCCATCACGAAGCGCGAGATCGAGCGGGCCTTCGCCAACCCCCACCCCATCGACCTCAACAAGGTCAACGCCCAGCAGGCGAGGCGGATCCTCGACCGCATCGTGGGCTACCAGGTCTCGCCGCTTCTGTGGAAGAAGGTGGCCCGGGGGCTCTCAGCGGGACGGGTGCAGTCGGTGGCGCTGCGGCTGGTCGTGGAGCGGGAGCGGGAGATCCGCTCGTTCGTTCCCGAGGAGCAGTGGCGGATTCTCGGCCGTTTCACCGTCAGGCTCGACGAGGCGTCGGCCCTGGCCAGGGCCTGGCGCCAGCGCGTCGCTCGGCGCGACGAGAAGGGGGCGGCGCCGACGAAGAAGGCCCTGAGCGCCTGGCTGGCTGAGCGGGACAGCTTCACCGCGGAGCTGGTCGAGGTGGGGGGGGAGCGCTTCGACATAGGTCAGGCTGCCGCGGAGGGCGGCGAGCCCGAGGATCTGACCCCCCACATCGTCCGCGTCGCAGAGCTCGCAGGCCTGACGCGGATCAAGACAGCTGTGGAGGAGGACCCCGCAGGCAAGGGGCCTGCGCGCTTCCGCCGCAGTGTGCAGGGCCAGGTCAGCGACAAGGCCCGCTACCGCGTCGTCTCCATCGAGACGAAGCGCACCACGAGCAGGCCCCCTGCGCCCTTCATCACCTCGACGCTGCAGCAGGCGGCGGCCAACAGGCTGGGCTTCGCCGCTTCGCGCACCATGCGCGCCGCGCAGCAGCTCTACGAAGGTGTGGAGCTTCCCGGCGAAGGCGCTGTCGGCCTGATCACGTACATGCGCACCGACTCGACCCACCTTTCGCCCGAGGCGGTCGAGCAGGCCCGCGACTACATCGAACGAACCTTCGGCTCCACATATCTGCCCGAGAAGCCCAACCGCTTCGCCTCGTCGAACAAGGCTGCGCAGGAGGCGCACGAGGCCATCCGGCCCACATCGCTTGCGCATCCGCCCGAGAAGGTCAAGGCGGCGCTGACGCCCGATCAGCTGAAGGTGTACACGCTCATCTGGAAGTGGTTCCTCGCCTGCCAGATGGCGCCTGCGCAGTGGGACGCCACGACGGCGCGCATCGAAGGCGGCGTCGACCCGAAGCGGCCCGTGGTCTTCAAGGCGACCGGCCGCACGCTCGTCTTCGACGGCTTCTACCGCGTGCTGGGCGTTCCCACATCGAGCGAGGAGCAGACGCTGCCTGCGATTGCGGAGCAGCAGGCGGTGGCGCCCCTGGCCATCGAGCCTGAGCAGCGCTTCACCAGCCCGCCGCCCCGCTACACCGAAGCCTCGCTCATCAAGAAGCTCGAGGCTGAGGGCATAGGCAGGCCCTCCACCTACGCCCAGATCCTGCAGACCATCCAGGACCGCAAGTACGTCGAGCAGATCAACCGCAAGCTCTACGCGACGGACCTGGGGGAGGTCGTGGTGGACAAGCTCGTCGAGGCGTTCCCCGAGATCATGGAGGTGGGATACACCCGCCAGATGGAGCGCGAGCTGGACCTGATCGAGGAGGAGCGGCGCCACTGGATCAAGGCGCTGCGCGACTTTTACGGCCCGTTCAGCAAACGCCTGGAGGAGGCGCACCAGCGCATGGTGCACGCCAAGGCGGAGACGCAGCCTGCGCCGGAGGAGTACCGCTGCGCTGAGTGCGGCGCCTCCATGGTCTATCGCTTTGGCAAGAACGGTCGATTCCTGTCCTGTTCGCGGTATCCCTCCTGCTCGTATGCGTGTCCGGTGGATCGCGAAGGAAAGCCTGCGCCGCCCGAAACGGTGGACGTGGCGTGTCCGCTGTGCGGCAGGCCCATGATGAAGAAGCGCGGCAGGTTCGGCGAGTTCCTGGGCTGCTCGGGGTATCCTGAGTGCGCCGGGATCGTCAAGCTGGACAAGCAGGGCAGACCCGTGGCGCCTGCGCCTCCGCCGCTGATGACGGACCTTCCCTGCCCCAAGTGCGGCGAGCCCTTGGCGCTGCGCCGCGGCGCGCGAGGACCATGGCTGTCGTGCTCGAAATATCCCAAGTGTCGCGGCAGAGGCGCCTGGGCCAAGCTTGACGACAAGACTCGGACCAGGCTCGAGCGCGCTCTTGAGGAGCACGAGCGCCAGCACCCCGTCGTCGTGATTCGCACACTGACGGGCGAGCCGTTGACCGACGAGCGGGGAAGACCGCTCGAACGCGAAGGGGACGGAGAGGCGGTCAGCAACGAAGAGCTCGCTGCCTGAGAGCGAGCGGGAGCAGATGGAGTGGCGATGTCGGCAGCGTCGCTTGGTGCATCGCGGACGCTCGACGGGCGCGCCAGGGCGAAGCGCAGGTGGGCCCTGCCTCAGGACTGGAAGCTTATCGCCCTGGGAGCGTTCATCGGCTCGCTCACCGCGCTGGGCGCCATTGGCTTCATGTGGCTGTTGCATGTGGCGGAGCGGGGAGCGGACGATCTGCTCCGTCGCTGGCCTGTCTGGACGCTCCCTCTGGTTCCGGTGACGGGCGGTCTGCTGACCGGGCTGCTGGTGCACTTCTTCGCCCGCGAAGCCAAGGGGCACGGCGTGCCTGAAGTGATGGACGCGCTCTACCGCCAGGGAGGGCGCATCCGCAAGCGCGTGGCGATCGTCAAGTCCATCGCCAGCGCCTGCACGATCGGTTCGGGAGGCTCCGCGGGGGCGGAGGGGCCGATCGTGCAGATCGGCTCCGCGATCGGCTCCGCCTGCGCCCAGTGGTTGCGACTGTCGCGCGAGCATTCCGCGACGCTGCTGGGCTGCGGCGCCGCTGCGGGCATCGCCTCGGTCTTCAATGCGCCCATCGCGGGGGTCTTTTTCGTGCTGGAGATCATTCTCCGCGATTTTTCCTTGCGCACGTTTGCTCCGATCGTGGTCGCGTCGGTCTTTTCGACCGCGGTCACGCAAGCGGCGCTGGGACGCAACGAGGCGCTCTTCGCCACGCAGGGCCTGGCGTCGTACGTCTTCACGCTGCCTGAGCTTCCTTCCTACGCGGTTCTGGGCATGGTGTGCGGCCTGGCGGCGGTGCTGTTCATCAAGGCGTTGTATTTCGCGGAGGATGTGGCGGAGCGTGCGCCCGGTCATCCTGTGCTCAAGCCTGTCGTCGGCGCGCTGCTGCTGTCGCTGATGGGGCTGGCATATTTGGCTCTGGAAGGGAGGCTCAGCCCGGAGCTGCGTGAGTTGCCGCCCTTTTTCGGCAACGGGTATGAGAGCGTGCGCAGCATGCTCGAACCGGATGCCTATGCGGGGGCGTTGGGGCTTGGAACGTTGGCGTCGCTTTTCGTGTTCAAGCTGCTGGGGACGTGCTTTACGCTCGGCTCGGGAGGTTCGGGAGGCATCTTCGCGCCGTCGCTGTTCATGGGGGCGAGCGTGGGGGGCCTCTTCGGCGCCGCGCTGGGAGCGCTGGGGCTGCTTCCTCAGGGAGGCTCCCCCGCCGCCTACGCTCTTGTCGGCATGGCTGCGGTCGTCGCCGGCGCCACCCACGCTCCCTTGACCGCCATTCTCATCATCTTCGAGATCACCCGCGACGTATATGTGCTGTTGCCCATCATGCTTGCAGCGGTGCTTGCCACCGCGACGGCGCAGCTGCTGCTGCGCGACTCCATCTACACCCTCAAGCTGCGCAGGCGGGGCGTGCTGGTGGGCGACGCTGCGGACCTGACCATCCTTCGCAAGCTTCGCGTCTCCGACACGCCGCTTGTCAAGCACGAGCCTGTGCACCCGGAGGATCCGCTGGCCAAGCTGCTCGAACTCAACCGCAGGCTGCACTTGGCGGATTTTCTGGTCACCGACCACAGCGGCGCCTACGAAGGGCTGGTGACAGGGTCCGATCTGCGCACCGCGCTGCTGGAGCAGGAGGCGATTCCGCTGCTGACCACGGGCGAAGTCATGCGGACGGACCTTCCTGTCGTCACGCCCGACGAAACGCTCGACAGCGTGCTGGACAAGTTCAGCCGATTCGATGTCGCCAGCTTGCCGGTGGTGGACGGGCAGGTCGACGGCGAAGCGGAATCGGAGGGGACCGTCAAGGGAGCGGCGCCGTTGGGCTTGATCACCCGAGGGCGACTCATGCAGCGGTACCAGACGGCGCTGCGGCAGCGCTGAGGCGCTCTTGCGCTAGCATCGATGCGACGATGCAGCACGCTGCCTCCGAGTCTGCAGGCTCTGCGCCTCCGGCTGGTCGCGCGACGTTTCGCAGGCGTCAGCGGCTCTCGGGCCGCAGGGCCTTTGCGCGGGTGTGGGGGGCGCGGGCGGTCAAGCCCCGCGGACCGCTGCTGGTCGCGGGGGCGCCCAACGAGCTTGCCTTCAGCAGGCTTGGTTTGTCCGTCTCGCGCAAGGTCGGAAACGCGGTGCGCCGCAACCGCATCAAACGGCTGCTCCGCGAAGCCTTCAGGCTCGAACAGCATCGTCTTCCTGCAGGCTTCGATTTCGTCGTCGCGGTCAAGCCGCACGAGCCGCTGCCGCTGGAGCGCTACCGCAGTCTGCTGCTGGAGGCCGCAGCGGAGCTGGAGGCGCTGTGGCGCAGGCGGACTGCCCGTCAGCGGCGCGCCGAGAAGCGCGCGGGGCGGACCCCGTGAGGCGCCGGCTCGCCATGCTGAGCCGCGGCGCAGCGGCGCTGGGCGGTAAGGGCCTTGCTGCAGGGGCGGTTCTGCTTGTCAGGCTCTACCAGGCGGCGCTGTCGCCGCTGCTTGGCGGTCACTGCCGATTCCACCCCACCTGCAGCGAGTACGCCGTCGAGGCCTTTCGCGTCCATGGATTTCTGCGCGGCGCGTGGCTGACGGCGCGCAGGCTGGGTCGGTGCCATCCGCTGGGGGGCGGCGGCTTCGACCCCGTTCCCCCTGCTGCAACGCGTTCGGACCCGAGCTGAACGGTCAAGTCCGCGTAGACTTGGGCCGACGCAGAGGAGGTCGCCCAGGCCTGTGCGTCCATTGTCATGACCCGCCTTCCCGCCGCCCAGCGCAAGGAACAGCTGCTCGAAGTGGCCAGCCGGCTCTTCGCCGAGCGCGGCTACGCCGGCGCCACGACGGCGCAGCTGGCCCGCGAAGCGGGGGTCACCGAGCCGATCATCTACCGCCACTTCGCCTCGAAGCGCGACCTGTTCATCGCGCTGGTGCAGAAGACGGGCGAGGAGACCATCCGCCAGTGGGAGGCGCAGCTGGCTGGGGCGGCGTCCCCTGCGGAGAAGCTGCGCAGGCTCGTCGGCGCCAACCCCATGGTCTCCGACCGCGGCCGCGGCGCCTACCGCGTCATCGTGCAGGCCATGACCGAGATCAAGGACGAGAAGATCCTCCAGGCCATCCAGGAGCACATCGCGGCGCTGCACGACTTCGTGACCAGGCAGGTCGAGGAGGGGCAGCGGGCGGGGGTCGTCAGCCGCCGCTTCAGTCCGCAGATCATCGCCTGGCTGCTGCTGCACTTGGGGCTGGGCTACGGCGTGCTGGCCCCGGTGGGCGTCCCCGGCCATGCCCGCGACAGCCAGGGCCGCCACGTGCGCGAGGTCGTCGAGCAGCTGCTGCTGGGCGAAGCCAGACGCTGAAGCAGGGCCGTGGAGCCCGCTACGATCGCCCGTGAGGACGATCTACCTCGACAACAACGCCACGACCAGACCCTGCCCCGAGGCGGTGGACGCTGCGCTGTGGGCCCTGCGCGAGGGCTGGCACAACCCCTCGTCGATCCACAGGCCGGGCCAGGCCGCCCGGGCGGCTCTCGAGCGGGCCAGGCTGCAGACGGCCTCGCTCCTCGGCGCACGGCCCAGCGAGGTCGTCTTCACCTCCGGCGCCACTGAGGCGCTGCAGACCGCGATCCGCGGCCTGCTCAGCGTTGGGGAACGGCAGGGGCGCAGCGTCGTCGTGACGTCGCCCATCGAGCACGCATCCGTGCGGGCGCCGCTGGAGGAGCTCCAGCGCAAGGGGGCCTGCCAGGTCAGGCTCGCGCAGGTCAGCCGTGAGGGCGTGATCGACGTCGAATCCCTTGCGCAGCTGCTCGACGAGCGCGTGGCCCTGGTCGTCTGCCAGTGGGCCAACAACGAGACGGGCGCCATCCAGCCCGTCGAGCGCATAGGCGAGGTCTGCCGTGAGGCGGGCGTTCCCTTCCTCTGCGACGCGGCCCAGGCGGTCGGCAAGCTGCCCGTGGACGTGTCGCGCACGCCGATCGACCTGCTGGCGCTTTCCGCACACAAGTTTCATGGGACGAAGGGCGCAGGCGCTCTGTGGGTGCGAAGGGGAACGGCCCTGCCGCCGCTCTTTGTCGGCTCGCAGGAGCAGGGCCGAAGGGGCGGCACGGAGAACGTTCCGGGCGTCGTCGCGATGGGGGCGGCGGCGGAGGCGGCGCAGCGCTTTGTGCGCCACGAGGAGGAGCGCGCCCGCGTCGCCCAGCTGCGCGATCGCTTCGAGCGGGCTGTGCTCGAGGCCTGTCCCGGCGCCGTGGTCAACGGCCCGCAGGCGCCGGGCGCCCGGCTGTGGAACACGACCAACATCGGCTTTCCTCGCCTCGAGGCCGAGGCGCTGCTGATGCTGCTCAGCGAACAGGGCGTGTGCGCAAGCGCCGGGGCGGCGTGCTCGTCGGGCTCGCTCGACCCGTCGCCCGTGCTTCTGGCGATGGGCGTTCCCGAGCAGATCGCGCACGGCTCGGTGCGGTTTTCGCTGTCGCGCGAGACGACGGAGTCGGAGGTGGAGGAGGC
>CAYPBL010000076.1:1680-7488 GCA_964408965.1 uncultured Phycisphaeraceae bacterium | reverse complement strand
CCCAAGGCCCATGAAGAGGCGGTCTTCGCCCGCTGGGAGCGGGCCCGCGCCTTCCACGCTGACCCGCGCCGCGTCCTGGCGGGCGAGAAGCCGCCGTTCTGTGCGCTGATTCCACCCCCCAACGTCACCGGCGCCCTGCACCTGGGCCATGCGCTGAACAACACCCTGCAGGACGTCCTGGTGCGCTTCGCCCGCATGCGGGGCTGCGAGGCCCTGTGGATGCCGGGCGCCGACCACGCAGGCATCGCCACCCAGACCGTCGTCGAGAAGCGCGTGCTGGCCCCGCAGGGCAGGAAACGCACCGACCTGTCCCGCGACGAGTTCATCGAGCTGGCCCAGCGGTGGAAGGACGAGCACGAGGAGCGCATCCGCAGCCAGCTCAAAGCCATGGGCTGCTCGTGCGACTACGACCGCTGGCGCTTCACCATGGACGAGATCTGCGCACGGGCGGTGCGCTGCGCCTTCTTCGAGCTCTTCAAGGCCGGCCTGGTCCACCGCGGCAAGCGGCTGGTCAACTGGGACCCCGTCACCCAGACCGCCCTTGCTGACGACGAAGTGGAGATGCAGGAGGTCGAGGGGGCGTTCCACTACCTGCGCTATCCGCTGGTGCGCGACGCGGAGGGCGCCCAGCCCGTCCTCTGGCGCGAGCTGCTCGAGCGGGGCTGGCCCACGGAGGCCGCCGGCCCTGCGGAGGAGCAGGCCTGGCTCACCGTCGCCACCACCCGGCCCGAGACGTACCTGGGCGACACCGCTGTGGCGGTCAACCCGCAGGACCCCCGCGCCCCGGCCCTGCGCGGCCTCTTCGTCAAACTGCCCTTCGTCGGCAGGGTGGTTCCGGTCGTCGAGGACAGCTACGTGGTGCTGCCCGCAGCCGATCCCGAGGCGCCGGGCGTGGACCAGAAGGCCCGCTACGCCACGGGCTTTCTCAAGGTCACCCCCGCCCACGACCCCAACGACTGGGAGATCGGCCAGCGGCACGGTCTGCCGGTGATCAACGTGCTGGCGCCGGACGCGACGATCAGCGACCGCCACGGCTGGACCGACACGGGCGAAGCTGCGCGGTGGGTGGGGCTGGACCGCTTCGAGGCCCGCAGGGCCATCGTCGAGGCCTTCAAGGAGGCGGGGCTGCTCGAAGCCGTCAAACCGATGCGCCACAGCGTGGGCCATTCCTACCGCAGCCACGCCCCCATCGAGCCCTACCTCTCCGACCAGTGGTACGTGCGGGTGACGGACCCGCGTCTGGTCGGCGCAGCCCAGCGGGCCCTTGCGCCCGAGCAGCGCAGCTGGCTGCCCGACGGCGTCCAGGCCGACCCCGCCGTCAAGGGCGACGACGCCATGCGCTTCGTCCCGGCCCGCTATGCGAAGATGTACGAGTCCTGGCACCAGGGCCTGCGCGACTGGTGCGTGAGCAGGCAGCTGTGGTGGGGGCACAGGATCCCCATCTGGTGGGCGCCGCAGGGCGTCAGTGAGCCGCCTGCCTGGGCCGAGGGCGAAGAAGGCCTGCGCTTCGCGACCTTCGACGGCGCCCTCTGCGCCTGCGCGGTCAGCGACGAGCTGGGTCGGCGCCTTGCGCGCGAGGGCTGGCGGCAGGAGGAGGACGTGCTGGACACGTGGTTCTCCTCGGCCCTGTGGCCGCTGTCGACGATGGGCTGGCCCGAGCCCGACGACTTCCCCCAGACCCAGGGTCTGCTCGAGGCCTTCAACCCGACAAGCGTTCTCTCGACGGCCCGCGAGATCATCACCCTCTGGGTCTCGCGCATGGTCATGGCCAACCGCTTCTTTCTGGGAAAGAACCGGGAGGACCCGCAGGCCTTCGTCCCCGGCCCGCACCCCTTCGACGAGGTCTACATCCACGCGGTGGTGCAGGACGGCCACGGCCAGCGCATGAGCAAGAGCCTGGGCAACGGGGTCGACCCCATCGACATCGTGCACAGCCACGGCGCCGACGCCCTGCGCTACACGCTCTGTGCGCTGGCGACGCAGACGCAGGACGTGCGCCTGCCCGTGGACCTGGTCTGCCCGCATTGCAAGAGGCTCTTCGAGCCCGCCACGACGCAGACCCCAGCCGGGCACACCGTCCAGGCGCCGACGCAGACGTGTCCGCACTGCAAGGGGGAAATGGTCACCGCCTACGGCGTCGGCGCAGGGCTCGTCCAGGCGGGCGAGCAGCGGCCGCTGGCCCGCAACACCTCCTCGCGCTTCGACCTGGGAAGGCGCCTTGCCAACAAGCTCTGGAACGCCTCGCGCTTTGCGCTGCGCATGCTCGCGGAGGAGACTGGGGCGGAGGGCGCCATCGACTGGAGCCGCGACCTGCGCCTGGTCGACCGCTGGATGCGCAGCAGGCTCGCCCGGGCTGTGCGCGACGCGGAGCGGGCCATCGACGAGCGCCGCTTCAGCGACTACGCGGAGCTGCTCTACGACCTGATCTGGCGGGATTTCTGCGACTGGCGCCTCGAGGCCCTCAAGCCGACGATCCGCGACAGCGCCGCCCAGCGGGCCCTGCTCCGCGTCGAGCTCGACTGCGTTCTGCGGCTGACGCATCCCCTGTGCCCCTTCGTGACGGAGGTGCTCTGGGAGCAGCTGCAACGTCTGCAGGGGGGCGAGGCGCCGCAGGGCTACGACGCCCAGACCCACGAGCTGCTCTGCCTCTCAGCCTGGCCGACCATCGACGAGGCCTGGCTCGACGAGAGGGCCGAGGCCGACTTCGCCCGCCTCCAGGCCCTTGTCGGGGCGCTCCGCGAGGCCCGCGCCCAGGCTGGGGTGAGCCCGAAGGAGCAGCTGACCCTGCACGCGCCGCAGCCGCTGCTGGATTCCTTCGACGCCGACGCCCTGGAGCTGATCCAGTCACTGGCGGGGCTGGCGCGCGTCCAGACTGCTCCCGCTCCCGCTGAGGGCGCCATCGCGCTGACCTTCGAGGCGCAGGAGCTGGCGCTGGTCGGGGCCGCCGCCGCTGCTGACCGCGCCGCTGCCGTGGCCAAGCGCCTGCAGGAGCTGGACGCCTCGATCCAGCGTCTCAAGGCCAGACTGGCCAACCCCAGCTATGTGGAGAAGGCGCCTGCGCATCTGGTCGAGCAGACGCGCTCGGAGCTGGCCAGACTCGAGCAGGAGCGCGACACCGCGCAGCAGGCGCTCGGGAAGGGCGCGTGATCGCCGGGAGCCGCTGCCCGCCGCCTGTCCGCAGTCGCCTGATGTTCCTTGCGCTCGTCGCGCCGCTGCTGACCCGCTGCGCAGCGCCGCCCTCACCGCGAGCCGACGGCGCGTCCCCCCCGCCACGCCAGTCCCCTGCGACAGCGGTTGTCGTCCTCAGCCGCGAGCCCTGGTCCTTCGGCGCCGTCGAGGGCCAGGCGATCCAGACCCCCCACTACCGCATCTTCACCACCGAGCGCGACCCCGCCCTGGTCAGCCGCCTGCCCGCCTTTCTGGAAGGCGCCCTGGGCCACTATCGCAGCGCCATCGTCAAGCTGCCCGAGCCCCGCCAGCTGATGGACGTGTACCTGCTGGACAACCGCCCGCAGTGGCGCAGACTGGCCCGCTGGAGGCTCGGCAGGGCCGCTGACGTCTACCTCCGCATGCAGCGAGGGGGCTTCGCCGCGGGAGGCGTCGCGTACTACTTCGACATCGGCCCAGCGGACACCTTCGCTCTGGCTGCGCACGAGGGGTGGCACCAGTACACCCAGAGCGTCTTCCGCACGCCGCTGCCCGCGCCGCTGGAAGAGGCCCTGGCGACCTGGATGGAGGGCAAGCGCGCCCGGCCTGACGGCGGCTTCGACTTCCTCCCCTGGGCCAATCTCGAGCGCTTCGACGCCCTGCGCAGAGCTGCTGGCAAGAACGCCCTGCTGCCGCTGGAGCAGCTGCTCAGCCTCTCCTCCGCCCAGGCCATCGCCAGCGACGCTGTCGACCCGCTCGTGTACTACGCGCAGCTGTGGGCCCTGGTGCACTTCCTGCTCGAAGGCGACGAGGGCGCCCTCCGCCCCGCCCTTGGAGCGATGCTGCTGGACGCCGCTGCAGGAACCCTCCATGCCTCTGGACCTCCCACAGCTGGGGCAGGCGCCGCTGCCGCCTCGTCTCCCCGTTCCCGCGCCGCAGCGCTGCTGATCCGCTACACAGGGCGGCCCCTCCCCGCGCTGAACGCCTCCTATCAGCGGTTTATCGGACGACTCGTCACCCCCGGCGCCCGCTCCGCGATCGCCCAAGGCCGTTCGCCCCTGCGCTGACCCCCTGCAGCGCCCTCGGCTGTATGATCGGATCGTGGAAGCGAGCCCGAACGCCAGCCAGCCCCAGGCGCCGCCGTCGACCTCAACCAGCCAGCCCCCGGCGGTCGAGGTCAGACCCGCTGCGCCTTCCGACGAGCAGGCTGTGGCCGCCATCTTCGACGCTTCCCGCCAAGCCCGACAAAGCGACCGGGACCGCAACGGCCTGGACGAGGCGCAACGCGCCGTCCTCGACCTGCTCGCCGCCTCTCAATCAGGCCGAGCTGACGGTGGCGGCGCAAGCGCCTCCGCCGCCGCCGACGCCGACGCCTGGGTCTGGGTCGCACAGCTGACGGAAGGCCCCGTCGTGGGTGTGGCCGCCCTGCGCAGGCTGGGCGAGCACGAGGTCGAGCTCGTCCGCGTGCAGATCCACCCCGAGCACCGCCGTCGAGGCTACGCCTCCAGACTCATCGAGCGCGTCCTGCGCTTCTGCCACGAACAAGGCATGCTCAAGATCTCCCTGGACACCGACGCCGCCGACGCTCCCGCCATCTCCCTCTTCCAGAAGTTCCACTTCCACCTTCACCGCGCCAAGGAGGAGCAGCCCGGTCGACAGCGCCTCGAGTACTACCTCGACCTCTACCAGAAGCCGCAGCAGGAAGGCTGACCCGCGTGGCTGGAGCGTCGCACGAGGGCCGCGCGCTGGCGGGGAGGCTCTTCTTCGCCGTCTGGCCTGACGAGCCGCTGCTCGAGGCCTTGGCGCCTGTGGACCGCTGGCTGGCCAAGCAGCGGGACTACAGGCTCGTTCCGCCACAGCAACGACACGTCACCGCTGCCTTTCTGGGAGAGGTGGACGAGGAAGCAGCGGAGCTGGCGCTGGAGGCAGCGACGCTGCTCGCCCAGCGCTCGTCCGCCTTCACCGCCCGCGCCCAGGGGCTCGTGGCCCTTCCCGACCGCAGCAGACCCCGCGTGGTGGCGCTGGAGTTTGGCGACGCTGCGGGCGCCTTCGCCTCCCTGCTGCATCGCTGCGTGCAGGAGCTGGCGGAGCTCCTGGGAACCGACCCTCTCCTGCGAGCCGCCACCAGGCCGCCGCTGGCCCACATGACCCTGGCCCGCACACGCAGCCGCCACGCCCCGGCCGCCCTCCCCCCGGGGCCGCCTCCCGCTGTCCAGGCTGCCCTCGCTGTGCAAGAGCTGGCCCTGGTCCGCTCCACGCTGACCCCTCAGGGGCCTCGTTACGAAACGCTCGCGACCGCCCCGCTGGGCCGCTGAGCGCCCTCTGCGGACACCGCCGCCCCCACAGCCGCCGACCTGCAACGTCCCGAAAACCGTTTGCTCGCCCGCGAATCGTCGCGTACACTGGGCCTGCAGCGAGGTGTGGGTCCGCAGCTTCGTGGTGGGAGCAAAACGGGCCTTCCACACCTGTCCGCAGCGATCCCGTCTCCTCTGCGGGGGGGGAGGAGCGGAGCCCATTTCTGGAACCGCAGGGCTCAGCGAGCCGAATCCTGTTCACAGCACGTCTGCGTTCCTTTCGTCCGTGGCGCAGGCTGGACAACCAAGGCTTCCCTCCTACTCAACGCCCCAGGCTTGCAGTCATGCATGTCTGGGGTTTTCCGTC
>CAYPBL010000076.1:0-1580 GCA_964408965.1 uncultured Phycisphaeraceae bacterium | reverse complement strand
GGCTGCTGCAGCAGAAATCCCCGCTCGAACAGATCCGTCACGACGTCCTTTCCCGTGAAGATTCTGTGGCGGTCCTGCCAGACGACCAGCTCGCCGTCGGGGAAGATCTCCACGCCGATCTCCGTCGTCCGCCCAAGCGTCCACGAGCCAGCCGTGGGCACGAACACTCCCTGTGTCGGGCTGGGATTGGCCGGGTCGACCTGCAGCACGTCCACCCCGCCGGTCTCGTTGAAAAACACGCGCGTGTTGGTGAACCTGCTGATGGAGTCCATCAGCCTGATGGAGGTCGAAGCTGCGGGCTGCGCCTCGATCACCAGGCGGACGAAGGCCCGATCGGGCAGAAATGTCTCATTCTTCGCTCTGCCAAAGTCGTTGACCATCAACGTGCGGTCGCCAAAGCCCGCGATCGCGGTCTGCACGATGTCGGCGCCGCGGCTGAGGCCCACCAGGTCGATCAGCCAGCCCTGCTGACCGCGGACCGTCCCCAGATCGAAGGTCTCGAAGTCCTCCCCCTGCAGGACCGTCGGCGCCGCGTAGGCGGGACCGGTCACAGCCGACGCCTCGGCCACAGCGACGGCGTCCCGCAGCGTCATCGCCTCCTTCGGAGCCAGGGGCGCCGCGAGGACCGTGCTTCCCGTCGCAACCGCTGTCGCTGCGACAGCCGCCGCCTGCGCGCAAGAAACAAAACGCATGAGCCTGACTCCTCAGTGCAGCAGCGTCTCCGAACCAGCCGCCGCTGTCCCGTGTGCAGGGCCAGTCTACTGCGCCGCACGCAGCGTTGCAGGCGTTTTTTCTTCTCTTCCATGCAAAAACCGCGCTCAGTCGTAGTCGTAGAGGCGGTTGTCGTCGTCCTGGGCCCTTCCCGCCCAACCCAGGCCCACCGAGCCCGCGTCCACACGACTGAACCAGCCGGGCACAGCCAATCCCCGCGACTGCGCAGAGGCTGAGCCGTCCAGCCAGGCGACGTTGGCCCTGCCCTGGTGGCGAAAGTGCGTCGAAGGGTCGGGCCGAAAGCCCGGCGCGTCGGGCCAGAAGCGGGGCTCGACGAAGGAGTACTCGATCAGCCCCTCGACGCCCCGGTCCGAGGCGAAGGCGGCGTCGGCGAAGGCGATCGTCCTGCTGGGCCGGCGGAAGCGGTCGAGCTGCGAGCCGTGCTCGTCGGTGACGAGGAGCCAGGTCCCGCCCGGCCCTCTCTTGCGCACCACGCCCAGAAAGGCGTTGTTGTAGCCGTAGCCCCCCGCTGCGCGCTCGAAGCCCAGCCCCCGCTGCGCCAGCGCCTCGAGCGTGCGCGAAAAGCTTGGGCAGACGCGAATCGCGCTGCTGGACGTTGCGGCGCCCAGGTAGGGCGTGATGGGCCCCCTGGCGGGATCGAACGCCTCGCCCGTGCGGTCGCGTCGGCCGTGCCAACGGTCGAGATTCCGCAGGAAGTTCGCCGCGCCGGGCATGGCGCGTCCCTTGTGCTCCTGGGCATAGAGCAGGGCAGCGGTGTTCACCTGCCTGCTGTTGGACAGGCAGGCAGCCCCTCGCGCCGCCCTGCGGGCCGACGCCAGCGCAGGGGCCAGCAGGCCCAGCAGCGTCGC
>CAYPBL010000075.1:5383-7597 GCA_964408965.1 uncultured Phycisphaeraceae bacterium | reverse complement strand
GTCATTCCCGCCCAGGCGGACGTCGCCGCCGCCGCTGCTGCGACACAGCTGAACACCACAACGCTGCTTCGCCGACTGCTGCGCATGGCTGCGCGCTCCTTTGTCTGTTCGTCCTGAATCGCGCAGGACGGCTCCCGTCCGCGACCGCCCTCGACCGGTCTCCGTAAGCGCGGAGCGCGCTGCGCCGACACAAGCCAAGACACTGTGGGGAGCGCACAGCAGGCCTGGTCGGCGCCCCAGGCGCGAGGGCGCCACAACCGAACTCGTCAACGGCAGGTCTTCCGGCTTGGGGTCAGTCCGTCGCCCGCCTTCCCGTCCGCCCGCCCAGCGGAGATTGCCTCCGCCAAGCTGCAACGAACAGTGGCGATCGAGGGCGACGGTCGCGAGCCCCTCACGGCGGCGCGTCCGCAGCGGTTTTTCACCGCTTTCCCTTTTCAGCCCAGACGCCTGCTCGACGCCCGGGACGCCGTTGACGGGAACAGAATACCTCCCGCTGCGGTTGTGTCAAGGACCCCGCAACGCTGTTGCGCGCTGGCGGTTTCACCGGACAATCGCGCTCACGGCCCGCGGCCTGAGCACACACACGGAGTCTCCTCATGTCGCTGCCCCGTTGCTTCGCTGCGCCGCTGCTGCTCGCCTGCGGGCTCTGGCTCGTCGCCTCTCCGGCCATGGCTCAGAACGAGAGTCAGGAAGCCCGTCGCCAACGCTTCGAAGAAATGCGCGCCCGCCTCACCGAACGGATGCTCAAGCAGTTCGACACCGCCAACCCGCAGATCCCCATCGAGAACCTGCACGCGGGCTGTCCGCGCAAGGACTGCATCCCCGCGCTGACCATGCCCAAGCGCGTCGCTGTGAGCGCAGCGGACTTCCCGCCGCCCTCGGGAAGAGTCGTCAGCGTGGAGCTCAACGGCCAGGCCGTCGCCTACCCCATCGCCATCCTCAACTACCACGAGGCGGTCAACGACGTCGTGGGGGGCGAGCCCATCCTCGTCACCTGGTGCCCCCTGTGCGACTCCGCCGCCGTCATGAAGCGCACGATCGCGACCGACGACGGCAAGACCCAGACGCTCGAGTTCGGCATCGCGGGCTTTCTGCTCTACTCCAACATGGTGCTCTACGACAAGACGACCAACGGCCTGTGGTCGCAGATCTTCATGAAGGCTATCACCGGCCCGCTGGCTGGAACGCATCTGGAGCATCTGCCCGTGCGGGTCGAACCGTTCGCCGCCTTCAAGGCCCGCCACCCCCGGGGCGAGGTCCTCTCGCGTGAGACGGGCTACGACGCCCCGTACGACCGCAACGTGTACGAGCCCTACCTGAACTCGCCCGACGTGCCTCCGCAGTTCGCCTTCGAGTTCGACCAGCGGCTTCCCGCCAAGACGCGGGGGGCAGGCGTCGTCGGCGAGGGCTTCGCCCTCTTTGTCCCCGAAAGCGCCATCCCCGAGGACGGCCTGACCGTGCAGACGCCTGCAGGCCCTGTGAAGATCCGTCGCAACGACGCGGGCGTCTTCTTCGAGGAGGTCCCCCAGGGCGTCAGCGCCATCCAGGCCTTCTACCACTCCTTCTCCGCATTCCACAAGGGCTGCACGATCTACAGCCCCGACGGCGCCGGACGCTGAGCCGCTCCCTCGCTGCAGACGTTTTCCGCTGCGCCGCCGCCTCGGCGCTCAGACGGGGACGCGCTCGCCCGCTGCGCGGATGGCGTCGATGCACAGCTGGATGTGCTCCGACTCGTCCACGCCGAACTCCGCGATCCCCTGGGCGATGTCCTCTCTGCTGACAGCTGCAGCGAAGGACTTGTCCTTGAGCTTCTTCTTCACGCTCTTGGGCTTGAGGTCCGCGAGCTTGTTGGGCCTGACCTTGGCGCAGGCGACGATGAACCCCGCCAGCTCGTCGCAGGCGAAGAGGGCCCTGGCCATGGGCGTCGTCCGCTCGACACCCGTGTAGGCCGCGTGGCCCAGAATGGCCCGCTGGATCTCCTCGTCCACCCCCAGCGAGGCCAGATGCTGCACCCCCACGAACGGGTGCTCCTCCTTCGAGGGGTGCTTTTCGTAGTCGAAGTCGTGCAGCAGGCCGCAGACGACCCAGCGGTCGACGTCGTCGGGCGCGAGCCTTTGGGCGTAGGCCTCCATGCACGCCGCCACCGCCTCCATGTGCCCCCGCAGCGCCTCGCTCTGCGTCCACTGGCGCATCAGCTCCCGGGCCTGGTCCACG
>CAYPBL010000075.1:0-5283 GCA_964408965.1 uncultured Phycisphaeraceae bacterium | reverse complement strand
CGCCGCCCAGCCCGCCTCGGGGGGCGACGTCAACGATCGCCTCGACGCGCTGGAGGAGCAGCTCTTCGACCTCGAGGAGCGGGTCGGCGACCGCGCCGTCGTCCATGCCTTCGACGGCATCGCCCTGGACATCGGCGGGTTCATCACCCAGACCTACACCGTGGCGCTGGGGGAGGACTCCAACGAATCCAGCCCCAACCAGACGCTCTTCGAGCTGCTCATCAAGGCCCAGGTGACCGAGGACTGGTCCATCTTTCTCGCCCAGGGCTTCCTGCGCGAGGCCGACCTGGACTTCTCCGACCGCCGCAACCCCACCTTCCGCTCCAGCGCCAACCGCGTCCCCCAGATCATCGCCTGGACGAACTACAAGATCTCCGACGCCCTGGAGCTGCAGTTCGGGCGCTTCGTCACCCCCCACGGCATCATCAACATCGAGCACTTCCCGCCCGTGCTGCTGGACATCAACCAGCCGCAGTTCCTGCGGCCGTTCTCCGGCGCCACGATCTTTCCGAACTTCCTGCTGGGCGGCCAAGCGCACGGCAAGTTCTTCATGGGCGCAGACGACCAGGACATTCTGCAGTACAACGCCTACGTGGGCATGTTCGCCGCTGAGCCCGAGGACGTCCTGGCAGGCGCCCGCGTCGCCTACACGTTCTCCGACCTGGGCCTGACCATCGGCGCCAACTACGCCCACGGTCGGCGCCAGAAGGGCGACTCGAGCCTGGGCAATCTGAGCATCGTCGGAAATCGAAGCAAGACGACCAACGACTACAACACCGTCGGCGTCGACGTGCTCGTCGACAAGGGCGCGCTGCTCTGGAAGAACGAGTTCTTCTACTCCTTCGAGGAGAATGGCGCCGAGGACCGCATCGCCTTCTACACGCAGCCTGCCTGGCGGATCAACGACAAGTGGATCGCCTTCTACCGCTTCGACTTCCTCGATCCGGGTCAGGGAATCGGCGAAGGCATCGAGCACATGGTGGGTGTAAACTTCCTTCCCATCTCCACCATCCGCCTTCGCGCCGTCTACATCTTCAAGCAGTTCAACAACCCCGACGAAGACGCCAACATCTTCCAGCTGTCAGCGACGGTCAGCTTCTGAGGCAGGAGGGACGAGCGTGATGCGCACCTGGAACACAGCCATGCAGACACACACGAGCACTCGTCGAACGTTCCTGGCTCAGGCGCTGCTGGTCGTCGCAGCCTGCCTGGCGCCCGCAGCCATCGCTTCGACCGCCGCTGCGGAAGGGCCCTACGCCGTGATCGTCAACAAGGCCAACGCCACCAAGGACGACGAAGCCGCCCTCAAGCAGCTGGTCAAGCAGCTCTTCCTCAAACAGCGCACCGCCTGGCCCAGCGGCGCCGAGGCCAAGCCCTTCGCCCGCAAAGCAGGGTCCGCGGAGCAGAACGCCTTCCTCAAGAGCGTCCTGCAGATGACCGAAGCCGACCTGGCGCAGCACTGGGTCTCGCAGAAGCAGAAGACAGGCGCCACGCCCCCGCGAGAGGTCAGCAGCGCGAACATGATCCTCAAGCTCGTGCAGAAGTACGAAGGAGCCTTTGGCGTCGTCAAGACCGAAGAGGCCAAGGCGGCGGGCGACAGCGTCCGCATCCTCTTCACCTTCGGCGGGTGACGCCGCCCTTCCCACGATCCACCCACCTCGACTCGGTGTTGCACGTATGAACACGCGAAAGGGGGGGCCAGGGATACGGAGCGAACAGCTGTGACGATTCGCACGAAACTGGCTCTCGCCTTCGGACTGGCGCTGGCTCTGCTCGTGGCCCAGGCGGCGTTGACCAACGTCTTCGTCTCGCAGCTGCAGCGGGCCTCGGGCGCCATGTCCGCCTCCGCTACGGGCTTCCGCCTCAGCGCCGACGTCAGCGACGCCCTCAACGCCTTCCGCAAGGAAGTCAACCGCACCGCGGAGGCGGAAGACCCCAAAGGCACGCTCGAGGCGGGCGCCGTCTACTGGGAGCACGCCCAGGACCAGATCCGCAACCTGATCGACATCTGCCTCACCTTCGGCTTCGAGGACAAGGCCAAGGCCTTTCAGGATGGGATGACGACCGCCGCTGCGGAAATCGCCTCCCTCCAGAGCGCCGTCGGCAAGCATGATGAAGAGGCGATCTTCGAGCATGCCTTGTACGTGGACGACGCCTTGGGCGGCCTGCTCGAGACGCTCAGCGGCGCCACGGTGCAGCTGCGCGACGCCCTGGAAGGCGCCGTCGCACGCGAGAAGGTCGTGCGCAACCGTCCCCGGCAGGCGGCGATCTTCATCACCGCAGGCGCCTTCGCCCTCTTGGCGGTGGTGGGGTTCTTCTTCTCCCGCAGCGTGACCAGACCCATCCTCGCGGTCGTCGCTGCGACGCAGCGCCTTGCCCAGGGCGATCTGACCGTGCAGCTCCAGGCCAACCGCAAGGACGAGCTGGGCAGGCTCGCCCGCGCCGTCAACGCCATGACCGAGTCCCTGGCCAGGCTCATCGAGGGCGTGCAGCGCTCCGCCGAGGACGTCACCGGCGCCTCCGACGACATCGCCGCCAGCAGCGGCGAAGTGGCGCAGGGCATGGACAGGCAGCGGGAGGAGACCCGTCGCGCCTCCGCCGCTGTCGAGGAGGCGTCCTCCTCCATCGCCCACGTCGCCCAGAAGGCCCAGGGCGCCGCGGAGAAGGCCTCCCATGCGGGCGAACTGGCGCAGGAGGGAGGTCAGGCTGTCCAGGAGACCGTCCAGCGCATCCGCCTCATCAGCGAGGAGGTCGACGCCTCCGCCGAGGCCGTCGACGAGCTGGGCAAGCGCAGCGAGCAGATCGGCGAGGTCATCGCCGTCATCAACGACATCGCCGACCAGACCAACCTGCTCGCCCTCAACGCCGCCATCGAGGCTGCGCGGGCCGGCGAGCACGGCCGCGGCTTCGCCGTCGTCGCCGACGAGGTGCGCAAGCTCGCGGAACGTACCACACAAGCTACGGAAGAAGTGGCTGAATCCATCAAGGCCATCCAGGCCGACACGAGCAAGGCTGTGGAGCGCATGAACGCCAGCCAGACGAGCGTCAGCGCAGGCGTGCAGACCGCGGAGTCCACAGGCAGCGCTCTGGAGGCCATCGTCGCCGCCGCCACGGAGGTGGCGCAGATGGTCCGCGAGATCGCCTCCGCCGCCGACGAGCAGCGGGCAGCGGGCGACGAGATCAGCAGGACCGTCGAGGTCATCGACGCCGTCACCAACGAATCCGCTGACGCGGTCCGCAAGACCGCCGCCGCTGCGGAACAACTGGCGGGCAAGGCGCAGCAGCTGCGCGAGCTCGTCGGCGCCTTCCAGGTCGACACGCAGCGGGCCAAGCAGCCGACCGCCTGAACCGATCCTTCGTTCTCCACCCCCATGCGGCGCAGCCGCGGGACAGCGCGACCCCGCTGTCCGTCCGCGCCGCCTCCCGTCGTGAACAAATCCACCCCTCGGGGGGATGCTCGGGTAAAGACGCCCCCCGTTCTTGACGATGCGCCGCTGCAGCCAGGGGGAGTCTGGCTCACACGTCCACACCCACTGCGCCAGCTGGAGGCTGGGGCGGGGAACTGGAACACCGCCAAGCGGCGCCCTCGCCGAGCAGGCCTGCGCCGCGCCAGGAGATTGCGTCATGCGCGTCGCCTTCACCGCATTCGCCGCGGCTCTGACGTTCGCCGTCTCTCCGCTCGCCCAGGCGGAGAACATCACCGCCTTCGCCTCGCGCTACGCGGAGACAGAGCTGGCTCCCTTCCTGCAGAGCCTGAATCCGCTCAAGGAAGCCCTCCGCAAGGCCAACGCTGAACGGGCCAGCTGGGAAGCCTTCTCCAACCAGTGGAAGAGCTGGACGCCCGAACAGGCTGCGCAGCACAAGAACAGCTACGATTACGCGGAATACCTCTGGAGCGCCCGCAAGGACCGCGCCTTCAAGCGGTCCCACATGCAGGGTCCCGTGGCTGAGGCCCTGCGCGCCTTCCAGGAGCGCTCGGGCGGCGTCGTCGCGGAGTTCTTCGTCACCGACGCCAAGGGCGGCAACGTCGTGCAGACGCAGCCCACCAGCGACTGGTTCCAGGGCGACGAAGCCAAGTTCAAGGACGCCGCCAACACGAAGCAGATCGCCTTCGGCAAGCCCAAGCGCGACGACACCGTGGGCAAGACGGGCGTGCACGTGAGCGTGCCCCTCTTCGACAGCGACGGCTCGCTGCTGGGGGTGGCCATCGCCCTGGTCGTGATGGAGGACTGAGCCGCTGCAGGAGTCGTCGACCGCCGTGACGATCGGCGCCCGCTGCGCCGCCTCTGGCCCCCTCGCGTCGGGAGAACACACCGCCATGTCGATGCGCATCCTCAACCGTCTGCGTGGATCCGTCGCCGCCAAGCTTGCCCTCATGACGGGTGTTCCTCTGCTGGCGATGCTGGTGATCGCGCTGCTGTCGCTGGGCGAGTCCCGCTCGCTGACGCGGGTGGCTACGGAGTTCACCAACATCACCATTCCCACGGTCTTTTCCGTCGAGTCGCTCAAGAAAGCTGTGGACGGCGCCATGCTCGCGGTCGTGGAGGCGAGCGGCGCCCCCGACTCCGCGCAGCGGACCCGCCTGATCGAACAGGCCCGCAAGGGGCTGCAGGAGGGCGAGAAGACCGCCCGCACACTGGAGGCGCTCGCGCCCAAACTCGCCGACGCCGCGTTCGAGGGAGCGCAGCGACTGGCCCAGCAGGCGCCCGAGATGGTCTCCCGCTATCGCGACTTCGTCGACAACATCGACCCTGTCTACCGCAAGCTGGCCGTCAACACCGTTCTGGATACGGACGAGGCGATGACGCTCTTCGAGGAGTCCGTCAAGCCCGCAGCGGCGCCGTTGCTCACGCTGTTCCAATCGGTCGCCGACAGCAAGGAGACGCTGCTTGCGCACGCGAGCGAATCGCTCGAAAGCAGCGTCCACTCGATGCGACGCGCCCTGACGCTGGGCCCCGTCGCGGCGCTTGCGCTGTCCAGCGCGATCACGATCTTCTTTGCGGTCCAGCTGCGCAGACGCCTCGTCCACGTCGCCCACGCGCTGAACGCGGTGCGCACGGACTGGGACCTCAGTCGCCGCATCGGTGACGCCAACCATGACGAAATCGCCGACATCGCCACCGCCTGCGACGAGCTGATCGCGACGCTCGAATCGATCATCACCGAGGTGCGCAGCGCCACCGCCGACGTGGCCAGCGCCTCGACGCAGATCGCCGCCTCCTCCGAGGAGCTCGCCTCGGGCATGCAGAACCAGCAGCGGCAGACCGCCACCGTCTCCAGCGC
>CAYPBL010000074.1:0-7944 GCA_964408965.1 uncultured Phycisphaeraceae bacterium | reverse complement strand
TTGCGCTTGCCCTCTTCGCGGAGCTTGCGGTAGGCCCGCGTCTCCTTGCGGATCTCCTCGGCGCTGCGGCGGCTGTCGTCGCGGGCGGACTTGGGCGGTTCGGTCAGCTGTTTGACGCTCAGGCTGATCCGCTTCTTCTCCCGGTCGATCGAGAGGATCTTCACCTGCGCGACCTGACCCTCCTTGAGCACGCTCTCGACGCTGGGCACGCGCTTCCACGACAGTTCGGAAATGTGCGCCAGGCCCTCCACGCCGGGCGCCAGCTCGACGAAGGCGCCGAAGTCCGTCGTACGGACGACGCGGCCGGTGACGGCTTCGCCCTCCTTGAGCGTCTCCAGCGCCTGCTCGAAGGGGTCCGGGGCGACCTGCTTCATCCCCAGCGAGATGCGGTCGTTGTCCCAGTCGAGCTTGAGGATCTGCACCGTCACCTTCTGTCCGGGCTCGACGAGCTCCTCGGGCCTGACGTGGCGCTGGTGGCTCATGTCCGAGACGTGCACCAGCCCCTCGACGCCGCCGATGTCCACGAAGGCGCCGTAGGGCTGCACGCTGACCACCTCGCCCTCGAGCGTCTGGCCGACCGTGAGCGTCTCCCTGAGCTTCTCGCGCAGCTCCTTGCGCTGGGCAAGGAGCAGATCGCGCCGCGAGAGCACGATGTTGCCCCGTCCCGCCCGCTCGACCTTGCGCACCACGCAGGCGAGCTTCTGGCCGACGAACCCCTGCAGGTCCGCCACGGGGCGGATGTCCACCTGCGAGGCGGGCATGAAGGCGCGGTGGTGGGCGACCTCCAGCTCGAGGCCGCCCTTGTTGACGCCCGTCACCACCGCCTCGACGACCTGCCCCTTCTGCAGCAGCTCCCATTCAGCCCGCTGCACCGCCCCCGGCTTGAGGCAGATGTAGAGCATCTCGTTGGGGTTGAAGCGCTCGACGACGACCTCGATCTCCTCGCCGGGCTTTGGGAGCTCGTCCTCCTTCCACTGGCTGCGCTGGGCCACGCCCAGCTCCTTGGGGCCGAACTCGATGAAGATGTCCTCGGGCCCGACGGAGACGACCAGCCCCCTGCGGTGCTCACGGCCGCCTTCGATGACGCGCGGGCCGCGGATGGGCTTGGGGGCGACGACGTCGCTGCGCTGACTGGCGCCCGGCCCGGCGCCGGGCGGTTGCAGCTTCTCAGGCTTCTCGGTCGAAGCGGACTGCGGGGCCGCGGCGACGGCCCGCTCCATCGCGGCCTTGGCCTCGGTGGCGGTGGCGTCGTCGAGCTGCTGGGCGCCGCTGGAGTCGGGCCGGGGCGCGGACGCAGCAGCCTCCTGCGCGCGGGCAGGCGATGCAGCTGGGGGCTGGGCCCCGTGGTCGTGGGCGGTGGAAGCGGCCGCTGACGGCGCGTCGGCGTGAGGGGCGGACGCTGCGCTTGCGGAGGTCTCCAGCGTCTTCGCTGCAGCCTCCGGCGCGTCAGCGGCCTGCGCCGTCTCGCAGCAGGCGTCCTTGACGGCTGCCGTTTCCGCCGCAGCGTCGCTGGGCGTCTGCGGCGCGCTGGCGGGCTCCTCCCGTTGCGCAAGGGATGGATCCGTGGGTGTGGTCGATTGCTCTTCCTGCGGCATGACGCAGCCCTCTGACCAGGCGAACATGTGGCGCGGCCCCACCGTGCCTGCCGCAGTGTATCGACCGCGCACGGCCCACGCGCCACGGCTCAGCGTCCAGATAGCGCTTTGTCCCCTGCTCAGCGGCGCAGACGGGCGTGCTATCCTTTCCTTGACAGCGGGGCTGACGCGCCGTTGACGAGAGCCGACGCAACCCGCGGCGCCAGGCGGACGTATGGTCGGGCCTGCGCGTCTGCGTTCCCAGCCTCGCGGGGCCTCGGTGGGTCTGCGCCCGCAGAGGAGAACGGGCGCGAGGCGGCGCGGCGCCGTTGCAGGACGTCGCTGGTCGCTGTTCGCCAGCGCACACAGCGCACAGTGAAGGAGACGCCATGGCGTCGAGCGCATGCTGGGGTGTGGAAATCGGGTCCGCTGCGGTCAAGGCCCTGCTGCTCACCCGCGACGACAGCGAAGTCCGCGTCCTCGACCACATCATCGTCCCGCACCCCAAGGTGCTCTCGGCGCCCGACGTCGACGAGGCGGAGGCGATACGCCTTTCGCTCGGCGCCCTGGTCAGCCAGCGCAACCTGCGCAAGGCCGACGTGGCCATCACGGCGCCCGGCTCAGCGGGATTCGCCCGCTTCGCCAAGCTCCCGCCCGTCGAGCCCAAGAAGGTCCCCGACATCGTCAAGTTCGAGGCGGTGCAGCAGATTCCCTTTCCCATCGAGGAGGTGGAGTGGGACTTCCAGACGTTCCAGAAGCCCGACAGTCCGGATGTGGAGGTGGGCATCTTCGCGATGACCCGCGAGCGGGTCATGGAGCGGCTGCGGCTGTGCGAGGACGTGGGGATCGAGCCTGTCGCCCTGACGCTCAGCCCCGTGGCGGTCTACAACGCCATGGCCTACGACCTGGCGCTGACGCCCGAGAGTCCGCCCGTCGTCTTTCTCGACATCGGCACACGCACGACGGACCTGATCGTCGCCGACGCCGGCCGGGTGTGGATCCGCACCTTCCCCATGGGCGGGCACAACTTCACCGAAGCTGTCGCCGAGGCCTTCAAGCTGCCCTACACCAAGGCGGAGAAGCTCAAGCGCGAGGCTGAGCGCTCCCGCCACAAGCGCCACATCTTCCAGGCGATGCGCTCGGTCTTCGTGGACTTCGCCCAGGAGGTGCAGCGCTCCATCTCGTACTACAACCAGCTGCACCCGGAGACGGAGCTGAAACGGATCATCGGGCTGGGGGCGACCTTCAGGCTGCTGGGGCTGCGGCGGTTCCTCAGTCAGCAGCTGCAGATGGACGTGCAGCGGCTGGAGCAGTTCAGCAGGGCCCAGATCGAGGGCGCAGACGCCAGCGATGTGCAGGCTGAGGCGCTGTGCCTGGCGACGGCGTACGGCGCCTCGCTGCAGGGGCTGGGCCTGGCCCCCATCGACGCCAACCTCGTCCCCGCCCAGGTGGTCAGGCAGCAGGTGTGGAAGCGCAAGCCCGCCTGGTTCATGACCGCAGCGGGACTGTCGCTCGCTGCAGGCGCCGCTGCCTTCTACCAACCCATCGCTGCAGAACGCGCACGGCAAAAGGCGCTCAACTCGCCAGGCCTTGCGCGGGTCGAGCAGGTGGTCTCGCAAGCCAGCAGGCTCAAGCGCGAAGCGGAGCAGGCCATGCAGGCAGCGGTCTTCGGCGCCAAGGCGCGCAACGTCGTCAACCTCTTCGTCCGCAAGGACCTCATGAAGCAGGTGGCGATGGACTTGGGGGCCATGCTCGCCTCGGGCGGCGCCGACAAGGAGCTCATCCTCAGCGGCAAGCTCCGCGACATGCCCCCCGACCAGTGGCCCGTGTTCCATCTGCAGTCATTCGATGTGGACTATGTCACGCCCAGCGGCGGAGCGCCTGCGTCGATGGTGGATCAACCCGTCCAGGGCGCAGCTTCGCCACGGCGCCGTGGAGGACGCGCCGCGGGCGGCGGAGGCCTGGGCGGCGGAGGCTTCACAAGCGGCGCCGCGGATCCTCGAGCCCGACGCAGCGGACGCTCCAGCAGAGGGCAGCGGACGCAGGCCCGCTCGCAGTATGGCAAGCTGATCTTCCGTCTCGTCGTCGACAGTCCGCACCGCGACGAGATCGCCTTCGTCAACGACACGATTCTCAAGTGGCTGCGGGACAACGCAGACAGACCCGATGCGCTGTACACCTACATTCCCGTTGACTTCAGCAGTGTGGTGAAGACCCCTGTGGAGCGCCGCGAAGGCGAGGGGGCGTCCTCGAAGGACGATCCGCTGGCGTCGCTGGCTCCGATCGCGACGCCTCCGCCGCCCTTCCCACCCGAGGCGCACGTGAATCGCTACGTCATCGTCTGGGAGGCTGCGCTCAAGGCGCCCGTCTCCGCGGTGGAGCAGCGCATCAAGACGCAGCTGGCCAAGGCGGAGGGCGCCCGATGAGCAAGCTCAAGCAGATTCTGGCGTTCGTCAAGGCCAATCTCATCCTGCTCCTCAGCGTGGTGGTCATGGTCGCGGCTCTGCCGACGGGGCTGCTGCTGGGGATGAGCAAGGCCGCCGCCATTCACAAGCAGGTGGAGCAGGACCTGCAGCAGCGGCTGCGCTCACTCAACAGCGCCCAGACCAACTACGCCCTGCCCGATCTGCTCGGCGCCGGGCAGACGGAGTTCTCACGGCCGCCCAACAAGGCCACCAACGAGGCGGTCGCGCGATACATGCAGGCTGCAGCCAAGGCAGCGGACGAGGTGTACCGCTGGGCGGTGCAGTGGAACAGCGAGGACCGGCCGCTGCTGGTCGAGGGGCTGTTTCCCGAGCCCAAGCCCGAGGAGGCGGCGCGCAAGCTGCAGGAAGTCGCCGCCGCCTGGCCTGCGGCGCAGCGGGCCCTGCTCCGCGAGTTCGGCGCCGGCGCGCCGCCCGATCCCGAGGTCGTCCTCGCCAGGCTCGAAACCCGCAAGGAGGAATGGGTGCAGCGGGCCGTCGATCGCGGCGAGGAGGCTGAACAGGCCGCTGCGGATCCCGATCTTCGCCGGGCGCTGACGGAGCTGCGCCACAGGTTGTACGTGGATCGCGCCCAGAGCCTGACCTTCTACGCCAGCGACGACGTCTTCGTCGCTGTGGCGCCGTGGAGTTCCGAGAGGCCCCCTTCGCTCGACGTGGCCTGGGACTGGCAACACCGGACGTGGATGCATCGCGACATCCTCAAAGCCCTGGCGCTGGCCAACACGGATCAGGCGGGAGTGCGGCTGTCGGTGCTGGACGGGCCGGTCAAGCGGATCGAATCCATCGCGGTGGCGCCGTGGACATACGAGGGGACGTCGCAGCCCCGCCCGATCAATCCCGCAGCGCCGGTTCCCCTCAACTTCGAAGCCTCCTTCACAGGCCTGGCTGGACCCAACCCGCTCTTCGACGTGCGCTACGCCACCATCAGCGTCATCGTGGACAGCGCCCGCATTCCCGAAGTGCTCGACGCCTTCGCCGCGACCAATCTCATGACGGTCATCGACCAGCGGATCGAGTCCTACGACCCCGCTCAGGACCTGGCCGAGGGATACGTCTACGGGCTCTCGTCGCCGGTGAGGCTGCAGCTGCGGATCGAGACGCTGTGGATGCGTCAGTGGACGGCGCCGCTGATGCCCCCAAAGGTCAGGGCGGCGCTGGGGGTTCCATCGCCGCAGCCGGCGCAGCAGCGTCAGGGAGCGGGGTCGTGAGGCGTCAGTCCGATCGACACGCCGTCCGCAGCGCCCGGGCCCCGTTGCAGCGGCGCGCGCGGTCCACGCAGAGGCACGCATCATGAAGCGCAACAAAGGCGTCAGTCTGCTCGAACGCGTCTTCGACAAGATCCTTGTCCTAGTCTTCCTGCTGGCGTTTCTGGCGGTGCTGGGCTGGCAGCTGACCACCGGGCCGGGCGAGGTGGTCGTGGCGGGTCGAGACCGCATGCCCATCGACCGGGCGTACCAGCGGGTGATCGACCAGGCCAGCGGTCTGGGGGTCAGATTGGAGGAGGCGGCTGCGGATCCCCAGGCTCCTCCTCCGCCTGCGCCCGTGGCCGACCTGCTGGCGCAGTCGATCCGTGAGGAGCTCAGCCGCCGGGAGGACCTGCCTGTTCCGCTCAGTGTCGCTGTGGCTCCCGCCGCGGGTGGAGGGAGCACGCTGGCCGAAGTCGAGACGGAGGGGCTGGAGAACCCCGCCTTTGGCCTGCCTTCCCTGCCTGGTCCCACGACAGCGCTGGCGAGCGTGGTCGCGGGCGCCATGGATCCCTTCGAGCCGCTGCTGCATCCTGCGATCGCCGCTGCGGGCTTCCTGCCCAAGCAGCAGCCCTACGACTTCCGCGCCACGACGATTCAGGCGACGTTCAACCCCGCGCAGCTGCTGGAGGCCATCGAACTGGACCCGGACGGCCCCGACGGCCCCTTGCGGGCGGCGCCGGGGAACTGGTGGCGGGCGAGGTTGGCGGTCCTCGACGTGCAGGTGCAGCGGCAACGGGTGGACGACGCAGGCAGGCCCGTGGGCGAGCCCCTGCTCACGGCGCCTGCGCCAGGGCGCGTCTCGCTGCGCGACGCTGTCGCCTCCGTCAGCGACAGCGGTGGTCTGGACGCGCTGGTGCAGCAGGCCCTGGACAAGAGCAAGGGGATTCTGCAGCCTGCGTTCTACAACATCATCGCAGGAGGGCCGTGGCGTCTTCCCTCCGAGGCTATGGAGCTCGCTGCGGATCGGAAGAAGGTGCAGCAGCTGCTGCGACGGCTGCAGAGCGTGGAGCAGGAGCTGGCCAGCCTCGTGCAGGCAGCGGCGCAGCCTGGCGGAGGCATAGGCGGGGGCGGCGGAGGAGGCGCGCAGCGCCCCAGCCGCGAAAGCAACGCCAAACAGCGCGAGCAGGAGCGCCAGAAGCAGGCGGAGGAAGCCAAACGCAAGCGCATCGAGGCCCTGCGGGCGCAGCGCAACGACATCGTCGCGCAGCTCAAGGAGCTGGGCTACGACGAGGAGGGGCAGCCCCTGGCCAGCCAGACCCTCGCTGCCCTGCAGGCGCCGCCTCCCGACATCGTGGATCCCACCGAGTTCACCTTCTGGGCCTTTGATGTCTTCCTCGAGCCAGGCGCCCGTTACCGCTATCGCGTGAGGCTGACGTTGGCCAATCCGCTCTACGGTCGTGAGAAGGCCTTGGCGGAGAGCGCCCGTTCCTTCGCCGCCTCCCCCGTCGTGCACACGCAGTGGTCGCCGTGGACCGAGCCGGTGGATGTGGACCGCGACGCCTACCTCTTCGTGACGCGCGCCGCCTCCGCAGGGACGATCGGAGGGGAGGCCTCCGCGACGGTCGAGCTCTACCGCTTCTTCTACGGGGGCTGGCGGCAGGTGAGCAGGCGGGTCGCCGCTGGCGACGCCGTCAGCGCCGTGGTGGACCTGCAGGAGGTGGCCGCTGGGGAGCTGCCTCGCTTCGACGTGGCGCTGGTCAGCGACGGCGTTCCCGAAGTGCGCGCACGAACACCCATCACAGCCCCGCTGACGTTCGACTTGCAGGGAGCGTTTGTGCTGCAGGTGGCTCCTGCGCCGACGACGGGCAGGGCCAGCGAGCAGGCTCTGGAGGTCGTGCTGCGCACACCAGGGACAACGGACGTGGAGGCGCACGATCCCCGCGCCGCCAGCCGCTCGGCGCTTCGCCGCAGGCTGCAGGAGGCAGCGGAGCAGGCCCGCGCCGCGGTGGTGCTCGAGCCAGGCTCGACGCCCACGGAGCGGAGCCGCCGGGACGCTGCAACGGAGTCGAAGCCCGACGGCGCCGCCCCCTCTTCCGGAGGCAGCGGGGGCCTGGGCGGGTGAGGTCCGCAGCGCCGGCGCGAGCCGCCGCCAACCGTTGCGCATCGCCTTGACAGCCCGGCGCAGAGGCGTATACTGCCCGGCTCGCTGAGGCGGCCACGGCCGCGTAGGCGAGGCGATCTGTGGCAACCGAAGAGGCAAGAGTGACGCGGACGTCGCCGTCCAGCGGCCCACAGGTCTTGGGGCTGCGCACGGGCGGCGGCGACACCGAGATCGAAGCGTCTGGGCTTGTCCGTCGCGGCGGCGCCTGGCAGCGGGCAGTTGGCTGCTGGGGGTGGTCGCGGCGGCGAGCGGCGGGTCGCTCGACGAGCGGCGCTTTTCTTCAGGGGAAACTCCGAGGAAAAGGGCGCGCGGTTGGGGCGATCAAGCCACCAAGGGCGCACGGTGGATGTCTTGGCGTCGAGAGGCGATGAAGGACGTGGGAGCCTGCGATAAGCCCAGGGGAGTTGGCAACCGAGCGTTGATCCTGGGATCTCCGAATGGGGCAACCCGGCCCGCAGAGGGTCATCACACGCTGAATGCATAGGCGTGTGAGGCGAACCCGGGGAACTGAAACATCTCAGTACCCGGAGGAAAGGAAA
>CAYPBL010000073.1:3482-8105 GCA_964408965.1 uncultured Phycisphaeraceae bacterium | reverse complement strand
CCGCGCAGGCTGCGCCCTGGGCGCAGCTGCGCCGCCTGCGCCGCCTGGGCCGAATCGCCCCTATGCGGACGCTGCGCGTCGCGGCTGCGTCAGTCGCGGATGGTGATTTCGGGACGCTGCGCCTGGGCCGCAGCCTGCTGGGCCGCCTCGTGGACCTTGGCGACGATCGCCTCGAGCTCGCTGCGCAGGGGGGCGTCGTCGTCGAAGCAGGCGCCGACCTGACCCGCGTCGAGCAGGGCCCGCAACTGCGGGTGCAGCGCCAGGGCGCCGAGGAAGGCGACGCCCTGCTCCTGGGCCAGGTCCGCCCCGCCTCCTGCGCCGAAGATGTCCACCCGCGTCCCGTCGGGCGCGGTGAAGCCCGACATGTTCTCGACCACCCCCAGCACCGGAACGCTGAGCGTGCGGAACAGGCTCACGGCCCTTCGCGCGTCGTCCATCGCCACCTTCTGGGGCGTGCACACGACCACCGCCCCGGTCAGGGGCAGCGACTGCACGATCGTCAGCGGAACGTCCCCCGTTCCCGGGGGCAGATCCACCACCAGATCGTCCAGCTCGCCCCAGCGGGTCTGCTCGATGAGCTGCCTGCAGGCGCCGTGGGCCATGGGCCCGCGCCAGATGAGCGCCTTGTCGGGCTCGACGAGCTTGCCGATGCTCGCGGCCCGCACGCCGTGGGCGACGGCGGGCTGGAGCATGCCCCCCACCACCTGCGTCTCGTCGCGCTCGACGCCGAGCATGGTCGGGATCGAGGGCCCGTAGATGTCCGCGTCGAGCAGACCGACCGTTCGTCCCATGCGGGCAAGGCCCACCGCCAGCGTCACCGCGAGGGTGCTCTTGCCCACGCCGCCCTTTCCCGCCCCCACGGCGATGACCCGCTGGGCAGGGCTCTGGGAGCCCTGCGCCGCCTGGGCGCCGGGATACTGGATCGGCCGATGCTCGCCCATCGTCTGGTCGCTCCTGCTGCCTGTCGCAGGCCATGCTAGGAGCGGCCCAGCCGCTGCATCACCGCTGACGAGTCAGACCTCGCCCTCGCCGTCGCTGTTGTGGTGCTCGAGCCAGTGGAGCAGCTGGCTGATGCGGGCGATGGCCAGGCCCACACAGGTGTCCGCTGCGCCGTAGTAGACGCGCAGCAGGTCCGGGTCCTCCTGGTCGACGACGACGCCGCAGGGGAAGACCACGTTGTCCACGTCGCCCTCGCGCTCCCAGGGGAGCGAGGGCCCCATGACCCACTCGCTGCCGCGCATCAGGCACTTGTGGGGCTCGTCGCGGTCGAGCAGCGCAAGGCCGCAGCGGTACAGCGCCCCCGAGGCGTGCCTGCGCACGCCGTGGTAGATCATCAGCCAGCCCGCCTCGGTCTCGACCAGCGGCGGCGAGAGGCCGATCTTCTCCGAGTCCCACCAGGCGCCGCGTCTGGCCCGCAGCACCAGACGGTGGTCGCCCCAGTGGCGCAGGTCGGGCGAGTAGGAGATCCAGATGTGCCCGCCGTGCGGCCCGCTGGGCCGGTGGAGCATGGCCCAGCGGCCCTCGACCTTGCAGGGCAGCAGCGCCGCGTCCTTGTCGTCAGGCGGCATCACGGCGCCGAGCCGCTCGAAGGTGTCGAAGTCGCGCGTGCGCATCAGCGACACGCCGGGGCCGCCGTGCGAGAAGGACGTGTAGGCGATGAAGTACTCGTTCAGGCTCGGCACGAAGGTGATGCGCGGGTCCTCGATGCCCCACACTTCTTCCGGATGCGTCCTGGGCGCAGGCTCGATCGTCGGCGAGGGGTCGATGATCCAGTTGTCGATGCCGTTCTTCGAGCGCGCCACGGTCAGGTGCGAATGGCCGCGGTGGTCCTCGCAGCGGCACAGCAGCAGCGTCGAGCCGTCGGAGAGCAGCGTCGCTGCGGGGTTGAAGACGCTGTTGATGGGGTACGGCCAGTCCGCAGGCGTCAGCAGCGGATGAGGGCTGTAGCGCTCGAAGAGCACTTCAGTGAGCAGATTGCGCTGTCGCATGAAGGAAGCCCTTTCGACCACAAGGCTGCGCGAGCGCTGCTGAGCTGACCCCGCTCAGGCCTGGGCGACGACGGCTCCTTCCTCCGGCCGTTGCTCCGCCTCGCCCAGCTCGCTGTCCAGCAGTCTGATATCGACCAGCGACAGCAGGTAGGCCAGCGTGGACTCCGCTCCCTGATTGCGGTTGACGCTGGCGGGGTGCAGCCCATCGCAGCAGGCCCCCGTTGCGGGGTCGTAGAGGCGCTCGCCCAGGTCGTTGCGCCCGAGGAACCAGTCCAGCGCCGCCTGAGCGCAGCTGCGCCACCGCTCCTCCCCCGTCGCCCGCAACGCTGCGGCGCAGGCGCCGATGGTCGCGCAGGCCTCGACGGGCTGCTGATCGAAGCGGGCCCTGCGCTGCCCCCTGCGCCACCACCCGTCCGTGCCGATGGGGACGAAATGCCCGCTCTCGGGGTCTGTCTGCGCCTCTGTGAGCCATGCCAGCGCCTCGAGCCCGAGCGTCGTGTACTCCTCACGTCCCAAGGCTGTTCCCGCGTCGATGAGCGCCTGAGGCAGGCGCGCGTTGTCGTAGGCGAGAATGTCCTCGAACCAGACCCAGTCGTCGCTGCGCGTTGCCCGGAGTCGACGGGCCAGCCGCTCCGCCAGCCTGTCCAGGGCGCTGGCCACCCGGGCGTCGCCGGGCGCCGTGCGCTCGTGCGCCGCAAGGCCAAGGGCTGCGAAAGCCCAGGCCCGGGGATAGGTGAACCGATCCGCAGCAGGCGCCGCCTTCCAGAGCAGCTCCAGCGCCAAATCCCGCACGTCCTGCGACCAGCCGCTGCGCGCCGTCACGCCCAGCGCCCAGATCGCCCTGCCGTGACAGTCCTCGCTGCCCACCTCCTCCTCCCACGAGCGGTCGTAGCGCATGCCGTGCCGAAAGCGGCCCCGCTCTTCGTTGTATGCGTGCACGATGTACGCCATGTAGCGCGTGCCCAGCTCCGCTGCGTCGTCGCGCCAGGCCGATCCCAGCTCGCAGAGCTTGGCGCACAGGAGCAACGCCCGGGCGTTGTCGTCCAGCGAATACCCGTCCACTCTGCGGGGCGTCGAGTACACCGCATGCTCGATCACGCCCACGTCGTCGGTGAGCCGTCGCAGGTGGTCCAGCTTCAGCAGCGGATACGACCTGCGGGGCGTCGGCGGACCGGGCTTGGCCCTGCGCAGCTGGGCTGTCCGCGGCGCGCTGACGCGCTCCGCCAGCGCTCTGTCAAACGCTTCGTGATAGCGTCCCCCCACCGCAGGCCAGATCATGCCCCTCCCGTAGAGGTAGGCCTTCTTGCGCATCGCATGACGCGCGATCTCGTTGGTCAGCAGGTCGTTCACCTCGCGGGCGATGGCGCCGGGGTCGCGGAAGGGGACGAGCCTGCCCCTGCCCTCGGCCAGCAGCTCCTGGGCGTGCCAGTAGGGCGTCGAGATGATCGCCTTGCCCGCCGCCACGCAGTACGCCAGCGTCCCCGAGGTGATCTGCTCCTCGTTCAGGTAGGGCGTGACGTAGATGTCCGCCGCGGCGATGAACTCGACGAGCTCCTCCTGCTCGACGAACTGGTCGTAGAAGAGCACGTGCTCCGCCACCCCCAGCCGCTCAGCCAGGCTCTGCAGCGAGAGGCGGTACGTCTCGCCCAGCTGCTTCCGCACGTGCGGGTGCGTGGCGCCGAGCACGATGTAGACGACCTCCGGGTGACTCTTGACGATCCCGGGCAGGGCCTCGATGACGTGTTCGATTCCCTTGCCCGGCGAGAGCAGCCCGAAGGTGAGCAGCACCTTCTTCCCCTCCACACCAAAGCGGTCCTTGTAGAAGTTGGGGTCGACGAAGGGCACGTCGGGCGCCCCGTGCGGAATCAGATCCACCTTCTCGGGCTCGACGCCGTAGACGTCGCGCAGGAACCCCACCGCCTTTTCGCTCATCACGACCAGACGGTCGCTCAGCTCCGCGACGCGGCGCAGCGTCTCCAGCTGCTTGTCGCTGGGCTCCCTGAGCACCGTGTGCAGCGTGGTCACCACGGGCATGTGCACGCTGCGGAGCAGGTGCAGGATGTGGCTGCCCGCTTCGCCGCCGAAGATGCCGTACTCGTGCTGCAGACAGACCGCGTCGACCCCCAGCACGTTGAGGAAGTCCGCTGCCCGGCGATACGCCAAGGCGTCGCCTTCGTCGATGGTGAAACGCACCGTCTCGTCGTAGCGATACCCCCCGGGCCTGTCATTCATGGCCACGATGAAGGCGTCGCAGCCAGGCTCAGCCTGGGCGACAGCGTCGCGCAGATGGGTGGTGAAGGTGGCGATGCCGCACTTGCGGGGAAGCGCGTTGCCCACCAGGGCGATCTTCTTCTTCTGCGTCAAAGGCTGGCTCATTCACGCCTCCCCGGAGAGCGTCCCTTCCCCCCTCTTTCGGCTCGCTGCGGAGCCCGCTTGGGCAGTGTCGCCTCCTGCAGCTGCGGAGAGTTGCAGCGTCGTTCCCGCAGGCTGCGCCAGGCAGTGTTCGTTGCTGTCGCTGCAAAATCCCTGCCTTGGGCGTCTCCCTGTGGGCGCGCCACAACGCCCTTCCTCCTGACGCCTGCTGCGCATTCCCCCTCCTTCGCTGCCAGATCGGCGCCGTTGGCGCATCTCCACC
>CAYPBL010000073.1:0-3382 GCA_964408965.1 uncultured Phycisphaeraceae bacterium | reverse complement strand
TTCGCTGCCAGATCGGCGCCGTTGGCGCATCTCCACCCGCTCACCCTCCCAGTCCCGCCTCCTCGAATCCCCTGGCCCGCAGCTGGCAGGCGTCGCAGGCCCCGCAGGGCTCGCCAGCCGGGCCCGGGTCGTAGCACGAGCAGGTCAGCGACAGGTCCACCCCCAGCTCGAGGCCCACACGCACGATCTGGGCCTTGGTCAGATCGATCAGCGGCGCCTCGATGCGCACGGGCCTTCCCTCGACGCCCCGCTTCGTCCCCACCTCCAGGCAGCGGGTGAAGGCTTCGATGAAGGCGGGCCTGCAGTCGGGGTATCCCGAGTAGTCCAGCGCGTTGACGCCTATCCACACCGCCCGCGCCCCGTGGGCCTCCGCGAAGGCGCAGGCCAGGGCCAGAAAGACCAGGTTGCGAGCTGGCACATACGTGCTCGGCACGCCTTGGCTGATCGCCTCGGCGCTGCGCCCCTTGGGGACCTCCCCTCCGCCAGCGGTCAGGGCTGAGCCCGCCGTCGCCTCCTGCGGAAGCCTGAGCAGGCGATGGACGATTCGCCCGGCGCCTTCCGGGGCAGCCTTGGCGTTGAGTTGCTCGACCACCCGCCGTGCTGCTTCGAGCTCGACGCGGTGGCGCTGCCCGTAGTCGAAGCTCAGCGCCGCCACGGCGCCCCGCCCCTGCTCCAGACATCGCCTCTGGGCCAGCGCCAGCGTGACGGCGGAGTCCAAGCCTCCCGAGACCAGCGCCGCCTCCGCAAACCGCTCTGTCGCGTGCTCGACCTCCACCATGCGCGCATCCGCCCGCCCGCTGCGGGACAGCTCGGTCTCGACTCTCAGGTCTCGACGGTGTGGGGGGCCCACCCCTGCGCCCGCCCCGTCACAGGGTCGTAGATGTTCAGCTGCGTCAGGGCGGGCGAGTAGATGTGCAGCGTGATGAGCTCGTCGGGCCCGTCGTTGCGCACCTCGTGAATGTCCGCTTCGCTCGAGGCGCAGATGTACCCCGTGGGCCTGACGTGCTCGCCCTCGAGCGGCCCAAGCGCCCCGTCGACCGCATGGCCGTAGACCTTCTCGACCGCCTCGCCCTCGACAACGAGAAAGGCGCAGCTGGAGCCCCGATGGTCGTGCACAGGCGTCGCCTGCCCGGGCCGCCAGCACACGCACACCATTTCGTAATGGGGCGACTTGCTCACGATGTTCCGGGCGTAGTGCTCGTCGAGAAACCGCACGTGGGGGGCCAGGTCCCGCCTCGTCAGTCCCGACAGCGCCAACAGCCGCCGCAACGTCTCCAGCTCCGCAGGTCCGTCAAGCCCCTCCAGATGCTCGAGCAGGGGCGCAAGCTTCGATGCCGCCGCCATGACGTCGCCTCCTTCCCCCCTTCTCTGCGTCGCCCTCTCCCCCGACACACCGAAGAACGCGCTCAGCCCCCGCCGCCCGAGCCCCCACTTGACGACGGAGGCTTCTTCTCCCCCTTCTGCTGCTTCATCTGCAGCTCGTCAGGCTTCTCCGCCCCCATCTCCTTGAACGGGTCCTCCACCAGATCGGGCGCCTCAGGCGTGTTGTCCTTCATGGCCACCATCTCAATGGTGAAGATCACCGTGGCGTTCGGAGGGATGGCCGCCAGCTTCCCCATCCCGCCGCTGGCGCCCATCGCCGCTGCAGGCGGAATGATGAGCTTGCGGATCCCGCCTCCTCCCGTCTCGTACGTCTCGGTGCAGCGAATGCCCTGCAGGCCGATCGACCAGCCCTCGATGATGCGGTCGTTGGGAAGCGCCAGCTGCAACGGCGACGAGCCGGGCGTGTGGTTGGTCTCGAACAGCGTCCCGTTCTCCAGCCAGCCACTGTACCAGAAGACCAGCACGTCGCCGTCGTCCGCCTTGCCTCCGCGGCCCTCGCGCAGGTCGATCACCTGCACGCCCAGCGCCCGCTCCTCAGCCCGAGGAAGCTCGCCCTCACGCGTCAACGTCAGGTCCACCGCCGACGCAGGCAGCGGCTGACCGTTCTTGTCGTACACCTTCTCCGTCCACCGAATCGCCAGGGGCGTCACTTCCAGCGAGGCGTCCATGGACCACTGCGTGTGGTGGTTGAGCAGAAAGGGGCTGGTCGAGGTGAACACGTAGGCCCCATCGCGCTGTTCCACAGCGAAGTCGCCGATCACGTCCAGCTGCGAGGGCGTGACGACGGGGAAGTGCTCAGGCGCCGCCCACAGCCCCACGCACAACCCCTTGAGCCCCGAGCCCATGGGAAACTCGTACACCCTCGCCCGGAGATCGCCGTTGGAGCGGTAGAAGGCCAGGATCCACTGCCGAAGAGGCGACGCCTCCTCGTCCTTGCGGACCAGCTCGAGGTACACGGGCTGCGTCAGCAGCTTGCCCGGGACCCGCACCGCCCGCAGCGTCCAAGGCCTGGCTTGCGAATCCGCCCCTGCAGCGGTGCGCCACTGGCCTTCGAAGAGATGGGCCAGCTGCCGCATCTCCGCGTCGCCGAACTCCACATGGGGCGTCTGGTCGAGCAGCTCTGCGCGAGGGAACGCAGGCTGCCCCGTCGCCGTCGCCGCCGTCAGCCCTGTGGCTCCCAGCCAGAGGCCCAGGACAGCCCATCGTGCGCACCGCCGCTGCATGCCTTCAGTGTAGTCGCTCATGCCATCCCTATCGCCGACTCCCGCGGAGACCTTCAGGCTCGAGCCCGCCCCTCCTGCTGCCGCCGCCTCCTGCGTCCGTCTTTCGACGGCTGAGCGGAGCAGCGGTTCCGCAGGCAGCCTTTGCGTCGCAGCGCAGCGCAGAGGGGGGTACACTGCCTGCAGAGCCCCAGCAGGGGCAGTCCGCTGCTGCGGAGGAGGCCGCCGAGGCCACGCAGAAGGCTGTCGCCTGCTCGAACGCGGAGGGCTGCGCGTGGACGCCGCCGCCCAAGCATGGGTGCAATGCCAATCCTGTGGCCGCAGGCACCGCTGGCGCGACGAGCTGGCCGGCCGCACTGTCGCCTGCGTCTGCGGCGCCGACGTCCCCTTCCCCGCCACCAGACCCGAACCCGACCCCGCCGCTGCGGTCGTGGCCCGCGACGAGGCTGCGGGAGAAGCGGGTGTGGACCTTGGCGCCGTCTTCGACAACCTCAGCGAAGCGGGCTCCGACCAGCAGGCGCCCGACGCAGGCCGACTGCTCCGCAAGCGCCACCGGGGCTGGTTCAACCTCCCGCTGGAGGCGGAGCTTGCGCTCTTCGGCATCCTGTCGCTGATGGGGCTGGCGTGCACGATCCTGGCGATCGTGGTGGGCAAGTACTTCGTGCCCTACATCGTCGCCGCAGCGGTGATAGGCCCACCATCATGGTGGCTGTTCTGGAAGCGATGGCGGCTGTGGACCAGAGACCGCACCTTCCTGCAGGCCCTCAGCCAGGCGCTGA
>CAYPBL010000072.1:0-8512 GCA_964408965.1 uncultured Phycisphaeraceae bacterium | reverse complement strand
CTGTGGGTTCCCTGCGGACTCTCACTGGCGAGTCTGCACGGGCTCGACGTGGACGCTGTCACGCCGCACACGGCGCAAAGTTGGCTGCTTGTGTGGCTCGTGTTATCGGCTGTGGGGATGGCGACGCAGTGGACCGCCTTTTCCCGCAAGGCCGATAGCGCCGCGTCCGACAGCTGAGGCTGTGGCGCTCGACGCTGCGTCTCTGCGTTGTCGGCGGGAGCCCGCGCCATGACCATGCCTCCGATCCTGTGGCTCACGAGCGTCCTTGCGCAGACGGGCGGCGCCGCTGCAGCCCCGCAGACGCCTCCACCCGACGCGCCCCTGGCGTCAGCGGGGCCCAATCCGCTGAGCGTCTTCGAGGAGGTCCTGCGTTCGAGGCTGGACGTGCTGGCGCAGCCCGACGCGCTGGTGCAAAGTTTGGGGGTGGTGCATCCGGTCTGGGCCAGCATCTTCCTGGTGCTTGGCGGGGTGAGTCTGCTGCAGGGTTGGCGCTGGCGTCGCGGCGTGCTGCTGGTGCTTGCGGCGCTGCTGGGGGTGGGGCTGGGCCAGAGTCTCGGCGCCCGGGTGGGCGAGCCCGCCATCGTCTCCATCGCCTTCGCGGTGCTCTTCGCCGTCGCGGCGCTGCCGTTGATGCGCTTCACCGTGGCCCTCTTTGCGGGCCTGGCCGGCGCCTTCGCAGGGGCCAACTGCTGGTCCGCCCTCGGCGCCGACCCCTCCATGCACCAGTTCGGCGCCCTCTTGGGCTTCGTCGCCATGGGGATGCTGGCCTTCGTGGCCTACAGGCTGGTCATCATCGCCTTCACCTCAATAGGCGGCGCCTCGCTGCTGGCGGTGGGCGCGCTTGCGCTCATGCTGCAGGTGGACGCGTGGAGACCGAGCCTGGAAGGCGCCCTCATGACGCACCCGCAGATGGTCCCGCTGCTGGCTGCTGTGGCTGCAGCCACGGGCATGCTGCTGCAGGAGGTGGGCTGCCTGGGCGGGGTCAAGGCGGTCGCAGAGGCTGCGGAAAAGGGCCCCGCCGCCAAGGCGCAAGCGCAAGCCAAGGCAGCGTGAATCAGCGGGCGTCCTCAACCGCCGCGGGCTGTGACAGTCTCTGCAGGAGTCGCGGGTGCGCCGGGAAGGCGCACCGTCTCGTCAGCAGGGCTGGATGATGCAGGCGCCGCTGCAGGGGTGGCTGCCTTGGTCGGGGGCGCGATCTTCGCTGCAGACTCCAGGGCGCCCGAAGCGAAGAAGGCCATCGCCACGACGACGACCGCGCTGAGCAGCCCCGCGATCCACCTGCCGGGCGCGTCGCGCCGCAGACGCGGCCGAATCGCCACGGGATCCGCCTCCTCGAGCATGGGCGCCGCCGCCAGCCGCAGGTAGTAGAACGCCGCTGCGGCGCTGTTGACCGCCAGCAGCGTCACCAGGGCGATCTCCCCCGCCGAGACCCCCGCGGTGAAGAGCGCCAGCTTGCCGAAGAAGCCGATCAACGGCGGCAGCCCCAGCAGCGACAGGGCGCAGACCATCAGCGTCGCCGCCACGAGGGGCCGCTGCGTCACCAGTCCGCGCAGCTCGTCCAGCTCGTCGAGCTCCTCGTGGACCTCGCGCTCGCCCGTAGGCGTCGGGACGGTCTTGCGCTGCTCCAGCGCCGCAAGGGCCGCGAAGGCCCCGACGTTCATCACCCCGTAGGTGAGCAGGTAAAAGAGCGCCGCCGCCACGCCGTTGGTCGCCGCTGACCCGTCGCCCGGCCCCGCGATGAGGCCGACGAGCATGTACCCCGAGTGGGCGATGGAGGAGTAGGCCAGAATCCTGCGGGCGCTCGTCTGGATCGTCGCCAGGACGTTGCCCACCGTCATGGTCAGCGCCGCCATGAGCCACAACGCCGCGTACAGGGGGCCGGGGAGGCTGGCGAAGCTCTCGCCCCACTCCCAGCCCGCCGTCGCCGCCAGCTGCAGCATGACCAGCAGCCCTGCGGCCTTGGGCGCAAAGGCCAGGAACGCCGCCACCGCGGGAGACGACCCCTGGTACACGTCCGCGGTGTAGAAGTGCATGGGAAAGGCCGCGATCTTGAAGGCCAGGCCCAGGAACGTCAGGATGAAGCCCAGCGCGAGCAGCGGCGGGAAGTCCACCCCGCCGATGGCCTTGCGGATGTCGGGCAGCATCGTCGAGCCCGTGGCCCCGTAGAGCAGGGCGAAGCCGAGCAGGAAGATCGCCGCAGCGAAGGCGCCGAGGAAGAAGTACTTGACGCTCGCCTCGAGGGAGCGCGGCGACTTCGTGCTCACCGCGACCATGACGTAGGTGGGAAGGCTCGTCAGCTCGAGGGCCAGAAAGAGCCAGATGAGGTCGTCAGCCGTGGCGCAGAGCATCACGCCCAGCAGCGAGAAGAGGGCGAAGGCGTAGAACTCGCCCCGCAGCGCCCGCAGGGGGGAGAAGCGGCGCTGGCCGTGGGCGATCTCCACCCCCTCGTCCGCCACGCCCGAGAGCAGCGGCAGCAGCAGCAGTCCGACGCCCGCGACCATGCTCTTGGCGTAGCCCTGCAGGCCGGGAAGCGCCGCAGCGGGGTCGGCCTGGGTCCGCAGCGACAGCAGCAGCGAAGCCAGCAGCCCCAGCCCCGCGACCCACGCGCACAGCCGTCGCAGCGCAGCCGAGGGCGACAGCCCAAGCAGCGTCACCACGCACGCTGCGGCGAAGAGGGCCATTTCAGGATGCAGATGTTGCAGTTTCTCGACCATCGCTATGGCTCGATTGGCGTTGCGGCCGCTGGCTCGTTTATCAGCTCGGATGCGGGAAGCGCCGCCTGCTGGGCGCCGCGCCGCTGGGCAAGCCGCTCCTGCGCCGCCAGCGCGATCTGCGCCGTCTGCGTCGTGGGCGCCTCCAGGGCCTTGAGCAGCGGCGCCGGGTAGAGGCCGATCGCCAGGCACAGCGCCGCCAGCGGCGTCAGCACCGCGATCTCGCGCAGCGACAGGTCCGCGGGCAGCGTCGGATGCGGATGATGCCCCTCAGGCTCGCGCAGCGGCCCGAAGACGATCCTGCCCACCATGTACAGCAGGTAGATCGCCGCGACGATCACGCCCAGCGCAGCCGCTGCGGCGAAGTACGGCCCAAGGGCGCCCGCCGTCGCCCCCGGCGCCTCGCCCACGATCGTGAAGGCCCCCGCCTGGAAGGCGCCCAGCATCGTCAGGAACTCGCCCACGAAGCCGTTGAGGCCGGGCAGGCCCACACTGGCAAGGGCGAAGAAGACCATGAAGAAGGCCCACACCGGCATTCTGCCCGCAAGGCCCCCCACCTCGTCGAGCGAGCGGGTGTGGTAGCGCTCGTACATCATGCCCACGAGGAAGAAGAGGGCCCCCGTCGACAGGCCGTGGTTGAGCATGTACAGCGTCGCGCCCGAGAGCCCCACGGTGTTGGCCGCGACGAGCCCGAGCACGCAGAAGCCCAGGTGGCTCACCGACGAGTAGGCCACGAGCTTCTTCACGTCCCGCTGCACCCAGCAGATCAGCCCCGCATAGAGGATGCCGACGATGGACAGGACCGCGATCGTCGGCGCCCAGACGGCCATCGCGTCGGGGAGGAACGGCACGACGAAGCGGTAGATGCCGTAGGTCCCCAGCTTGAGGAGCACGCCCGCGAGGATGACGCTGCCCGCGGTGGGCGCCTCGGTGTGGGCCAGCGGCAGCCAGGTGTGCACCGGCACGAGCGGCACCTTGACGGCGAAGCCCGCCAAGAGCGCCAGCAGCGCCAGGGCCTGGATCCGCGGCGGCAGCGCCTGGGCCGTCGCCTCGAGCGTGGCGATGTCGAAGGACCACGCCCCGCCGTGCTCCTCCGCCGAGACGTACGCCAAGTACGCGAAGCCCACCAGGGCGATGATCGAGCCCGTGAAGGTGAAGAGGAAGAAGCGCGTCGCCGCCCGCTTGCGGTTCGTCGAGCCGAAGAGGCTGATGAGCACGTACATCGGCAGCAGCGTGAACTCGAAGCAGATGTAGAAGAGCAGCAGGTCGCGCGCCGCGAAGACGCCGACCATCGCCGCCTGCAGGCCGAGCAGCCAGCCGTAGTACGTCTTGCGCCGCTCCTGTATCGCGCTGAACGACCCCAGCACGCACAGCGGGCCGAGCAGGGCCGTGAGCAGGATGAGCAGCAGCGCCACGCTGTCCACCCCCAGCGAGATCGAGACGCCAAGGGCCGGGAAGAAGGGCCAGCTCTGGCTGAGCTGAAACGCCGCTGCGTTGGACCAGTCGAAGCTGCCCGCAGCGACGAGGGCCAGCAGCAGCTGGGCGCAGGTCCAGAAGAGGGCGATCCCCCTGGCCTGCCTCGCCGGCGAGAGCGCCACGACGACCGCGCCGGCAAGCGGCGCCAGGATGAGCAGCGAAAGGAGCATCACAGCGCGATCCAGAGGATGAGCAGCAGAAGCGTCGCCCCCGCCGCCATGCCCGCAGCGTAGCCCTGCAGCGCCCCGCTCTGGCTGGGCCTGATCGCCCAGCCAAGCAAGCGCGGCGCAAGGCCCGCCAGCGACATCAGCCCGTCCACCAGCAGCATGTCGATGTACGCGAAGACCCACGCCAAGACCCGCAGCGGCCTGCGGATGAGCCAGTCGTACAGCTCGTCCACATACCACTTGTTCTCCGCCCACACGCCCACCGGCCCAAGCGCCCGCTTCAGCGCGTCAGCCACCGGGGCGCTGGCGGCGCTGCGCCTGCCCGTCATGTGGACCACCCAGGCAGCGGCGATGCCCAGCAGCGCAAAGGCGCTGGAGAGGAAGTACATCGCGACGTGGGGGAGCGTCATGCCCAGCACACGCAGCTCGCCCGCAGCGGCCTCGTCCTGCGCAGCGGCGCCGTGCGCAGCTGCAGCGGCGAAGAGGCCGTGCGCCTCCTCCGCCGCAGCGGCGCTGGAGTTGTGCGTCAGATGGCCCACCCAGCCGTGGTGCTCCTTGTGGACGAAGTAGGGGAGCGCCGCCGCCAAGGCCCCGACGATCAGCACGCTCAGCGCCAGGTTGATCGCCCAGCCCGGCGCGTGCGGATGGAAGCCCTGTGCGCCATGCGCGCCATGCTCCGCGTGGTCGTCGCCGTGATCGTGGTCGTGGCCGTGATGCTCCTCGCCGGGCTCGAACTCGACGGGCCCAAGAAAGACCCGGAAGAAGACGCGGAAGGCGTAGTAGGCCGTCAGGCCCGCGGTGAGCAGGGCGATGAGGCCCAGCGCCTGGTAGCCTGGCCCTGGCGTCTCGAAGGCCTGGGCGATGATCATGTCCTTGGAGAAGAAGCCGCTGGTGAAGGGGAAGCCCGCCAGGCACAGGCAGCCGACGAGCATGGCCAGCGCTGTGATCCGCCAGCCGGGCAGCTTGGCCAGCCCTGAAAGTTTTCGCAGGTCCAGCTGGCCGGCGAAGCCGTGCATGACGGCGCCGCAGGAGAGGAAGAGCGCCGCCTTGAAGAAGGCGTGCGTGAAGACGTGGTAGGCGCCGCCTGCGACGCTCAGCGCGCCAAGCCCCAGGAACATGTAGCCCAGCTGCGAGACCGTCGAGTAGGCCATCACCCGCTTGATGTCGTAGACGGCCATGCCGATCGTCGCGGAGAAGAGCGCCGTCAGACCGCCCACCCACGCCACGACGGCCAGCGCGTCGGGGTTGAGCGTGTACAGCGGCATGGCCCGGGCGACGAGGTAGACGCCCGCGGTGACCATCGTCGCTGCGTGGATCAGGGCGCTGACGGGCGTGGGGCCCTCCATCGCGTCAGGCAGCCACACGTACAACGGCAGCTGGGCGCTCTTGCCGAAGGCGCCGACCGTGAAGAGCAGCGGTATCGCTTTGATCGACAGCGGAATCGCCTCGCCCGAGGCCCGCATCGCCTCGACCTGCGCGAAGATCTCCTCGTAGCGCAGCGAGCCGAACTTCACGAAGGTCAGCATCACGCCCACGATCAGGCCGAAGTCGCCGATGCGGTTGACGATGAAGGCCTTCTTCGCCGCAGCCACGGCGCTGGGTCTGGTGTAGTGGTAGCCGATGAGCAGGTACGAGCACAGCCCCACGCCCTCCCAGCCCAGGAACAGCAGCAGCAGGTTGTCGCCCAGCACCAGGCAGCTCATGGCGAAGACGAAGAGCGAAAAGGCGGCGAAGTACCGCGCATAGCCCTTCTCGCCAGCCATGTACTCGCTGGAGTAGAGCGCGATCAGCGCGCCAAGGCCCGTCACGAAGAGCATCCACAGCATGGACAGGCCGTCGATGTGCAGGGCGAAGTCGGCGACGAGCCGCTGCCCCGGGCCGTTCCCCCAGGCCAGATCGAACCAGTGGTAGCCGAAGGCGATGCGCGCCTGCTCGGGCCCGAGCTGCAGATAGCCCGTGAGCATCGCCGCGAAGGCCAGGGCCAGGCACGCGACCGTCGTCCACGCAGGCAGCTTCGAGCGCACGCCCAGCGCGGCGTAGGCGCCGCACAGCAGCGTCGACAGGGCGGGCAGCAGCAGCGCCCAGAAGAACAGTCCGCCTCCTTGGGGGATCTCGCCAGCCTGGGCGCCCGCAAGGGCGAGCGTGCTCGTGAGCGTCTCGATCACCTCAGCCTCGCATGCTCGACCACGCCAGCGCGTCGAGCGTCTGGCGGGTGCGGTGCAGCAGCACCACCAAAGCCAGGGCCATGGCCGCCTCCGCCGCAGCCACGGTCAGCACGAAGATCACGAAGACCTCCCCCGTGTGGTTGAGCCAGTAGCGGGCGAAGGCGATCAGCGCAAGGCCCGCCCCCTGGAACATCAGCTCGGTGCAGAGGAACATGATGATGAGGTTGCGTCGGCTGAGAAAGCCGATCACGCCCAGGGCGAACATCGCCAGCGCGACGAACAGGTAATGAAACAGGCCGATTTCGCTGAGCAGCTGCGCCGCAGCCTGGCTTTGGGCGAGCGTCATGGCGCCTCCTCCAGCAGCAGCGGCTTGAGCGCAGGCTCCGCCGCCTCGACGGGTCTGCGGGCCAGCGCCACCGCCGCGAGCATGGCCATCAGCAGCAGCACCCCCGCCAGCTCCAGCGCCAGCGGATGCTCGTGCAGCAGCGCCACGCCCACCGCCTCGATGTTCGTCGGCGCCACATCTGTAGGGAGCGACGCCTGAAAGACCGTTCTGCCCCGCAGTTCGATCGGCTCAACCAGCGGCGGCAGCAGCGCCAGGGCCGAGGCGGGCAGCAGCCCTTCTTTTTTGCGCTGCGACGCTTCTGTCTCATCAGCAGCCTTATCAGCAGCGGCAGCCTGCTTGGACTGCTGGACCAGCGCCTCGAACGCTGCGGGGTCCGCTGGCGCCACATACGCCAAGTACGGCGTCCTGCGCGTCACCGCCACGACGCGCACATCGTCGGGAAAGCCCGCCTTGAGGAGCGCGTCGCGGGCCTTCTCCCGCAGCAGAGCCATGGCGGGTTCGCCCTGCGAGGCAACATCTCGCCGCTTGTTCTGCAGCTCGGAATCCGCCGCCTGCGCTGCGCCAGCCTGGTTGAGCATGCCCGTGAGCGTGCCCAGCAGCGCAAAGCCCAGCACGACAGCCAGCGCTGGAGACTGGCTGTGCGCGTCGTACTCCGCCAGCGCCTCCAGCCGCTCCTCCCGGGGCGCCTCCGTGGCGAGCATGATGACGAAGAGATAGGTGATGAGAATGGCGCCCGCGTAGATGATGACCAGAGCGAAGGTGAGGAACTCCGCCCCCAGGAGCGTGAAGAGACCCGCTGAGGCCAGCACCGTCAGGATGAAGTACAGCGCCGCATAGACAGGCCTGGGATGCGTGACGACGCGCAGCGACGCTCCCAGCGCAATGAACGCGAAGATGTAGAAGTACAGACTGGGACGGTCAGGCCCCGCCGCCAGGGCCAGCGTCAGCAGCAGCGCGCCCGCAGCGATCGCTGCGAGCAGGGCCCCCAGCGTCTGGCCTCCTGTGCGGGCGCGGGGCAGCGCGCCCGCGGCGCCGACGGCGCCGACCGCCAACAGCCCATAGAGCAGGATGGGGTTGATCAGGTGCGCCACGCTCTGCCCGCTTCGCCTGCGCGCAGCCGCCGCAGCTGCGCCTCGAGCCTGTGAAGGGGGGCAGCATACGGCGCAGCTGCTGGTCCGAGCAAGCAGCTGCGTCTGGGCGCACGAAACGAGCCAGCCGGCTCTGGCCGACTGGCTCGATCGGTTTCAGCTTGTCGCTGGTGGAGCTGCGCTCAGCAGCGTCCCGTGCAGGGGCGCCGCCCGCTGCGCGTCATCACCAGCCGCCGCGGCTCTGCCTGCCGCCGCCGTAGCCTCCCCGTCCGCCGCCGCCACCGCCGCGGTATCCACCGCCGCCCGAGCGGGGCTCGCGAGGCCTGGCCACGTTGACCGTCAGATTGCGGCCCTCGTAGGCGAGGCCGTTGAGCGCCTCGATCGCAGCGTTGGCTTCGTCGTCATTGGCGAACTCCACGAAGCCGAAGCCCCGAGAGCGACCGGTGTCGCGATCGCGCACCACCGAGGCGGAGGCGACTTCGCCGTGCTGCGCAAAGAGACCCAACAGAGCCTCGTCGTCCACGGCCCACGGCAAGTTGCCGACATACAGCTTGGTCAT
>CAYPBL010000071.1:6032-9138 GCA_964408965.1 uncultured Phycisphaeraceae bacterium | reverse complement strand
TCCCTGTGAGGATCCGCAGGAACCACACGAACTACCGCATCGCTTGTTTCCGGCAGTATCAGCCTATAGGCCTCCATATCCGGCGGAACGGCGTTTCGTGGGGGGCCAGGCAGCGGACTCATTGGAAAACTTGTATAGTAAGGACTGGCCGCAAGCGCCCATGTTCCTGTGGATTCGTCATGTCTTGCGACTAGCGCACCAATGGCCATCATGCGGCCGTCATCAAGTTCCCGTTCCACACCCAGGAGCGCGAGATTATTCACATAACGAACAATCGTTGGCATGATGCGAGCATGCTCATATTCATAGGGTAGCGCCTTCCCGTCCACATCATATGAGAAAAATCCCCTGACTCTTTCAAAGTTCGCCTTCGGTTTGAACAGCGCTGCAAGGTTGTCAGGCGATCCTTCGCGAATCGCCTTGATGGCGGCGAGGGCCAGACAACGCAGACACTGTGCGCGACGGTCCGGCGACGCAGCTTCGCAGGCAGCGTCGAAAGACGCATTGTCAGCGAATCTACCTTCCTGCCATTCCATTGCGACAGTGGGTTGATCGCCAACCTGCGCGACGATTTGCGTCGTCCGTTTCGGCGGCGCATCTTCTCCATGAATGGGACATGGCGATATCGCCGCTGCAGGCGAAGACGTCACCGCAGCGGAAAGCACGCACGCTGTCAGCACACGATTTTGCAATGCACAAGACATGACGGCCTCCAGTATTTTTCTCGCACCCGCCATGCGGACGCAACAACATGCGGGTGATGTGAAGACGGTGCGCAGGCTGTCGTCAGCACCGCTTCAGTAATCCCGTCCTTGCACGCCGTTGGGGGTGTCGACCAATCGCATGCCCTGACCTCTCCTTCCCAGATAGAACGGCTCAGCGGCGCGCGAGATTCGCAGCGTCTGCGCGTGGCCGTCGGCGAAGACCATGGGCGTCGCGTCGAGCAAGGCAGGGGTCCTTCGGCTGGGACTGATGTGCGAGCGCTCTTCGTCGTACAGGAGCGTCTTTGCTGCGGGAAACACGACTTCATCAACCCGCACCGGCCGGTAGAGCGCGCGTTGTTCAGCTTCCGTTGTTGGGGCGTCCGCGCTCCACAATCTCGGGTCTCCAACGAAGGCCCTGGAATAGAAGTATGACGACGGATTCACCGCGAGCCCCTCGGGATCGCGCTCTGGTATTCTGCACCAAGGGCCGTCCTTGCGCCGAGGCGAGCCAGGACACACCCAGCTGGCGGCGTGCTCCGCCAACGGGGCGACTTCCTGCACGACCGCCGGCCACTGGTTCACCATGCTGGTAGCATCGAACTGTATTCCGTGCACGAAGTTCTTGACGCCCCTGAACATGTAGAGCTTGATGTTCGGCGCCATGGGCGTCCAGGGGTAGGCGCCTTTGTGGACCTGCGTATAGACCTCGAACGTCTGCGCAAGACCGCGGAGATTGGAAAGGCACACAGCCTCACGGGCGCTGTCGCGCACTCCTCGCAGCGCGGGAAGAAGAATCCCAAGAAGTATGCCGATCACGCCAATGGCGACAAGCGTCTCGACAAGCGTGAAACCGGTCGCGCTACGAGGAGGCTCATGGGTAGGGAGGCGGATAGAAGAACGCATTGCTCTTTCCTTGTCCATATATGTGAATCCTGTAGGGTATCCACTGCTGCTGCTGCTCGCTCCACGCAACCTCAAGCCCGAGCATGGCCGGCGACGGCGGCCCTTCGCCAACAGTGAGTCTTGACACGGGGTCAATCCTGTCCGTCGGGGCGTAGACTGGGACCTGCACCTCGTACACGTCGAGTTTGCCGGAACGTGGATCATCGGGGATGTCGAACGCGCCGGACCAGCTCCACGTGACGAGGGGCGGCGGATCCTCGCGCGGCACAAGCGTTCCTGCGCGATACCGAGCGCGAATGCCGACGTCGCTTACCGCCACAGGCGTGAAGCGATACCGCCGACCTGTCGCGTGGAATCGAATCAGGTCTTGCGCGTGATGCTTCTCCGCGGATTGCGCTGCGCCGAACCCTCGCTTTGTCAACGATTCCAAATACTTCTCGGAATCCATGTCCAGCCACAATCGAAGCCGCTCGCGTAAGAAGGCGAGAAGATCGTTTGTCTTCTCCTGATCCAGCGCAACGTCCGACGTCATCTGCGACAGCGCCTTGCCTGCGCTGCGCACCGCCTCCTCCACGACGCGATCGAGCGTCTCCGGCGTGGGCTTGACAAACGCCGACGCAGCGACGGCGCGTCCGCCAATGACGAACACGTCATCGTCCTGATTGGAAGCGGTCATGTCGGCGCGGGCCCTGGCGTCGGCGTCAGCGGCGTTCGGCCCGCTGTGCCAATCCCTGTGTTCAGGCGGCGGCGTTCCGCCGTGCATGTGCCTTCTCGGCATCACGGCCCGCAGTGTGAGCCCCACACCGACGCCTGCCACGACAAGGGCCAACGTGTACTTGAGCCAGAGGGATTTCGGCATGCGCGGCCTCCGCCCCCCCAAGCGCCTCGATGACAGGACTGGCGAGATGGCGCCGCATCATTGCGGCTGGTCCGGGCATTCGATCTGCAGGCAGCGCCCATCGTCGCCGACACCGCCACCCGAGCCGCCGCCATCACAGCACCAAACACTGCATTGCAAAACACCGTTGATCACCTTCTGTGAAGAGCAGCAACCATTTTGGCACGTATGGGGTGTGCAGAAACAGCACTTGTATGTCACACCTCCTTGTTTAATTTCATTCGTATTACAGCAGTTGCTGGTCGGTGTAGTCGCTGCGAAGGTCTCGATACCGATGCCGCCCAGACCACTCGCCAGCCCAACCAGAAGAGCGAGATTTGCACGTCGCTGTGTCATCGCCATCGCTGTTTCCTTTCCACTGTGGCCCTGGAGCGCACCGCGCTGGCGGCGCCGCGCTGCACTGGCGACACGATCCGTATATCCGCTGACAACATACCCCCGCCCTCCTGAGAATTGCAAGCCCTCCCTGGTGAACAGGTTGCAAAATGATGCGAATCTCTACATCTGAGGATCAACGGGCCATTGGATAGACGTGCTCCGCACGCAGAGTACTGCAAGGCGGCACATATTCTCATGCAACAGGAATACGCCGCCCCTGCGC
>CAYPBL010000071.1:0-5932 GCA_964408965.1 uncultured Phycisphaeraceae bacterium | reverse complement strand
GAGTACTGCAAGGCGGCACATATTCTCATGCAACAGGAATACGCCGCCCCTGCGCCCGCTGCTGACGGGTAGACGTCGCCCCTCCCGTCTCCCTGGGAACCAGTCCGCAGACCGTCTCCACAACGCTGCGTCCCCCTCCCTCCCGGACGGCCCGCGAGGCCGTCAAGAACCGCAGCGTTTCCAAGCCATGTTCTCATAAAATACCGTGCCGCCTGTTGCGCCGCTGTATGGCGAAGCGCTTCTTCCTGTGGATACACACCACAACTGCTCGGGCCTTCTTCGCGCGTGGCGAAACGGGCTCACAGCTGGAAGAGGAGCGCTTATCATGCGCGCACGCATCACACGCATCAGCGGAATCGTCGGATCGTTGGGTCTGGTCGGCGTCAGCGCCTACGCGCTGCCGAGAGTGGGACAAGCCAGGCCTGCGCTGCAGCCCGCTGCGGAGCAGGCAACGGTGCAGACCGTCGCGGACACGTCCGCTCCCCCCAAGGCGCTGGAAAACTGCACCATCCTCTGGCTGAAGTACCTGCTGTGCATCGACACTGCGGAGAATCCGGAAGTCGACTGCATCAAGCCTGACTGCTTCGCTCCCCCCACTGACCTGCACATCAGACAGGCTGAGGCGCCCGTTCCGCCAGCCGCTGCAAGCTGAACCCTAACACATTACAACCGCCAGTCGCGGCAACAGCCCCTGCTCAGCGATCGGGCTGGCGCAGCGTGCATCCTGCGACCCGGCGAGAACAAAATTTTTGCCTCAGGAGCAACTTTCGCGTTGCGCCGGAGTCTTGAGGTGCGCTTCCTTGATTGAATGGCTTGCTACAGCAACTTCGACTCGACCGGGTCGAAAGGAGGTCGGCAGGGAAAGGGCCGGCAGGGTGGCGTTCTTCGCGACGAGCTCGCAGAGCGGCTGCGTCGCGCGTTGGCTTCACAAGGAGATCCGTCGGGGAGACTCTTCGCCAAACAGAACGGCTTCTGTCCCGAGACCGTCAGACGGTATCTCAAGGGGTGTTCTTCCCCCTCCGCAGCGTTTTTGGAGACAGTGGCCCGCACGCTGGACCTCAATCCGATGTGGCTGCTCCTGGGAGAGGGCCCCATGCAGCGGTCGGAAGCGGTCGCCGCGGCTGTGCGCGAGGCATCCGACGAGCAGATCGCCTCGGAGTTCATCCGCCGCCTCAGGCGCATGGAGCGTTCCAGAGCCACGCCACAGCGTCAGAGTCCTTCCGCTGTCGAGATACGCGCCGCACCACCTCAACACAACAACGGTGAGGAGACGCCTCTGAAGGACCTGTTCCTCAACGCCAAACGTCCTGAAACCTGACGCCGTCCCTTCTGCGCCGCGTCGCTGCGCCCCAGCCTGGGCCAAGCCGCCAGGCTGCGTAGAATGTCTTCGTCGCAGCGACGTGTGGAGGCCGGCGGCTGATGATGGTGCAGAATCCTGCTGACGACCTGATCGCCCGGGTTCGAGCGGGCGATCGTGAAGCTGCGGCGCAGTTTCTGATGGTCAACAGTGAATTGATTCGCCGCAGAGTGCGAGGCCGTCTCGGCCCGGCGCTGCGCCGCATCTTCGAGTCCGAAGACATCGTTTCCACGGTGGGTCGGCGTCTCGACGAATACATCCGCAAAGGCGAGCCCAGCGTCCGCACAGAAGGAGAGCTGCTGGGGCTCATCCTGCGCATGGCGTTCAACGCCGTCGTCGACAAAGGACGCATCTGCAACAGGCTGCAGCGGGTCGAACAGGGCGAAGAAGTCTTCGCCAGCCAGATGCTTCGCCAACTGCAGAACGACGCCGCCCCACCAACCAGCGCCTCCGCTGAGTCCGTCGTGAACCGGGCCCTCGAAACGCTGGACGACGAAATCGACTGCAGAATCCTCTGGATGTGGCTCATGGATCGCCGCCTCCAGGACATTGCGGAAACCCTCAACATGACCGCCCCTGCGGTGCGCATGCGCTGGGCCCGCATCAAGGAAAAACTGCGGCCGATGCTGGAGCCTGAGCGATGAGAAGCCGCCTGCGCGCTTCTCCGGTGCAGGAATATCTCCGCCTTCTCAAACGGTCAGGCTACACGCTCACCCTGCGGGACTTTCTCCGGGACAGGCCCGGGATCAGCGACAACGACCTTGGGGATCTGATCGAAGCGGACGGCCGCGCCAGGATGGCCCAGGGGCTGCGCGTCTCTCTCGACGACTATCTCGACGCTGTTGCGCAGTTGCAGGACTTCCCCGTCGCGCTGGACGCAGCCATCGACATGGCGCTGCGTTCGATGTCAGCGGGCTCCACCGTCTCCGCGGAGGCGGTGGCCAGGCTGAGCGCCGCCCACCCCGAGCTGGAAAGCGCCATCCGCAACACCGCTCTGCTCAACGAAGTGCTGCTCTCGACGAACACCATGCGCCGCGCGCTGCCCGTGCGGACCATCATGACTCTCCCAACCGATTTCGGCCCGCGCCTCTCCTCGGGCGAGCGCCGGTATCTGCTGCGGGAGTTTCTCGGCCGCGGCGCCTTCGCGGATGTCTATCTCGGGGTGGATCGCCGCTTCTCCGACGCTCACTCCCAGGCGCTGGTCGCGGTCAAGATCCTCAACGCCAAGAAGGACGAATGGGCCATGCGACAGGCGGCCATGGAGGCCACCAAGGCCCGCAGGGTCGACCATCCTCATGTCGTCCGCGTCATCGACTGGGATGTCTGCGACGACGCCGACTCCTACATCGTCTATGAACACGTGTCGGGAGGGTCGCTCGACGACTGGTTCGAGAGCAGGGGCAGATTCGTCTCCTCGCAGGACGCTGCGCGCATCGTGATGGAGGCGGCTCGCGGCGTGCAAGCGGCGCACGCCGCGGGGCTGGTCCACGCTGACCTCAAACCCGGCAACATTCTCATGACCGCTGACGACACCGCCAAGGTGGCGGACTTCGGCGTAGCGGTCGAGACGTCCGAATCAGCCCGGGCTCCCGTCGTCAGCCAATCGAGCGCCATCGGGTCGATGGCGTTCATGTCCCCAGAACAGTATCGGCTGGAGCCGGGATGGCGCACCCCTCCCACCGACATCTACGCCTTGGGCGGACTGCTCTACTGGCTGTTGACCGGCCGCCTGCCCAACGGGGACTCCGAACGTCAGATCGAAGCCACCCTGTGCAACCGAGACTGTCCCCCGCCTCCACCTGCGCTGCGATCGCTGCGCCGCGATGTCGACGCAGACCTCGAGGCGATTTGCCAACGCGCGCTGGCGTGGCGTCCGCACGATCGCCACAGCTCCGCAGGCGCGCTGGCTGACGATCTTGAAGCCTGGCTCTCCCATGAGCCGATCGGCTGGCGCAAACCCTCCCTTCCTCGCGTTGTGCGCCTGTGGGCGCAACGGCGCCCGTACGCAGCGGCGTTCAGCCTGCTGGCGATGATCGCCCTCGCGGGGACGCTGTTCTTCGGCGAACGGTTGACGCGCGCTGTCTGGGAAGCGCAAAGCCTGGTGAAACGGCACGAGTCCCGCATGGCCCTGGGGCGAGACGCTGCGAAGGACTTCATCGCGTCGATTCAACGGCGAGCTGACAAGAGACATGTGGAAAGCTCTCTGTTCGATCTGTACGTTGTCGAGTCGTACTCTCTCGGCCGATTCGCCAACGACGCCTTCAGCAATCCAGAAAGCAACAAAGCGTGGATCCCATTGATTGAACAGGTCCTTGCGTCCATGGAGCAATCGGGCCGGGGACGCACTCTCAGCGCGGGGCTGTGGCGCACAGGTCTGGCCCTTCGCCTGACGGCGTTGTCGCGTCTTGACGAAGCAGCGGCGCAGATCAAGCAGGCCCGTGACATTCTCGCTCCCTTGCTGACCGATCCTCAAGAGCCGACGCTGCGCCTGCTTGACGCGCTGGATCGGTGTGTGCTCATCGGACGCCTCGCCGACGTCGTCCGCGACAGAGCCCTGACGCCCGCGGAACGCCAGCGTCTGCAAGATGCCGAGGAAGCATTGTGGCGGCGCGTGGAGGGGCTCGATCCCGCTGCGCCGCGGAGCCGCCAAGAGACGCTCTTCGCCCACTACGTGGCGATCGCGGACAGTCCCGCGATGCTGGATCAGCCGAAACGAGCGCAGGCCGCCAACACCTTCATCACGGAGGCGTGGCGAGACTACGACGACGCCCGCGCCAGCGACGCTCCTCCACGCCCGTGAGCTTCGCGTTCGAAACCGCCATGCTGCAATGTCGGCGCATGCCTGCTGAGCTGCGCCTTCCGTCGCCCTCATGAACGCCGACTGCCCATCTCTGACGGCGGTACCATCCGCCTGTGCACAGCCTTTTTCACGACAGACGCCACCTGATCCCTTTCCGCTCGGCGCTGCTCCCGCAGATCTTCACGGATGTGCTGGTGATCGGCTCTGGCGTCGCGGGGCTGCGGACCGCGCTGGCGGCGGCTGAGCACAGCGAGGTCGTGCTGCTCTCCAAGGGCGGCAGGGACGCAGCGGCCACCGCCTGGGCCCAGGGAGGCATCGCTGCAGCGCTGCATCGGGACGACGCCCCACAGCTGCACGCCCGCGACACCCTCGCCGCCGGCGCCGGCCTCTGCGACGCCCCCGCCGTCGAACGGATCACCCGTGAGGGCGTCGAGCGCGTCGGCGAGCTGCTCGAGTGGGGCTTCGCCGTCGACCGCGACGCCGACGGCGAGCCCGCCCTTGCCCGTGAAGGCGGCCACAGCCGGCCGCGCATCCTCCACGCAGGAGGCGACGCCACGGGCGCAGCCCTGCTCGACACGCTCTGGCGAAGGCTCGAGTCGACAGCAGGCGAGCGCGTGCGCGTCTTCGACAACTGCTTCGCCCTGGACCTGCTGACCGCGGGCGACGAACCCGGAGCGCCCTGCGTCGGGGCTGTCACGCACCACAGGCGCTACGGCCTGCAGATCATCTGGGCCAAGGCCACGATCCTCGCGGGCGGCGGCGCAGGAATGGCCTGGCGGGAGACGACCAATCCCCCCTCCTGCACCGGCGACGCCCTGGCGATGGCCTACCGGGCTGGGGCGCAGCTGGCGGACATGGCCTTCATGCAGTTCCACCCCACCACGCTCTACATCGCCGGCGCCGCCCGGGCGCTGGTCTCCGAGGCTGTGCGCGGCGAGGGCGCCCTGCTCGTGGACCGCTCGGGCGAGCGGTTCCTGCTGCGCGTGCACGAGCAGGCGGAGCTGGCGCCGCGGGACGTGGTGGCCAAGGCCATCGTCGACCAGCTGGCCCGCACAGGCGCCACGCACGTGCTGCTCGACGCGCGTGGGGTGCCCGACTTTGCGCAGCGCTTCCCCAGCGTGGCCAAGGCGCTGGCGCAGTTCGACATCGACCCCGCCAGGGACCTCATCCCCGTCCACCCCGCGGCGCACTACACCATCGGCGGCGTGCGGACGGACCTCGACGGCGCCACGGACGTCCCCTTCCTGTACGCGGTGGGCGAGGCCGCCGTGTCGGGTCTGCACGGCGCCAACCGCCTGGCCAGCAACTCGCTGCTCGAGGGCCTGGTGATGGGCGCGATCGCGGGAAGGGCCTGCGCCGAAGCGCAAGGCGCGCAGAACCGCTGGGGAGAGCAGCCCCCCGCCCCGCCGGTGCGCATCGTCTGCGAGATCCCCGCTTCGCAGCGGGCGGCGCTGGACCTGGCCGATGTGCGCTCGAGCCTGCGCAGCGCCATGTGGCGCAACGTGGGCGTGGTCCGCGAGGGCGGCAGGCTCGCTGACGCCTGCGACATGATCGACTTCTGGGCCCGCTACACGCTGGACAAGGTCTTCGACGAGCCCGCAGGCTGGGAGACGCAGAATCTGCTCTTCTGCGCCCGCCTGGCGGCGCAGGCGGCGCTGTGGCGCAGGGAGTCGCGCGGCTGCCATAACCGCACAGACGTCCCCCAGCCCGTCGAGGCCTTCCGCGTCCACGACCTGTGGCGCCGGGGCGAGGAGCAGCCCGCGACGGCCCCCGTC
>CAYPBL010000070.1:1781-9550 GCA_964408965.1 uncultured Phycisphaeraceae bacterium | reverse complement strand
AGCGCCCGCAGCTCGATGTCGACGTACGCAGGCGGCGCAGACGATTGCGCAAGACGCTCGAACAGCGCCAGACGCGCCGCTTCGGGCGCCTCGCACAGGCCGCCTTCCCACGCAGGCCTGCAGGTGACGATCACGGGAAGCGTGGAGGCGGCGACCGCGTCCGCCAACTGCTGCGCACGCTGCGCCGACGCCGTTTCGTCGTCGTCCGCCCCGAGCAGCGAATCGACGCGCAGCTCGAGCATGTGCGCCCCTGCAGCCTTCGACTCCCGGCTCCGCTGCTCCACGAGCGAGTCGTCGGGGCGCTCCAGCAGCGTCGAAGCGACGATCGCGGTCATGCTCGCAGTGTACGGGAGGGCTCCGAGCGATCAGGCAGCCTGCTTGCGCTGCGTCTCCGCGCCGCTGCCTTGGGACGAAGCAGCGTGTTCAGGAGGAGGCATCGGCTCGCCTCGCATCTGCGCCTCGATGCGACGGAGATGCTCCTCACGAAGCTGCATCGCCTGCACGATCAGATCGTGTCTGTCGCGGTCGTTGCCCAGCTTCGTCGCCAGCGCCTCCAGCGCGCCGAGAATGAGCAGCGAAGCGATTCCCGCCACCAGCGCAAGCGACCACCCTGGCACAGCGACCAGCTCCATCCCGCTGCGTTTTCTCGGCTGTCGCCGCCGGTCGCTTGACTAGAATCCGCCGGTGCTGGGACGCGTGCGCACGATTGCTCCGTATCGAGACTGGAGACGGCGGCCGCTGTGGTCCTTCTCGCTGGCCGTCCTCGTCGCCTTCGCTGCAGCGACGTTGGGCTCTCCTGCTCGCGCCGAAGCCCAGGACGCAGCGGAGGTGGATGTCTCGGTCGACGCCTTCGGCGTCGGCGGCGTCGTCAGGCCTGGCGACTGGACGGGTGTGCGGCTGCTGCTGCGGGACCACGGGACGGCGGTGCGCAACGTCGTCGTGCAGCTGGCTGTGCGCGACGAGGACGGCGACAGCGCCACATACCAGCGCATCGTCACGCTGAACCCGGGGCTTGCCCAGGGGCAGGGCGTATGGCTCTACCCCAGACTTCCCTTCTCGTTCAGCCAGACGAGTCAGCTGCTGGTCACTGTCAGGCAGGCCTCCGAGCGGGATCAACCCGACAGGTTGGCGACAGGGCGCAAGCTGGCGACCACGACGATTGCGCCGCAGCAGGTCGTCGCTGCTTCGGAGGCGCTGATCGCTGTGCTCGGGCCTCGCACGATGGGGCTGGAGCAGTACGGCGCCACACCGCCCGGCATGGATCAGCCCGCGACGACCAACGAGCTCGTCCGCGTTGTCGCGGACCTGACGCCCAGGCAGCTCCCCGACGCATGGATGGGGCTGTGGCCCTTCGAGACGATCGTCTGGGGCAGAGGCGATCCAGCCGAGCTGACGCCCTCGGCCCGCAACGCGCTGGCCCACTGGATTCGTCGGGGCGGACACCTTGTCATCCCGATCCCGCAGCTGGGCTCGACGTGGCACGAGCCCGCCTCCAACACGCTCTACGACCTCATGCCTCCTGTGCGGATCCTCAGGCACGAGGGGGCGAATCTCGAGCCGTTGCGCCCTCTCCTGACGAACCACCCCGGCCCTCCGCTGCCTGCGCACACGATCCTGCACACCTTCTCGCTCCCCCCTGACGCTTCGCCGCTGGAAGCTGCGGTGATCCTGGCCACGACCGACGGCGAGCCTGTCGTCGTTCGCAGAACCATCGGGCACGGCGCGGTCACGCTTGTGGGAATCGATCTTGCCTCGTCGGAGCTGCTGGGCAGGATCGAGGCGGATGTCTTCTGGCACCGCGTGCTGGGCAAACGAGGCGACCTGTTCACCCTCGCGGAGCTGCAGCAACAGCGCACCCTCGACGGACAAGACATCAACTACTCGAGGCTGCCTGAGGTGGACTATCTCGACAGCCCTGTCGCAGCGGCGATCAACAAGAGCGCCAGCGCCGGGGTGGGCGTGGTCTTCGGCCTGTTCGTCTTCTCCGCATACGTGCTGCTGGCGGGGCCGGTGGGATTCGCCCTGTTGAGCAGGCTGGACCTGCGTCAACACGCGTGGACGGTCTTCGTGGGCGTCACGGCGGTTTTTACAGTCATTGCGTGGGGAGGCGCACGGGCGCTGCGGCCTGTCAAGCCCTCCATCAACCATCTGACGTTGCTGGACCATGTGTACGGACAGGATCAGCAGCGGCTGCGCTCGTGGCTTTCGGTCTTCACGCCGAAGTACGGCGTGGCGACGCTGGCGATGGAGGAGGCGCCTTCAGCGGCTGCGGAGGCTGCGGACTTCGGCCCCAACGCCCTGGCGCCATGGGACGATCCTGCGGAGCTGCTCCAGAAAACCTTCCCTGACACCCAGCCCTACGCTGTCGACACACGGTCGCCTCAAACGCTGCGCTACCCCGTCAGAGCGACGGTCAAACGGCTGCAGCTGGACTGGACGGGCAGGCCGTTGCTGCCCATGCCCCAGCCGCTGAACGTGGGGCTGGCCCCGAACGGCGCCCTGCACGGGGTGTTGCAGCACAGCCTGCCCGCCCCGCTGCAACGGGTGCGCGTTCTGCTCGTGCGCGGACAGACACCGCTGGGCGTCCAGCCCGAAGGCGGGCCGCTGCTGGCCGTCACCCGCGCATGGGATCCCTTTGGCGGCAAGGAATGGCCTGCAGGCGCACCGCTGGACCTGAGTCTGCTCGACGCGTCGAATCGGAACCCTGGAGCGCGAACGCTGGAGTCGGCAGCGGACTACTTCCGCAGCGTCGTCTCGGGCGGCGACGCCCTGCGGTCGACGCCTCGCCGCATCGAGGCCCTGGCGTGGGCGCCGTTGCTGGAGCCTCCCGACTGGCGGGCGGGGCAGCTGTCGCGCCAGCCGCTCGTGCAGCGCCGCGCAGGCCACCGCATGGACCTGGCCCGATGGTTCACGCAACCCTGTCTCATCGTGGTCGGCCAGCTCGCCGACGCAGCGTTCCCGGCGCCGTTGACGCTCGACGGCGAGTCTCCCGCCAGCGACGGCCGCGTCGTCGTCCGCTGGGTCTACCCTCTGCCGCCGGCCCCTCCCACGACGCTGGAGGCTGGGCGCTGACGCCATGGCGATGATCGAGACCATCAACCTGACCAAGCGCTACGGCTCGCTGACCGCGCTGGACAACCTCAACCTGCGCATCGAGCAGGGCGACTGCTTCGGCTTCATCGGCCCAAACGGGGCGGGCAAGACGACGACGATCAAAATCCTGGCCACGCTGCTCAAGCCCACCTCGGGCCAGGCCATGATCGACGGCCTGACGGTGGGGTACCAGAATCGGCTCATACGGCCGATCATCGGCTATGTCCCCGACTTCATGGGGTCGTACGACGACATGCTCGTGGTCGAGCATCTGGAGTTCTTCGCCGCCGCCTACGGCATTCACGGCAAGGAGCGCCGGCGCGTCGTGGCGGACGTGCTGGACCTGACGGACCTGGCCTACAAGGCTGACGCGGAGGTGAACTCGCTCAGTCGAGGGATGCAGCAGCGGCTGAGCGTCGCGCGGGTGCTGCTGCACGATCCGAAGGTGTTGCTGCTGGACGAGCCTGCGTCGGGGCTCGATCCGCGGGCCCGCGTCGAGATCCGCGAGCTCCTCAAGGAGCTCAAGCGCATGGGCAAGACCATTCTCATCTCCAGCCACATCCTCCACGAGCTGGCTGAGCTGTGCAACACGGTCGGCATCATCGAGCGCGGGAAGCTCGTCTTCTCAGGAACGGTGCAAGAAGCTGTCGCCCAGGCGGGAATGGGCCGCGTCGTGCAGATAGGCCTCGTCAGTCAGGCAGAGGAAGCCGCCAAGCTCCTGGCCGGGATCCCGGGCGTGGCGGAGGTCAGCCCCGCTGAGGACGTCCTGCTCAACGGGGAAACCACGTCCACCGGAGGCGTCGTGCGCGTCCGGCTGGACGACGACGCGCCGATCGCCCTTTCGGACCTCCCCAACAGACTCGTCAACGCCGGCTTCCGTCTCACGCGCTTCACGGAGGAGCGTCCCAACCTCGAGACCGTCTTCATGAGGCTGACGGAAGGACTCGTGCACTAGCGAACGAGGCGGTGGGGATGGGCTGCGCAGCGACGCTCGATCAGGTGGAGGTCTGAGCCCGCTCCTGGGCCAACAGGTCGGCATAGCTGCACGCGATCGACTCCCCCAGCGCAGGCTTGAGCGCCGCAAGGAGTCTGCGAATCTCCCGGTGGCACACGCCCACGTGCTGGGCGGGCGAGACCAGGGCTTGGACCTCGAGGAACCAGCCCAGCTCGTCCACCTCGTCGACAAGCACGCGCACGCCGCCCAGCACCCAGATCGTCCGCCTCTTGCGCACCACGACCCACAGCGGCGGCGGCGCCTGGCCGAAACGCGCCCTGGCCTGCGCCTCGCTGTAGATGGTGAAGCGGCAGATCTTGGGCTGGGCGCGGTTCTCCCGGTGGTAGAAGAACCACTCCACAGGCTCTTCACCCGCTTCAGACGAGACTTCGCGGCGCTTGAGCCTGCCGTCGGGCACCCGAAAGTAGGTGTCCACCTGTCTGCAGACCGCGGCGCGCACGCCGCCGAGCCGTTTGCAGACGGCCTGGGCCAGCACCGGATCGCGCAGCTCACACTTGTATTCGACGCTCTGCATGAAAGGGCAGGTCCGCTATCGGCTGCTTGTGCAGGAGCGTTGAGCTTGACGGGATCAGTGGGCAGCGGGACGGAGACGAGCAGGAAGCGCCGCCAGCAGCTGCTGTTCGCCCCACACCTCGACGCCCAGCTGCCTGGCCCTGTCGAGCTTGGAGCCTGGTTTCTCGCCTGCGATGACCAGGTCCGTCTTGCGCGACACCGACGACGCCACGTGCGCCCCGAGCGATTCGAGCAGCTCGGTCAGCTCCTCGCGGCTGAAGGATTCCAGCGCGCCGGTGAGGACGATCGTCTTTCCCGCAAAGGGCGAATGCGCCGACGCCTTCGAGGCTGCGAACTCGTGCGAGGTCAGGTCCACGCCGACCTTCCTGAGCGATTCGATGGTCCGCCTGCCCGCGTCGCTGTGGAGGTAGTCGTGCAGGACGCGGGCGCGCACCGGGCCGAAGCCCTCGATCGCGGCGATCTCCTCGAGCGAGGCCTTCTTCAGCTCGTCGATGTCACGGAAGCGCCGGGCCAGCAGTCTGGCGTTGGCGGCGCCGATGTGCCTGATCCCAAGCCCCGCCAGCACGCGCGCAAGGCCCCTGCCCTTGGCCCGCTCGATCGCCTCGAGCAGATTGTCCACCTTCTTCTGGCCCATCCGCTCGAGCGCAAGGAGCTGCTGGCGGCGCTCCCTGAGGTGGAAGATGTCGGCGAAGCGGTCGAGCGGAATGTCCGACTGCTCGCGGATGAGGTCGATGGTCTTCTCGCCGAGCCCCTCGATGTCCATCTGGCCGCGGCCGGCGAACCAGATGAGCTTCTCGCGGATCTGGGCGGGGCATTCGGGGTTGATGCACCTGCGGCCCGTCTCCTCGGGCGAGTCGTATTCGCCCTGGGCTTCGAGCTCGGGCGGCTCGACCTCCACGGGGCCGCCGCAGACGGGGCAGCGGCTGGGGGCCTCGATGCGCCTGGCCCCCCGCGGCCGCTTCTCCTTCACCACCTCCACGACATACGGGATGATCTCCCCGGCCTTCTCGACGATCACCGTGTCGCCGATGCGGACGTCCTTGCGCCGCACCTCGCCGAAGTTGAACAGCGAGGCGTGCTGCACGACCGTCCCCGCGAGCAGGACGGGGTCCATCACGGCGCGGGGGGTGATCCTCCCCGTCTTTCCCACCTGAAAGTCCACCCGGCGCAGGACCGTCTCCTTGCGCTCCGCGGGGTACTTGTAGGCGATGGCCCAGCGCGGCGCCCGCGACGTCGCCCCCAGCGCCCGCTGCAGCGCAACGCTGTCCACCCGCACCACCATGCCGTCCACGGCGTAGTTCAGCTCGCGGCGCCTGGCGTCGAAGGCGCGGACGGCCGCGATGATCTCGTCGAGGCTGCGCGAGCGCGTCCAGTGGCGGTTGGGCGGCACGCCCAGCTCGGCGAGCCTTCGCAGCAGCTGGCTGTAGCTGTCGACGAAGTCGGGCGGGTCCATCTCGCCCGCCCCGTGCGCGAGAAAGGCGAGCCTTCGCCTGGCCACCTGGGCGGGGTCCTTCTGCTTGAGCGTTCCCGCGGTGGCGTTGCGCGGGTTCATGAAGGGCTCTTCGCCCTCGCGCTGGCGCTCCTCGTTGAGCCTGGCGAACTCGTCCAGCGGCAGAAACACCTCGCCGCGCACCTCCAGCACGCGGGGCAGGGCGCCCTTTTGGGGCCTTGCGAGTCTGAGCGGAATCGCCCGGATGGTGCGGACGTTGGCGGTGACGTCGTCGCCCCGCTCGCCGTCGCCCCGCGTCGCGGCCAGGGCCAGCTCGCCCTGCTCGTAGCGCAGCGAGAGCGAGACGCCGTCGATCTTCGGGTCAGCCACGAGATGCGGCTCGCGCAACTCGCGCTCGTCGAGCTCCGCCAGAGCTGGGTCGTCCCGTCGGGCCTGGATCTCGCGGTCCAGCCGCTCCCGCCAGGCGCGCAGCTCCTGCTCCGAGTAGGTGTTGTCCAGGCTGCGCATGGGGACGGCGTGCCTGACGGTGCGAAAACCGCTGATCGGCTCGCCCCCCACCCGCTGCGTCGGGCTGGCTGGGTCGGCCAGCTCGGGATGCTCCGCCTCGAGCCTGGCCAGCTCGCGCAGCAGACGGTCGTACTCCGCGTCGGCCATGATGGGCCGGGCCTCGACGTAGTAGGCCCGGTTGGCTTCCTCGAGCAGCCTGCGGAGCTCCTCGACGCGGGCTCGAACCTTGCTCGTCGCGGCCATGGCGAGGCGATCGTACCAGGCGCTTGCGTCGCGGCCTGCGCGACGCAAGGCTTGTGGCGTGAACGCGACGGCGCCGACCAGCGGAGCGCGGATCATCGACGGCCGCGCGCTTGCCCACGACATCAAGCAGACGGTGCGCGCCCGTGTCGAGGCGCTCAGGGCCAGAGGCTGCAGCGTCAGGCTCGACGCGATCCTCACCGCCAAAGAGGGCTCGCCCGCCCACGTCTACGCGACGAACCAGGGCAGGGGCTGCGCCGAGGTGGGCATGGAGCACCATCTGCACACCCTCTCCCCAAACGCCAGCTACGACGACATCGCTGGGCGCGTGCTGCTGCTCTCGAGCGAGCCCGAGGTGCAGGCCATCATGGTGCACCTGCCGCTTCCCGAGGACGTCGACCCGTTTCGCGTCCAGCGGCTGATCGCCCCGGCCAAGGACGTCGAAGGCGTCAACCCCGCCAACATCGGCAACATCGTCTACGGCCGCTCCTCGCTGGTTCCCTGCACGGCTCTGGCGACGCTGACGATGATCCAGTCCACGGGCGTGGCGCTGCGGGGCAGACGCTGCGTCGTCGTCGGCGCCTCGAACCTGGTGGGCAAGCCCATCGCGGTGTTGCTCATGCGCGAGGAGGCGACGGTCGTCTCCTGCAACAAACACACGCCCGACCTTGCCAGCCTGACGCGCGAGGCGGACGTGCTGGTCTCCGCTGCCGGCGTCCCCGGGCTGATTCGCGCCGAGATGGTCAAGCCCGGCGCCGTGGTCGTCGATGTCGGCGTCAGCAGGGTGCGCGACGAGACGACGGGCGCCCAGCGGACGGTGGGCGACGTGGCCTTCGACGAGGTCAGGGCTGTCGCGGGCTGGCTCAGCCCGGTCCCAGGAGGCGTCGGGCCCGTGACCGTCGCGGTGCTGCTGCGCAACGTCGTGGAGGCGGCGGAGCGGCAGCTGCGGGC
>CAYPBL010000070.1:0-1681 GCA_964408965.1 uncultured Phycisphaeraceae bacterium | reverse complement strand
GCCGGCGCCCCTTCAATGCCGCAGCGGGCAGCCAGCCTGCTCCGGAAGCGAGGCGAGCATGACGACGACGAGCCTGGCGTGGGCGATTGGCGGCTGGGAGTGGGTCGCGCTGATGGTCATCGGCCTGCTGCTCTTCGGCAGAAGGCTCCCCGAGGTCGGCCGCAACCTCGGCAGGGGCATCGTCGAGTTCCGCAAGGGAATCAAGGGCATCGAGGACGAGATCGAGCAGGCCGCCTCGCCTCCGTCGCAGCAGGGCGCTGCGCAGATCGCCACCGCCAGCGCCTCGGGGCCTGCGCTCAATCCCCCTGCCCAGCAGACGGTGGCGCAGTCGCCGCCGCAGGCCCAGCCGCAGCCTGCACAACAGCAACAGCAGCAGCAGCAGCCCTTGCCTGCGCAGCCGCAGCAGGCACAGAACGACGCTGACCTGAGCAATCCCTACCAGTCGGGCTGAGGCGCAGCGGAACAGCTGCGCCGACACGAGCGCCTGCGCGGTAGGCTCTGCGCATGGCTGACATCTCCACACTGCGCCAGCGGGCCGACGCCGCCTGCGCCTGGCTCGAAGAGCACGATCGAGACTCCGTCGAGCGCATGCTCGATTGGCTGCGCATTCCCAGCGTCGGAACCGACCCGGCCTACGACGAGCAGACCCGCGCTGCGGGGCAGTGGGCGGTGGACCGCCTGCGGGAGGTGGGGCTCGAGGCGGGGCTGGTCGAGACGGCTCCTCCGGGAGGGCGCGGCCAGCCCATCGCCTTTGCGCACAGGCCCGCTCCGCCCGGCGCCCCCCATGTGCTCTTCTACGGCCACTACGACGTGCAGCCCGCTGATCCGCTGGAGCTGTGGGAGAGCCCGCCCTTCGAGCCTGTGGTGCTCCCCGCTGTCCCGGACGGGCCGGGCGAGCGCGTCGTGGCCCGCGGCGCCTGCGACGACAAGGGCCAGACGCTCACCTTCCTCGAGGCCCTGCGCGCCTGGAGAGAGACCGCGGGCGACATCCCCATAGGCCTCACCTGCGTCATCGAGGGCGAGGAGGAGTCGGGCTCGGTCAACCTCGAGCGCTTCCTGCGCGACCGGGCCCAGGAGCTGCGCACAGCCGACGTCTGCCTCATCTCCGACACGAGCATGCTCGGCCGAGGCCGACCCGCCATCACCTACGGCGTGCGCGGCCTGGCCTACTGCGAGGTCGTCCTGCACGGGGCGGACCAGGATCTGCACTCGGGCCTGTGGGGCGGCCGGGCGCCCAACCCCATCAACGACCTGGTGCAGATCCTCAGCCAACTGTGGGACGAGAAGCGCCGCGTGACGCTCCCAGGCTTCTACGACAAGGTGCAGCCGCTGACCGAGGAGGAGCGGGCCGCCTGGGCGCAGCTGGGCTTCGACCAGGCTGAGGCGCTGGCGAAGATCGGCCTACCGCCCGAAGCCGACACGGGCGAGGAGGGGTACTCGCCGCTGGAGCGCGAATGGGCCAGACCCACCTGCGACATCAACGGCGTCGCTGGCGGCTACCAGGGCCCCGGCGCCAAGACGGTCATCGCCTCCAGGGCCGGCGCCAAGGTGAGCTTTCGTCTGGTGGCCGACCAGGACCCAGCCGAGGTGCTGGCGTCGTTCAAGCGGTGGCTGGAGGAGCGCGTTCCGCCCGGGCGAAGGCTCGAGTTCTTCGAGCACAGCGGCGGACCACCCGCGACGG
>CAYPBL010000069.1:0-9974 GCA_964408965.1 uncultured Phycisphaeraceae bacterium | reverse complement strand
GCGACGGCGCCGCGGTCGGGCGCCTCGACGTGGTCCTGACGCGGCTGCGCCTCCGCCTGCGCAGGCTCGAGCATGCGGGCGATCGACTCGCGCAGGCGCGCTTCGGAGTCGAGCAGGAACAGGCCGTTGGTCACGACCGTTTCGCCAGCGCGCAGCCCCTCGAGGACCTCGACCAGATCGCCCTCGCTCGCGGCGCCCAGCGTCACCTGGCGGGGCTCGAAGCGGCCCTCGCCCCGCTGCACGAAGGCCACCGCGCGCGTGCCGGTGCGGACGATCGCGCTGCGCGGCGCAAGCGGACCGTGCGCGTCGCGCCGGGCGCGGATGGTCGCGACGGCGTACTGCCCAGGCCTGAAGCGCAGCTGCGGGTTGTCCAGGGCGATCCGCACCCGCCCCTGCCGCGTCAGCGGATCGACCGTGGGGTAGACGTACTCGACGACGCCCTCGACCGCTTCGCCGGGCTGCGCCGCCAGCGTCAGCTCCACAGCGTCGCCCACGCGCACGAAGGGCAGATCGGGCTCGTACACCGCCGCGACGGCCCAGACGCGCGACAGGTCAGCGACGGTCACGACGGGCCTTCCCGGGTCCACCCACGCCCCTTCGCGCTGCAGGACAGCGAGGACGTAGCCGTCGAAGGGGCTCAGGAAGGGCGTGGCGGGCTCGACAGCCCCGCGCTGCGCAAGGACCTCGATCTGCTGTGCGGTCATGCCCAGCTGCAGGAGCTTGTCGCGGGCACCGTCGAGCAGCCGCCGCTGCATGGGCCCCTCGGCGGCGCCCAGCGCCGCGAGGTACTCCCCCTGCGCCGCCTGGAGTTGCGGAGAGTTGAGCTCGAGCAGCGGCTCGCCTGCGCGGACGACGTCTCCCTCGCGCGAGACGTGCAGCGTCTGGATCCAGCCCGGCGCCTTGAGGCTGACCGTCCGCACAAGCGATTCGTCCGCCTCGATCATCGCCACGGTGCGGATGCGCCGCACCACGGGCCCTTCCACCACAGGACTGACGCGCACGCCGATGCGCTGCGTCACCGCGGGATCGATCGCCAACTCGCCCGTAAACCTGCTGGGATCGATGGGCACGAGATCCATGTGGCAGATGGGGCACTGACCGGGCTCGGGCAGCACCACCCACGGGTGCATGCTGCAGGTGTAGAGCGCGCTTGCCTTGGCTGGGGCAGGGGCGATCGCGCCTTGGCCCTGGCTGTGGTCATGGCCCCCTTCTCCGACAGGCGCCGCCGCCTCCATGGGCGCAGCCTCCTTGTCCGCACTACCTGTAGGAAAGAGCCATCGTCCACCCGCGGCGCCAAGCGCAAGGGCGACCGCCAGGGCCAGCACGGTCCACAGCGACGGCCCTCTGGGGGGGCGAGGACTGGGCGGCGGGCTCACGGACCGTGGCGCGTTCGTCTCATCAGGCGCCGTCATGGCATTACATCCTTGATATATTCAGATATTTTCGGCTCACCCAGCGCTTCGTCGATCGCGGCCAGCGCCTGCCCCAGCCCCGCCTTGGTGGTCTCCAGCGCAAGGGAGAAGGCCAGCGATCTGCGCCAGTGGTCGATCACCGTCAGAAAATCCCCTTCCCCAGCAGCGAAGCTGGCCAGGGCCGCCTCGACGGCCTGCTGCGCCTGCGGAACGATCTCGTCGCGCAGCAGCAGCGCCTGGGCGTGCAGCGAACGCGCCTGGGCCAGCGCGTCAGCGAGCCTGCGCTCGACTTCCCTGCTCGCCGCCTGCTGCGACGCCGCCGCCTCCAACGCGCCCAACGTGGCTTCACGCTCCTGGGCGTCCAGTCGATCCGTCCATACGGGCAGATTGATTGAGAAGCCAAACCACCATTGATCCCTGCCATTGGCGACAGGGGAAAGACCGTCCGCCTCGACAGCGTTGAACGACGCGCTCAGCGTCACATCGGGAACGCGGTCCAACGCCGCCAGGACGCGCGCCTCGCGAAACCGCTGCACGCGTTTCCGCTGGGCGACCACCAGCGGATGCGCCTGCGCCGCCCGCGCCGCCTGCTTCGCCACATCAGGCGTCACGTCGGACACATCCACCACACCCATCGCGGCGAACGGGGCCTCCGCAGGCCTGTCGAGCAGGGCGTTGAGGTCCGCCTGCGCCTGCACGCGCTCCTGCTCGTATCGCTCGATCAGCCGATCCAGCTCGATGCGCTCGACGCTCAGCCGCAACGCAGCGTCCTGAGACGCAACGCCCGCAGCGAGCCTGGCCTGCACGATCTGCAGGGCCTGATCGAGCACCGCCATGTTTTCCCGGGTGATGCGCGCGCTCTGCGCCGCAGCGTAGAGCCGCCACCGCGCCTGCCTCACAGCGCGAACGATTCGCAGCTGCGTCTGCGCAAGCTCAGCTCGTGCAATCTCCACCTCCTGCTGCGCAAGGCGGGCCTGCGCGTCGAGCTTGCCCGGCGCGGGGAATGTCTGGCTGGCGCTGGCCATCAGCTCCACCTGTCCCGCAGCGGTCTCCGCCATCTGGCCCAGCGGGGCGATCGAGAAGCGCGGATCAGGAAGGCTGCGCGCCTGCGTCACGCGCTGGGCCAACCGACGCACCTTGCGGCGAGCTGCTCGAATCTCCGGATTGCGCGCAATCGCCAGGCGCGTCAGGGCATCGAGCGAGACAGGCGCCTGCTTTGACACAGCTGCGTCGTCTTGCGTCCCTGATTGCAGCCCCAGCGGGGACGCCTCCGGGCTCTGCTCCGTCGCGTCTTGCGCCGTGTCGCCGAGATCGCGTCTGGCGAGCTCCAGCAGCGACAACTCGCGCACGCCCGAAGCGCACCCTCCAATCGCCAGCGCCGCGCAACAGAGCGCCGTCGCGTGTATCCGCATGACCTACTCCCACAGCGCCGCCCCGCTGCAAGGGCGCAGCGGCGCAGGTGCAGTCCGGAAGGAAACGACCGTCAACACGTGATCAGAATGTGCAGGGAACGCCAGCGCTGTTGCGCGTCGAGCGCGCAGCGCAGGCGCAGCGAACGCCCTATCAGGTTCGCCAGACGCTCAAGACGGCGCAGCGGCGCTGCGCAGAATCAGGGCCAGCGTACACCTGCTCCCTCCAGAGAACAGGACGGCGCAGCGAAGCCTCACCGTCCTGTCCCGCCATGGTCAGCTGCACCGGCGCCAGCCGAAGCTCGCCCCCGAGGAGACTCCTCGACGGGCGCGGCGCAGGCGCGTCGGGAGGCAGAGGAGCCGCAGCGCAGCGACATGCTTCCACCCCCCACGCTCTCCTCTGCCCAGCGCCAAAGACGTTGCGCCCTCCTGCGGGCATGCTGCACCGCGCAGCTGTCCCCCCAGCGACACGGCCCGTCGGCGTTCGACAACAACATGCGCGCATGCTGACATCCGCTGCAGGAGCGACAACAGCCTCGCAGACGCTCGTCAGCGTTGTCGGCGTCGCCCCAGCCAGAGCGACGAAGAGCAGCACGGTCAGCGCGGTCCGCATTGGAGGTCGAAAGTCTATCGTCTCACCACTCCCCCGAGCCAACAACGATTCGGCCACTTCTATTCAACTCTTCAAGATGTCCGACGCTGCACACCACCGCCCTGTCTCAGCGGCGCTGCGAGGCGGCGACGGTCCGCCCCCGCGCTCGCCGTCTTCGCCTTGCCAACAGGCCGACCCAGGCAGGCCCGGCGACCATCACCCCCCCCGGCGAAGGGATCACCTCCGCCTGGACAAGATAATGCCCGATCGTCGGGGATCGGAACGCGGGATTGACAAGGGCGTCCGCGTCGTTGAGCACCGCTTCCGCGGAGCCCGACTGCAGAAAGACGGTCAGGACCGGCGCTCGCACGAAACTGACCGACCCCGACACCACCTCGGACGTCATGCCTGTGATCCGGTTCAGCTGAATCGGGCACAACACGCAGTCCGCAGTGGACTCGGTCATCCCCAGCAGCTGCATCAATCCCCTGGCGCCGAAGACGTTGGCCTGGGTGGGGCCCGCGTCCACGTCCAGAATCCCCGCTGTCTCCCACAGACTGAGCACCTCGCTGGGGGTGGCGTGGCGGAAGCCGAAGAACTGCCCGCCAGGCTGCAGCTCCTGCTGCATCTCGAAGAAGGACAGATTCACCGTCTTGTCGATGTCAAGCCAGGTCAGCCCTGTCCGCGTGTCCAGCGTCATGGGTGGATCCGCCTCGCTCGGATCCTCCCCCACGCCCACCAGCTGATCGAGCGACGCGCGGGCAGTGTGCCCGCCCCACAACGCCAGCGCCAGCGCAGCAGCGCACAACGACAGCGACAGCTCATGCCTCGAAACATCACGGCGCATCACGATGTTCGCTCCTCCCTGTGCTCCGCTGCGAGGACGAGCGCAACGGCGCACCTGTGCACAGGCAGTGTACCACGGACCACGGTCCCGGCAAGCGACGAGGACTGGATTTCGAGCGATTCCCCGCTCCACGGCCCCTGCCTCATCTGGAAGACGGCAGCTGTCCCATAAGCCTCGCTGCGGAGCTGCGCAGGATGCGCCGCCCGGGAGCCGCAGGCCATACACTTTTGGCCATGACCCAACTGCTCGTGCGTCTGGAGAGCAATCGGGAGCAGGCCGCAGCCTTGGGCCAGGAGCCTGTCGCCATAGGCAGGCATCCGGACAACACCCTTGTGCTGCACGACGATCGAGCCAGCCGCTTCCACTGTGTGATCGAGCCACAGGAAAGCGGCCGCTGGCTGTTGCGCGATCTGGGGTCGCGCAACGGCACGTGGCTCAACGACGAGCTCGTCCGCTCAGCGACGCTGGCTGTAGGCGACGTCATCCGCGTGGGCTCGACCAGGCTCGTCGTCGAGGAGGCGCCGGCAGAGAACGGCTTGTTGGGACTGCGTCAACAGCGGGCGCATCCCCTCAGCCGATCACGACGCTCCTCCAGAGCGGGCGCCAGCGACGACACCCACGCGCCGGGGGCTCCTGCGACCGCTGGGCCAGCATGGGCAGCCTCTCTCGAAGAAACCCTGCGCGCGCTGCCGTCGGTGCGGGACGAGTCCGGGATGGTCACCCTGGTCGACGCCTCAGGCGCCGACTCCGACGCCCTGTTGGGCTCCGGCCAGGGATCGCTGGCCTTTCGCCTGATCATCCGTGTCGCAGAGCGGGCCCGAGCCACGGACATCCACATCGAGCCCAAGGCGGAGGACGCCCAGGTCCGAATGCGACTGGACGGCGAGATGGTCACGGTGGCGGAACTGCCCCGCGCCGTCTTCGACAAGGTCCTCGGTCTGGTGCGGACGGTGTGTCAGCTGCGTGTGGCCAACCCGCGCGAGGTGCTCGACGGGCACTTCGCTGCGCGCTTCGGCTCGTCGCGCGTGGACTACCGGGCGAGCTTCACACCCAGCGTGCACGGCCACAAGCTCGTCATCCGCGTGCTCGACGCGCGCAACGCGCCACGGAGCCTGAACCAGCTGGGGCTGCCGCCGCTGATGCACGAGGCCATCCGCAAGCTCTGCTCGCAGAATGCAGGCATGCTCCTGGTTTCGGGGCCGACCGGCTCGGGCAAGACCACCACGCTCCACAACGCCATGCGCGAGATCGATCGGGAAAAACGCAACGTCATCACCATCGAGGACCCTGTCGAGTACCACGTCGAGGGTGTGACGCAGATTCCCGTGGACGCGGAGAAGGGGGTCACGTTCGAGTCCATGCTCCGCAGCGTGCTGCGGCAGGATCCCGACGTGATCATGGTCGGGGAGATCCGCGACGTGGAGACGGCCCGCACCGCCATGCAGGCGGCCATGACCGGGCACGTGGTGCTGACGACGGTGCACGCCAAGGACACGCTGGGCTCGATCTTCAGGCTGCTCAACCTGGGCGTCGAGCCGTATCTCGTCGCCAACAGTCTGAACATCGTGCTGGCGCAGCGGCTGGTGCGGGTGTTGTGCGATCGCTGCAAGAAGCCCGCGCCGCTCAAGCCTGGCCAGATCGTCAAGATGGGCCGCATCGCGCAGGGCGCGACCAAGGCATACACGCCCGTAGGCTGCTCGCGCTGCCTGCAGACGGGGTATCTCGGCAGACGAGCGATCTTCGAGATGCTGCAGGTCGCTGACGATCTGCGCGACGTCATCATGAGCGAGCCCACCATCCATGCGATGAAGCAGGTGGTCGAGCAGGGCGTCTTCACCACCCTCGCCCAGTCGGGCTGGAAGCTTGTCGTCGACGGCGTCACCTCGATGGAGGAGATCGAGCGGGTCGTCGGCGAGGGCTGAACCGCCCTGACGCAGGCAGCGGCGTGCAGCGGACAGCCTCCCCCAGCCGATACTTCCAGCATGATGGGCGACCTGCAGACCATTCTCAAGATCGAGGCGCCGATCATCGTCGAAATAGGACGGCTGAAGATGTCGCTGGGCGATGTGCTGGCCCTGGCGCCCGGCTCGCTCATCGAGCTCGACAAGCGGCCGGAGGAGGAGCTGGAGCTGCTGGTCAACAACAAGATGATCGCCACGGGCCATGCGGTCAAGATCGGCGAGCGCTTCGGCCTGAAGATCGCCTTCGTGGGTGATGTCCAGGAGCGGATCAAGGCCATGGGCGAGCAGTCCGCGGAGGACGCTGGCGCAGGCGGCGGCAGCGGCGACGACGATGCGGAAGCCCTGGCGGACAAGATGCTCCAAGGTCAGTAGCGCAGCGACGCTCCCTCTTTCGGTGTTTCCCTGGCCGCGTCTTGCCAAGGCAACGTGAAGCTGTCACCATCGGGCTGTCGCTGCGCCGCCTGAGGCAGGCAGACGATGGGTGCGCAGCACAGGAGACAACCGCATGGCTGAGCGCGCAGACTTCACCGCCGGCTTCAGCGACGCCGCCAAGGGTCCCGCTGGCGCACGACGGAAGCGGCTGCGGGAGGTGACCCTCTCCTCCGTCGTCTTCGGCGTCGTCGTCGGCGCGTTGATGAACGCCTCGATCACCTACGCGGGGTTGAAGATCGGCTTCACCATCGTGGGAAGCGCCATCGCAGCGGTGCTGGGCTTCGGCGTGCTCCGCGGGCTGCTGCGCAAGGGCTCGATCCTCGAGACCAACATCGCCCAGACCATCGCCTCCGCGGTGAACACACCCAACGCGGGCGTGATCTTCACTGTGCCCGTGCTGCTGCTGTTGGGCTACCAGCTCAGCCTGAACGACGTGGACTTCTGGCTGTTGACGCTGGCGTGCGTCGCCGGCGCTGTGCTGGGCTGCGCCTTCATCATTCCGCTGCGCAAACAGATGATCGACATCGACCGCCTGCGCTTCCCCGAGGGGACCGCGGTGGGAGCCATCCTCAAGTCCCCTGGCGCAGGCGCCAAGAAGGCGGCGGTCTTGCTCGTGGGCATCATCCTCGGGGCGCTCCTGTACGCCCCTGCGGCGCTGCCCGGCATCAGAACCCCCGCAGCGCTGGACCACCTGGACGGCCTCGTGAAACATGGGAAGATCACCGAAGAGGACGCGCTGCGCACCAGGACGATCGCCCAGTGGATCGAACAACGCCAGGCGCCGCAGCAGGTGACAGCCAGGGGAGAAGCGCTGGCCAAGGCGCACGCCTTGAGCGACCCCTCGCAGCGCCGCGACGCCGCCTCCCAGGCGCCGCCTCTTCCCAAGGAATGGTCCTGGATCAGCGACGATCTGGCTGTCGCAGCGTACGAAGCTGCGACGGGGCGGCGCAGCTGGTCGTCGCTGCGGAGCAGGAAACTGGGCTGGGCGGCGGCCCCCTTGTGGGGCTACAGCGACCTGAACATCCGTCTGCCCGCTGAACCCGCCCCCGCAGGGGAAACAGCGGACAACTCCCCCCTGTCGCGCCGCGTCGACCGCGACCGCGACGGCAGACCCGACCTGATCGTCACGGACGAGTCTGTGGACGTCGGCCGTTGGTTGAGCAACTACTTCCCGTTCCCCGCGACGATTCTGTTCGTCTTCGCGATCACGCCGCTGTCCTTCGGCGCAGGCTACCTGTCGGGCAAGCCTGGTCTGCTCGTGCTTGCAGGCGGCGTCCTGGCGTACTTCGTGCTCAACCCGATTCTGTACCAGCTGGGGTACATGCCGCCGACGATCGCCCCCGAGCAGGCGCCGAGCTTTGGCTTCACGAACTTCAACAGGCCGCTGGGCATAGGCCTGCTGCTGGGGGGCGCCATGATGGGGGTCGCTGCGTCGTTCCCCGCCATCCGCGAGGCAATCAAGAGCATCGCCTTCGCGGGGCGCACCCGGAGCGGCGCCGACGAGCTCGGCCTGAAGGTGCTCATCGTCGCAGCGGTGGGCGCCGTCGCGCTCCTCTACTTCGCCTCCAACAGAATGGAGTCGCAGCCCCTGAACCTGCGCGACCCGGTCAGCGGCGCGCTCATCGAGGAGGTGGAGGCGCCTGTCACGACCCACTACGAAGGCACGCTCCTGGCCTTCGCTTCGCAGGAGACGCTCGACGTCTGGAGCAACCAGTGGACCAGCGAACAGCGCACGCAGTACATGCGCCAGACGCTCAAGGCCAAGCCCGGTCTGCTCTCTGGGTTCTCGCCCACAGTCCGATCAGCCCTCATCGCGTTGATCGGAGCGGTGTGGATCTGGTTCGCGGGCATCATCATCGCCCAGTGCACGGGCATGACGGACTGGTCGCCCATCAGCGGCATGGCGCTGCTGACGATCGTGCTGGTGATGTTCCTGGCGGGAACGGGCGACGTGCTGGGGGCGGTGCTCATCGGGGCGGCGCTGTGCGTGGCCATCACCTGCGCCGCGGACATGATGGCTGACCTGAAGACGGGCTACCTCGTCGGGGCCGTGCCCCGGCGCCAGCAGGTCGTCGAGCTCATTTCGACGGGGATCGGTCCGCTCATCTCCATGGCCACGATCCTGCTCATCGCCCAGGTGAATCTGCAGAAGGTGGGCGTGCCCATGGGGCCGGGCACGGAGACGACCGCGCCGCAGGCCCAGGCCCTGCAGGCGGTCATCACGGGGGTGCAGGGCGGCGAGATGCCCTACGCGCTGTACGCCTTCGGAGCGCTGCTGGGCGGATTGCTCGGCCTGGGGGCGTTCGCAGGTCTGGGCGTGCTCGTGGGGCTGTCGATGTACCTGCCGATCATCTACATCCTCACCTACGGCCTGGGCTGTCTGCTCAACATGTTCGTGGTCAAGGTCAAGGGCCGGCGCTGGTCGGAGGAGTGGGGCGTGCCGCTGGCTGCAGGGCTCATCGTCGGCGAAGCCATGCTGGCCCTGGCGGTCAACTTCATCATCCTGCTGCTGGGTTGAACCGGAACAAGGAGACGCGCCATGCGGGCGCTAGGCAATCTGCTGCTCATCGTGTCGCTGACGGTCGGGGCGCTCGCTGCCTCGTCCGCTTATCTGGCGCCGTTGTCGCTTCCCGTCGAGAAGCTCGAGGGGCTGACGCTCAACGCCGACGCGGGCTTCGCGGTCGACGAGACAGGGGCGATCGAACTCGATGAGCAGGGCCATCCCAAGCCGCTGTTCAAGAAGGGCGTCACGCTTGACCGGACGATGGCTCTGCAGCTCAAGACCCAGGCGGAGAACGACCAGCTGCAGTTCAAGGGCAGGCGCGTGCGCTCGATTCTGGTGCAGCAGTTCGACCTTGCGCGCTGGCCCGGCAAGTGGTTCTTCCTGCTCGCCTGCGCGGGGCTCGTGGGCGGAGCGTTCCTCGTGCGCAAGGGCGCCCGAGCCCAGATCCAAGCTGCAGCAGCCAAGGCGCAAGAGGGCGGCTCGCCCGAGGAGATCATCCAGTCCGCTCTGCAGGTCGTGCGCGAGCTGCTTCCTGCGCTGCAGGCGCTGCCTGACGACGACGCCCGCTGCGCCATGATCGTCGAGCGCATCGGTCAGCTGCAGCGCAACGAGATGGAGCTCTTCGCGGAGAAGCGCGAGGAGCTCATCGGCCGCTTCAGCCTTGCGGGCTTCGCTGCGATCATGGACCGCTTCGCCGCTGCGGAGCGGCAGGTCAACCGGGCCTGGTCCACCGCCGCCGATGGCGTGTGCGACGAGGCGCTGGCCTGCCTCGAACGCGCAGGCCACGCCTTCGAGGAGACGCTCGAACGGCTCGGGGC
>CAYPBL010000068.1:5708-10065 GCA_964408965.1 uncultured Phycisphaeraceae bacterium | reverse complement strand
AGCGCCGTGCGCTCGCGAACGGGTCTGCGCACAGGCGGCGGCGCAGGCTCGTCCGCCCCGATCTCCCGGGGCTCGCCCTGCGACGCCTCCGCAGCGGCGGCTGGGCTCGGCGACACAGCCAGGGCCCGCTGCAGCGCCCGCGCCCGCTCGACGACCGCGTCGGGGTCGTCCTTGGCGGGCGTGAGCGTGAAATGCCAGCGGAAATGGCTCCTGGCCTTGACCGGCAGCGCCTCAGTGAGCAGGTCCAGCGGCGGCTGCTCGTAGAGCGGCGGCGCCGCGCGGCGGTGCGTCCACAGCGGCTCGTAGCCCTCCTTCTCCAGGCGGACGTCGTAGTCGCCGTAGTGCAGGAAGTCGACCTCGACGGGCGTGCGGCCCACCTCGACGTCGTTGAGACGCACCAGGGCGCCGGGCGGCTCCGACGTGATGAAGATCCGCCGTTCGATGCAGCCCGTCTGGGTCAGCAGCAAGGCGCAGCCCAGGGCCTGCGCAAGGCGGCGCGGTTGCGCAGCGGCGATGCGCGGTGGCGTCATGGCGGCATCCTACCGTTTGGCCGGCGCGGAGGGCGTGGGCCTTGGCGCTGTGGTCGCGGCGCCGGGCGAGTCGGCGAGCAGGTCGTCGAACTCGTCTCCCCGGAAGAGCGAGCCCAGGTACGTCCTGCGGACCAGCTCGTCGTTGATCAGCTGCCGCGGCGGGCCTTCGCGCAGGACCTTGCCCTCGTCGATGACGTAGGCCCGGTGGCAGACCCGCAGCGTCTGCTGCACGTTGTGGTCGGTGATGAGCACCGCGATGCCCATGTCGCTGAGTCTGCGGATCTCCCGCTGCAGGTCCTCCACCGCGATGGGGTCGACGCCCGAGAAGGGCTCGTCGAGCAGGATCAGCGCAGGCTCGCTGACCAGGGCGCGGGCGATCTCGAGCTTGCGCCGCTCGCCGCCTGAGCAGGTGCGGGCCAGGTCGTGGGCCTTGTGGGTCAGGCCGTACTGCTCCAGCAGCTCGGCGCAGCGGCGCCTGCGCGCCCGGGGGCTCAGCGGGCGGGTCTCCAGGATCGCCAGCAGGTTCTGCTCGACGGTCAGACGCGAGAAGACGCTGGGCTCCTGGCTGAGATAGCCCATGCCGAGCCTGGCCCTGCGGAACATGGGAAGACGCGTCACGTCGCGGCCCCGCAGGCGGATGCGGCCGGCGTCCGGGTCGATCATGCCGATGACCATGCGGAAGCTGGTGGTCTTGCCCGCGCCGTTGCGGCCGAGCAGGCCCACGATCTCGCTGGCCTCGACGCGCAGGCTGACGCCGTCGACGACGGCTCGGCCGTTGTAGCGCTTGACGAGGCTCTGGGCCTGGAGAAGGGGCTCGCCCATGCGGGGCAAGTGTACCGCTGGCGCCCCGCTGGCCTGTCGACCGACTGCGGCGGCTCAGCGGGGAGGCTCCCCCTGCTGCACACGGACGAGGGCCCGCTCCAGCCTGCGGCGCAGCGCCGCAGCGTCCGTGGGGCTCGTCGCAGCCTTCCGCTGCTCGTCCTTCGCCTCCAGCGGCAGCGGCGCCTGGGCGATCGCCTGCCTGAGCAGGGCCTCGCGCTGCTGCTGCGTCAGCGAACGGTTGCCGCCCACGATGAGCGTGGGGCTGGCAGGCGGCTCCGGCGGCTGTGGAAGGGCGCGGGAGGGAACGCCCAACGCCTCAGCCACCGTGTTGACGGGATTGGAGGCGATCGTTCGTTCCACCTGCTCGATGACAGGGGGCAGCGCAGCCAGCCCCGCCACCAGCAGGATCAGGCGCAGCGTGAGCGCGCGGGCGCGGCGGCGGCGGTCAGCGTCCATGGCCTGCGCATCGACGGCTGCGGCGCAGGGCTTGCGGCGCTTGGGCGGTTCTCGGCGCCGCTGCGCCCAGGCGCTGCGGCCTGCTCCGCGCAGGCGGAAGAGGCGGGCCCGCTAACAGCCTCGCCCTGCAGGGGGCTCAGCAGGGGTCCTTCTTCTTCGTCAGCGCCTCGCGCGCAGCCACGGCCAGGGCGTCGCAGCGCTCGTTCTCGGGGTGCTGGTTGTGGCCGCGGACCCAGTGGAAGGAGAGCTGGTGCACGCGGCGCAGCTCGTCGAGCCGGCGCCAGAGGTCCTCGTTCTTGACCGGCTTCTTGCCCGCGGTGCGCCAGCCTCGGGCGATCCACTGGTCGAGCCAGCGCTCCAGCCCGTTGAGGACGTACTGGCTGTCGGCGTGGATCTCGACGACGCTGGGCCTGCGGATGGCGCTGAGCCCTTCGATGACGGCGGTCAGCTCCATGCGGTTGTTGGTCGTCGAGGGCTCGGCGCCTGCGCGCTCGACGACCTTGCCGCTGGCGGGGTGCTTGAGGATGAAGGCCCAGCCGCCCGGCCCGGGGTTGCCCGAGCAGGCGCCGTCGGTGTAGAGCAGCACACGGGGGCGCGAAGCCATGGCCCAGTGTAGAGACGCGCAAGCGGCGCCTGTCCAGCGGCTAGGATGCCCCGGTGGCCCAGGCGACGCAGCGGTCCAGCGCGACGATCGATCTCCGCCAGGCAAGGCGGGGCAGGGTCGCGCGCATCGAGGTGCGCTGGAAGGAGGGCTTCGACGACCCGCTGGCTGCGGCGCTGCTGCGCCACGCGCACGAGATGGGCCTTGCGCCCAGCGCCGCACGGTCCGCCAAGGTCTACCTGATCGAGGGGGACGTCAGCGACGAGCAGCTGCGGTCGCTCGTCGAGCAGCTGCTGGTGAACCCCGTCGTGGAGGAGGCCTTCGCGGGGGCGGCGCCGACGCCTGCGGGCGCCTGCACCGTCGAAGTGCATCCGCTGCCCGGTGTGATGAACCCGACGGCCCTGACGGTGGCCCAGCAGGCGCGCGAGCTCTTCGGCGCAGAAAGCGTCGATGTGGCCACGGGCTGGCGCTGCGACGTCGTCGGCCTCTCGCAGGAGCAGGCGGAGCAGGTCGTCCGCACGGCGCCCGGCGGGCTGTGCAACCCGGTCGTCCACGCCATCCTTCGCGAGCCGCTGTGGCCTGAGGCGCTTCCCCATGGCCGGCCCCGCGAGCCGCGCGTCCAGCGCGTGCAGCTGCGCGGACTCGACGACGAGCAGCTGCTGCGGCTGTCGCGGGAGGGGCACCTGTTTCTGTCGCTCGAGGAGATGCGGGCTGTGCAGGCCCACTTCGGCGCCCTCGGCCGCGACCCCACCGACGTCGAGCTCGAGACCATCGCCCAGACCTGGTCCGAGCACTGCGTGCACAAGACGCTCAAGTCGACCATCCGCTACGAATGCCCGGGGGAGTCGCGGATCGACTTCGCAGCAAGGCCCGGCGTGCGCGTCGAGGGCGACGGCGTCGTCGTCGTCGACAACCTGCTCCGGCGGACCATCGCCCACGCCACGCACAGACTCATCGAGGAGGGCCTCGACTGGACGCTCTCGGTCTTCGAGGACAACGCGGGGGTGATCGCCTTCGACGAGCAGCACGGCGTGTGCGTCAAGGTCGAGACGCACAACCACCCCAGCGCCATCGAGCCCTACGGCGGGGCGGCGACGGGCGTGGGCGGGTGCATCCGCGACATCCTCGGCACGGGCCTTGGCGCAAGGCCCATCGCGGCGACGGACGTCTTCTGCACGGCGCCCCCCGAGGCGCGCGACGTGCCTGCGGGGTGTCTGCCGCCGCGCCGCATCCTCACGGACGTCGTCGCCGGCGTGCGCGACTACGGCAACCGCATGGGCGTCCCCACCGTGGCGGGGGCGGTCTTCTTCGACGAGCGCTACGTGGGCAACCCGCTGGTCTACTGCGGCTGTGTGGGGCTCATGCCCCGCTCGATGGTCCGCAAGGAGGCGCAGCGGGGGGACCTGATCGTCGTCCTCGGCGGACGCACGGGACGCGACGGCGTGCACGGCGCCACCTTCTCCTCGGCGCAGCTCGAGAGCGGCCATGCGGAGGAGTTCTCCCACGCTGTGCAGATCGGCAACCCCATCGAGGAGCGCAAGGTGCACGACGCCCTGCTCCGCGCCCGCGACGCCAAGGGCGGGCCGCTCTTCACCGCCGTCACCGACTGCGGCGCAGGCGGCTTCTCCAGCGCTATCGGCGAGATGGGGGCGAAGATCGGCGCGGAGGTCGACCTGGCCAGGGCGCCGCTCAAGTACGAAGGCCTCAGCCCCGCGGAGATCTGGATCAGCGAGGCCCAGGAGCGCATGGTCCTGGCGGTTCCGCCCGACAAGCTCGAGGCGCTCCAGCGCATCTGCGACGAAGAGTCGGTCGAGCTGGCTGTGCTTGGGACCTTCGGCACGGACAACGCTGAGCTGATCGTGCGGCACGGCGGGCTCGAGGCGGCAAGGCTCTCGATGGCCTTTCTGCACGAGGGTCTTCCGCGCCAGGAGCGCTTCGCCCGCTCCGC
>CAYPBL010000068.1:0-5608 GCA_964408965.1 uncultured Phycisphaeraceae bacterium | reverse complement strand
CTCAAGCCGCTGGTCGGCGCCGCGGGCGACGGGCCGGGCGACGCGGCGGCGCTGGAGCCTGTCGCGGGGTCGGGGCGCGGCTTGGCTGTCGCCTGCGGCCTGCAGCTGCGCGTTGGCGATCCGCGCATGGGCGGCGACGCGTACGACATGGCCCTGGCGAGCGTGGACGAGTGCGTGCGCAACCTCGTCTGCGTCGGGGCGCGGGCCGACCGCGTGGCGCTCCTGGACAACTTCTGCTGGCCCTCGTGCGACAGGCCCGAGAACCTGGCGACGCTGGTGCGGGCGGCCTTCGGCTGCGCAGACGCGGCCCTGGCCTACCGGGCGCCCTTCATCAGCGGCAAGGACTCGCTCAACAACCAGTTCGTGCGCGAGGACGGCTCGGTGATCGAGATTCCGCCCACGCTGCTGATCACGGGCGTGGGGATCGTGGACGACGTCTCCCGCTGCGTGACGATGGACGCCAAGCGCAGCGGAAGCGCCCTGGTGCTCGTCTCGGCGTCGCCGCCTGCGCTGGCCTGCTCGCTGCTTGGGCAGATGGACGAGCGGTTCTTTGCGCCTGGGCCCGTGCGCGTGGACGCGGCCCGCTGCGCCGCAGCTGCGCGCTTCGTCAGCGAGGCGATCGGGCAGGGGCGGGTCCGCAGCGCCCACGACTGCTCCGAAGGGGGCGCGCTCGTCGCTGTGGCCGAGATGCTCATCGCAGCGGCCGACGACGAGAAGGCCAGCCTCGGCGCCGCGCTGCGCCTTGGCGGAGACGACCTCGCTGCGGCGTGCTTCGGCGAAGGGGCCGGCCGTTACGTCCTCGAGGTCGAGCAGGAGCGGGCGCAGCGGCTGCTCGACGAGGCGCGCAGCGCAGGGCTTGAGGGACAGCTGCTGGGCGTCGTCGACGAGACGGGCCAGCTGCGCGTCGTGGACGAAACGGGCGAGGAACGGCTCTGCGTGGAGGTTCAGCAGCTGCGCAGCGCCTGGCTTGGGACGCTTGACTGGTGAGCGGCGCAGGACAGCCCACCGCGATCGTCCTCCGCACTGCGGGGACCAACTGCGACCTCGAGACGCTGCGCGCTCTGCGCCTTGCCGGCGCCCGCACGTCGCATCTGCACGTGGACCAGCTCGTTGCGCGTCCGCAACTGCTCGACGAGGCGGACATACTCGCCTTTCCGGGGGGATTCTCCTACGGCGACGACATCGCCTCGGGCCGCGTGCTTGCGGCGCGGCTGCGGCGCAGACTCTGGCCCGCCCTCAAGCGCGCCCGCGACCGCGGGGCGCTGATGCTCGGCGTGTGCAACGGCTTTCAGGTCCTCGTGCAGCTGGGGCTGCTGCCTGGGGACGACAGCGGCGGCGACAGTCCGCCTGCGCCGACGACGGCCCTGGTCGACAACGCCACGGGGCGCTTCGTCGACGCGTGGGTTCGCGTGCGCTTCGAGCGGGATTCACGCTGCCTGTGGACGAAGGGGCTGGCTGAGGAGCTGGCCGGGCTCGGCGAGGCGCAGCGGAAGGAGGCGGCGACGCTCCCCATCGCCCACGGCGAGGGCCGATTCGTCGCCCACAGCGAAGCTGTGCTCGACGCGCTCGAGGCGCGCGGGCAGGTTCCGATCCGCTACGTCGACAACGTCAACGGCTCAGCCCGCTCGATCGCGGGCGTGTGTGATCCGTCGGGGCGCATCTTCGGCCTCATGCCCCACCCCGAGCGGTTCCTCGAGTGGAGCAGACATCCTCGCTGGACCGGGATTGATCCGCATCTTGTGGAACTGAAGACGGTCGGCCTGCGCATCTTCTGCAACGCGGTGGAGGCGGCCACACGGGCGCCCGCATCCGCGGCGTCCTAGTCTTGGCAGGGAGAACAGCGCCCGGGAGGCTGGGCATGGGCGGCGACATCGACTGGGGCTGGCTGGCGGAGGCGGCCAAGCGGGCCAACCAGGGAGCCCTCATCGAGGACGATCGGGCCTGCGACGCCTGCGGCTACAGCCTCAGGGGCCTCCGCATCGGGGGGGTGTGCCCCGAGTGCGGCGAGCCCATCGAGTTCGACATCAGCGTTCCCGGCGCGGAGCGACGCAGGCCCCACAGGCGTCGGTGGAATCGATTCGGCCCGGCCCAGTTGATCGAGGCCCGACAGCGACGCAGACGGCGGCTGGCTCGCGAGCGGCTCGATGCCTCGGGGCAGCCCAAGCCGCTGCTCAAGCCCGAAGCCACGCTCAGTCAGGCGCCCATCTGGCGGATACGCCTGCTGCAGCTCGGATACATCCTGGCGACGTTGGGAGCGGCGGGCGGCGGCGTCGCTTTCGTGCTGCACAGGTTCGGCGCCGTGGGGAGCGCTGCCAGCGTGGGAGTGGTCGCGGCGGCGCTGTGGCTGGGAGGGGTGGCGGTCCTCTGCGCGCCAAGGCCGCGCGGGGCCGGCCGCGAGGAGGAGGACTGGTCGTGGACGCTCTTTCGCGCCCTTGCCCTGACGACGCAGAGCGCGTGGCTGCTGCTGGTTGCGGCCCAGGCAGCGACGCAGGGGGCGCTTGCCCAGGGATTCGTCGTCACGGCCCTGGTCGTGGCTGTGGCTGGCCTTGCGCCCACCTTCTGGCTCTTCAAGCGGCTGGCCTGCTGGAGCGAGGACGCCTGCAACGGCGACCGGATCGCCAACGCGGGGCTGTACCTGGCGGCGGGCGGACTGCTGTGGATGGCTGGCCTGCGGCTGAACATGCCGTTGATTCCCCTGTTCATGGTCGCTGTGGGCGCCTCGGGCCTGCCGCTGTTGGGTGTCTTTCTGGTGTGGGCGTACGGCTGGGCGCTGCTCCAGCTGGTGCGCGAGGCCCGGAGCGCGTCGTGGACCATCGCCAGAATCCGCCGCGATGAGGCCCACGCGATCGAGGAGCGCGAGCGCTTCGAGCGGCTTCACCGGCTGGGGGAGCAGGAGCGGGCGAAGCTGGGGGTAGGCGGTGCGGTGCAGGCCCCCCCTGGCAGCATGCTCGGCGTGGGCGATCCGAGAAAGGCCAGCGGGCATGGCGGGCCCGACACGCCGCCTCGCAAGTGGTGGGCGTGGGGAAGGCCGCCCGCGGGGTAAGGGACTGCGGCGGGGTCGAACGAACGATCTGAGCGGGCTACACTGACGCCCTGTCGCAGCGGCGACAGAGGAGGCAGCCTTCGTGGCCAGGACGTTCCAGTGCAGGCTCATCACGCCCGACGAGCGCATGCTCGACGAAAACGTGACGTACGCGCAGTTGCCGTTGTGGGACGGCCAAGCGGGCGTGCTGCCTGGCAGGGCCCCCATGCTCGCCAAGCTGGGGCTGGGGGAGTTGCGGCTGGACTTTCCGCAGGGAGGGTCGCGGTCGTACTTCGTGGAAGCGGGCTTCGTCCAGATGGTGGACAACCGTCTGACGGTGTTGGCGGAGCAGGCGCAGGCGGTGGAGTCGCTGTCGGAGCAGGAGATCCAGGCGGAGCTGGCTGAGGCCCAGGCCCGCACCCCCCGCACAGTGGAGGAGGCCCAGCAGGTGGCCCTCGACCGCAGACGCGCCCAGGCCAAGCTCAGGCTCGTGCAGGCCTTCAAGGCCCGAGGCGCCGGCATCTGAGCCTGTAGTGCGCTTCCCGTATTGCACGAGGCGCAGCGTCGCTGAACGAGCGAGGCCTGGCGCATCGGAGGCTGCTCAGACGAGCAGCGGGCGCGGTTGTCTTTCTGCGGCGATGGTGGCTGTGGCGACGCTGCGCGCCGTGACGGGGCGCTGAGCGCAGCGGCGAGGGGGGTCAGCGGTTGGCGACGCTGCGCATCCTTCTGGCGATGCGGAAGGCCAGCTCCAGCGACTGCTGGTAGTTGAGCCTGGGGTCGCAGGCGGTGGTGTAGTTGTGCGCAAGGTCCTCCTCACGCACGCCCGCGGCGCCGCCGACGCACTCGGTGACGTCCTCGCCGGTGAGCTCGAAGTGCACGCCCGCCAGGCGCGAGCCCGCTGCTTCGTGGGCCTCGAAGGAGGCCTCCACCTCCTGCGCGATGTCGTCGAAGCTGCGCGTCTTGCGGCCGCCGTCGAGGACGATCGTGTTGCCGTGCATGGGGTCGCACAGCCAGACGACGCTGGCGCCTGCGCGCTGGACGGCCTCGATGATCGGCGGCAGCTTCTCGCGGACCGCGACGGCGCCCATGCGGTGGATCAGGGCCAGCTTTCCCGCAACGTTGTTCGGATTGAGTCTGCAGCAGAGCTCGACGACCTCCTCGGGCGCGGCGGTTGGGCCGACCTTCACCCCCACGGGGTTCTCAATGCCGCGGAAGAACTCGACATGGGCGCCGTCGGGGTCGCGGGTGCGGTCGCCTATCCAGGGCATGTGGGTGGTGAGGCAGTAGTGGCCTGTTCTGCGGGGGACGGTGCGCGTCTGCGCGGACTCGTAGAGCAGATGCAGCCCCTCGTGGCTGGTGAAGAACTCGACGCGGGTGAGCTCGCCCACGCTGGTCTCGCCCAGCGCCTCCATGAAGCGCAGGGCCTCTGCGAGGCTGCGGCTCATGCTGCGGTACTCCTGGCGCAGCTCCTCCGAGAGCGCAGCGTTGTGCAGGAAGCCAAGGTCCCAGTATTCGGGGTGGTGCAGGTCGGCGAAGCCTCCCTCGACCAGAGCCCGGATGAAGTTGAGCGTCATGGCGGCGTGCTGATAGCCCCGAACCATCAGGTGCGGGTCGGGGGTGCGGGCCTGCTCGTCGAAGTCGGCGCTGTTGATGAGGTCGCCAAAGTAGCTGGGGAGTGTGCGGGAGGGGGTGTCGCCTCGGGTCTCGGTGTCGCTGGAGCGGGGTTTGGCGTACTGGCCCGCGAAGCGTCCGATCCGCACCACCGGCTGCATCGAGCCGTGCACGATCACCAGCGACATCTGCAGCAGGATCTTGAGCTTGTTGGTGATGGCCTGGGGCGTGCAGTCCGCCAGGGTCTCGGCGCAGTCGCCTCCCTGGAGGACGAAGCGTTTCCCCGCCTGGGCGTCGGCCAGCAGCTGCTTGAGCCGTTCGATCTCCCAGGAGGTGACCAGAGGGGGCAGCGAGCGCAGCTTGGCCACGGCGCGCTCGACAGCAGCCTCGTCCGGATAGACGGGCTGGTGGCGGGCGGGTTTGCTGCGCCAGGATTGCGGCGACCAGTCTTGAGCGGGCATGGCTGAGGAGATTGTTGGCGCGTCCACGGGCGATGCGAAGAGGGGGCGGTGGTGAGGGTCGGCGTGCAGCGGGCGGAGCTTCAGCGGAACGAGCGCAGCGGTTGCGCGTCCGTGGAGGATATCCCTTCTGGGGCGGTCGATCCCCGTCGTGCGCGGGGTGCGCGATGGAAAAAAACGCACGACATTGCAGGATTTGCTTCAGTGGAGCGTCGCTGATTGCCGAATCGGCGTGAGGTCCGGGAGTGTGGACTTCGACGCCGTCGAAGCGCCCGGACGCATTGGAACGCGGGCGTGTGCTGCAGCGCGGGCTGCAGCGTCCGCGTCGCCGGCGGGGCTCGACACGCGTTCGCCGGTTGTTTCCCTGTCGGTCATGCTCGGAGCAACGCAGATGCCCAGCAACTCCACCGCAAGGAGGCGCAGCGGCGCGCGTCGGACGACGTCCTCGTCGACGACCCGCCGCAGGCGCACGACGCGCACAAGCACAAGCAGGTCCACCTCGACTGCGCGGAAGCGC
>CAYPBL010000067.1:0-10173 GCA_964408965.1 uncultured Phycisphaeraceae bacterium | reverse complement strand
GCGTCTCAATCCCTTCCAATACAGGGATAGCGGTCACCACAGCACGCACCCCCAAAGAGGAGCGCATTCGTGCCGAAGCGTCTCAATCCCTTCCAAAACAGGGATAGCGGTCACTCTCTCTCAACCGGATCGCGGACGGGGACGCTCGGGTGATCCTGTCTCAATCCCTTCCAAAACAGGGATAGCGGTCACCCCGAAGAGGTGTATTGCGTCGAGGTCGATGCCTTGTTTGTGTCTCAATCCCTTCCAAAACAAGGATAGCGGTCACTCTTGAATCAGCCCGATTCACGTCGGGGACGCCGTAGCAATCGTCTCAATCCCTTCCAAAACAGGGATAGCGGTCACCCATGTACGAGGACGCGAGCCCTCACTATGACTACCACCCGTCTCAATCCCTTCCAAAACAGGGATAGCGGTCACGATCGTCTTGCCGACCACGTCTCGCACCGCGGTGAACGGTCTCAATCCCTTCCAAAACAGGGATAGCGGTCACTCCGTGAGGCCCGTAATGAAGTGTCGCGCCTCACCTACTTGTCTCAATCCCTTCCAAAACAGGGATAGCGGTCACTCGGGCGGCGCACTAGAGGTCTAGGTCATGACTGCGACAGTGAGTCTCAATCCCTTCCATAACAGGGATAGCGGTCACCAGTACCGTCGCGTCCGCAGCGTCGCTGGTTCGCAAGGGGCAAGGTCTCAATCCCTTCCAAAACAGGGATAGCGGTCACCGGCCGATCGATTGCATCTGTGCGACCTGCTCAGGGCTCGTCTCAATCCCTTCCAAAACAGGGATAGCGGTCACGCGCTTGGTCGCGGCGCCCAACGCGTACCGCTTCGCGCTGACGCTTGCGTCTCAATCCCTTCCAAAACAGGGATAGCGGTCACCATCCGCGCCGGGGCGTCTGCACTGGTCCAATGTGGGACCCGTCTCAATCCCTTCCAAAACAGGGATAGCGGTCACGGGCATGGAGAACTGCCCGAGAAAAGGGCCTCAACAAAAACGATGGGTCTCAATCCCTTCCAAAACAGGGATAGCGGTCACCCGCGACATCGCCGACGTGCGCAACGAGTCGGGCAGGCAGGTCTCAATCCCTTCCAAAACAGGGATAGCGGTCACGTTGATTCTTTCTCGTCGATCCCCTGCGCTCGAGCTCCGCAGGGTCTCAATCCCTTCCAAAACAGGGATAGCGGTCACGAGTTTCTGCGGAGATGGGTTGAGACCCCAGACAATAGAGGCAAGTCTCAATCCCTTCCAAAACAGGGATAGCGGTCACCGCCTACAGATCGCTCCCGCGACCGCTCTTATCGGCCATCGTCCCATATGCAGGGCGCCTCCTTTCGATCGTCCAAAAAAAACGCATGTCGCACGCCTTTCCAAAGACCCGCTGCGCGTCGTCACCCCCGCTGTGCGTCCCTTCCCACACGCCGCTGCGGCAACGGCCAAGAATATCCGCAGCGTTGCGGCGACAGCCAGCGCGTCATCGCAGCATACCACGCGATCCGCCCGCCTGCAAGGCTTTTTCCTCACACGACAAACCACCGCGGGGGCGCCTGCAGCTGCGGCATGGTCCCCGCAGTCCTGCTTCCCCGCTCGCACCGCGGACAGCACCGCACCAGCAGCAGCGCGTCCTCCTGCGGATCGATCGCCCGCTGCAGCAGCTGCTGCAGGTCCGCCTCCGCCCGCTCGTCCACCCACGCAGCGAAGACGGACTTCTGCACTCTCGAGCCGAACCACATGGCCGTCTTGACCACCCTCCGCCGCCTTCTGTCGTCGCTCACGTCGTAGGCGATCAGCACAAGGCGGATCTCCGCGTGGGGGCGCATTCTCCGCCGCATCAGGCCGCCTCCTCGCTGCGTCCGAGCGGCGCCTGCCCCTTCTTCTGCCTCTCCCAGGCTCTGCGCATGAACCCCGCCAACCGCTCGCACGTCCGCCACAGGGCCTCGCGCAGGCAGATGTCCTTGTTTCGCGCGAGCCACGCGGGCGCCTTGCGGAACATCGCCTGCTCGTAGGACTCGATGCACCGCCTGCACGCTGCGTCCCTGAGCCGGGCGCCGCGGCTGGTCTGGTGGAACATGTCCGGACGTATGCGGCGCTTGTTGAGCAGCGTCAGCACGAACCTGTCCGCCACGACGTGTCGATACGGCTCGATGAGGTCGAGCGCCAGCGAGGGCCTGCCCGTGCGGGGCTCGTGGTAGAAGCCGCACCAGGGATCGAGCGAGGCAGCCTCGATCGCGGCGATCGCCTCGTTGACCAGCAGCGCGTAGGCGAAGTTCAGCAGGGCGTTGATCGGATCGCGTGCGCCTCGGCCGGTGCGGCCTGGGAACGGCAGTGTGGGCGGCGTCATGTCGCCGAACGCCTTGAAGTAGGCCGCAGCCGCTGCGCCTTCCACGCCCCGCAGCGCGTCGAGCCCCTGGCAACGGTCCAGGCTGTCGCGGTGAGCCGCCAGCTTCTGCAGGATCGATCGGTCCACCCGGCTGGGGTGGTTGCCTGCGAACCGCTCCAGGACGTCGATCATCGCCTCGATCTTGCGGGCCACGACGGACCGCGCAAGCAGCAGCCTGGCGACGGGGTTGGCCAGGCACGTCGCCTGGCCCAGCCTGGGAAAGACGCTCTCGAGCAGCGGCGGGGCGAAGCGGCCGCGGAATCGCCCGTCCCGCCCCAGGCAGCTGACCACCACGCCGCGGCGGAGCAGCCGCAGCACGAGAGGCGTCGTGACATTGACGCGCCCGACGAGCGCCACCGCGTCCACCAGCGGCAGATGGGCGACAGCGAGCGTCTGCTCCTCCTTGCGCACCACAAGCCTGCCGGAGTCCAGCCGCAGCGACGCTCCCTGCGAGGCGACATAGAGGACCGCCATGCCGCTGCGCCTCCCGCGGGAGCATCGGCGCAGGCTCGAGGGGACTTGACGACGCGCAGGGTCGTTCAGGCCCGTTCGTCAGCGGCGCTCTGCGCGGACGCTGCCGCTGCTCTGCCTCCGCCCGCATCAGCCCAACGGACAGCGGACGAACGTGGCGACCCGCTCCATCTCCTCCAGCGATCGGTCCGCCAGACGCAGCGCCTCAGCCAGCGGCTCGCGGAGCAGTTCGCGCAGCTCCTCCACAGCGGCGCGGTCGATCGGCTCGAACCCGTGCGCAAGCAGACTCCGGTTGCGCCTGTTGAGCAGGCTCTGCAGCGGTCCCTTCTTCGTCGGCTCGTCGCCATTGCGCAGCAGCGTGTGCAACATTTGCCCGATCGGGTCCCCCATCTCCGCCAGGACGTCGATGAGCTGACGCGACCCGAGTTCGAGGCGCCCGTCGCTGCGTCGCGGTTTTCTGTCCCCGTTCTCCGCAAACCACGTGGGCGCCTTCTCCTTGAGCCAATCGGCCGGAACCGCTTTCGGGTTCGGCTGCCCCTGCTCGCACAGGCGCCACTGGCCGATCCCCTCCGTCAGCCGATACAGCCTGGCCAGCGCGTCGTCGCAGCGCCCGTGGTCGAGCCGCCGCTGCGCATTGGCGTACAGGTCCACCAGCGCATGGGCGTAGTCCTCCGAGCGCGGCTGCTGCTTCGGATCGCTGAGGTTGCCAAGCCGTGCGCCTTTCAGCGTCTTCAGCCACGCCCGCTGCCGCTTCAGCGCCTCCACATCCCACCCTTCCTCCTGCAGATGGCTCAGCAGGGGCTCCCTGAAGCCGTCGTGCATGACGTTCGAGGCGGCTTTCCAGTCGAAGCGGTCCCACGCGTCGTACAGCCCGGCCACGAAGCCCAGCGCGCAGCGGCGAGCCTCGAGCGTCTCGTCCTGCAGCGAGCCCTCGAGCTCATCACACTGCTCGCGGACCGCTGCGTAGTGGCCCAGGTTGAAGAGCCTGCCCAGCTCCTGCAGCTGGCGCCTTCCCAGGATGTCCCCCGTCAAGACCGTGACCACGCGCTCCGTGCACGTCGCGCGCCCGCCCGCGTCGCGCGGCCCCACGCTGTAGAGCAGCGCCTTTGCGCCGTGCTCGATCGCCGCGACGGTGATCGCTGCGGACATCGCCTTGGTGCCGCTGGTGAAGTCGGCCTCGATCACAGCCCCTGGATGCTCCTGTGCGAGCTGCTCGAGCACCTCGCCGTACCGCTTGATCAACGCGTCGATGTCGTCAGCATCGTCGAAGCGCAGCCTCTGCACCGTCTGGCTGTAACGCTCTTCGCCCCAGCCTGCGCGCTGCAGCTCGCGCCGCGCCTTGTCCAGCGTCTCTGCGGACTGCTCTGTGTACAGCTGCACGACCTTGTCGGGTTGTCGCTCCAGAATCGCCTTCGCCAGCGCCTCCCACACCGGATTTTTATCGCTTCCCGTTCCCACCGTCTGCACCAGCACGCGCATCGTCATGTCTCCTCCTCGAAGGTCAGCTTCGCCCAGCCCAGCGGATACTTGCCGTCCACGTACGTTCGCGTCTTGCCGCAGCCTTTTTTGGGCGGCGTGTTGAAGGGCTTGGAGAAGACGGTGCATTCGAAGTGCTTGTGTCTTCCCAGCCGCACGATGCACTCCCGCTCGCCCAGCGCAGCGGCGGCGTCGAGCAGCGGCTTTCTCGCCGGTGCGTCGATGGGCAGAAACTTGTTCAGCTCGCGCTCGATCTTCTCCACGTAGTAGTCGTTGCACGCTCTGCAGATGTCCTCGACGCTCCAGCTGCGCCGCAGCTCGCCCGGAGCGCGCGTCAACCCTGTGAGCAGCCGCAGCTCGCCGACAGCCTCGATCTCCTCCCCATCCAGTGACGACCATGTCACATCGCGATACAGCTTTATCTTGTCCTCGTCGCCCTTTTCCTTTTGTGGCCCACGATGACCGGGCTTTCGGACAATCTTCACCCTGTTGATGCAGCAGCCATCCATCGGCAGATGCGCGTCCGAGACAGCGATCTGCCGAAATGGATCCGCCTGGGCGCTGAAGCGATCTTGGCCGAGGACCATCGCCTCGAAACGGGCCGAGCTCTTGCCAACCGCCTTCTTCGCCTGCTTGAGCTCCTCACGGCGATTATACTCCATATTCGTCAGCAGTTCATCCAGGATCGCTGTGCGCAGCGCGCCCTTGACGGAGGAGCCTGGAATGCAGGGCCTTCCCGTCGCTGCGTCGCGCACCGCCAGGTGGATCTCGCCCTTCCGCGTCGTGCTCCTGTCCCGCAGCGAATCCGTCAACTCCTGGTACGCGTCCTCCATCACCTGGATGGTCCACCGCACATGCCGTGGAACCTTCGCGTGCTTCTCCAGCCAGCCGTACAGGTCCGGACAGTCGCGCATCGCCACGAGCCGATCGAACTCCCGCCTTGCGGCGCTGTCCAGCTCGCTGAAGAGCCTCGGCAGGTCCAGCACATGCAGCCAGCAGCCGTCGCTGTTTTTTTGCAGCAGATAGTCGGGCGGCTCGATCGTCTCTCCCGAGCCGATGTGTATCGGCGACAGCGGCTGGATCCGCATGCGATGCCGCTGCATGAATGGCCTTTGCATCACACCGCCTCCTTCACGAGCGACTCGGTCAGTCGGCACGGAGCCGCGATCGTCACGCCGCAGTGGCGAATCGCCTCGTCCTCGTGCACGCCCCGCAGTGTTCTTCCCACAAGGCCGTGCTCCGTCGTCCCGAGCAGCACCGACCCTCTGCGGAGCGTGGTCACGGGCCGCTTCTGCCGCTGGGTGGATCCGCTGGGCGTGGCCCCTGTCGCGAACGTCCCCCCCAGCCTGCCTGCGCGCGTTTCGAAGACGAAGAACCCCCGGGCGGGATCGGTCGGCCTGGGAACGGCGCAGCCCAGCAGCGTCATGGCGTTGGCGCCCTCGACCGTCGGCAGCGACCGCTCCTCGATCTCCCGCACGACCAGATGCCCTGCGCCGGAGGCGCCGTCGCGCCCGTAGCCGCCAGCGAGCCCCGCCCGGAAGAGCTCGCGCAGCTCCGCAGGCGAGCCCGTCCACCATGTCCAGACATCGAAGCGGACGCTCCTCCCATCCTCTTCGCTCCAGTGCTCCGCCTTGTCGGTGAAGAGCGCGCCGCCGCCTTCCTGCTCCGTTCCGCCGGTGAGCCGATTCACACCCGCGTGCGTCATCAGCGACTCTTTCACCATCAGCGCACGCAGCGGATGGTTCTTCACCGCCTGCTGCAGCGATTCGGCGCAGAGGGCTGTCGCAGCCGTCGTCCACGCTTCCATCGAGATCCATCTGGCTTTACGCAGCTTCTTGACTTTGTCCGCCTTTTCGTCCTCCGGCCGCGTCACCGGCAGCGGCGGCGGCGGCAGCGCAGGCTGCGGCATCGCTCCCCGAGGCAGCGGATCGCTCAGCGCAAGGGGCGTCTGCTCCTCGTACGCCTCCAGCCACTGCGTCAGGCGCTCCTCGCCGTGCAGGTAGCGGTATCCCCACGCCAGATGCCCCCACAGCGTGTCGCTGACCAGCGGCGTCCCCAGCCTGGACCGCAGTTCGAGACAGACGCGGTACATCATGGCCCGACCGCTCCGCCGCGGCCTGACGACGACGCTGGGAAGGAAAGCTCTGGCAGCGCAAGAGGCTCGCCGTTGCGCTTGAGATCCTTCAGCGTGATCTTGCCGTTGCCCCTGCTGGCGCCGCCTCCCAGCGCGTCCGCCTTGAGCAGCGCAAGCGCCGTGAGAAACACCTTCTCGAACATCTTGCGGTCGCGCTGGCCGCCGTCGCCGTCGATGTCGAAGACGCGGTAGACGAACTCCAGATCGAAGGTCACGCCGGGCAGCACCCGCTCCATGGGCCGAGGATTGGCCATCGCGGTGATGCGGTTGATGGAGTTCTCGCTCTTGACCTCCGTGATCGGCTTGCCTTCCTCGCGGAACCGACGTCGGCTCTCCTCGCTCAGCGGCGCGTCGCGGACGATCAGCCTGGTCGGGCCCTGGACGGCGCCGTCCTGCTTCGCATGCTGGGCGGGGACGCCAAACACGTGCGCCGTATCCGAATCTCGCTTCGGCTTCGTGACGTCGCCGTTCTGGGGCAGTTCGCCGAAATACCACTCCGCAAGGCTGCGCATCCTGCCGCGGATGGACGAGCCCGGCAGGAACGGCTCCGCGTTGGCGGGGTTGCGGATGATCGGGTTGTCCAGGCCGGAGATCTCCATCGTGTCCTGGCTTGCGCCGATGCGCAGCCCCGTCACCACCTCCAGCGTCCCCTGCACGACGATCATGTCGACCAGTTTCGGTTGTGAATCGCTCATGGCTTCGCCCTCTCCTATCTGTTCTTCACCTTGCCCATGCCGTAGAGGAACCCGACGACCGCTTCGAAGTGCTTGACGAACAACCTGTACTCCCTGTCGTTGTTCACCTTGCGCACGCCTTCCGACAGAAAAGTCGCAAACGACTGTGGTATCTTCGCCTGCCCGTCCGACCGTGAGGCGTAGGCCACCTTGCTGCGGAGCATCTTGAAGAGCGGCTCGTGTTTCGTTCTGTACAGATCAGCGATCTCCTCTTCGCTCTGACGCTGCGCCGCAGCCGCCTCGAAGCGCCGATACTGCTCCTTGACGTCGCCAAAGAAGCGGCGCAGCTGCGTGGAGTTCAGCTCGTCTATCCTTTTCGCCTGCTCCTCCGCCAGCGTGTCGAGCAGCTCCTTTTCTTTCTTGCTTGGGTCGAACAGACTGACGCCCTTGCTCTCCTTGTTCGTGGCGACGCCGCCTCCTCTCTGGCGAGGCCCACTGGGCGGCTTTCGCGAAAACTGTCCCCTTCCGTTCATCAGGCATGCTCCTTTCTGCTGCGATACAGTGTGAGCATCGCTGCGGTCCGCAACACCGCAGCGGCGTCCGTTCCGTTGCACGTTTTCAACAGGCTTTCCCGCAGAGCGTCAGCGTCCAGATCGTCGTCAGGCAGATTGCGCCGCAGGTCGTAGCTCATCTGCGAGCGCCAGCGAAAATCGTCCAGCGAGACGCGCTGTCCCGCCTCGACCCGTCCCGCCTGCGCTCCGTAGCGCAGCAGCCTGTAGACCAGCGAGCGCGACACTTTCGCCTGCTCCTGCGCCAGCAGACTGTTCAGCTGCTCGTGCAGCGTCCAGGCCTTCGCATAGACGCTCCACGGCATGGTCACGCCCGCGACGGTGACGCGGTTGCGCCCCCCCTCCTTCGAGCGCTGCAGCGCCTCCTCGACAGCGCTGGCCATCAGGTCGATGGGGGTGTTCGGCTTGGTGAAGACCAGCCCCGCCGAGATCGTCAACCTGCCGCACGCGAACCGCCCGAACCATTCGTGCAGCTCGCGCAGCAGTCTCGCTGTGTCGTACCACGGGCCGACCAGGAACAGGTCGTCGCCGCCTGCAAACAGCGTGTACACGGCTGGATAGTCGCGCTGCAGCCTTCCCATCAGCAGCACCTTGAAGAAGGCGTCCAGCCGCCTGCTGAACGACGCCAGCCGACCCAGCGAAGCCTTGTCGCCAAAGCCGTAGCCGAGCAGCAGGCCCAGCCTGTCCACATCCGCCTTGAGCACGCCCAGCATGTCCTGCCCGACCACCTCGCCCGTTGCGTCGGTGGAGAGCCTCGACAGGCGATCGAACGGCGCCACAGGCTCGCCCGCTGTTGTGTCGAAGCAGACCTCCGCTTTCTGCGCCAGATCCTTCAGCCTGTCCACGGTCGGCGCGTACGAGCCTGCGAGCATCAGCGAATCGCCCGCGGTCCACGCAGCGAACTCCAGCGCAAAGCGTCTGGCGCCCTTCGTCGCAGCGTTGCGCCCCTCCAGCTCCACGCGCATATCCATGAACTGCAGCGCATGCTGACCGCCGCTGCTGGCGCCTTCCCGCACCACCAGATGCGTCGCCTTGGGAAGCTGCTTGCCCAGCTGCTCGATCTGGTCGCGCAGCGGCGGGGTCTCCAGCGGCAGCCCCGGCCTGTCGCCGACCCAGCCGTCGCTGCGCCACGAGCCGTTGCGCTGCAGCGAGGGCGCGAGCCCCTGGAGTTTTGCGCGTTCGAGCCCCTCCGCGACGCTGCGCCACGTCGCCCCGAAGGCGTTTTCGTCGAACGCGCGCAGCGGCAGCGGCTCGCTGACGGCAGCGTCCACCCGCAGCAGGTTCCCCGTCATGGAGACGATCTCGCTCCGCGCAGCCTCGAGCGCCTCGCTCGCCAGGCGCATCACCTCCTCGTTGTCGGGCAGCAGCAGCACGCTCTTGGCGCCCGCTTCGAGCACCAGATGCGTCGAGGGAAGCCCGCAGCGCCGCAGCACACACCGCGCAGCGAGTCTGCTCAGCGCCGTCACCAGAAAGGACCGGGCCCGAAGCGTCTTGGCCCGCCCCTTCTGTCTGCCGGCCTCCTCGCCAAGCGCAGGCGCGGAGCGGAAGATGAAGCCCTGCACCCCGCCAAGCTTGAGCGAGACGAAGCGCAGCTGGCCATCGATGCGGTCAAGATCGCACAGCCCGTCGTCCTGCGGATGCAGCAGCGCCAGGCACGACGCGAAACAGGCGACGATTCTGCTGTGGTCGTACAGACTCACGTCGGGCGTCTGCCCGCTCCAGCGGCTGGCGGGAACGTTCGTCAGCGCAAGGCGCAGCGCCGCGTCCAGCGACTCGACATACGCCAGCGCGTCCGGCGCCGCCAAAGCGACGCTGCGCTCCAGCTCCTCCGTCAAGGCTGCGCAGCGGCGTCGATACTCCTCCATGCGCTGCCGCTGATCAGGCAGAAACGCGTCCACGTCGTCCGCCCGCGTCGTCGGCAGCCACCAGGGCTCGTCCTCGGCGCGCGTTCCGCTGTGTTGCTGCGCGTCCTGACCGGTCTGAACGCCAGCCGTCTCCGAAAGCATCCCCGTGATCCGCGAGCTGCTGTCATCCCCCGCTTCTCTTCGGTCGTGCCCGCTGGCCAGGTGGTCCGCCTTCTGCACCAGATGCTCGTCGAACCTGTCGCTGCTCGGCCTGTGGTGGTTGCAGGCGAGGCGAAACAGGTCGCTGCTGTTCAGCCCGCCGAACGTCGCCTTCGCGTCGATGGCTCGATCGAGCAGCAGGGCCGTGTAGAGCACGTGCCTGTGCGTCGCCTGCTGCGTCTTCCGGTCGGTCGGGCAGATCATCTGCTCGAGCTTGCGAATGTTGTCGGGCAGCTCCTCGCCCGCTGGCTGCGCCACCTTGCCCACATCGTGCAGCAGCCCCGCTGCAGCGAAGAGGCAGGCCCGATTCGTCCAAGGCTGCACACCGCTCATGCTGCTTCCACCTCCACCCTTCCCAGACCAAACGTCGCATGCTTGCCCAGATGCACCGTTTCGATGGCCCGC
>CAYPBL010000066.1:0-10201 GCA_964408965.1 uncultured Phycisphaeraceae bacterium | reverse complement strand
GCCGACGCCGAGGAGCACGGATCGCTGTCGGGCTGCGACGGTTCTCGCGTCGCTGCTGCTCTTTCAGGGGAAGATGCCCCGCAGGGCGTAGACGCGGCCGATCTGCTCCAGCGCCGCGATGTACGCCGCGGTGCGCAGGTCGCAGTCGTAGCGGTGCCTGGCCAGCTGGGTGCGCCGGGCGGCGAGCACCATGTGCTTGTTCAGTTCCGCGTCGACCTTCTCCAAGTCCCAGTAGAGATTGGACTTGTTCTGCACCCACTCGAAGTACGAGACCGTCACGCCGCCCGCGTTGCAGAGGATGGCCGGCAGCACCTCGATGCCCCTCTGGTGAAGCGTGCGCTCGCCCGCGGGGGTGGTCGGGGCGTTGGCGGCCTCAGCGACGATTCTGCACTGCAGCCACGAGGCCTTCTCCTCGTCGATCATCTGCTCCAGGGCAGCGGGGACGAAGAGGTCGACGGGCGTCTCGTAGAACTCGCGCTCGCTGACAGCTTCGCCGCCTGCGCCCAGCCCCGAGCCCTGCTCGGAGCCTTCGCCTGCGCCGAAGCCCGCCACGCCCCCCGTCGCGGCGACGTGCTCAGCCAGCAGCTCCGTGTCGAAGCCGTGGTCGTTGCGGATGGCCCCGGTGTGGTCCATGACGGCGACGATCTTGGCCCCTCGCTCAGCAAGGAGCTTGGCCGTCCACGACCCCACGTTGCCGTAGCCGATGAGGCTGACGCGCAGGTCGCTCAGCGGCATGCCCATGGCGGGGAGGATCTCCGCGACCACGTCCACGACGCCCTGGCCCGTGGCCTTGTCGCGGCCGAGCGAACCGCCCATTTCGACGGGTTTGCCGGTGACGACGCGCTGGGCGTCGTGGCGATTGGCTGAGCCCGCCATGTTCTGGTAGGTGTCCGCGAACCAGGCCATGATCTGGGCGTTGGTCCCCACATCGGGGGCGGGAATGTCCAGATCGGGCCCGATCTGCTTGTTGATCGCGGTGATGAAGCGGCGGCTGACGCGCATCAGCTCGTCGCGGTCGAGCTGTCTGGGGTCGCACTTGACGCCCCCCTTGGCCCCGCCGAAGGGAATCCGCACCAGCGAGCACTTCATCGTCATCAGCACCGCCAGGGCCTTGACGTCGTCCAGGTGCACGTCCGGGTGGTAGCGGACGCCCCCCTTGTACGGGCCGAGCACGTTGTTGTGCTGCACGCGGTAGCCCTTGAAGAGGGCGTAGTCGCCGTTGTTCATGCGCACGGGGAAGTGCACCATGATCTCGTTCTTGGGCTGGGCGAGAATGATCTGCAGATGGTGGGGCAGCTCGAGGATCTCCGCCGCCGTCAGCACCGAGTCGATCGTCTGCAGATAGAGGTTGTGCGGATCGCGCTCCATGCCCAGCTCGTCGAAGACGCTGCTGGTCTGGTATTCGCGAACAGCTCGGTCAGAAGGCGGGGCGATGGTGGCCTTGGCCATGGCGCGGCGCTCCGTGAATACAGCTGTACCGCTGTCCGATCAGCGTGGATCGCGCAGGATAGGCGCGATTCTCGCTGCAGGAAGGCAGCGGGTGGAACTTCGTCTGCGCCATCGGCTGCTGCGGCGGGGAGCATCAGATAGGCTTGCGCATGGCCCTGCTGTATCACGCTGCGGACCTGCTCTGGTCGGCCAGGCTGACCTTGGCGGCGAAGGCGGCGCAGGTTCCGGCCCAGGCTGTCCACGACGCCGACGCCGCCCGCGCCGCTGTCGAACAGCTGCGGAAACAGCGGACCAAGGGCCCAGCCGCTGCAGACCTCCGGGGATTGGCCCTGGTCGATCTGACCAGCCCCCGCGCCCTGCCCGTCATCGAGGCCCTGCGCCGGGCGCGCGACGACGCAGCAGCGGGCGCCGACGAGGCCGCCCTGCGCATCGTCGCCTTCGGCCCGCACGTCGAGCAGCAGACCCTCCACGGCGCCCTCGAGGCCGGCGCGGACGAGGCCCTGCCCCGGGGGGCGCTGACCAAGAGGCTTGCAGGCCTGCTCTCGGAGCTGCGGGGGGACTAGCGCAGCGGCTTCTCCCCATGCTCGCGCCGCTGCTGGTTGAGCAGCTCCCAAGCCCTGGGGGTGCGCCGGACGAGCCTGAGCAGCTGGCTCGTCGTCACGCCGAGGCGCCGGGCGGCCTTCGACGCCGACCAGCCCGAGTCGGCCAGCATGTCCAGCGCCTCAGCGAGCAGGGCGGGGTAGTCGCGGTGGCGGGGGTTGATCGCCAGCCCTCCGCCCGGCGTTCTGCGCGAGCGCCACAGCGGGCTGGTCTCCTCCGCGTCGAGCCCCTTCGCCCGCAGCGGCGCGCAGCGGACCTGCAGCGCCAGCGCCATCCGGAGCCTGCGCAGGGCGACCCGCTGGTTCTCCGCCCAGCTGCGCCGCTCGCTGGCCTGGGCGGTGACGCCCGTGGGCAGGTGCACGACGACGGCTGCGGTCTCGACCTTGTTGCGCCGCTGCCCTCCTGGGCCCGAGCCCCTGCCCCTGCTCCACCGACACTGCCTGAGCAGGGCTTCGTCGGGAAGCGTCGCAGGGTGGGTGTCGCGCGCTGCGCTCATGCGATCAGCGCCGAAGCGGGCTGGGCTTCGAGGGACAGATCGCTTGCGCGTCCCGCCCTGAGCAGGTGAAACCCGAGCCCCGCGATCATCGCGGCGTTGTCCACGCACCAGCGCAGGGGCGCAAGCCGCAGCTCGATCCCCCGCGCCCCGCACAGCGCCGCCAGCTCGCGCCGCAGCAGGGCGTTGGCGCTGACGCCGCCGCCGACGACCAGCGAGCGAACCTGCTCCATCGCCACAGCCCGCTCGACGCGGTCGAGCAGCTGGTCGACCACCGCCCGCTGAAACGACGCCGCCACGTCCGCCCGCTCCCGCTCGGTCAGGTCCGACGCCTTGCGTGCAAAACGCAGCGCGCCCGCAGCGGTCCGCTTCGGGGCGCCGCGCACCGCGTACAGCGCCGCGGTCTTGAGACCGCTGAAGGAGAAGGCCAGCGGGGCGCCGTCGATTCTGCTGACGGGAAAGTCGAAGGCCCGCTCGTCGCCCTGCTCCGCGAGCCTGGCGAGTCTGGGTCCGCCCGGGTACTCAAGCCCCAGCAGCTGCGCCGCCTTGTCGAAGGCCTCCCCCGCTGCGTCGTCCACCGTCGAGCCCAGCAGCGTCAGCTCGATCGGACTGTGGCAGCGAAAGAGCGCCGTGTGCCCGCCGCTGACCACCAGGCCGACCGCTGGAAAGTCGATGGGCGGCGCCTCCAGGGCTGGGGCGTAGAGATGCGCGTGGATGTGGTCGACGCCCACGAGGGGTCTTCCCAGCGCCCACGCCAGCGCCTTGGCGCAGGAGAGGCCCACGAGCAGCGAGCCGATGAGCCCGGGCCTGTGCCCCACAGCCACCGCGTCCACGTCGGGAAGATCGATCCCCGCCTGCGACAGCGCCCGCTCCAGCGTCGGCGCCAGCCGCTCGACGTGGGTCCTGCTGGCCAGCTCGGGGACCACTCCGCCGTAGGGGCTGTGCACCTCGTCCTGCGAGGCGACGACGCAGCTGCGCACGACGACGCCGTCCTCGACGACAGCGAAGGAGGTCTCGTCGCAGCTCGTCTCCACGCCCAGCACGCGCACGGCGCTGGACGATAGGAACGCGGCGCGATCCGCTCAGCTGCGCTCGTTCCTCTTCCCCCAACCTCTCAGCAGAGGGCGACGAAGGTCAGCAGGGCGAGCAGCGCGATCTTTCTGCGGTGCGGCGTGATCGTCAGGGCTGCAAGCAGCCTGTCCAAGTCAGCGACAGCGTGCATGGGTCGTCTCTCTCGTTGTCCGTCCGGGCGGCGCCGCCTCGAGGGCTTTCCGCTCCGCACCAAGCCTACCCCAGCGCAGCGTCGGCGCCCCGACGCAGCACGAAAAACGCTGCGATTCCCTGCGCTCGTCCCCTCCAGACCGAACCCCCCATACCCTTGCTTCGCATGCAACCGCTCACGGGCAGTCCGCTGCGCTGCAAGCGCGTCCGATCACGCGTGTCGCTGCAGGTCCGAAAGCGCTGGACGCGTCTCTGCGTCGTCTCCCTGGCGTTCGTCGCCTCGCTGGCGCCGGCGCAGCCTGTGGTCTCGCCCAGTGACGCGCTGGACGCCTTCGCCACGCTGCGTCGCTGGCTGGAGGAAGGGTCGGCGCCGACAACACCCGCGGCGATCGATCCGTCCAACGCCTGGGGAGCGAGAGTCACGCTCCGTCTGCACGGCCGAGTCCTCGGCGCCGGGCAGCGACTGCAGCATGTTCCCTCGACACAGCGCGCCCCCACCACCGCCCTGTGGGAGGCCTTCACCGAAGCCCTTCGCCGGGCGCGAAGCAGACTCCCCTCCTCCAGCGACGCGCTGGGTCGCACAGAGCAGAAGGCCCTGCTGCGCTCCCTGACGCTGGACGTCGAACTCGCCCACAGGCCCCAGCCCATGGCGGCGAAGGAGTGGCGGGACGCGGCGCAGAGCCTGTCGCCCGGGCTCGAAGGCCTGGCCCTTGCTCGCCGCGACGGCCAGGTGGTCGAGGCTGTGTTCCCAGGCGCCATGCTCGCGACCAACCTGCCGCTGGAAGGGGCCTTTCGGGCCCTGTCCGCAGCAGCGGGAGCGCCCCTCGCCTCGCTGCAGCAGCTGCGCGAGGAACGGAAGCTGACGCTGCTCCGCTTCCGCACGACGCATCTGGCGCAACGATCGCCCGAGACGCCCGCGATGTTTCTGCACCGGGGAGGGCGCGTCGTGGAGCTCGACCAGGTCTCCCCGAGCGATCTGCCCCGGTTCGCTCAGGCGCTGGCGCTGAATCTGCTGCAGCGAGCGGAAGTGCAGACGCGTCCCTCGGGCGTCAAGACGCTGCGCTTCCACGACGTGTACGAGCCCTGGACGGGCCGATTCGATCCGCCCGGGTTTGCGTCCTCCCGTTCGCAGGCCTTGGCTGCGTACGCCCTGGCGCGGGCGGCGCAGATCGAGCGAGGCTCCAAGCGAACGATTCTCGCGCGAAGCGCGCTGCAGGCCCTGCGAGCGCTGGCGCCTCCCCAGCGTCTTCCCTCCGATCAGCCCCTTGCAGCGGAGGCAGCAGCGACCGCGGTGCTGGCTCTCGACGCCCTGTCGCGTCCGCCGCTGCACGTCGCGCTGGAGAACGTCGGCACAGCGTCGATCCTCACGGCGCTGTCCCCCGCGTCGCTCGGGAAGCGGATCGAGCGCATCGACCCCGCCCAGGCGCCGAGGCTGGCCCTGATCGCCTGCGCCTGGGCCCTCGCCGCCTCGCCCGAGGCAGCGACGTGGCGTCAGGGGCTGCCTCCCCCCGCCTCCGCCGACCAGACCCGCGCGCTCGTCCAGAACCTCTTCCGCTCGCTGACCTCGCAGGGGGACGTGACGCCCGCCATGCCGTGGCTGGGGCTGGCGGCGCTGGCGCTGGCGCCCGCCCAGGACCCGCTCCCCCAAGCTGTGGCGCTGCGCGAGCACCGCGAACTCGTCGAGAAGCACCAGCTCAGCCCGCTCGACACAGGCTTTGACGACCGCGATCTGGTCGGAGGCGTCGTCTTCACCAAGGGCGGCGCCACGCTCCCCACCTGGCGCACCTGCCAAGCAGCGATGCTTCCCGCGATCATGCTCCGCGACCCCAGACTGACAGAAAAGGCGGAGCTTCCCGCCAGGGCGCTCTTCCTCCTGCGGGCGATGCGATTCCTGCAGCAGCTGGCTGCAGGCGACGCGGAGCAGCACATGTACGTCGACACGCCGCTGGCCAAGGCGGGCGTGCGCCTGGCCCTGTGGGACCAGCGCATGCCCTTGGACGCCCAGGCCATGGCCCTGCTCTGTGTCGTCGAGACGATCGACTCCCTCAACCGCCGTGCAGGCGGCGCCGAGAAGACCCCCTGAGCGGGCGTGCGGAACCCACGTTGCGCACGACACGTAGAATCCTGCAGCCGGGACTGCTGCGCCCGCGTCCTGCGGGCAGGAGAACGCCATGTCCCTTCGTCCACGAGCTCTGCTGCTCCTCCTCGCGTGGTCGTGTGCGTCGGGTGCGCTCGCCACGGCGCAGCCTGCGCGCTCCCAGGCCAGCGAGGCGGCGCCCGCTGCGCCCTTGAGCAAAGCCCAGATCGCCCGCAACCTGCTCAAGCCGATCACCGTCGAGATGACCGACGTGCGGCTGGAGGACGCGATGCGCTTCGTCGAGCAGGCGGCCAATGTGCCGCTGGAGGTCCTCTGGCGCGACAGCAGGTTCGTCGACGGGCTCGACCCCGACCAGCGCGTCAGCGTCACGGCCCATCAGCAGCCCGCCCTTGCGCTGCTCGAGACGCTGCTGCGCAAGGCCCAGAGCGGCCCCTTCGACGAGAACACCTGGCAGTTCGGCCCGCTGGGCCAGGTGCAGGTCGGCCCCAAGAGCAGGCTCAACCGCTTCGCGGAGCTGCGCCTCTACGACGTCAGCGACCTGATGTTCCAGATCGGCGACACCTCGGAGGCGCCGCAGATCGACCTCAACAACGTCCTCAACCAGGCCCAGAGCGGCGGCGGAGGCAGCTCGGGCTCCATCTTCGGCGGCAACGAGGAGATCGAGCTGAAGCGCGTCCCGCTGACGGAGCGTGTGCAGCAGCTGGTCGATCTCATCCGCAGCCTCATCGAGCCCGACCAGTGGGACGTCAACGGCGGCGACGGCGGCACGATCGTCGTCTTCGGCTCCACCCTGCTCGTCCGGGCGCCCGACTACATCCACAGGCAGCTGGTCGGCTACCCCTTCTGGCCCGGATCCTCTCCCCGCTGATCCTCCTGCAGCAACGTCTTGATCATCCGCAGCAGGTCGAAGGCCTCCAGCGGCGAGAGACGCTCCAGCTGCGCCGCCTCCAGCAGCTCCAGGGCCCGGCGGCGCGACGGCGAGAGCGCCTCGGCGAAGAGGCTCAACTGCCGCTCCTGCGCAGCGTCGCTGGCGGCGAGGGGGCTGCGCAGCGTGTGGGGGCCTTCGCGCGTCGCCTCCAGCGCGTCGAGCAGCTGGCGCGCCCGGGCCACGACGGGCTCGGGCAGGCCCGCCAGCCTGGCCACGTGCACGCCGTAGGAGCGGTCAGCCGCCCCCGGCTCGACGCTGTGCAGGAAGACGATCTCCTCGCCCACCTCGCGCACGACGACGCGGAGATTCCGCACGCGCTCGGGCGCCTCCCGGGCCAGGCTCGTCAGCTCGTGGTAGTGCGTGGCGAAGAGCGTGCGCGGGCCCTCCTCGCCGCTGAGCGACTCCGCGATCGCCCACGCCAGCGCCAGGCCGTCGAGCGTGCTGGTGCCCCTTCCCACCTCGTCGAGCACCACCAGCGAACGCCTCGTCGCCCCCGCAAGCGCCCGGGCGACCTCGGTCATCTCGACCATGAAGGTGCTCTTGCCCTCGTGCAGGGCGTCGTCGGCGCCGACGCGGGTGTAGAGCCGATCGACCACCCCCACCACCGCCTCCTCCGCCGGGACGAACGAGCCCGCCTGGGCCAGGACCACCAGCAGCGCCGCCTGGCGGATGAAGGTGCTCTTTCCCGCCATGTTCGGTCCGGTGATCAGGGCCAGGCGCGCAGGCTCGTCCGCGCAGCCCAGGGCCAGGTCGTTGGGCGTAAAGGCCTCCTCCTGCTGCTCCTCGACGACGGGGTGTCTTCCCTGGCGGACGACCAGCGTCGGCTCGTCCACGATCTGGGGCGCCGACCAGCGGCGCTCGACGGCCTTGCGGGCAAAGCACGCGACGACGTCCAGCGCCGCGACCGTGTCCGCGAAGCGCTGCAGGGCGGGCGTCTGGGCGCGGGCGCGTCGGCAGAGCGCCTCGAAGAGGGCCTGCTCGCGGGCGATGGCCCGGTCGCGCGCCCCCAGCGCCCGCTCCTCGAAGTCCTTGAGCTCGGGCGTGACGAAGCGCTCGGCGTTCTTGAGCGTCTGCCTGCGGACGAACGACGCTGGCGCCCGCGCCGCCTGCGCCCGGGGCAGCTCGATGTAGTAGCCGAAGACCCTGTTGTAGCCCACCTTCAGGTTGGGAAGGTCGTGCTGCTCGATGAGCTGCCGCTGGTGCTCAGCCAGCCAGCTGGAGGCGTCGCGCGAAAGCGCCCGGGCCTCGTCGAGCTGCTCGTCGACGCCCTCGCGGATGAGCCCCCCCTCGCGCAGGTGCGCAGGGGGCCTGTCCACGCACATCCGCTGGATCGTCTCGCCCAGCTCGACCAGCTGCGGCTCGATCTCCCGCAGCGTTCGGGCCTGCGCCGCGAAGCAGGGCGACGCCGCCAGGGACTCGCGCAGCGGCGCGAGCTGGGCGAGCGACCGCCCAAGCGCCGCAAGGTCCCGGGGCGTGGCCCGATCGACGCCAAGCCTTCCCGCGATGCGCGCTGCGTCCTGCACCTGTCCAAGCAGCCCCTCGAGCTCCTCCGCGTGCCTGCGGTCCGCGACCAGCGCCGCCACCTGCCTCTGCCTGGCGAGGATCGCCTCGCGGTCGGCCAGCGGCGCAAGCAGCCACTGCCGCAACAGCCGCTGCCCCATGGGCGTTCTGCAGCGGTTCTTTCCCGAGAAGATCCCCAGCAGCGAGCCCGCAGCGGCCATGGCGCCGGGACGCAGGGGCGCCTCGATCTCCAGCGCCCGGACCGCTGCCTCGTCCAGGTGCAGCAGAGCCTCGGACCGCTGCCTGCTCGGCCGCTGCAGATGGGCCGGCGCGGCGCCCCCCTCCTCCGCGGAGGCGCACTGCGTCTGGCGGACGTAGCGCGTCACCGCGCCCGCGGCCCTGAGCAGCGCAGGCTCGTCCGCCAGGTCCAGCGCGTCCAGCGCCTGCAGTCGGAACTGCTCCCGCAGCGCCTCCTCCGCCGCCTGCTGGCTGAACTCCCAGCTGGGCCTTTCCGTGACGACGGCGCCAACGCGGCTGGCGCAGGTCTCGACCCATCGCAGCTGATCACCCTGCGCAGCTGTGGGCTGATCGTGCCTGCGGCGCAGCGGCGCCTCCTCGACGACGACCTCCCGCACGCCCAGCCTGCGCAGCGCCCCTCCCAGCTCGTCCCTCTCCACGACGACGGTGGTGAAGGCGCCCGTCGACGGCTCGACGCAGGCCAGCGCAAGGCGCCCCTTCGCAGCCTCGACCACGGCGCAGAGCCCCACCGGCTGCGACTCGTCGAGCAGCGCCTCCTCCGTCACCGAGCCAGGCGTGACCACCCGCGTCACCGCCCGCTTGACCACGCCTTTGGCCTTCTTCGGGTCCTCGATCTGGTCGCAGACCGCGACGCGGAACCCCTGGTCCAGCAGCTTCTTGAGGTAGCCCTCGACAGCGTGGTGCGGCACGCCCGCCATGGGCACGCCAGGCGTGCGCTCCGTGAGCGTCAGCCCAAGCGCCCGAGCCGCGACGACCGCGTCCTGGTCGAAGAGCTCGTAGAAGTCCCCCATGCGGAAGAAGAGCAGGCAGTCGGGAAACTTCTTCTTGAACTGGGCGTGCTGCCGCATCGCGGGCGTGGCCCGCGGGTCCTTGCGCGCCGCAGCAGCGGAGGCGGTCCGCCCTGCGGAACGGCTGTGCTCAGCAGCGACGAGCCCAAGCGGAGGCCGCTGCGCGCTGTCCGTGGGGGCGGGCGTCATCGCCCAGAGCATAAAACGTCAGGCGCCGCTGGTTCGACAGTCGGCGCCGCGCTGGGCAGGCTGCGGACGGGGGGACGTGGAGCGGATGGGACTCGAACCCACAACCTCCTCGATGCGACCGAGGCGCTCTCCCAGTTGAGCTACCGCCCCAAGGGAAGGCCAAGAATACGCCCGCGCAGCCGCCGCCGCCACCAGCGCAGGGACGGGCGCCGCTCCTCCCGCGCGCCAGCCCCAGGCCCCTCCCGGGCGCCCCGCCCATCGCGATCGGAGGGAAAAATCGCTGCTCCCTCTTGCATCGGGCCCGAAATGGACGATACTGCAGCTGTCGAGGGCGGGCCTCGGCGCCCGCCGCTGCCTCCTGCGGAGCCAGCGTCAGCCCGACGCAGCCCTCGACCGAGCGCGCCCCGGCGCGTCACCAGCTGGGGCGTGGGCGGTGAGCCCTGGGCGACGGCCCGGGGGAAGGGAGCCCGGCGGTCTGCGTGGTGCAGCGCAGGCGACGGCTGGGGTTGGCCCTTGGAAAGGAGGTGATCCAGTGAACCAGTGTGACTGTACCGAGGGGCTGCGCGTGTAGGACGCGGCCCGACGGGGTCGCCGTTCGGCGCAGCCCGTCAACCGATCTTCGCGCGTGATGCGCGCAAGGCGCCCGCGAGCGGCCGCACCGCCCGCGGGCGTTTTTT
>CAYPBL010000065.1:0-10286 GCA_964408965.1 uncultured Phycisphaeraceae bacterium | reverse complement strand
TGCCGATGACGTCGGCGTTGGCTTCGAGCTTGGTGATGAGCCACTTGAGAAAGACCGCCTGCAGAGGCGCCTGAGTAGTCGCGCTCTCCGTCTGCTCGTCAGCCTCAGGCGATGCTGCGAGCTGGCGCACGAGATAATCGCGCAGGCTCTTCCAGCTCTCGCCGGGCAGCTGCTCGCGCAAGGCAGCGTCGTCCGGGTTGTCCACGCTCTGGCGCAGCAGGTCAGCGTTGCGGGCGAAGTCGATCGCAAAGCTGGCCCCCTGCACCAGTCCCACGCCTGCGCCGATGGCCACAGGCCCCGCCACGACCAGCGTGGCTGCTGCGATCAACCCTGCAGCGGCCGCCTCCCTGCTGACCCAGCGGACGCGCGTCAACCGCACCACGACAGGCTCGACCAGATACGCCAGCGCCAGCGCCAACAAGAGCGGCGCCGTCACCACGCGCAGCGCATACCCCAGCCACACCACACCGGCGATCAGGGCGATCACCAGCGCGTCGCGCACAGGCTGAATCGCCCACAGCCTGCGGTCCATCCAGGAATCGGAATCAGCGGGCCGCCGCTCGCGCGTCATGCGCGCAAGCCTAACGACCGCGTCCCGCTGCGCCGCTGCTCCACAGCGGAGGAACGCGCCCGCCCTCGACGCAACCACCTCCTCGTCGCCAGTCTCGGCCACATACTTGGCCAGGCTGCTCCACAGCGGAGGAACGCGCCCGCCCTCGACGCAACTGTCTCGGAGGCTCCCCGCCCCGCTCAGTTCTCCAGGACGCGCGCACGAGAAGGCGGCCCCGGAGCCTCAGCCAATCCGTGGCCAAACGCCTCGTCGAAGTCGTAGACGTTCTGGAAGTCCTCCAGAGAGTCCTCATCCGTCTTGCGCAAAATGCCCGCATCGACCAGGGCGAAGACCAGCCTGCCGAAGTCCTCCGTGCTGTGCACGCCCCACGACGCCAGCACGGTTCGCGCCAAGGGCCCGAACCGCTGCAACGCCAGGTCGCGCAGCCCCATGCACAGCTCCTGCCCCGTCACATGTCTGCCCTCAGGGGGGAAGGTCGGATCGGTCTTGGCCAGCGTCTCCACGGTGTGGCCCAAACCTTCCTGAACAAAGATGAACGCGTTGGGGGGATACGGCCCCGCTCGCTCCTGCAACGTTCTCCAGTCGATCTGGGGGCATCCGCTCACGAACATCTCCTCCTGCCTCTGCTGAGGAAGGATGCTAGCCCCGCTGACGTGATCGGGCCACGCCCCGGGGCGCGGGCCTGCTCACACTCGGCGCACCATCGAGAAAAAACCGCAACGGCTTGTCCGCCCACTCCTGCGCGTACTCCACGCCGATGCGAGGCGCCCGCACCACACACGCCGCTGGGGGGCTGCCTCCCTCCTCCACCCACACAGGACACGCTGGATCCAGCAACGACGCCCCCGACAACGACCGATCCAGCGCCAGCGCCTGACAGAGCTTTGCAGGGCCCGAGCAGAGGTCGCGCACCCGCACCGACGACGACCGCCCCCTCCGCAGCGCCAACCGCCTTGTGCGCATGCGCTCGATCCCCTCGACAGGCTCGATCGCCCGCAGCAGCACCGCGACAGGCTCGCCCTCCGCCCCCGCCACGATGTTGGCGCAGTGGTGCATGCCGTAGGTGAAGTACACGTACAGCGTGCCCGCGGGGCCGTACATGGGCTCGTTGCGGGCCGTCCGCCGCCCCCCCACCGAGTGCGCCGCCTTGTCCTCCACGCCCAGATACGCCTCGGTCTCGACGATCACGCCCGAGAGCCGTTCGCCCGTCTCGGGATCGATCCTGACCAGCGTCCGTCCCAGCAGCCGCTGCGCAAGCGTCGTGGCGTCCGTCTCGTAGTCGCTGCGCGACCAGCGACGCCCGCCCCGCCCCGCCCGCTGCAACAGCGCCTCCACCACCGCTGCCGCGCCGCTCATGCGTACGCGTGCAAGCCGGGAAGCAGCAGGTTGACGCCAAAGTACGTCCACAGCATCACAAAGAAACCGACCACGCTCAGCCACGCTGTGAGCAGCCCTCGCTTGGGCCCCGCTGTGAACCGCACATGCACCACGATGAGGTAGACGATCCACGTGACCAGCGCCCAGGTCTCCTTGGGGTCGAAGGCCCACCATCTTCCCCATGAATGATCCGCCCACCATGCGCCCAGCAGAATGCCCACGCCCAGAATCCAGAAAGCCAGCTGCAACACGGTTGTCTGCGCCCGGTCCAGGTCGTGCAGCGTCCGCTGCGATCCATGCGCGCCGTGGCGATCAGGCAGATTGAGCCCCTCCGCCGCCAGCGCCGCTGCCTTGGCCCCCTTGAAGCGAACGCCGTAATACGTCCACAAATAGAAGCAGCTGAGAATGAAGCCAAGCGTGATGAGGCCGTAGCTTGTCAACACGCTCGTCACGTGGTACTTGAGCAGGACCGACGTGTTGAGTATCGCCGCCTCGCGGGTGATCGTCTCCCCAGGCACGCCTGTCGTCGTCGCGACAAGCAGCATGAGAAAGCCCGCCCCAGCAGCTGCGGCGCCGAACAGCCACTGCCTCGTCCGCAGCATGATGCCGAATCCGAAGGCCGACGCCGCCAGCGACAGCCCCGTGAGCGACTCGAACTGGTTCTGGATCGGCAGCCGCTGCGCAATGACCCACCTGGCGAAAAACCCCGCAGCGTGCAGCATAATCGCCAACGCAAGAGCCCCTGTCCCCGACCAGACCAGCCGGCGTCTTCCAATGCCGAAGGCCAGCACCAGCAGCAGAAACGCTGCGCCGTACAACCACGCTCCCCAGTCGAAGGGCGCATACCGGTTGTATGCCGCCTCCACCTGACGCACGACGCCGGGATACCGCGACGCGTTGATCGCAGGGAGCAGCGCCGCGATGCGCTCGATCGCCTCGTTCGCCGCCGTCGCGTCCCTCGCCCGCCACGCGGCGCCGAGCTTCCCGAACGCCTCCTTCACCTCTCCAGGCGTCTTGGAGGAGGAAACATGCAGCCACGGAGACGCATCGTCGTCGGGAGCCACCAGCAACAGCGTCCGGTGCGCATGGCTGAGCAGCGACATCTGCTGTTGCGTCCGCTCCAGAGCTTTTCCGAAGCCAGGCGACGTCGCCCGTTCCTGCGCCACAGCGGCAAAGGAAGACGCGATCATCGCAGGCGACAACCTCGTGAGCTTCAGCCAACGCTCCTGCTCCTGCGGCGACAACCCCTGCGCCGCAAGCAGCGCGCGACGCAACGGCAGAAACTCCACATGCACCAGCGGCTTGTCGTCATAAAATCGCGGGTCGATCATGAGGTCGAGAAACGTGAAGAGCGGATCGAACTTCGCTTTCCGCACGCCCCCGTCCTCTGCAGGAAGATATGCCAGAAAGTTCTTGCGCCCTGTCAGAAACCGCACGCTCTCTCTCGCCAGCGTGTCCAGAATCTTGACCCTGCCCCCGTTGGAGACCGCCAGGCTGCGCAACGGCTGCAGCTTCAGTCGAGAGGCGAACGCCAGCTTCTCCGCAGCGTCGACGCTCGGCCTCTGCGCTGCAGCGGTTTCGGGCGCGAAGGGATTGGGCAGCGCCTCGTCCGCCACAAGCTGCAGCCGAGGCTGCGCGTTGCCCGCAGGGGCCTCCTGCGCACGCGCCGCCGACGCCGTCAACCACAGCGCCGCCGCTGCCAGCGACAACATCGTCCAGACGCAGCTTCCGTTCCGACCGGTCATGACTCCACTCCTGCCTGCACGGGCGTTTCCCCCTCGACACGCTGCACCTGCAGCGACACGGAAGTCCGCCGCCCTGCATCATCAGATCGGGACAACGACGCCTCCTCCCCCCCGCTGCGCCGCTCCTGCGCCGCCGCGTGCCGCTCCAGCGCCGCCCGGAGCGCCTTGGACTTGCGTCGAACCAGCCACGGCTTGACGTAGAACGCCCACGGCACGCCCAAGCAGAACAACAGCGCCCCCAAGGCCACGATGCGTATGCCCGGGTTGTTGCCCACCCCCAGAATGGTGAATGCGGCGCGGGGTCTGTCGCGGAGCCCCTGCCTGACCTCCTGCAGGCTCTGCCTCCATCCCTGCGCATCCCAACCAGCCTGGCTGAACTTGTACGTGTTCGGCGCGATCTTCCCCAGCAACGATCCCAGCAGCGAGGCGACCGCCCCGTCGCGGAGCTCCAGGGCGTTGGGCGGCGCATGCTTCAACGGTCTGTTGAGCCTCGTCATCCGCCTGTAGACGACACCCCGCAGCAGATCTCGCACCTGCACGAGCGAGACGAAGTCGCGTGGCACGTCGCTGTGCGGATACGGAATCATCTCGAAATCCACCAGCTGCAGCTCGACGCCTGGCAGCGACTGCATCTCCCTGCCAAACAGCAGCGACACGCTCCGGCCTCCAGGCAGCGTCACCGTGACAGGAGGCGAGCCGCCGACGCCCAGATACTTCGAAAACGGCAGCCACACCCTCCTCGACCACCCATCCGCCGTGCGCAGCTCCACCGCCAGCAGCGACGCTGCATAGGTCCCCACAAGATCGCGTCGACGCTGTTCAGGCGGCACAGGCGCCGGCTCCTCGACAGCCTCGACGTGGGCGTATTCCGCCGCCAGACGCAGCCCGACCATCGGCGCGATCTCGACAACATCCCCCACCGCTGCGCCGTCGATCACGCGAGGCTTCGCCCCCGCCCCGCGCACCACCACCCCCTGACCGAGTCTGACATACGCGCGCAACGTCGTGTCGTCGAGGCGGTGCATCCGCAGCTTCGGATCTGCGTCGCGACGAATAGGCCTGCCGTCGTCGCGCACACCCAGAATGTCCTGATCCAGCTCGGGAAACTCGGTGTAGACGTACCGCTCGTACGGCTCCTTCCCCTCAGGCTCGACGCGCACGAGCACGGCGCCGCTGCTCGCGCCCTCGAAGCCCTTGGTGATGATGGGAAACGGGGGTTCTGCGAACACCCGCAGGATCGTCACCTGCACGCTCCCTGCGCGGGCGTGAGCGCCTTCGACCGCAGGCAGCGTCGCGGTCGCACCCTCCTCGACGTTCTGCACGACCACCCCGTCGCGCACGTGCGCAGGCAGAGGCTGTTTGAGCGCCTCCCACCAGCTGTCGTAGCGCGCATCTGACGGAACCACCTGCGCCACAACCGCCCCCCCGAAGTCGACCCGCCTTTGGCTCGTCGCGCCGAGCAGCAGCGTGGCCTGCGCGACGCTCGTCGGCGGCGATTGCGGCGAGGGCCGCCCAGCCTCGTCCAGCTGGGAAAGCAGCTCGACGCGCACCGCAGGCCTTCTGCTCCTGCTGTCTGTGGGGGGAATCGCAGGCGCCCATCGCTGCACAAGCTCCGCGTACGCAGCGAACCCCACCACGCGAATCCGCAAATCCGCAGGCAGCGAAGGATCCGCAGGGGGCTCGACATCGATGGACAACGGCCTGTGCGGCGCCAAGGGCTCGCCGTAGTCGTTGTAGCGAGGCAGAGCAGGCAAGGGACGCTGGCGCCACCCCGCGTCCGTCCCCACCCACAACGCAGGAGTGTCCCGGTCGTAGAACGACGACACCGCAGGCCCAGGCTCGCCAGGCGATTCGAGATTGGCCAGCAGCAGCACGTCGCCTTCCTGCTTCAGCGACGCGTACTGCGCGCTGCCCAACGCCAGCACGACAATCCCCGTGTGCACGCTCAGCACGCCCAGATTCTCGAAGCGGAACTCGATTCTCCGCACCGTCGCCACCACCAGGTTGATCACGAAGAGCCACAGCAGCAGCCTCATGGGCCACCAGGCATAGAACTGAGGCTCGGTCATCTCAAAGGCTGGAAGCCTTCGCAACGTGGTGGACATGTGCTCCGCGACGAAATGCGCAAAGAGCCGAACCCCCTGACCGGTCGCTTCGTCGTAGCGCAGCGCAGGCCAGACGAATGCGCTCCACAGCGTCGCCCCCGCCGCTGCCCCCACCACAAGCGCCGCCAGCGTCAGAGCGAATCTCGCCCCCGGCGATCGAGCCGACCTGCGGGCCAGCAGCGTCGTCGGCGCCGCGATCAGGGCCATCGCTCCTAGCAGTGTCAGGCCGTACAGGGCATACGTCGGGGCCAGGGCAAAGAGCCCCACAGGCACACTCGCCACTGCGCAATACAGCGCAATGAGCGTCAGCAACGCCACAGCCAGCCAAATGGAAGAAAACGCGCGCAGCAACCACTTGGCGGGCGCAGCCCAGGCTGGAAAGAACCGGTCGTCCCACGCCTGCGATCGCCGCCACTTGGCGCTCATGTCCGGGCCCCGTGCTTGTCCGCAGCCACCGAAAGCATCGACTATAGGGCCGCGCCACGGTCAATCCGCAGGGAGCAGCAGCTCCAGCGTCCTCGCCCGCACGAACGCCTCCACAGGACCGCCCCGAAGCCGCCCAGCGGCGCCGTGCGCCGCCGTCACCCCCGCAACCACCTGACCAGGGGCGAACGCGAAGCGCGTCGGCTCCAGCCCGAGCGCCTCTGCGGGCGTGAGGGTGAGCATGGCCAGGAGCGCCAACGGCTCGAACACCCCCTTGTCCAGGAGCAGCTGCGCGTCGTCCAGCGGGGTGAGCCGATCAGCGGACTGAGCAGGGAGCGACGCGACCGAATCCGTCGCCACACACAACCTGACGCCCGCTCGACGAAGCCGCTGCAGGTGATCGAAGCGCTCTTCCTCAGGCAGGTGTCCCAGCTGAAGGGACGAACGGGGACACGCGACGACGAACGCCCCCGCCTGCGCAATGCGCACCGCTTCCTCCTCGGTGACGTCGTTGCAGTGCACAAGCAGCTTCCGAGGCGCCGGCTGCATCGCCTCGAGCGCACAGTCGACAGGCGACCGCCCTCGGCACACCTGCCGCTCCACCTCGTCGGACCACAGGCCCAGCTCCTCCAACAGCGTCCGCAACGGGCCGCTGGCCGTCTCGAACAAGCGGCGCTCCTCCGCAGACTCCGCGACATGCGAAGCGATGGGAATCCCGCGGACGCCCGCCTCATGCGCGAGCCTGGCGAAAAGACCGGGGCCCGCTGAATACGGCGCATGGGGCTGCATCCCCGGACCGACGCGACCTTCCCCCCTGTCTTCCTCGAACCGCTGCAAGCTCTGCAAAGCAGCCTGGACGCCGGGCTCCTCCCCCTCCCCCAGGCCGAAGGCCTCGATGAACGTCACGCCCAGCAGAGGCGAACGGGCCAGCGCACGAGCCGCCGCCGTCTCCCCCCTGCCCGCAATATCCCCCACCGCCACGACTCCTCCCGCCACGGACAGCTCGACTCCCTGCTGGACCGACCCCGCGACCGCCTCCTCCGACGCCAGGGCCTCGCAACGAGCCTGTCGCACGCTCGCCAGCCAAGCAGCGAATCCCCCTGCTGCAGGCAGCGGACCGAGCGCCGTCAAGTCCAGATGGGTGTGGGCATTGACCAGGCCAGGCCCCAGGACGACCTCGGGAAGCTCCAGCGGCGTCGCCTGACTGCCAAGGCGTCGCCAGGAGTCGTGCCCTTCCCCTCCCAGCGCGACCACACGCCAGGCAAAGGGCCCAACCGCCCGAGCCTCGTCATCCCGCTGCAGGAGCAGTGAAGCGGGCGTCAACATCAGTCCGGTCGCGTCCACCAGCCCGCCTGCCCGGACGAACAACCTGTCTGCCTTCGGAGCGTGGATCATCAAGGCGTCCTTTCCCGACACCGTGGCGACGCGTGCAAGCCTTGCCCTTCAACCGCCTGTGGACAACTTGCCGATAGGCGCGTCCGAGAACCAGCCGATATGCTGCGTCCGCTGGGCGGAGCTCCCAGCGTGTTGGCAACCAAGGAGGACCACCCATGCCACAGCCCCGAGCCCTTCACCACAAGCAGCCGTCGCCACTGCGAGCGACGCTGGCCCTCGCGGTCGGCGCCGTCGCCTTGGGAGGCTGCGCCACGCAAAGCCAGGTCGCGGGCCTGCAGACCACCACCCGCGCCTTGGAGGAGCGCAACGTCGCGTTGCAGCAGGAGCTGAAAGCGAAAGAAACCATGGTCTCCCAGCTGCAGGACCGCGTCGCCTCCTCGGAGCAGACGATCAGGCAGCTCCGCTCGCGCAACGGCGAGCTCAACGCTGATCTGCTCAATCTGCGCGAAGAGTACCGGCGACTGACCGAGCAGTTGGCCAACGTCGGCGCCGCCCCCTTGGATCCGCTCACCGACCAGGCCCTGCGCGACTTTGCAGCGCGCAACCCCAATCTCGTGCAATACGACCCTGCCCGAGGCATGCTCAGGTTGTCGAGCGATCTGACCTTCAGCCTCGGCTCAGCGGACCTTTCCGAAAGCGCCCGCGAGTCCATCCGCAAGCTGGCGACGCTCCTCAACAACCCGCAGGCGCAGCGGTACGACATCCGCATCGTCGGGCACACCGACAACGTCCCCATCAGCGCTTCGCGCAACCGCTTCCCGACCAACATGCATCTGTCCGCAGCCCGGGCGATCAGCGTGCACCAGGCGCTGAAGCAGGAAGGCGTGGATCCCAGACGCATGGAGATCGCAGGCTGGGGTCCCTACCGCCCTGTGGCGCCCAATCCACCCAAGGGCGGCGCCAAGGCCAACCGCCGCGTCGAGATCTACCTCGTGCCCAGGCCGACGGGCATCGCTGACGTTCCGCTCAACAGCCAGGAGCCCGCGGAAGCGACAAGCAGGCCCAGCCCCACCGATCCAATCAAGTGAGCCGCCAACCCAGCTGACCAAACGCAACGCCCCAGCCGCGCGCTGGGGCGTTGTGTTCGCGCAGCGTCCGCAGCGGGAGACGCCGCCGCGTGGCGGCGCAACACGCCCCCACGCCTGGCTACCATCCCCTGCAGGAGGCTGCGTGTGTGAGCATCCCGTGGGAAATCTCGCCCGAAGCGCTGCACGAGGCGCTGCGTCGCGACCCGCCGGTCACCCTGCTCGACTGCCGTGAGCCTGCCGAGCGGGCGATTTGCGCCATCAGCCCATCGGACCGCTTCATCCCGCTGGCCGAGCTTCCCGAGCGTCTGGACGAGCTGGCCGACGTCGGTGAGGCGCCGCTGATCGTCTACTGCCACCACGGCAGCCGTTCGCTGCGGGCAGCCCAGCTGCTGCGAAGGGCAGGACTTTCGCAGGCCCAGTCACTGGCTGGAGGCAAGTGTTTCCGATGTGCGTGCATCGGACAACCACGGTCTGCACGCCTTCATCGAGTGGAACTTACCCACGGCCTGTTGCCGATCTCGCCACAGTGCCACCACGGGCCTACTTGGTTTGGTGACGGAATGAATCGAATAGGAAGTTTGCCAGCGTGTTTGCCGCGTTCACGACCAGCACCGCGTGGCGTCTGGCCGGGCGGTAACTCCGTGCGTGCCGGTCGCCCATGCGGTTGCTGAGACCCGACAGGCCGCTGACGATGCTGTTCAGTCCGGAGAGGACCTGCTTGAGTGGGCCGTCCACATCGGGCCGCGCGGGGTCCAAGTTCATCACTTTCTGCACACGCCGGAACAGCTTCGGCAGGTCACCGTCATACGGTGGCGGGTCGGTGACCAGCTTACGCTCCAACTCGATCAGCACCGCCTCGAGTAGCGAACGAGCATTGGTAATCGACCCGTCGAAGTCGCCCTCTTGAATCTTTTGCTTTGCCTTTGCCAACTGCTCGTCAATGAACAGATGGCCGTCCTCCTCAGATCCCTCGAACGGGTGCTTGCACTCCACGCTGGCCCCTTGGAGGTCGTGGACCTTGGCCTTGCCGTTATGGATAACGATCTCAAAGCCGTCGTACTTGAGCCACTTATTGACGTACTCGACAGCCTCGTCGAGATCGAACTCAGTATCCATGAACTCGCACGGGTCGAGCACTTCGCAGAGCAGCGCGGTCAAGGTGGGCGTGCCGTTGAGTTTGCGCAGGCAGTTCTCAGCGTACTGCCACCGCGACGGGAAGCCGCTCCCGGAGTAGGTGTGGTCGAAGCCGTAGTTGTTGAACAGGCGGACAAGCTTTGGCCCGCTGCGATACGGGGACAGCTTCTCGTCACCAGTGACGATCCGTCCAATCGCGGCTATGGTCCGTCCGGAAACCTTCAAGCGTCGCTCCTTCTGCGCTCGTCTAATCCCAGCGATCTCGAACTTATACCGTCCATGCGGGAAGTGCTACACCAGCATTCGCGCCACCCAAGGACAAGACGATGACGACGCCTGCGAATCCTCCTTGGGAAATCTCCCCCCACGACCTGCGCGAGGCGCTGCAGCGGGGCGAGCCGATCACCCTGCTCGACTGCCGCGAGCCGCACGAGCGGGCGATCTGCGCCATCCGCCCATCGGACCGCTTCATCCCGCTGGCCGAGCTGCCCGAGCGTCTGGACGAGCT
>CAYPBL010000064.1:9842-10332 GCA_964408965.1 uncultured Phycisphaeraceae bacterium | reverse complement strand
CCCTTGAGGAGTGCCGCCTCGCCCGGGCCCATCCGCTGGGCAAGCGCTGCGGCGCCCTCGTCGGTGAGCCCCTCGGGATGCGCGTCGATGCGCCGCTCCTGCAGTCCCAGCTCGACGGCCCGCTGCGCGACGGCGCAGGCCAGCTCCCCACAGGCGACCACCCGGTCAAAGCGCCTCAGGGCGGGCGCGACCTGCTCGACCGCTTCCGCTGCGCAGGCGCCGAGCTCGAGCAGATCGCCCAGCACGAGCGTCCGCTGCGCCGCCTGCGTCGTCAGCTCGAGGAAGGTCTCGATCGCCGCGAGCGTCGAGGCGGGGTTGGCGTTGTAGGCGTCGTTGCACAGCAGCACGCCGCCAACGCGGGAAAAGGCCAGCCGCATCGGCGCAGGCGCCATGCCCTTCATGGCGGCGCAGGCGGTCTGGTCCTCCACGCCAAGCGCCCGCGCAGCGGCAAGGGCGAAGCAGGCGTTGAGCGCGTTGTGCCGTCCAGCAA
>CAYPBL010000064.1:0-9832 GCA_964408965.1 uncultured Phycisphaeraceae bacterium | reverse complement strand
GAGCACGACCACGACGAACGCCGCCGCCAGCGCCGCGGTCAGCTGGGGGCGCAGCTGGCCCTTCTCCTCCACCAGCCGCTGCGCCGCGCAGAGCAGCTGCGCATCGGCGCCAGGCGCATCGCCCACCGTGACGATGCGCGCATCGCTCGGCGCCCGCTGTCGCACCGCCGCCAGCAGCTCGCTGTCCTGCGCCGGCGCGACGACCGCGCCGCTGGCGCGCACGCACGCCGCCAGCGACGCCTTTTCGCGCACCACGCCAGCGCGGTCGCCAAAGCCCTCCGTGTGGGCGAGCGAGGCGTTGAGCGCGACGGCGACGTCGGGCGTGGCGATCGCCCCCAGCTGCGCGATCTCGCCAGGGGCGTTTGCGCCGATCTCGCAGACGAGAAAGACGCTCTGGGCCGGCGCGTTGAGCAGCGTCAGGGGAAGGCCGATGTCGTTGTTGAAACTCCGGGGGCTCGCGTGCGTCGGCGCCGCTGCAGCGAGGACCGCCTCGAGCATCCTGCACGTGGTGGTCTTGCCGTTGGAGCCGGTGACGGCGACGAGCTGGGCGCGGGCCAGCGTCGACGCGCGCCGAGCCGCAGCGATCGCCCCCAGGGCCCTGCGCGCATCGGGGACGAGGAGCGTCGCAGGAGGCGAGGCGAGCTCGGCCAGCGCCCTGGCCGCCCTGGCCCGGTCGTCGACGACGAGCAGGGCTGCGCCGCGCAGGGCCGCTTCCTCGAGGAAGTCGTGCCCGTCGAGGCGCTGGCCGCGGATGGCGAAGAAGGCCTGGCCTGGCTGGACCGCTCTGCTGTCGACGCTGACGCTGTCGACGGGGCTGCGCAGCGGGGCGAGCCACCGCCCTCCCGTCGCCTGCGCAAGAACGTTCTCCCGCCACACGTCCAGCAGCGGCCCCCGCTCTTGCGCCGTCGCGCACAGGCCGCTCACGCCGCCGACTCCATCGAGCCGTCCACCCGCAGGGCCAGCGCCCGTCTGGCTTCTTCGCGGTCGTCGAAGCGGATCGTGACAACGCCGCCCCGGCCGTCGGGCAGGATCTGGTAATCCTCGTGGCCCTTTCCCGCGACGAGCACGACATCGCCAGGCCTTGCCAGGTTGACGATCGCTGTTTCGATGGCCTCACGGCGATCGACGATGGCCAGCGCCTCGCGCCGCTGAACGGGGGTCAGCCCCGCGAGCACCTCCTCGACGATGGCCTGGGGGTCCTCGGTTCGCGGGTTGTCGCTGGTGACGACGAGGACGTCGGCGCCCCTGACTGCAGCCTGGGCCATGCGCGGCCGTTTGGAGGCGTCGCGGTCGCCTCCTGCGCCGAAGACGACGATGCGCCGCCCCCCAGCGGGCGTGACGCGCGCAAGCGCCTGCAGCGCCCGGGCCAGGGCGTCGTCGGTGTGGGCGTAGTCCACGAAGACCAGCGGCAACCGGTCCTGCTCGACGTCCTCGAGCGTCACGGGCTCCATCCTGCCCGGGGGCGGCGCGACAGCGGGCAGCGCCTGCGCCATCGCCTCAGCCGCGGCGCCCAGCGCGTGGGCCGCAGCGAAGGCCTGCAGCAGGTTCATCGCGTTGTGGGCGCCGAAGAGCCTGGTCGAGCAGCGGACCTTGCCCCACGGCCCGAGCAGCTCGACCCGCATCCCCTGCGCATCCATCTCCAGGGGGCGCGCCAGCGCGTCGCTGCCTCGGCCGCCCACGAGGGAGCAGCGGACGACGCGTCCCGCCCTGCACCGCTCGAGCATGCGCGCAGCGACCGGTTCGTCCGCGTTGACCACCGCGACGGCCTGCTCGTCGAGCCCCTCGAAGAGCCGCTGCTTGGCGCACACGTACGCCTCCATCGAGCCGTGGTAGTCCAGGTGGTCGCCGCTGAGGTTGGTGAAGAGCGCCGCAGCGACGCGCAGGCCCGCCAGTCGGCCCTGCTCCAGCGCGTGGCTGGAGGCCTCGAGCGCACAGGCGGTCGCCTCAGCGGCGAGCATTCGCTGCATGGCGCAGGCCAGGACGGTGCGCGGCGGCGTGGTCTGCTCCGCCCGCAGCTGCGCGTCGCGCGTGTCGATGCCGACGGTGCTGACGAGCCCGCAGGGCAGCCCCCCCGCTTCGAGCAGCCGCTGGACGAGCCAGGCTGTCGTGGTCTTGCCGTTGGTTCCGGTGACCGCAGCGACGCGCAGTTGTCGGCTGGGCTCGCCCGCCAGGCGCTCGATGGCGCGTCCCGCCGCCTGGGCGGTGTCTGCGCAGCGCAGGATCTCCACGCCCATCGCCGCCGCAGCGCGGACCGCTTCCCGCTCCGTCGAAGCAGCGTCGATGAGCGCCGCGACAGCGCCGCGCCTGGCCGCCTCGACGAGGAAGCGGGCGCCGTCGACGGCGGTCCCTCTGCGGGCGACGAAGAGCGTGTGGGGCCTGGCGTCGCCGCTGCGCTCCGCGATCGCCCGCACGAGCAGCTTGCGGGCCGCTGGGTGGGGCCAGCGGACCTCCTCGCCCGCCAGCAGATCGCCCAGCGCCGCCCCGACGCCCTCGACCCGAAGCAGCAATGGCTCGCGCCGCACCATGGCCTCCTGCCCTGCGCGCCCGTGGCGCCGGGGCGTCCGCTGCGGACGCCCGCCCTCCCTGTACATCGGCCCGCGCGCCTGCGCCGCTTGCAGCGGCGTCGCTGCAGGCTGTCCGAGCGCTCAATCCTCCCAGACGAGCCCCATCGGCGCCTGGTTGAGGTTCTCGCAGCCCGAGTCGGTCACGACGACCATGTCCTCGACGCGCACCCCCCCAAGGCCCTTGCGGTACAGGCCGGGCTCGATGGTCAATGCCTCGCCCGCCAGCAGCGCCGGTCCGCCTTCGTCGAGCAGCGGTGGCTCGTGCACCTCGAGCCCGACGCCGTGACCCGTGCCGTGGACGTAGCGGGCCGTCCGCCAGGCCTGCTCCTCGGGCTCGTCAGGCCCGGGAAGGCCGATCGCGTAGCCCCTGTCGCGGAAGACGGCGCAGGCCGCCTCGTGCACCGCCTGGGCCGAGACTCCCGCCCGCGTCGCCCGCTCCGCCGCCTGCTTGGCCAGGAGCGTCGCCTCGTGCATCGCCGCCAGCTCGGGCGGGACCGCTTCCTCTCCGCCGTGGACGACCGTGCGGGTGCAGTCGCCGAAGTATCGCGACTGGCTGTCCATGGGGAAGACGTCGAGGATGATGGGCTCGCCCGTGCGCAGGGGGCCGTGGCCGATGTCGTGGCAGTCGGCTCCGGTCGGCCCGCCCGCGACGATCGACTGGCACGGCGCCATGCCCGACTCCAGCAGCCGCTGGTTGATGAAGCTGCGAACGCGCTCGCTGGTGAGGGGCTCGCCCTCGACCTCGAGCGTTCCGTCCGCCCGTGCGGTCGCCGAGGCGATGAGCCTGCAGGCGGCGACGATCGCCGCTTCGGTCTTGCGCTGGGCCCGGCGCAGGGCGTCGATCTCTCGCTCGCTCTTGCGCCTGCGCTCGAGCACGCCCAGCTGCGGGTCGCAGCGGAGGCTGACGCCAGCCTTTTCGATCTCGCTGGCGAAGAGCAGCGGCAGCGAGCGGTCCGCGACGACCGCCCCTGCCCCCGCACGTCTGAGCGCCTCAGCCGCTGCCTGGGCCGCAGCGACGTCGCGGTCGGCGGACAGTCCCCCCTCAGGGGCGAAGTCGCTGTAGGGGTGGACCTCGTCAGCGACGCCCGCCTGCTGCGCCCTGTCGACTTCCAGGTCGCGGAGGATGAAGATGCGCCGTCCCGCTGGGTCCTGCAGCAGGGCCGCCGCGTCGTGGGCCTCGAAGGGCGCGACGCGCCAGAACCAGGGGTTGCGCGTCGTGACGCCGGCCCAGATCGTCCACACCGCTTCGCTCATGGGCTGGTCCTTTCCGGTTGTCCGAGGATCCTCGCCGCCAGCTGGGCCGGGTGCAAGGCGGCTCTTCCCGCCACGTCGAGGATCTGGGCCCTGCACGACGTCCCCGTGGCCAGGACGAGCGCATCAGCGGCGAGGCTGCGCACCGCAGGGGCCAGGTCGAGCTCCGCGATGGCTCTCGACAGCGGCTCGCGCTCTTCGAGCATGCCGAAGAGCCCCGCCATGCCGCAGCAGGTCGTCTCGAGCGTCTCGACGGCCTCCGCCACGCCCAGGCGCCCGAGCAGCCGCTGCGTCGCGCCGCCAGCTCCAAGGGCCCGCTGGTGGCAGTGCAGGTGCAGCAGGCCGCGCCGCTGGTCGGGGCGGGGCTCGACCTTCCGCCCGCTCTTCTCCAGCGCGTCAACCAGGACCTGCTCGAAGAGCAGCGCTTTTTCGCCGACACGCTGCAGCCTTGTGCGCGTCCGCTCGTCCAGGGCAAGGGCGGGCAGGTCGTCGCGCAGGGCCGACCAGCAGGAGGGCTCGAGCGCCGCGATCGCGTCCACCTCGTCAGCAAGGGTCCCGAGTCTGCGGGCGAGTCTTCGGGCGGCCCTCGCTGCGCGGTCGAGGAAGCCCATCGACAGGGCGGGGCGTTGGCAGCAGCCGACGTCGCGCACCACGACGTCGCAGCCAGCCGCTTCGAGGGCGGCGACGGCGTCCAGGGCGATCTCCCGTTCGCCAAAGCCCGTGAAGCAGTCGAGGAAGAGGGCCACGCGCATCCTTCCCGCCCTTCTTGGCGGGTCGCGCAGGGGAAGGCGCCGCCCGGGCGCAGGAAGGCGCCTCGACGGCGCGATCCCCAGCGCCTTCTTGACGGCCCGCTCTGCGCCCGGGGCGCGCAGCAGGGCGCCAGCGAGCCATGGCGCAAGCGACGCCGCCCGGGCGCCAGTGCGCATGCGCAGGGCCCAGCGCTCTGCGCGCGTGGCGCGCAGGGCGCCGCGGGCCCGGCTCTGCGCCAGGTACTCGCTCTTGAGCCTGGCCACGTCCACGCCGCTTGGGCACTCGCCCTTGCAGGCCTTGCAGGACAGGCACAGGTCCAGCGTCTGGAGCGTCTCCGGGTCCGCCAGCGCAGGCCCAGCCGTCAGCGCCAGGCGCAGGGCGTTGGCTCTGCCGCGGGTGCTGTGCCGCTCGTCGAGCGTGGCCCGGAAGGAGGGGCACATGACGCCGCCGCGTCGTCTGCGGCAAAAGCCGGCGCCGTTGCAGGCTTCCAGCGCCCCGAGCAGTCCCCCCTGCCCGCTGTAGTCGAAGAAGGGGCGCAGCCCCTGCAGCGCCGCCTCGTTCACCGTGTCGACGCGCAGGCTCTGTGTGATCGACTCGACCGGGCCTGGCTCGACGATGCCGCCCGGGTTGAGCAGGCCGCGCGGGTCGAAGAGCGCCTTGACCTGGCGGAAGAGCGCCATGATCTCCCGGCCGAAGTATCGCTCGAGCAGCGGCCCGCGGACCCTGCCGTCGCCGTGCTCTCCCGAGAGCGCCCCGCCCATGGAGCGGGCCAGGTCCGCCACGTCGACAGCGATGTCGCGCAGCAGATCCCGGTCCCGCTCGTCGCGCAGGTCGAGCATGGGGCGGATGTGCAGCACCCCCACCGAAGCATGGGCGAAGTACGCCGCGCGCAGGCCGCGCGACTCGACGATGCGCCGAAAGGCACTGACGAACTCGACCAGCCGTTCGGGCGGCGCCGAGGCGTCCTCGACGAAGGTGACGGGCTTGCGTCTGCCGGGAATGGCGTGGAGCAGCGGCTCGACCGCCTTGCGCAGCGCCCAGAGGCGCGCAGCGTCCGCGTCGTCCACCGCGACGACGCGCGCAGGCGCCAGAGCTTCGCGCAGCTGCGCCGCCTGGGCGAGGGCCGTCGCTGCGCTGTCGGCGCTGTGCTCGACGAGCAGCGCCGCCTGGGCCGGGGCGCCGGACGCCAGCGTGGGCAGCGCCTGGGCGTCGTCGCGGTGGGCGGCGCTTGCGCGGGCGAGGCTGAGGGCCGTCTCGTCGAGCAGCTCGACGGCGCTGGGCCCGGTCCTGCGCGCTGGCGCCACCGCCATGAGCGCCTCTTCGAGGGAGCCGAAGACCGCCACGCTCAGCAGCCGCGCCGCAGGAAGGCGGGTCAGTGTGAGCGTCGCGCCCAGCGTCACGGCCAGCGTGCCTTCGCTGCCGCACAGCAGCGTCGCGAGGTTGACCGCATCCTTGCCGTCCGATTCGAGCTGGTCGAGCAGGCGGTCGAGGCTGTAGCCGCTGACCTTGCGGGGCGTGCGCGGGAAGCGCTGGCGGATGCGCTGGGCGTTGCGCTCGACGAGCTCGATGATCCGCTCGCCGATGGCGCAGCCGAGCGGATGGTCCATCTCGCCAAGGCGGGTGAAGCGCACGCGCTCGACGCCGCCATCCTGCGTGAAGACCGCCGCGTCGATCGCCTCGACGTGGTCGCAGGTATGGCCGTAGAGGATGGAGCGGGCGCCTGCGCTGTTGTTGCCGATCATGCCGCCGATGGTCGCGTGGCTGGCCGTGGCGACGTCGGGGGCGAAGCAGAGCCCCACTTGCGCAAGGGCCGCGTTGAGCTCGTCGAGCACGACGCCGGGCTCGACCTGGGCGCGCAGCGCCTTTGCGTCCACCTCGCCCACGCCGCAGCAGCTCCTCGACATGTCCACGACGACGGCGCGGTTGACGCACTGCCCCGCAAGGCTGGTCCCGCCGCCGCGGGCGAGCACGGGCGCCCCCCATTGTGCGCAGAGGCGCAGCGCCGCGACCGCGTCCTCGACATCCTCAGGAACCACCACCGCCAACGGCTCGACGTGGTAGATCGACGCGTCGGTGGCGTAGAGCCGTCGGTCGTGTTCGCCCGCGCGGACCTCGCCCCGCACACGCCTGCGCAGTTGCTCGACCAGTCCGCTCCGCTGCGTCTGGGCCACAGGCAGCGACAGCCGCGCCGGCTCAGCCATCGCGTCCCGCGTCGGCGGCGTCGGCGCCGCGGTTGGGAAGCCGATCCGCAAGCGCCTTGGCAAGAATCTCCACCAGCCGCTGGGAGGGGAACCTGTTCAGGTCGTCGTCGCGCAGCGCCGCAGCGGTCTGGGCTGCGCCGCTGTGGACGAAGAGCGCCACCACATCCGCCCGCACGCCCGGCGCATACGTCGCCAGCGCCGCGTCTCCCGCAGGCGTCCAGGCCGTCGCACGCCCCAGCGCTTCCTCCCACGTCGTGATCGAGCGCAGCAGCCCCTCTCCCTTCCTGTTGGTCGCCAGGAGAAACACCACCGCGTCCTTCCGTCCCGTCGCCTTGCGGGCAGCCTCGCTCGCAGCGCGCGCCAGAGCAGCGCGACGCCGCACCGCGCTGGGCTCCGCAGCGTCGCGCAACAACAGCACGACCCGCACATCCCGCCCCACCCCCAGGCGCAAGGGCGAGCCATCCGCCGCAATGGCCACAGGCGGCCGCTGCGACGGCGCAGGCGCCAGCTCCGCCAACGTCGAGACCGCTACACGAGGCCCCACGGGAATCAACCACGAGCGAGCCGCCAACAGCTTCCTCGCCCAAGGGGAGGCGTCCTCGTCCCTGATCGAGACCACTCTGTGGAAACGCAGCTGCATCGTCGCCCCGGCGCTGTCGACGCTCTGCGCCGCGACGAGTCGGAGCGCCCGCCCTCCCCGCTCCACAGGGACCGCCTGCAGCGTCACCTTCGCCCCTAGCGCGTCGCCCTCGAGCCTGACCGAACCTGTCGCCTCGTCGACCGCCGCTGCGGTCCAGACGACCGCCTCCATCCCCCGCCAGAGATTGCGAGGCTCGTCGAAGGCCAACGCCAACAACGGCGCCGCCACCGGAGGCGCCACGCTCCACAACGCCTCAGGAAGCGACCGCGCCCGAACCCGCTGCACCACGACCCGCAGCGGATCCCGCGCATGCTGGGCCCGCACTTCGTACAGGCCTTCTCCCCTGCGCCCTCCCCACAGCCGCAACTCCCCCAGCGCCAGCGTCGCCTGGCCCGATGCAGCGTCCACACCCACCGTGATCCGCTCCTCGACGCGGGCGTCCCCCTCCTGCAGCGTGATCGTCTCGTCCTCGACGACGGTTCCCAGCCGTGCGCCAAGCATGAGCCTGGACAGCGCCGACTCGACCGCCTCCTGCAGCGTCTCTCCCTGCAGCGCAGGCGGCGTCGGCTCAGCGTCTTCAACCGCAGGCGCCGTTCCCTGTCCCTGCGCCGCTGCGGACGCCGACAGCGCCACCGCCAGCACCAGCCGCCAGGCATTGCGCACAGGCCATCGCATCGTCGCCGCCATGCTACAGCCGACCAAGCGCCGCAGTCTGCGTCAGCGCCGACAGCAGCTCCGCTACCGTCGCCCCCAGCGTCGGGTGCCTCGCCAGCGGCGCAATCTGCGCCAGCGGCTCGAGCACGAACGCTCTGCTGTGCATCCTCGGGTGCGGCACGACCAGCCCGGGCTCATGCACCACAAGGTCTTCGTAGAGGAGCAGATCGAGGTCGATCACCCGCGCCTCCCATCGCTGCGTCGTCGTCCTGCGCCTTCCCATGGCCTGCTCGACAGTGAGCATCGCCCGCAGGAGCGCCCGAGGCGAGAGCGTCGTGGCCAGCTCCGCCGCTGCGTTGAGGTACGCAGGCTGCGCGGGCGAGCCCGGCGCCGTCACCGCCTGCGTCTCGACAATCGCCGACGCCTCGACCACGCGCACGCCGGGCGTCTGCGCAAGCCTGAGCAGCGCCGTCTCGATGTTCCGTCTGCGGTCGCCCAGATTGGCCCCCAAGGCGATCCACGCTCGTCTCGTCGCCCGCATCGTCGCATCGTAGGGACGCCCGCGCTGCGCTGCGCCGCAACGGCGCGCCCGGTCGCCTGTTGTATCCTCCTCCACCGTCACACATTGCAGCCAAGGCGGCTTCGCGCCGTGCCGCGATCCCGCCTTGCAGCGCAAGGAGCAACGACACATGCCCACACGCCGCATCTCGACGCCGCGCACTGCGACACTCGCTGCGCTCCTCGCCGCCCTGGGCGCCGCCACCGCCTTCTGGACCATCTCAGGCGCTCCCGCGACGCCCGCGGCGCACGCCTCGACGCTGGCCGCCTCGACCTGGAAGGCCGACCCCGTCCACTCCACCTGCGTCTTCCGCATCAAGCACGCAGGCGGCGCCGCCAACTTCTACGGCATGTTCCGCGACATCAGCGCCACGTTCACGCTGGACGAAGCCGACCCCGCCAGCCTCTCCATCGAAGCGGCGATCAAGCTCGCCAGCGTCGACACAGGCGCCGAGCAGCGCGACAACCACCTGCGCAGCCCCGACTTCTTCAACGTCCGCCAGTTCCCCGAAGCCACCTTCAAGAGCACCAGCGTCGAAGCCACCGGCGAAACGGACGTCTGGAAGGTCAAGGGCGAGCTCTCCCTGCACGGCGTGACGAAGGAAATCGAAGCCATGGTCCGCAAGGTCGGCGAGGGCGAGTTCCGAGGCACGAAACGACTGGGCCTGGAGGCGGTCTTCCAGATCAAGCGCTCCGACTTCGGCATGACCACCTTCCTCGCCAGCGACAGCAGCGACAACGGACCGCTGGGCAACACCGTCGCGGTGATCGTCTCCCTCGAGGGCATGCCGGGCTGACAGCGGATGCCGCCGCTCAAGTACACCGTCGGCGTCAGCTTGGCCGTGGCCTTGGCGGCGCTGGCCGCTGCAGCGGCGCCGACGCCCGAGACGCCTCGGCGCAGACGTCTCCTGCGCGCCCTGACCTCAGCTGTCCTGATGGCCTTGGCCGCTGTCGCGATCGACGCCGCCCTGCGCTACGTGCAGGGCAAGTGGCCCGTGCTGCTGCCCCAGGGCGCAAGCGACAGGTTCTTTCTCTTCACGCTGATCCTCAGCGGCGCCGCTGTTGGCAGCGCCTTTTCTCTCGCCAAGCCGCAGCTCGCCATCCCCTTGCTGCAGAGCGTCGCCCTGGCCGTCTGTTCCTGGTTCCTGCTCGGACCGCTCAGCCGCAGCGCCTGGAGCGGCGCCGAGCTGGCGCTGGCCATTGCGGGCTGGTCC
>CAYPBL010000063.1:2502-10380 GCA_964408965.1 uncultured Phycisphaeraceae bacterium | reverse complement strand
CCGCAGGGCCAGACCGCGGACATGGCCGTCGTCCAGGCGGCCCGGGTCAGCTACGGCCAGGGGACCAAGCGCGTGCAGGAGGACCGCGGGCTGATCCGCTACCTCATGCGGCATCGGCACACCACGCCCTTCGAGATGGTCGAGCTGAAGTTCCACGTGCGCCTGCCGATCTTCGTCGCCAGGCAGTGGATCCGCCACCGCACCGCCAACGTCAACGAGTACTCCGCGCGGTATTCGATCGTGCCCGACCGCTTCTATACGCCCGATGCGCAGGAGATCCGCAGGCAGTCGGCGACCAACAGGCAGGGAGGGGAGGGCGGCGTCGACGAGCGGACCGCCCAGGCCTTTCTCGAGTACCTGCGCGACGCGCAGTCGCTGCACGAGCGGTACCTCGCGCTGACGGAGCAGGGGGTGGCGCGCGAGCTCGCCCGCATCGGCCTTCCCCAGAGCGTCTACACCGAGTGGTACTGGAAGTGCGACCTGCACAACACGCTGCGCTTCCTGTCGCTGCGGCTGGACGAGCACGCCCAGGCGGAGATCCGCGCCTACGCCAGGGCCATGCTCGAGCTCATCGAGCCCCTTGCGCCGTGGACCATCGAAGCCTGGCGGGACTACGAGCTGGGCGCCGTGCGCCTCACGAGGCTGGAGATCGAAGCCCTGCGCACGGGCCGGCGCGAGATCGACAGCGCCAACAGCCGCGAGCGGCGCGAGTGGCAGGCCAAGCGGCGCGTCCTGGGCCTCGAGGACGCGGAGGAGGACGGAGGCGCCTCCTGAGCCTTCGCGATCTTCCCGCGGCGGCGCACAGGCGGCGCTCAACGTCCCGCGGAGGGGGCGAACCAGTCGTCCTCGCAGAAGGGGCCGAAGACGCCGATGGGCTGGCCTGGCGGAGCTTCGGGAGGTGGGGGCGGGGCGGCTGCGGGCGCAGCTGGCCGATCCAGATGTCGGTTGATCTCCGCAAGCAGCCTGCGGGCGTGGGCCCGGACAACGGGCAGGTCGCTGTCCGTCTGGTTCTCGAGCAGTCCAGCGACCGCCGCCAACGCGTCGTCGACGATCGCTGCGGTCGTCTCCGCGGATCGGCTGTCCAGCGCAAGGTGGATCAGGCGCGCGACCAGCGCGTCCTGCACCTGTCTGCGGATGGCCTGCCTGCGGTTGGACTCCTGCGCCGGGGCGTCGAAGACCGCTGCGATCAGCCTCTGCAGCGTCTCTTCCAGGCCCAGCTGCGCCGCGTCGCGGCTGTGCTGCTCGACCAATCGGTTGGCCCGCTCGGGCTGCAGCAGGCCGTCGAGGGCCAGGTCCGCTGCGACGGCGACAGCGGAGAAGAAGTCGAAGGCGGGCGACGTCCTGCTCGGGAAGAGCTCTCGGTTGGGGCTGTAACCGAAGGGCTGCGGGTGGAGCAGCTCGAGGACGCGGTCGGGAAGGTCCAGCGTCGCTGGCTCGAGGCAGCGCAGCGCCAGCTGCAGCGCTTGGCGCTGGGTCTGCGCCGCCACGGGCGTCGCAGGAGGCTGGCCGTCGCCCTTGACCTTGTAGCGGTACATCACGCCGCCGACAGCCTTGACCGCCGCCTGCAGCTGGTAGCGGTGGTAGAGGTAGATGGGCGCCAGCGTCTCCTGCAGCAGCGCAAGGGGCGCATCGTCGGGGAGATTGCGCTGGCCGAAGCGCGACAGCGCCGCCTGGCGGACGCGCAGGACGTTCTCCAGCTCGCTGACGGGGTCCTCGCCGTTGTCCCACAGATTGGCCAGCGGATGGGCTGCGCCGGCGGGACGAGCGTCGGCGTCGGTGAGAAAGAGCATGTCGCGCTCGATCGCTTCGCGGACGATCGAGGCCAGGGCCTCCTCCTCGTCCACGCCTGGCGGGAACTGGCTGTAGGCGTAGCGCACCGCCAGGACGTCCCACGAGCCGACGCCCACGCCGTAGGCCTCGGACGTGTCCAGGGCGCCGCTGCGCTGGACGCGGATGTGCGGGGCGGGGTAGTCCATCACCGAGGCGCCGTTGTCGTACGTGCTGGCGGCGAAGTTGTGGGCGAAGCCCAGCGTGTGCCCCACCTCGTGCGCCGCCAGCTGACGGATGCGGGCCAAGGCCAGCTCGAGCGGATCGTCGGGTCCGCCCTTGCCTGTGCCGTCGGCGCCGAGCAGCCCTTGAAAGATTCGCAGGTCCTGCCTGACGCGCAGCGAGCCCAGCGAGACGTGCCCCTTGATGATCTCTCCTGTGCGCGGGTCGACGATCGACCCGCCGTACGACCAGCCCCGCGTCGAGCGGTGCACCCACTGGATGTAGTTGTAGCGCACGTCCAGCGGGTGCATGTCCGGGGGGGCGACCTCGACGCGGAAGGCGTCGACGAAGCCCGCCTCCTCGAAGGCCCGCGCCCACCAGCGGGCGCCCTCGACCAGGGCGCTGCGCACAGGCTCGGGGGCGCCGGGGTCGACGTAATACACGATGGGCTTCTTCACAGGCGAGCGAGCCGCCTGCGGGTCGGTCTTCTCCAAGCGATGCCTGGCGATCCAGCGCGTGTCGATCGGCTCCGTCAGGGGCGCCGCGAAGTCCATGAACGTGACGGGGAAGGAAGCCATGCGCGGGTCGAAGGCGCGCGGCTGGTAGTCGGCGTCGGGAAGACGAACGAATGTGAGCCGCTGCGTGAGCGTGACGGCCTCGGCTGTGGGCGCCACCGAGCGGACCAGCGGCCCAGGCTCGCTCGACGCGAAGGTGAGCGACGCGTCGAGAACGACGTTGTCGGGAAAGGCCAGGCAGTGGTCGAGCTCGACGGCGCTGCGGTCCCTGTCGAGCGTGAAGACGCCCTGGCCTGCGCGCTTGAGCTGCTGGGCGACGTTGTGGGCGTCGGAGAGCAGCAGGCTGGTGACGTCCACGAGGAGTCGGCCGTCGGGAGCGGTCGCCTCGATCTTCCCCGCCCAGAGGACGGAGCGGGCGAAGGACTCCTCGACGGCCCGCTGCTCCGCGGGGGTGTCGCTCAGGGCGCGGTGGCCGAGGTTGGGCTGCTCCAGCAGCAGACGCGGGCCGATCTGGCGAAATCGCACGACGCGGGTCCGGCCGAGCTGCCCCCGGTCGAGGCCCACGGGGTTGGAGCCCAGCCCCGTGACCAGCGACTCGACGTAGAGGAACTCCGCGACCAGGCCGTGCTCGTCGGGCGCCGGCAGCTCGAGCAGGACCGCGCCCTTGTTGCGGTCGAGCAGGACGTCGAAGAAGCCCTCGAGGCGCTCGAGCCCTTCGACGCGCTCTTCGTACGAGGCGTGTGCAGCGTCTGTCCCGTCGGCGCTGGGCTCCTGGGCGCAGGTCTGTCGCAGCGTGAGGAGGGAGACCGAAGCGGCGCACAACACGCACATCGCGCCGCTGCGTGTGAAACCAGCAGGCATGTTCATGGCGAGCTGACTGTACAGGCTCGCTCCGCTGCGGTCAGCGACGCCGCTGCGCGACGAGCCCGCCAAGGCCCGCCACAGCGAGCGCCAGCGGCGCAGGAAGCGGAACGACCACCGCGTTGACGAACGATTCGCTGCCCCCGCTGTCGAACCCCTGCACATGGACGCCGATGCGCAGCTGACCGCTCTGCAGCTCAGCCAGCACGTCGTCGATGGTCCCGCCGCTCTTGAGGTCGAAGAGCACGCCCAGCGACTCGCCCGGATTGACCCCGTTGTGCATGACAGGCGGGTCGGAGTCGGCCAGGAACCCAGCTGTGGTCTCGAAGGCGGGCGTCAGGGCGTTGCCGCCAGGCAGGTTGGGCGGCGAGGCCAGCTGCGAGAAGTCCACCCCCGGATCGCCGCTGTTCTCGTCGCGGTCGATCAGCGCCGCGATGCCCAGGAGCGTGCCGTCGTCGAAGTAGACATCGGTGATGGAAGCGGCGGCTGGGCCGACGTTGCGGAAGGTGAAGAGCGCCTGGTTGGGCCCTGCTGCCTCGACATCGACGAACAGCTGCGCTTTGCCGACAGCGACATCCGCGAGGTTGTTGGCCGTGATGGCGCGGAAGGAATAGGTGGTTCCTGCCCATGCTGCGCCGGTGCAGGCAAGGCCGCACACTGCAGCGCTGACTGCAGCGAGCGATCCTCGCACGGCTTTGGTCGATTGCGTCGGCATGACACCGCCCCCTCCAGCTGTCGGCGCAGCTTCGATTGCAGACGGCTCACGCCGTCGTTCCATCACCGCCTGCAAGGACAATGTAGCACGCTCCGCGAGGCGATGCGGCGGAAATATGGCGATCGGCGCTCCATGACGGCGCCGAGGCCGGGAGCAGGGGCTTCAGCGGCGGAGCAGGGGCAGCAGGCGTCCGATAAGCCACGCCGCGAAGGCCTCCTTGGGCATGTCGCTGACCGCCAGGCCGTCCAGAGAGGCTGCGGGGCCTGTGGCGTAGAGCGTGGCTGAGATGGTGGGGGCGTCCATCGTCTCCAGCGGGTTGGCGACGACGCACTCCACCCCCTTGCGCCGCAGCTTCTCTCGAGCGACGGTGGCCAGCTGGTCCCTGGGCGCAAGCGCAAAGCCGACGAAGAGCTGCTCCGCCCGTTTCCGGGCAGCTTCCCTGGCGAGCAGGTCGGGCGTCGGTCGCAACACGATGGAAAGCGGCTGTCGCGACCGCCGCAGCTTCGTTCCCCGTGGCAGCGGCAAAGGCAGCCTGGCGCCGTCGCTGAGCGTCAGCTCCACAGGCTCGTAATCCGCCACCGCCGCCGCCATCAGCAGCGCGTCGCAGTCAGGACACAGCCTCTCGAGCGCCTCTCCCAACGAGCGAGCGGAGGTGAACCGCTCCACCTCACCATCAAAACGGTCGCGTGCCGGCGGAGCGACGTTCGGCCCGATGAGCAGATGCGTGGCGCACCCCGCCTCCGCCGCTGCTGTCGCCAGCGCCACGCCCAGTCGTCCTGACGAGCGATTCGACACCACTCTCACGTCGTCGACAGGCTCCCACGTGGGGCCTGCCGTGATGAGCATTGTGGGAGAGCGGTCAGCGGGCATACACTTGGTCGTCCTTGCGAAGGGGCGGCAGGACGGCGCGAACCGCTAACGGGCCGCCTGCGAATCGCACCGTGGAGGGCGTGGTTGGCCTGCGCCCTCGCTCGCGAGCATAATGCCCGTCCGTCTCCGCTGTCGGATGCAGCGAGCCGATTGGCTGTTGCGACGGGGCAGCGGAGCCAGCGGGGAAGGATGTCGAAGCGCCTATGGGAAAGGCACGCAGGAAGCTGGGCGAGATTCTGGTTCGACTGGGCGCAGCCTCTGCGGAGGAGATCGAGAAGGCTGTCAATCTGGCCAAGGGGGCGGGCAAACGCATCGGCGAGATGGCCGTCGAGGCGGGCTTCGTCTCCGAAGAGGATCTCGCCAAGGCGCTGGCCAAGCAGTTCGGCGTCCCGTATGTGGACCTCAAGGACGAGCGCATCGCCGACAGGGTCGAGCCCAGCCTGCTGCCGGAGGAGCTCGTCCGCAAGCACCAGGTGCTGCCGCTGGGCAAGGCCAACGGCAGACTGCGGCTGATCGTCCACGACCCGATGGACATCGAGCTGCTGGACATGCTGCGGTTCCGGCTCAACACGGACATCGAGCCCATTCTCGCCCCCCGCAGCCAGATCAAGGCGTTGATCGACCGCAAGCTGTCGGGGCCCGCCCAGGCCGCCCCGCAGGAGTCCCTGGTCACCGAGTCCATCGACCGCACCATCGACACCTCGGTGGACGCGTCGATCGATCGGGCCGCAGCGGACGCGCCGATCATCAAGCTGGTCGACCGCATTCTGACCGAGGCGGTGCGCATGCGGGCCAGCGACATCCACGTCGAGCCCATGGCTGACCGCGTGCGGCTGCGCTACCGCATCGACGGCGTCTGCATCGAGCGGGACAACCTGCCCAAGCGCATGCAGAACGCCCTGCTTGCCCGCTTCAAGCTCATGGCGGGTGTGAACATCGCGGAGAAGCGCATCCCCCAGGACGGCCGCATCAAACTGCCCGTGGACGATGCGGTGATCGACTTCCGCGTCTCGGCCTGCCCGACGTACCACGGCGAGTCGATCGTGCTGCGCATTCTGCGGCCGGACTCGGTCCGCATCGGCCTGGAGAATCTGGGCTTCGAGCCCGACAATCTGGAGCTCTTCAACCGCATCATCCGCAGGCCCAACGGCATCTTTCTGGTCACCGGCCCCACGGGCTCGGGCAAGACGACGACGCTGTACTCGGCTCTGGACATTCTCAACCGGCCCGACCGCAAGATCATCACCGCGGAGGACCCCATCGAGTACGCCTTCACCGGCATCAACCAGTGTCAGGTGCGCGAGAGCATCGGGCTGGACTTCACGACGATTCTGCGGTCGATGCTGCGTCAGGCGCCCAACATCATCCTCGTCGGTGAGATCCGCGACAAAGAGGTGGCGGAGGTGGCGATTCAGGCGGCGCTGACGGGCCACCTGGTCTTCTCCACACTGCACACCAACGACGCGCCCTCGGCGATCACCCGTCTGATCGACATGGGGGTCAAGCCCTTCCTCGTGGCGTCGTCGATCCAGGCGGTGATGGCGCAGCGGCTGATCCGCGTGCTCTGCGAGCAGTGCAAGCAGCCCGATCCGTCGCCCGATCCGAAGTTCCTGCGGCTCATCGGTGTGCGTCCCGACGAGCTCGAGGGCAACACGATCTACAAGCCTGTGGGGTGCGCTGCGTGCAACGGCTCGGGGTTCAAGGGCCGAAAGGGCATCTTCGAGATGATGGTGCTCAACTCGCGGATCCGAGAGCTGGCCTTCAACCAGGCGCCGCTCTCGGAGATCCGGGCCGCGGCGAGGGCTGCGGGAATGCGGTCGCTGCTGGAGGACGGGAAGATCAAGGTGCTCAAGGGGATGACCACGCCTGCGGAGATCGCCCGCGTGGCGCAGGTCGCCTCGGAGGAGGAGCTGGCCGAGGCGGAGGCTGCGTGAGCGAGCACAAACAACCCTTTCTTTCCGCAGCGTCGTGAACCACCACTGCACACGAGAAACGCATGTCCACGATTCAGATTGACAGGCTGCTGGACACGGTCGTCAAGACCGGCGCAAGCGATTTGCACCTGACGACGGGGCGTCCGCCCACATTGCGCCTGCACGGCGAGCTGCGAAACCTGCAGACCAAGGTGCTCGACGCGGACGACCTGGTGACGCTGATGAAGGCGATCACCCCTGAACGCTCGCAACAGGAGCTGCAGGAGCAGGGAGGCTGCGACTTCGCCTTCGCCTACGGGGACGCGGCGCGCTTCCGCGTCTCGGTCTTCCGCCAGAAGGGCGACATCGCCATCGCGCTGCGGCTCATCCCCAACAAGCTGCTCACGTTCGAACAGATCGGCCTTCCCGCCATGGCCAAGGAGCTCGTCCGAAGGCCGCGGGGACTCTTTCTCGTCACGGGCCCCACCGGCTGCGGCAAGACGACGACGCTGGCTTCGATGGTCAACTACATCAACGAAAACTTCGATCGGCACATCGTCACCATTGAGGACCCCATCGAGTACTACCACCCGCACAAGAAGTCGATCGTCAATCAGCGGCAGGTGCACGTGGACGTTCCCTCCTTTGCTGACGCCCTTCGCAGGGCGCTGCGTCAGGATCCCGACGTGATCATGGTCGGCGAGATGCGCGATCTGGAGACGATCGAGGCAGCCATCCGGGCGGCGGAGACGGGCCACCTCGTCTTCGGCACGCTGCACACCACGGGCGCCGCCAAGACGATCGACCGCATCGTGGACGCCTTCCCTGTGGCGCAGCAGAACCAGGTGCGCGTGCAGATCTCCACGACGCTGCTGGCGGTGCTCAGTCAGCAGCTGCTCAGCCGCATCGATACGAAGGGGATGGTGGCGGCGTACGAGTTTCTGGTCATCACCCCCGCCATCTCCAACTTCATCCGCGACGCCAAGACCTTCCGCATCGACTCCGCCATCCAGAC
>CAYPBL010000063.1:0-2402 GCA_964408965.1 uncultured Phycisphaeraceae bacterium | reverse complement strand
GCCTTCACAAGGGCGGAGGCAAGAGGCGGCGTGAGCGGCATTTGCGGGTTGAACAACTTGTATTTTGAATAAAACAGCTGGTGTCGCAACGCATTTTTTCGCGTTTGCGGCTGATCCGCGGCAGAACCAGGTCTCTTGGACCTGCGAACTCTTGACGGAAGGCAGGCGTCTTGCTGCAGCGGCGCTCCTGCTGGAGAAGAACTCGCCATGGCGACCGAGATTGCACAACTGAAGGGCCGAAAACTGGGGAGGGTCCTCACCAAGCTGGGCAAGGTCACGCGCGAGCAGGTGCACGAAGCCCTTGCGGTGCAGAAGGAGCAGGGCTCGAAGAAGAAGGTGGGCGAGATCCTCGTCGACCTGGGCTACGTCACCCCCCGCGACGTGCAGGAGGCGCTGGCTGGGCAGGCGGGGATGGGGTTCGTCGACCTCGACGAGGTCGAGATCGACGACGAGACCATCGCCGCCATACCAGCCGAGACCGCCCGGGCGTACAAGGTCGTCCCCTTCGAGTTCAACCCCAAGACGCGGGCGCTCAAGGTCGCCCTGGACAACCCGAACAACTTCCGCGCAGTGGACGACCTGCGGCTGCTGATGGGCTTCAAGGTCGAGGCCTTCGCTGCGGACCCCGCGCAGGTCGAGGACCGCCTCAAGCGGCACTACGCCACGAGCGAGTCGGTCACGGACGTCGTCAGCGAGCTGGCCTCGGACGAGCGGTTCCAAGCCCTCGAGGGCCGCGGCGCCAGCATCGACCTCGACGAGGTCATGGAGGCGGCTGAGGACAACAAGGTCATCAAGCTGCTCAACCTGGTCCTGCTGCAGGCCATCAAGGACCGGGCCTCGGACATCCACTTCGAGCCCTTCGAGGACGAGTTCAAGATCCGCTACCGCATCGACGGCGTGCTGTACGAGATGGTTCCGCCGCCCAAGCACCTGGGCCCAGCCATCACCAGCCGCATCAAGGTCATGGCCAACCTGGACATCGCCGAGCGGCGTCTGCCGCAGGACGGCAGGATCGAGCTGATGGTGGGCGGGGCGCCCATCGATCTGCGCGTGGCTGTGCTGCCCACGATGCACGGTGAATCGGTGGTCATGCGCATCCTCGACCGCTCCAACGTCGAGCTGAGTCTGGACCGCATCGGCCTGTCGGAGCACGACTACCAGCTGCTCGACACGCTGATCCGCAAGCCCAACGGCATTGTCGTGGTCACCGGCCCGACGGGTTCGGGCAAGACGACCACGCTCTACGCGGCCCTGGCCACGCTCAACTCGATCGACGTGAAGATCCTCACCGCGGAGGACCCGGTCGAGTACGACATCGAGGGCCTCTGCCAGGTGCAGGTGAACCCCGAGGTGGGGCTGACCTTCGCCAAGGCCCTGCGGTCGTTTCTGCGTCAGGACCCGGACATCATCCTCGTCGGCGAGATCCGCGACCTGGAGACGGCCCAGATCGCTGTGCAGGCCTCGCTGACGGGGCACCTCGTCTTCACCACGCTGCACACCAACGACGCGCCGAGCTCGATCGCCCGTCTGGTGGACCTCGGCGTCGAGCCCTTCCTGCTGACCGCGACGCTCGAGGGCATCGTGGCGCAGCGCCTGGTGCGGACCATCTGCCCCAAGTGCAAGGAGGCCTACACGCCCACGGAGGAGCAGCTGCTGGAGCTGTCGCTGACGCCCGAGGAGATCGAGGGCAAGTCCTTCTACCGCGGCCGCGGCTGCGACAACTGTTTCGGCTCGGGCTACAAGGGCCGCATGGGCATCTTCGAGATCATGGTCTTCGACGACGACCTGCGCGAGCTGGTCATGCAGAACGCCAGTTCGAACGTGCTCCGACGCGAAGCCAAGAAGCGGGGCATGAGCACGCTGCGCGACAGCGGCCTGCGCGCCATCTTCAACGGCCAGACGACCATCGACGAGGTCGTCCGGGAGACGATCGCGGAAGAGGAGTGAGCCACAGCCCCGCAGCCGACCGCGGGCAGGGAGTCGAGCCATGCCGCTCTTTCAGTACGAGGCTCTGGACGCCACGGGCAAGCCCAAGAAGGGCGCCATCGAGGCCCCTTCGAGCGAGGAGGCCATTCAGCGCATCAAGCTCGAGGGGTACTTCCCCACGACCGTGCGCGAGCAGAAGGTCAAGCGCTCGGCCAAGTCGCCCGCCGCCCAGGAGGAGGGCAAGCGCAAGAGCCTGCTGAGTCTTGGGGGAGGCGGCAAGAAAAAGAAGAAGGGCAGCGCCCTGGTCCTCGGGGGCGTCAGCAAGAAGCAGCTGACGCTCTTCACCAGACAGATGTCGGTGCTGCAGGACGCGGGGCTGCCGCTGCTGCGGTCGATCCAGATCCTCGAGTCGCAGCTCAAGCCCTGCAAGCTCAAGTTCGTCCTGCAGCAGATCGCGGAGGACATCGAGGGCGGCA
>CAYPBL010000062.1:0-10806 GCA_964408965.1 uncultured Phycisphaeraceae bacterium | reverse complement strand
GTGGCCTTCTTGCGCGTGCGTTTCTTGGCCATGTTCGGAACCTCCTCTGTTATGGGAGTCGGAGCGTGAGGTTCGTGCGCGGCGTGGAGCGCCGTCTCGTCATCGCCGCTGACAATGTTGTACCGCTATCGGCGAGAAAACGCCAGGCGCTTGACAATGTGGATGCAGGCGCAACGTCTCAACGGGGCGGCTTGGGGTGTTGGGGCGCGCGACGTTTCGCTGGGCGCAGCGACGGTCGGACCTCGTCGACGGTGTCGAGTCGATCGTGCACAGCGTCAGCGACGGGTCGCTGCGGCGCAGCGGCGCCTTCGAAGATCGAGCGCAGCGACGTGTTGTTCACGCGGTTGTAGAGCTCCACGGCGCGCTGGTCGGAAACAGTCGCAGGCACGCGCGCCCGGACCGCGCCTGTGCCTGGGTTGTACCAGAAGCTGGCGACAGATTCGTCCACCGCCACGCGCACGGGCGGATGCTGCAGATCCGCCTGCTCGGGTGGCGCCACCTCCAGCCATGGCCTGCGCCCCGTGAGCAGCAGGTTCCGCGGGGGCGATCCTTCGAACCAGGCGGGGTCGATCGTCACGGGCCAGCCTCGACTGTTGACCTCCACCTCCCCAGCAGCGGCGCGCAGGCGGATCTGCGTCTCGATGCGCTGCACAGCGGCGCGCGTCGCTGCGACGCGGGCTTCATTGGTGGCGGCCTGCTTGCTGTGCACGACAGCGCCCGCGGCCAGGCCCGCGATCGTCACGCCCAGAAGCAGGTCCGTCATCCTGCGCATGCGCACAGGGTCGTCATCGGCGGTGTGCGGGGCTGTGGCGGCGCTCCCCGGGGGGATTTATCAGCCAGCGGGGCCGATGACGCTGCTGGCGCTGGTTGTCGCAGCGGGTTCTCGCTCTCTGGTGCGTCGGATAACCTTGGCGGCGACATGGCTGATCCGACGCTCATCCGACTGGACAACGGCATGCGTGTGGCGGTGGAGTCGTTGGAGCGATCGCGCTCCGTTTCGATCTGCCTGCTCGTTCCGGGAGGCAGCGCGCACGATCCCGAGGAGAGACAGGGGCGCAGCGCGCTCTTCGCGGAGACGCTGCTGCGCGGCGCAGGGGACATGGACGCGCGGGCGCTGGCCTGCGCGCTGGATGCAGCGGGAGCGAGCCGGCACGTCGACGTCGAGACGTTCCACATGCGTCTGAGCGCAGCGACGACGGTGGATCGCTTTGCGCAGCTGGCGCCGCTGCTGGCGACGATCGTGCTGGAGCCTCGCTTTGCCGAGCAGGACTTCGAGCCCGCCAGGCAGCTGTGCCTGGCTGAGCTGGAAGGCCTCAAGGACGATCCGCACGAGCGCGTCCTGACGTTGCTGCGCGAGAAGCACCATCCCTCTCCCCGCAATCGATCGGGGCTGGGGACGCGGCAGGGGCTCGAGGCGCTGACCCGCAGCGAGGTGGTGAAAGGATGGGAGGAGGTCGCCAGGCCCGAAGGGGCGATCGTGGGCGTGGCAGGGGCGGTCGAGCGGGACGCAGCAGTGGAGGCGTTCGCCCGCGCATTCGAGTCCTGGCGAGGCGCGCCCCCTCCGCTGGCGCGCGGGGAGACGCCCGTGCGGGGGCTGCATGCGCTGGTCGAGCCGACGCATCAGACGCACATCGCTGTCGCCCATGACGCCGCAGCGGAGCCCGATCCCGCCAGCGCGCTGGACAGGCTCGCTGCTGCGGTTCTTTCCGGAGGCATGGCGGGCAGGCTCTTCACCACGCTGCGCGAGCGGCGCAGTCTCTGCTACGCGGTCAGCGCCGCGTACGGAGCGGATCGGGATTTCGGCCAGATCGCTGCGTATGTGGGTTCGACGCCTGACAAGGCGCAGGAGGCGCTGGAGGCGCTGGTCGAGGAGCTTGTGCGGATCCGATCCGTCGCTGGCGCCGTCACGCAGGAGGAGTTCGAGCGGGCCAAGGTGGGGCTGCGCAGCCGATTCGTGCTGAGCGGCGAGTCGACGGGGGCTCGCGCTGCGGCGCTGGCGCGGGACGTGCGGGTGCTCGGCAGGCCTCGTTCGCTGCAGGAGGCCTTGGCGCCTCTCGAGCGGGCTTCGCTCGAGGATCTCAACGAGCATCTGGAGCGGGGCGTGGCGGGGGCGTTGACAGCTGTCGCCATCGGTCCTGCGCCGCTGCGCCCGCCTGCGCCGCTGTCGCTGACGAGCGTCGTGGAGGCTGAGGCGACGACGTAAAGCCGCGGAACGATCGCGTGCTGCGACGAGGGAGGGAGTGTGTCGCATTTGTGCGTGCACTTTTCGAAAACCGCTTGACAGCGTTGGGAGTATCGCGCATGCTGGCGCAGCGTCTGCGTGGTGGGCCGCTGCGAGTGTGGGCGGCTGGTTGAGAGAGCGAGCACAGGGAGCGTCGCGACACGCAGAGCGAGGGGAACCGACACGAGCAGCGCGATCGTTCTGCTCGGGGAGGAGGAGTCTGCGCCATGGCGGTGAGGGAAAGGAGAGGGAGCGCCCTCAGCGGGCTGTGCACGGGTCTTGCGCTGCTGACGGGCGTGCGTGCAGCGTCCACAGCCTCAGCTGGGGGTGTGCAGGTGGAGGCGTCGGGCAAGGCGTCGTTGCCACTGGTCGCAGCGGGCTGGGAGGCGAATCGCGCTGCCTCGGTGCACCGGGGCGCTGGACAGCCTCTGGCGGATCCGACGCTGGGGAGAGACTCAAACGGGATGTGGATGGTCGCCGCTGCGCACGGCGCCGTGCGCGCCACGGAGCGGGGGATGGTGGCCAGGCTTCGCGCTGGAGAGAACGACGCAGCGGGAGGCGAGGGACGCGTCTGGAGCGCTGCAGCGATGTGGGGGCGCCTGTCGGCAGGGCAGCCTGCGGTCCGCAGCTCGTTTCCGCTGCAGGCGCCCACGCCTGGCGCGCTGGGCCTGTTCGCTGCAGCTGCGGCGCTGTGTGTGCTGCCGCGTCGCAGCAGGCGTTGATGCGATCACGAGCGTGGTCAGGAAGCGGCGCCCGGAGCAGGGGCCTGGGCGCTCGCTGCGCTCTGCACGGATCGCGGGTCCTCGCCTCGCTCGATCGCAGCGATCTTGGCGACGCGGCGGGCGTGGCGGCCGCCCTCGAAGGGCGTCGCCAGCCAGATCTCCACGATCCGCTCGATCAGCCGATCGCCCAGCAGGTCCGCCGCCAGGCAGAGGACGTTGGCGTCGTTGTGCCTTCTGCTCATCTCCGCGGACAGCTCGTCGCTGACCAGGGCAGCCCGCACGCCCTTGACCTTGTTGGCGGCGATGCACATGCCGATGCCCGAGCCGCAGATGAGCACGCCCCGGTCGGCCTGGCCTGTGCTGACAGCCCGGGCGACGAGGTAGGCGCTGTCGGGGTAGTCGCAGGAGGTCGTGCACAGCTCGCCCAGCAGCTCGACGGTGTGTCCTTCCTTCTGCAGTCGTTCGAGCAGCCGTTGTGCGACGTGCGCTCCGCGGTGGTCGGCGCCGAGGGCGATCTTCATGGCGACAGGTCCTCCTGCAGTCGTTGCGCGATGAGCGAGGCCAACCGTGCAGCGGTGCTGTCGTAGAGCGACTGGGGTCCGCCCACCGGATCGGGGACAGCCTCCCCTGCAGGGTCCAGCAGGGTTGCCCTGTCCGCCAAGGTCGGATCCATCGCCAGCACGGCTTCGAGGTGGCTTGGGGTCATGGCGTAGACGCGGTCCGCCTCAGCCAGGAGCGAGCGGGTCAGCGCCGTGGAGCGTTTGTGCGGATCGAGGGCGACGCCCTGCTTGCGGAGCGCCTCGACGGCTTCGGGTGAGACGGGGGCCCCGCCCAGCGTCGCGACGCCTGCGCTGTGGACCTCCACCTGCACCGCAGGGTCGCAGGGGACCGTGCCCGCCGTCAGGAGATGCGTTGCAATGGCCTCAGCCATGGGGCTGCGGCAGGTGTTGCCCGTGCAGACAAAGAGGACCCGCCAGACGAGCTGCGAGCGGATGTAGCGTTCGTCGACGGCGCCTTGGGCGAGGACGCAGAAGGGCGTCTCGGGCTCGTCGAGCAGTTCGATGTGCGTGGGCGGCGCTGCTGCGCCCGCTCGAGGCGTCGGCTCGTCCAGCTGGACGACGTCCACCTCGTTCAGCTGCTGTGTCGCCCACGCTGCAGCGGCTTCCGCGTCGGCAAGGGGGGGATGCTTCTTCGATGTCCAAGCGGGTTCGTGGACAAAGACGGTGCAGCTCTCAGCCAGTCTGCGCGATGCGGGGGGGGAGGGGGACCGCGCCCACGCTCTGCCCTGCGCGTCCACAGCGGCCTCCTCGTCGCCTGTCGCTGGCCAGCGGCGTGCGAAGCAGACGGGGCCCGGACAGAGCCTGCGCACGAGCAGACGGTGGGCCAGCCGGGTCAGCTGCAGCGCGAGCGACAGGTCCTCCGCGTCCGCTGCGAGTCTTGCGGTGTTCTGTGGAATCGCCGCGGAGGTCTCCTGCTCGAGCGGCAGCGGGGGCGAAGCGACATCGGGCCTCCAGAGCAGGCCGAAACCCGCGTCCAGGGGCGCCGCGACCAGCGAGCCCTCGTCCAGGGCGCAGCGAGCACGCTCGAGATCGACGGGTCGGAGCTCCGCTGCGGGTTTGTCCATGGGGACGCGGCTCCTTCAAGTCCAGCGCAGCCCTGTGCGAAGCGTTGGCCGCTGCACTTGATACGCTTGCGCAAGGGTAGGGTTTGCCAGTCGCGTCCGCGTCCGTCGAAGCGGGGGGGAAGGAGCGCAGCCGCCATGATGTCTTCGCACCGCATGGGCCTCGCGTCGCATGTCGTCGCGCTGACGGTCTGGGCGTCTCTGTTTGCCGCTGTCGCGCCTCGCGGCGCACGCGCAGACGTGCTCGTGGCGCTCAACAAGGCCGAGGGCACAGCCTCGCTCATCGACGTCGAGACAGGCGCCGTCGCAGCGACGGTCCCCACAGGCCAGGGGCCCCACGAAGCCGCCGCCTCGCCCGACGGCAGGACCGTCGTCGTCTGCAACTATGGGGGGCGCGAGCCGGGCAGGACGCTCACCGTCATCGACGTGCTGGGGAAGCGGGCGACGCGGACCATCGAGCTGGGGGACTACACCAGGCCCCACGGCGTGGCCTTTCTGCCTGACGGCCAGCGGGTCGTCGTCACCAGTGAGACGAGCAGGAAGCTGCTCGTGGTGAACGTCGAGACGGGCGAGGTCGAGCGGGCGATCGACACCGGAGCGCCGTTGTCGCACATGGTCGCCCTCTCGCCCGACGCCTCCACCGCCTACGTGGCGAGCATCCGCAGCGGCTCGGTGAGCGTGATCGACCTGCGCAGCGGCGAGCTGGTGAAGGTCGTCCCCACCGGGGCGGGCGCCGAGGGGATCGCCGTCAGGCCGGGTTCGGGCGACATCTGGGTGACCAACCGCCAGGCGGACACGGTCAGCGTGCTGGATCCTGAGTCGCGCACCGTCGTCGCGACGATCGACGTGGCCCTGACACAGGAGGAGAAGGACAAGGGGCTGGGACTCCAGACGCCCGACGGTCAGCGGCTGGCCTTTCCCATCCGTGTGCAGTTCACGCCCGACGGCAAGCGCGCCCTGGTCTCGTGCGCCGGCGCCGGGATGGTGCGGGTCTTCGACGCGGCGAGCCGGCGCGAGGTCGGCCGCGTGGCCATGGACGCCCCCGCCATGGACGACGAGGGCAGGCTTTTCGGCAGCGAGTTCGGCCAGAGCCCCGTCCCCGTCGGGATCGTCGTCGATCCAGCGGGCGAGCGGGCCTACGTCGCCAGCACCAGGGCGGACGTGATCACCGTGATCGACTTGGCGAGCCTGCGCATCGTCACCAGGCTGCGGGCGGGCCGCGAGCCCGACGGCATGGCCTACTCCACCGTCGACTGGCCCAAGGAAGACGGCTGAACTGCCGATGCAGGGGGAGCCTGCGGGAACCGCAGCGGACCTGCTGCGTCGTTGTGGCTACGGTCTGGGCCTGCGTCTTTCGCGATTTCGCCGCTGCTGCCGGCGGCGCGCCGCTGATCAGGGAGCGACCATCCATGCCCATGGCGCGACATGCTCTTCGATCGGTCCTGTTCGCCTTGCTGGGCTTCGCCTTGGCGCCAAGCGTCCGGGCCGACGCCCTGCTCGTGTGCAACAAGGGCGACGCCAGCGTTTCGATCGTCGACCCCGCCTCGGGCAGGGAGCTGGGCCGGGTCAGCGTGGGGAAGGGGCCGCACGAGGTCGCGGTCTCGCCCAGCGGCGCCCTGGCTGTCGCGACCAACTACGGCGGGGCCAGCGAGGGGAGCACGCTCAGCGTCATCGACATCGCCAAGCGCAGGGTGGTGCGGACGATCGACCTGTCGCCCTTCCTGCGGCCGCATGGCGTGGCGTTTCTGCCGCTCGACGAGGACCGGGTCGTCGTCACCGCCGAGGTCGACGGCGCCTTCCTCGTCGTCAACGTCCGCACGGGCCGGATCGAGCGGACGGTCAACGCTGGCGCGGACGTGCATCTGGTGGCGGTCTCGCCCGACGGGGCGTGGGCGTATGGGGCGGGCATCCGCTCGGGCGTCGTCGCGCGGGCGGCGCTGGACGATTCGGGCGACGGCGCCTGGGACAGGTTGACCACGCGCAGCGTCTCGCCCAACGTCGAAGCGATCGCCCTGCTGCCGCAGCGGGGCGAGCTGTGGGTGGGGGACAACGACGACGATGTGGTGCGCATCTTCGACGCCCGGACGCTTGCGCCCCTCGCCTCGATCGAGGTGGGGCGGACCCCCATCCGTCTGGCGGCCTCGCCCGACGGGCGGTTCGTCGCCGTCTCGTGCCTTGCCTCGGGGGAGGCGGCGATCGTCGACGCCGAGACGCGCACGGTCCGCAGCAGGGTGGCGCTGGCGGAGCAGCGGACGGCGGGCGGGCGCCCTGCGGGGCGGCGGTCCGAAGCGACGACGGCTGACGCCGACGACAGCGAAGGCGCCCCCCGGCCCATCGGCCTGCTCGTCGGGCCCGACGGCCTGGTCTACGTCTCCTGCAGCGGGCTCGACCACGTCGCGGTCGTCGACCCGGACAGGGGCGCCGTGGTGCGGCGCATCGCCACGGGCGCAGGGCCCGACGGCCTGGCCTGGGCGCGCAGGCCCTGAGAAAGCCCTCGCGCCCGCTGCGCTCAGACGCAGAACTGTTCGAGGCTGAGCCGCTCTTCGACCGCCCGCCTGTGCTCTTCGTAGCCCCGGCGGCCCATGAGGCCGAAGGTCGCCTTCTTGCCCGTCTCGACCGCGGGCTGGTCGTAGGCGTCGACGTCGAGCAGCTCGCCCGCGACGGCGGTGGCCATCTGCCACAGCCAGATGAACTGGCCCACGCTGCGGGCGTCGACGCGGGGGAGCCTGATCGTCAGGTTGGGCCTGTGCGAGGCGGTCAGGGCGAACTCCGTGGCCCGCTTCTCGGCGTTGAGCAGCGCCCCGAAGGTCGAGCCCTCGAGGTAGCGCAGCGGCTCGACGCCCGATCCTGTCGGAATCGCCACGTCCTGCCTGAACGACTCGACCTCGACGAAGCAGACCACCTTGTCGCGCGGCCCTTCGCGGTAGAGCTGGATCTGCGAGTGCTGGTCGGTGGCGCCCAGGGCGCGGAGGGGCGTGAAGCCCGCGAAGACCTCCCGGCCCTTGCGGTCGACGCGCTTGCCCAGCGACTCGGCCCAGAGCTGGCGCCACCAGTCGGCGAAGAGGAGCATCGCGTCGCTGTAGGGCATCATGACGTGGCAGCGCTTGCCCTTGCGCGTCCCCAGCTCGACGAGCAGCGTCGCGAGCATCGCTGCAGGGTTCTCCGCCAGCGCAGGTGAGGCGCAGCGGGCGTCCATCTCGTCGGCGCCGGCCAGCAGCTGCTCGATGTCGATCCCCACCAGCGCCGCGGGCAGCAGCCCCACGGGGCTCAGCGCGCTGAAGCGCCCGCCAACGCCTTCAGGGACGGGAAGCGAAACGTAGCCCTGCTCGTCGCAGAGCCTGCGCAGCGTCCCCTTGCTGGGGTCCGTGACCGCGACGATGTGCGAAGCGTGCTCCTCCTTCCCAAGCTCGCGGACGAACCGGTCCCGCAGCGTCAGCAGCTGGGCGGCGGTCTCGGCGGTCTCGCCGGACTTGCTCACCACCAGGGCCAGCGTGCGGGCGAGCCCGCCGCCATGGCGCTCGACGAACTCCAGCGCCCAGCCCAGACGCTCGGGGTCGACGTTGTCCAGCACGAAGAGCCTGGGCCCGGGGCGGGCAGCGTCGGGAAGCGCGTTCCAGGTGGGCGGGTTGAGGGCGCCGTGCAGGGCCGCAGCCCCCAGGGCGCTTCCGCCGATGCCCAGCAGCAGCACGGTGTCGAAACGGCCGCGGGCCTGGGCAGCGACCCGCTGGACCTGCTCGACGTGCTGCGAGCGGGCCGGCTCGCGCACCAAGAGCCGCCAGCGGCGCATGCCCTCGTGCGCAGCGGCGTTGAGCGTCTCGACAGCCTCGGCGGCGCGCCGGGCCAGCGGGCCGTCGGCGTCGAGCAGGGCTTCGTCGAGCCCTTCGCTTCCCACCTGCTGCGCAAGACAGTTGGCGTAATCCACGCGGAGCATGCCCAAGCCTACCGCTGCGCAGGCTACGCTGCGCAGGCCATGACGCATCCCTGGCTCGACGTCGATCCCGCCCCGTCGCAGGGGGCCCTTCCCCGTTCGCTGCGGGCGGTCATCGAGATCCCGCAGGGGGCGACGAACAAGTACGAGCTGGACAAGGCCACGGGCCTGCTGCGGCTGGACAGGCCGCTGCACAGCGCCGTGCACTACCCAGCCAACTACGGCTTCGTCCCCCGCACGCTCGCCGAGGACGGCGATCCGCTGGACGTTCTGGTGCTCTGCGCCGAGCCCATCGAGCCGTTGTGCCTGGTCGAGGCGGACGTGATCGGCCTGATGACGATGCTCGACGAGGGCCAGCCCGACCACAAGATCCTGGCCACGCTCAGCTCGGACCCCGAGCACAGCTACTACCGCGACATCAGCAAGTTGCCGCCGCATCGGCTGCGCATGCTCGAGCGCTTCTTCGAGGAGTACAAGATCCTGGAGGGCAAGAGCGTGGCGGTGGACCCGATGAAGCCCGCGCACGAGGCGCACGCGGTGATCGAGGACGCGCTGGCCCGCTTTGCGCGCGAGGTGGCGCCGCAGCTGAGGCAGGGCGGGCCGTGACGGGCGGGCTTGCGGATCCTGCGACCTTTCCCGTGCTGATCGAGCAGCGGACGCTGCAGGCGCGCATCGAGGAGCTTGCGCAGGAGATCGAACGCGCCCTTGCGCCCCATGCGCAGCGCGACAGCGGCGAGCCGGCCATCGTCGCGCTGGTCGTCCTCACGGGCGGACTCTTCTTCGCTGCGGATCTGCTGCGCAGGATCGACCTGCCTCTTGCGGTGGAGTTCGCGCAGGCGCAAAGCTACCCCGGGGCTGCGACGACGAGCCAAGGGGTGTCGCTGCTGCGCAAGCCGCCCGCGTCGCTTGCCGGGAGGCACGTGCTGCTCATCGACGACGTGTACGACACCGGCGCCACGCTGTCGCTGCTGCAGCGGCGCGTTCGGGCGCTGTCGCCTGCGAGCCTGCGCACCTGCGCGCTGTTGCGCAAGGACGCGCAGCGCGCCGCTGAGGCCCAAGTCGACTTCGCGGGCTTCGACATTCCCGACGTCTTCGTCGTCGGCTACGGGCTCGACTACGCCGGCGCCTACCGCAATCTGCCCGATGTGCGGGTCCTGCCGCTGGAGGCGAGGCGGGGGCCTCAGCCGTCTTCGGAGGGACCGGCGGAGGCGTCGTCCTGACGCACCTCGACGACGCGCTCCTTCGCCGCGTCGTAGACGTAGAGCTTGCCCGGCTCCTCGCCCTTGCACGCCTTGTGCGAGCCGTCGCAGAAGGGGAAGTTCTTCGTCAGCCCGCAGCCGCAGATGAAGACGGGCTTGTCCTGCGGGTCGATGCGGATGGGGCCGGTCAGATCGTGACGGACCAGTCGAGCCATGGGGCGCTCCTCCTGCGTTCGTCAGGGCGTCGCTGGGTGGGGAGCATACACGCGCTGCGCAGGGGCGCAGCTGGAGGCGCCGGTACACTTTCGCCCACAGCAGGCGCAGAGCCGGGAGGCGCTCGTGCGCTCATGGAGGCGACGCCATGTCGGACTTCTTCCACAGCGCGATGGACAGCTGGGCTGATCCCCACGCCAGGCACGCGCTGCTCGTGCACTTTCCCGTGGCCCTGACGGTCTTCGGGCTTGGGCTTGTTGTCGCCCTGGCCTTTTCGCGGTTTCGCAGCGCCGCGCTGCGCTGGGCCAGCGTCGCCTGCCTGGCCGTCGCCGCGGGGGGAGCCTGGCTCGCTGAGGAAGCGGGCGAGGACGCCCACGAGCAGATCCACGACACGCTCCAGCTCAGCGAAGCGGAGCACGAAGCGATCGAAGCCCACGAGGAGCTGGCCGAGGGCGGCTGGAAGTGGCCCGCCCTGGCGGCTCTGCTCGTGGGGCTCTCCGCCCTGCGCAACCGCAAGGCCAGGCTGATCCTGGGCAGCCTGGGCGTGGCAGCGTCCGTCGGCGCCGCGGGCTGGGTCGCCGTCACGGGCCATCGCGGCGGCCTGCTCGTCTACCGCTACGGCTTGGGTGTGCCCCCTCGGGGCCAGGCTGTGCAGGGATCGCCAGCGGCCCCACACGAGCACGACGAAGCGGAGGAGCCCGACGAAGCGCACGAGCACGCCGAACCTGCAGGCGAACACAGCCACTGAGCGACGAGGAGGGGCGTGGGGAAGGTGTGCGCCGTCGCGCTATCATCGAATGCGCGTATGTTCACGGCTGTCGCGTGTCTTTCCTGTCAGACAGGCGTGATTCCTGCTTGACAGTGCGCGGGCTGTGTGGTATATGCAACTGAGTCTCAGTTGC
>CAYPBL010000061.1:0-10908 GCA_964408965.1 uncultured Phycisphaeraceae bacterium | reverse complement strand
GGGAGAAGACCGAGGCGGAGATCCTCACGGAGGGCCAGATCGCGCCGATGCGCGTGTAGCGTTCAAATGAGTTGAACCGCGGGCAGCGCGCCGAGGACTACCCTTTCCCGAAGGGGGGCCATGGCGCACGATTACTCGCGCATCACGGATGAGTTGCTCGTCCTCCGCGCACAGGCGGGGGAGGAGGCCTCGTTCGCAGCCCTGCACAAGCGCTGGTCGCCCGCCCTGCTTCGCCATGCCCGCAGGCTCACGGGCGATGCCCACGCAGCTGACGACACGGCCCAGGAGGCCTGGCTGGCGATCGCCCGCGGCATTCGTCGATTGGACGACCCCGCTCGTTTCCCAGCCTGGGCCTATCGCATCCTCCACAACAAGTGCGCCGACTGGGTCAGCCGGCGCTCGCGCGAACGCTGCGTGTTCGCCCGCGACGCCGACGACCGGGAAGCTGCGGGCGCCGAGGCGGACCCAGCCCACGCTGTTGCGGCGCAGGACGACGTCGCCAGACTGCAGACCGCGCTCAACGCCATGCCCCGGCGCCAACGGGCGGTTCTGGCGCTGCTGTACCTCGAGGGGCTGAGCGTCGCGGAGATCGCCCAGGTCGAGTCGATCCCAGCGGGCACGGTGAAGTCCCGCCTGCACCATGCGCGCCTGACGCTGCGCGCGGCGCTGAAGCAGACGTCGCAGCCCGCTGCGGAAAAAACGCGAAATCGCTGAACCCAACCGACGGGTCGGGAGACTGCAAGAAAGACTGCAAGGACGAAGCAAGGCAACCCCTCACGCCGGCCCTCTCCCGCAAGCGGAGAGGGAGAACTCCAGGAGGTCCGTCATGGCGACGCTCAAGGAACTCGATCGAAAGATTCAGGAAGCGCTTCGGCGTCAGGATGACCTCGATGAGGCGCTGGCCTCGCCCGAGGATGAAGGCCTCGTCGAGATGCTCATTGGCGTCTTCCGCGGCCGGATGGTGTGGCTGAACATCTACGGCATGACGCTGGGCGTGGCGTTCACGGGCCTTGCGGTCTGGTGCGCGGTGCGGTTCTTCCAGAGCGCGGACGTGAAGGCGGCGCTGGGCTGGGGGGTGGGCTTTCTGACCTGCGTCCTCTTCGTGGCCATGCTCAAGATCTGGTTCTGGATGGAGATCGAAAAGAACACTGTGCTGCGCGAGGTCAAGCGTCTGGAGCTGCAAGTCGCGAGGCTGGCTGCTGCGCGTCGCTGAGCGGCTGGGGGCGGGGCGGCGCCGGCTGGCGGTACGATCCAGCGTCGTGGCGACGCAAACGACCAGCGAGGCCCGCTCCCAGGGGGAGGAGGTCGCGTGGAGCCCCGAGGCGCTCCAGGGCGATCCGCATGCGCTGGCGGACAAGCCACAGCGCGTCCGGGCGATGTTCGCCGCCATCGCCCGCTGCTACGACCTCAACAATCGACTGCACTCCTTCGGCCGCGACCGCGTATGGCGGCGCGAAGCGGTGCGGGAGGCGGCGGTCAGGCCTGGCGAGACTGTGCTGGACGTTGCGTGCGGGACGGGCGATCTGACGAGGCTCTTTGCCCGCACCCATGCAAAGCGGGTCGTGGGACTGGACTTCACCCCCGAGATGCTCCAGATCGCGGAGGAACGCAGAGCCAGGGAGGCCAAGCGAGGCTCGTTGGCGGCGGCTCGCGTCGAGTACGTCCAGGGCGACGCGATGGACCTCCCCTTCGAGGACGAGTCCTTCAACGTGGTCTCCATCGCCTTCGGCCTGCGCAACGTGGCGGATCCTGCGCAGGCCCTGGCGGAGTTCCGCCGCGTGCTCAAGCCCCGCGGCAGGCTGGTCGTGCTCGAGTTCAGCGAGCCCCGTTCGCGCCTGCTGCGGTCGCTGCATCGGCTGTACACGCACCGGATCATGCCCGTGACGGCCACGTGGATCAGCAAGGACCGCACAGGGGCCTACCGCTACCTGCCTCGCTCCGTCGAGGCTTTTCTGGACAGGCGGAAGGTCGTCGAGACGCTGCAAGAGGCGGGGTTCACCGCGGTGACCCAGCGGCCGTTGACCTTTGGCGTGTGCGTCTGCTACCGGGGGGTGGCGCCGGCGAAGCCGACCGCGGCGCCTCGCCGCCCGCGTCGGCGCTGAAGGGTGACGCCGCAGCGGCGGCGCTTATCGGCCTTGGGCAGGTCCGGGTAGTGGGATTCGCGCTGCGGCGGGGGCTTGGCTGATCGCGACAGGGCGGGCGGTTCGATGATCGCGGTGCGGGACGCGGAGGCAGCGGCCCGGCGGCGAGAGGGGCGTCGCTGGTTTCTGGAGGTTGGCGGCGACAGGACGCCTTTGAGAATGGAGCACCACAGCTGTGAACGTTGAACGTTGTGCGGAACGGTTGTTCGAGACGCTCGTCATGGGCGACCGCGACCGGGCCCGGTCGCTGGTGGCTGAGGCGATCGAGCAGGGGCTGCACCCCGAGACCCTCTACACACAGGTCTACTGGCCTGTGTACGAGCGGATCGAGCGCCTGCATCGAGCGGACCAGATGAGCAACATCACCCACCACATGGCGACCAGACTGCTGCGCGTGCTGGTGGATCAGACCGCGACCAGGCTGCCGATGCCCCAGGCCAGGGGCAGGAGCGTGCTGGCGGTCTGCGGGCCGACGGACCCGGACGAGCTGGCGGCGCAGATGGCGGTGGACCTGCTCGAGGCGGCGGGATTCTCGGTCCGATTCGTCGGAGGAGGCGTGGCGGGGGACGAAGTGCTCGCTGCGGCGCAGGAGAGTCAGCCCGACGTCCTGCTCTTCTTCGCCTCGGCGCCCTGCGACCTTCCCGACATCCGCAGGGTCATCGACACGATTCGCGAGATCGGCGCCTGCAGCGACGTGCAGGTCGTCGTGGGCGGCGGCGTTTTCAACCGAGCGGACGAGCTGGCGGAGGAAATCGGCGCCGATCTGTGGGCCAACGATCCGCAGGGGCTCGTCCAGGAGATGCGCAGCAAACCCGACCGCAGAGCCACCGAGTCGCAGCGCACCGTGGGACGGAACAAGCGCGCCCGCTCCGCAGCCTGATCCTCACCTTGACAGAACCGAGCGGGCCCGCGAAACGGGCTGGCGCGCAGGCCAGCCCGTTTTTGCGCGCGCAGCGGAGCGGCGTCCGGTATCGTCCCCGCCATGCGCACGGACGCGACATCCTCGGCCGCTGCGGCGCGCCTCTGCGTGCTGGCCAGCGGCTCCTCGGGCAACTGCGCCGTCCTCCGCCTCGACAGCCCGGAGGGCCCCTGGACGGGGCTGCTCGATCTGGGGCTCTCCCCCCGCAGGCTCGCGCTGGAGCTGCAGCGCGTCGGCGCCTGCCTCGACGAGGTCGACGACGTCGTGCTGACGCACGTGGACAGCGACCACTTCCAGCGGTCGTGGCTGAGGCGGCTGCCTGAACGGGTCAGACTGTGGGTCGCCCCGGCCCATCGCCAGGCGCTGCGCGAGCTGGGCAGGCCCTGCTGCGCGGTCGAGACGAGCCCGCTCGAGCAGGCGTGCCCGGTCGCTCCCGGCGTGCAGGTCCAGGCGCAGATGGGGCCGCACGACGAGGACGGCGTGGCGGTGCTCCGCTTTGACACGTCGGGCGGCTCGCTGGGCTGGGCGACGGACCTGGGCAGACCCCTGCGACGGCTGGCGCAGTTCCTGCACGGGGTGGACGCGTTGGGGGTGGAGTCCAACCACTGTCCGGTGTTGCAGCGGGCCTCAGCCAGGCCCAGTTGGCTCAAGGCGCGGATCATGGGCGGCGCAGGCCACCTGAGCAACGCCCAGAGCGCCGCCTTCGCCGCAGCGGTGGCGCCGAGACGCAGGCTCGTTCTGCTCCATCTCTCGCGCGACTGCAACTCGCCCCGCAGGGCCCTGGAGGCCCACAAGGCGTTGGCTTCCCGGGTCGAGATCGCCGTCGCCAGCGCCCACCGCGCGACAGGCTGGCTGCCCGTGGGGGGAGAGAGGCCGGCGGTTCAGACGCTGGGCCCTGGGGGCCTGCAGCGCGATCTGGCCTATCCGGACGCTGGTCCGCGCCGGGCCTGAGACGCCCGCCAGCGCGAAGGAAGCCGCAACATGCTCCGCAGGGCGCGTGTATAGTCTGGGTGATGACGCGGTCCGAGGAGCGCAAGCTGATCCAACGCGCCTGCAAGGGCGAGCGCTCCGCGGCCCAGCGACTCATCCAGGCCCATCAGCAGTCGCTCTACGCGTATCTGCTCCGTCTGTCGGGCAGACCCGACGTGGCGGAGGACATCGCGCAGGACGCCTTCGTGCGCGTGCTGACGAACCTGCACCGCTTCGATCCGCGCTACCGCTTCTCGACGTGGCTGTTCACCATCGCCAAGCGGCTGTACGTGAATGCGAACCAGAAGCTCAAGCCTCGGTACGACAGCGATCTGGTCGGCGCCGTGGGCGCGGGAAAGGCCTCTGGGGGGTTCGCCCAGAGCGACGACGAGACATGGGGCGCCGCCCGCGACACGTTGCAGGAGGCGCTGAATCAGCTCAGCGAGGAGCAGCGGGACATTGTGCTCCTGTTCCATCAGCAGGGCTGGCCCATCGCGGCGATCGCGGAGCACAAGAACATGCCCGAGGGGACGGTCAAGAGCCATCTGCACCGCGCCAGGGAAAGGATGCGCAAGCACATTCGGGCGCACGAGGCCCTGCTGCGCAGTGTTGAGGAGGTATGGCGGTGAACGCTTCGCCTCGCGATGCATTCGACGCTGGGCGGGGGGGCGACGCAGCAGCGTGGGAGAGAGATCCGCTCTTCGACGAGCTGCGCAGAGCGCCGCAGGGACCGGATCTCTCCGGGCCGGTGCTCGATCGCGTGGAGCGCAAGGGGTTCTTCGCCTCCGCCAGGCTGCGGATGTGGATCGCAGCGGGTCGCGTGGCGGCGCTGACGCTGGGGCTGGGCGTGCTGGGGGGCATGCTGCTGGCCAAGCGCTACGTTCCAGAAGGGACGCTGCTCCCCGTGCGTCAGCAGCCCGCGACGGCGGCGCTGGATCAGGGGTGCAGCAGAGCGGCCAAGAGTGTGGAGCGGGCGCTGCTCCGGAGAGGCCAGGCCCGTCCCGACTGGATGCTCCTCCGCGCTGGGCGCAGCGGACCTGCCCGGGCGGCAGGCGGGGACCATCCTCCGTGCTCGACCACGCCCACCCAGGCCATGGCGGCGGCGCTGTGGTCGGGCGGCCAGGCGGCTCCGTCGGGGTCGGTGGTGCAGTTCGCTGGCCCGGGGGTGATCGAGTTGTGGCACGCGCCGGCCTCGCCTGCGCAGGCGACTGCCTTGGTGCGGTGGGCGCAGTTGCTCAGCGGCGGGGCGGATCCCGCTGCGGAGCGGGCCCTGGTCGCAACGACGCAGCCGCCCTCCAGGCGCTGAACCGTGAAGACGTTGCGTGCTGGTGCGCGGGCGCGCTGGCGGAGCGTGTGGGGATGTGTGGCAGCGACGGCGACGCTGACCGCCTCCAGCAGCGTCGCGCAGCAGGGCGTGCAGCCCGACGAAGAGCCTCCTGCAGCGTTCTGGCGTCTGCTCGCGGTGGCGCCAGCGGAGGTCGACGCGCTGCTTGCCCTGCGCGGGGGAGCTGCGCTGCGAACGACCCAGGCGGGGGCCATGGTGGAGCGGGTCGCCTCGCAGCTGAACGTGACGAAGCCGTTGACGGAGGCATGGCGGTCGCTGGCCCGCTCGCTGCGTCTGTCTCCCGAAGAAGCGTTTGCCAGACTGCTCGGTCGCGAGGCGGCCTTTTTCGTTCGTGTGCAGGGGGACGAAGAGGGGCCAGCGGTGGAGTGGGCCTTGGCCAGTCTGGTGCGCCCCGAGGTGGCGGAGCGGCTGGAGCGGGCGCTCGCGGGAGCGCCTCGGCTCGTGGTCCAAGGCGCCCCGGTGTTGGCGATCGAGGCGGGGCGGTATTGGCTTGCGCGAGTGCTGCAGACGGATCGTGTGCTGCTCGTCTTCGTCCCTGCAGGGCAGAAGGAGCTGCTCAGACGCACCTTGAAGCTGGCTCGGGCGGCGCAGCGGCGACGAGAGGACGCAGAAGACAAGAAGGGAGCACCGGCTGCGCACGGGCAGGCGTCCTTTGCACAGCGGCTGCAGCTCTGGCGCAGCGAGTTGGGGGAAGGGCGGGCGATTCTCGCGCTGCGCACGCCCGACGGCGGATGGCTCGCTGCTTCGCTGGACGCGACGGGACAGATCGCTCGAGGCAGGCTGCTGGCAGTGCCTCCGGAGCCGTTGGGGCCCCTGGCAGGCGACATGTCCGACGCGGGTTTCGCCAACCTTGCGCCAGGGGCGCTGACGCTGGTGGTGGAGCGGACGAGCAGCGTCGCGCAGCCCGGAGCTGCTGGCGTGTGGACGGCGCCGTTGACCGCATTGTGGCTGGGCGCCGTCCTTCACGGGCAGCCTGCCTTGGCTCGACGGGTCGTGGCGGCGCGGGTGTATCGGATCGCGCGCCGCGAGGAGGGGGGGGTGTCGGCGGCTGTGGCGATTCGGCTGCGAGAGGCGGCGTCGGCGGCGCCGTTGGTCGATGCGGCGCTGGCGGCGCTGGCGGCGGAGTCGCTGGACGAGCAGAACGTCTCGCCCGCGTCGCTGGACTTCGGGGGCGCCCTTCCCCAGAGCGTGCGGACGTTGCCTGTCGCGTGGCCTCCGCTTGCGCTGGGAAGGGAGAGCGCGACGTTGTCGTGGCGGGTTGCGCTGGACGAGCAGGCCCCTGCGCAAGCGGCGCTGACGCCCGGACGGGGCGACGGGTGGTGGATCCTGGCTGACAGCGCAGAGGCTGTGGAGGCGATGGAGCGGGCGCTGGCGACGGCTGGCGCACGAGCAAGGCAAGGCCCCCTGCGGCGCGAACCATCGTCGTGGCTGCATTTCGGCCTGGCCAAGCCTGCGGCGCTGCTGCTCGCGCTGCGCGACGATGGGGGACGCGTCGGGCGGGCGGCGTTCGAGGCGGGGCTGGCCGTCGACAAGGCGCAGTGGCGGGCGCTGCGCACCAGCGACGGCGCGACGCTGCTCTCCTTCGAGGTTCGAGTGGCACAGCGGGAAGAGGGCCGCTGAAACGAGGTCGCGCGAGGATGCAGCTTCAGGCGTCGCGGTCAGGATCGGCGCCGGTGGGCTGGGGCGCGTCCTCCATGGTCTCCGAAGGCCCGAAGCGCACGCGCTGGCCTTTCTGCAGACGCTCCTTGAGCGCCTGGGCGCCTTCCCGGTGCGAGCGAATGAGCAGGCTCTTGTCGCCCCGCAGGTTGGGGACGAGCGGCTTGTTCGGGTCGCGCTTCGCCTTGACCCAGCCGTCGATCACCATCGCCTCGAGGGCCTGCAGGTGGTAGTCGAAGACCAGGGCCTGCTCCTTGATCGAGGCGGTCTTGGGCACAGCGTTGTGGACGATGGTCTCGACGATGCGGGCCAGGTCGCTGCTTTCGTGCAGGGCCTTGATGACGTTGATGTAGTAGCCCGCCACAGGCAGCGTTTTGCCGTCGCGGACGAAGCATTCGACGGGGGTGATTCTGCCGTCGCGCAGGTCGCCGATGAACTGCTTTTCCGCCCCGCGCACGTCGAGCGTGAAGACGTTGTTCTCCTGGAACGACCAGGTCTTCCTGCTGCCGTCGAACCAGGCGACGATGCCGCCGGCCGAGGCCAGGTCGAAGGAGCCGAAGGCGGGCCTGGTCGGGTCTTCCAGCGCAAAGCCTCCCTGCGAGAGCCACCGCCAGGCCTCCGAAGGATTGAGCTCCAGCCCCGCGTCCTTGGCGATTTCGGCGCAGTGTTCCTGCAGGTCGGTGAAGCAGCCGTTGGCGGAGTACCAGAAGTGGGCGAAGCGGATGTACTGGCTGATGACCTGGCGGTTGCGCTCGTTGTAGCGTCGGCGCAGCCAATCCGCGTCGAGCTCGTCGCGCTCCAGCTCGAGGATGGTGTAGGCGGCGTCGCGGGCCGATGAGTGGGCCAGATGCAGCCCCGCCGCGAGGATCGGGTCGGCGAAACCCGCTGCCTCGCCTGCGATGAACCAGTTCTCGCCGACCAGACGTTCGCACAGGTGCGACCAGTCCTTGGTCGTGCGGATCTGGCCCGAGCGTCGACCGTTTCTGCACAGCGCCGCGATCTGCGGCTGCTCCGCGATCGCCTGCTCGTAGAGCTCCTCGGGCGTCTTGCCGCTTTCCTGGTAGTATTTCGAGGGGACGATGAGCCCGACGCTGGTGCGCGTGGGGCCGAGGGGAATGAACCAGATCCAGCCGTAGGGCAGGCTGCGCACCTGCACGCGCGTGGCGCCCACGCCGATCTCGACGGCCCACTCCGCGTTCTCCCAGTAGTCCCAGATGGCGATGTTGCGCAGTTCCCTGGGGGCTTCGGACTGCACGCCCATGGCTCTGCGGATGACGCCCGTCACGCCCGAGCCGTCGATGTAGTGCCGACCCGCCGCGATCTGCCCTGTGCTCAGACGCAGCCCCTCGATGCGGTCGCCCTCCTTGAGGACCTCCTCGACCTTCACCTCCTGCCAGACCTCGGCGCCCATCGACTCCGCGTGCTTGAGCAGAATGTCGTCGTAGATCGCCCGGTCGACCTGCCAGGCCATGAAGCGCCGCTGCCCTTCGAACTTGCCGGGTCTGGGCTCGTCCTTCCACCATTCGACGGGGTAGAAGTCGAAGTCCCACACCTCGCTGTTCCTGCCCCAGGTGTAGGAGGCGCCGATCTTGATGGGGAAGTTGGCTGCTTCGACCTTGTCCCACGCGCCCATCTCGTCGATGACGTGGGCGCAGCCTGGCAGCTGACTCTCGCCCACGTGCTCGCGGGGAAAGCGCTCCTTCTCGATCACCAGCACCGACAGGTCGGGGTTGTACTTGCGCAGCAGCGAGGCAGCGGTCGAGCCCACGGGGCCTCCGCCCACGATGACGACGTCGCGTTCGATCCGCTCCTGGCTCATGGGTCGCTCCTCCGCAGCCCTCGGGCGGGCTGTTGCAGCGGGGCTGGGCGATGGCGGCGTGTGCGGCTGCTGGTGTCCGTTGTCTCCCAGCAGCCTACCTCCTCCATCGGACCCCGCCAGCGGGCTCTGGACGATTCGATCGTATTCACAGCGTCTGCGCCTAGAGTGCGGGCCGACTTCCAGCGCAGCCTGCGGGCTGGCGCCCCTCTGGACCATCCATGGCTGCATCGCTTCGCAACGTCGCCCTCATCGCGCACGTCGACCACGGCAAGACCTCCCTCGTGGACCAGCTGCTGCGGCAGAGCGGCATGTTCCGCCAGGCCCAGCTGGACAGGCTCGCCGGCGGTCAGCACGGCCTCATCTTCGACTCCAGCGACCTGGAGCGCGAACGCGGCATCACCATCCTCTCCAAGAACTGCGCCCTGCGCTACACCACCGAAGAGGGCGAGCAGGTCCGCATCAACGTCATCGACACCCCCGGCCACAGCGACTTCGGCGGCGAGGTGGAGCGGGTGCTCCGCATGGCCGACGGCTGCCTGCTGCTCGTCGACGCCTTCGAGGGGCCCATGCCCCAGACCCGCTTCGTGCTCGACAAGGCCCTGGAGGCCGGGCTGCGGCCCATCGTCGTCGTCAACAAGTGCGACCGGCCCGACGCCCGGCCCGACGCGGTCGTCGACGAGGTCTTCGATCTGCTCGTCTCGCTCGGCGCTGGCGACGAGGCGCTGGACTTTCCCGTCCTCTACGCCTCGGCCAAGGAGGGCTGGGCGACGACGGACCTCGACGCTCCCGCCTCGGACGTGCGGGCCGTCTTCGAGGCCATCGCGGCCCACGTGCCGCCAGCCAGAGGCGACGCCGCTGCGCCGCTGCAGATGCTCGTCACCAGTCTCGACGCCAGCGACTACGTCGGCAGGATCGTCGTAGGGAGGGTCTTCGCGGGCGCCGTCGAGCCGGGCAGGGACGTCGTCATGCTCAAGCCCGACGGAAGAGCGCTTCCAGGAAGGGTCCTGCAGGCGCTGCGCTTCGAGGGGCTCGAACGCGTCCCCGTCGAGCGCGTCGAGGCGGGCGACGTTTGCGCCCTGACGGGCCTGGAGGAGGCGGGCATAGGCGACACAATCGCCGACCCCGCGGCGCCGGCGGCGCTGCCTCCCGTCGCTGTCGACGAGCCGACGATCACCATGCTCTTTCGCGTCAACGACTCGCCCTTTGCGGGACAGGAGGGGCGCTTCGTCACGAGCAGGCAGCTGCGCGACAGGCTCCTCCGCCAGCGGCTGCGCGACGTGGCGCTGCGCGTCGAGGAGGGGGCCTCGCCCGAGGAGTTCGAGGTCTCCGGACGAGGCGTGCTGCACCTGGGCGTGCTGCTGGAGACCATGCGCCGCGAGGGGTACGAGCTGGCGGTGGGACGGCCCCGGGTGATCCTCCGCCACATCGACGGCGTCCTGTGCGAGCCCGTCGAGCAGGTGGTGATCGACGCTCCCGCCGAGCAGGTGGGCCCAGCCATGGAGCTGCTGGGCAGCCGAGGCGCCGTCCTCGAGCGCATGGACAGCCGGGGCGACGTGAGCAGGCTCGTCTTCTCCTGCCCCTCCCGGGCGCTCATCGGGTTGCGGGCCAGGCTGCTGACCGCCACAGGCGGCCAGGCTGTTCTGCACCACGTCTTCGACCGCTTCGAGCCGGCCACGGGCGAGCGGCTGCGGCGCAAGCAGGGGGCGCTCGTGGCCACGGAGACCGGCGCCGTCACCGCCTACGCCGTCGAGACGCTGGCCGACCGCGGCGTCCTCTTCGTCACGCCCGGCGAGCGGGTCTACGCGGGGCAGATCGTCGGCGAGCACAACCGCGAGAACGACCTGCCCGTCAACATCGTGCGCGAGAAGAAGCTGACGAACATCCGCTCCTCGACGAAGGAGGCCTTCACCGTGCTCAAGGCGGCCCGGAAGCTGAGCCTGGAGGAGGCGCTGGAGCACATCGAGGAGGACGAGCTGGTGGAGATCACCCCCCAGAGCGTGCGCCTGCGCAAGCGGATCCTCGACGAGGGCGCCCGCAGGCGAGCCGAGCGCAAGGCCCG
>CAYPBL010000060.1:0-11228 GCA_964408965.1 uncultured Phycisphaeraceae bacterium | reverse complement strand
ACCCAGGCGATCAGCCACAGGGCCAGCAGAGCCCCCAGCGTCAGCGTCAGCCCCAGCCGCAACAGCGCCCGCCGCCGCAGCGTGCGACGACGGGTCGAGCCCGGCAGCGGTCGCTCCCCGGCGCCCGTGGCCCAGAGTCTGCTGTCGCGCTCGATCAGCCCAAGCTCGCCGCGGCGGGCTGCGTCCTGGGCGATGGCGATCACCAGCGAGGCGTCGAAAGGGCGAATCCCCAGCCGCCTGGCCGTCTCCAGCAGGCGCATGCGCTTCTCGAGCGGAAGCAGGGCGGCTCGGCCTCCTTCGATCGACTCAGCCACACGCGCAGCGAAGATGCGGCGGACGTCCTCCTCGCCCAGCTGGGCCGAGGCTCGGTTGGCCTGCTGCACCCTGCGGGCGGCGCGGGCCACCTCGCGGGTGGATCGCAGCGGGCTGGACCTGGAGCGCAGCGTGGCTCGCGCCCCGACGCTGTGGGCTGCGGGCGTCCCGGGAGGGCGCAGAATCAGCGCGGGCGCAGCGTCGTCGCTGCGCACCAGGCGCAGTCGCGGGCTCGGGTCGGCCTGAGCCATTCGCTCCCGGGCGGATCGGCAATCGCGGCGCCGAGCAGGAACCGATAACGCTGTGCGGGCGGCAGAAGCCCTCGCTGCGCCTACATTCCCCGCAAAGTCCGCCGTGGAAGAGCGCAGCGGCGGAGGCGATCGCCCCGCGTGGAAGGAGCCGCTGCACGTCCGATGTCCCCCACGCCCGCTGAGCCAGGCTCGACCGTCCGTCGCACAGGGCTGGCGTGGCGGCTCGAGCCGCTGCGAACGCCCCTGGCGCCGCGGGAGGTCGTCGGCAGGCTGGACAGCCTTGCGCGCAGGGGCAAGCTGCCGGGCTTTCGGTCGCTTGCGGCAGGCCCCGACGGGCGCCTTCGCTTCGCAGTGTCGCTCTTCGGCGAGCCGTTCGATCGGCTATTGGTGGGGAGCGTCGAGCCTGTGGGGGAGGGATCGCGCATCGACTGGCGTGCGCGGGTTCGGCTCAAGACGCCTGCGGCGCTGCTCGGGGGAACGCTGGTGAGCCTGTGGCCGGGCGTGCCGATGCTCGACAAGATGATTCCGCCCAGCTGGGGGTGGTGGCCGACGTGGTGGTGGGCGGCGCCGCTGATCGTGGTTCCCACAGCGGCGGCGGCGCCGTTGCTGTGGCGCCGAAGCGAGCGGGCCTGTGAGGAGCACGCCCGCGAGCAGCTGAGCCGCATCGCCCAGGCTCTGGATGCCCGCCCTGCCTGCCCGAATGTGGCGCAGCAGCCTGGGCGCCGCAGCTGAGGGGCGGGTTTTCTTCACTTGCCGCCTGCCCGGTGGCCGACGCATGGAGCAGCGGAGGCGTCGCTGCGCCGTGCGCCTTCGGATCGGAAAGGAGCCCGCATGCGCGCTGTGCATGAAGCCTTGCCCGTCGTAATTGCGGGGCGGTCGCCGTCGGAGCGGGCCAGGCGCATCTCCGAGGAGTTCAACTACCGCAACCGCTGCCAAGCCTCGCAGGGCAGGCTGTGGATGGAGTCGTACCCGCCCTCGCACAGGCTCTATCTGAACATGCTGTTGCACCGCAACGAGCGGGTCTGCGCCCTGGCGGGCTCGGGCTAGCGGCTGCTGGACGTCGGCTGCGGGCTGGGGGACATGCTCTATCTGCTGCGGGATCGATTCGAAACGTTGGTGGGCATGGACCCCTCCGCGGACATGGTCCAGCAGTGCCGCCGCAACTTGGAGCAGCGAGGGCTGGGCGAGCGGGCGACGATCGTGCAGGCGCCTGCGGAGGAGATGGACGTTCCTCCCCGCAGCTTCGACACGATCGTGATGCTCGACACCTACGAGCACATTCATCTGGACAAGCGGGCTGAGGCGCTGCAGCGGGCGCGCCGGGCTCTGGCGCCGGGGGGTCGGTTCATTCTCGTGACGCCCTCCTGGGCGAGGCTGCACGCCTGGGCGCTCGTCGACAACCTGCTGACGCTGCCCCGGCAGCTGCGCAGCGGAGCGGGCGTCCGCCTGTGGGGAACGACGCCCAAGCCCTACACGGAGATCTTCTGTTCCAAGCGCACGCTGCTGCGGGACCTTCGCCGAGCAGGCTTTGCGGTGCAGCGGTTCGAGCGGGTGAGCTTCTACCCGGCGCCGGAGCGGCCGGGCTTTCTGGCGCCGCATCTGCACAGGCTCAGTCAGCGGCCCAGGCTGCACGGCGCCCTGGAGAGGACGTTTCTGACGCTGCAGCAGCTGCGCGTGCTCAACCAGAAGATGCTTGCGCTCTGCAGCGTCTGACGAGGGCCGGGCGGCAGCAGCGGGTATGCTTGGACGCCATGGACGATCGCCCTGAGAGTCAGCCTGTCCTGAGCGAGGAGGAGGTCCGCAAGGTCGCCAGGCTTGCGCGCCTCGAGCTCAGCGACGAGCAGGCCGCCCGCTGCGCCCGCGAGCTCACCAGCGTGCTCGGCTACATCGAGAAGCTCCGCACGCTCGACCTCGAGGGCGTCGAGCCCATGGCCCACGTGCAGGACGCGGTCAACCGTCTCGACGAGGACGAGCCTGGCCAGACGCTTGCGCGCGAGGACTTCCTCAGGCTCGCGCCCCAGACGGACGGGCCGTTCCTCAAGGCGCCCAAGGTGCTCGGCGGAGGCGCAGGCGCCTGAGCCCCGCACAGCCACAGCGGCGCCTGTGGGCGCCGTCAGCGGCTACTGCGCCTGCTTGCGCGGCTTGAAGACGCGGAAGAGCTTCGTCAGCGGGTCGAAGTACTCGTCCACCACGCGCTCCTTGAGCGGGATGATGGCGTTGTCGGTGATGGTGATGCTCTCGGGACAGACGCGGGTGCAGCACTTGGTGATGTTGCAGTACCCCACGCCGTCGCGGCGGCGCAGATCCGCCAGGCGGTCAGCCGTGTCCAGGGGGTGCATCTCCAGCGACGCGGTGTAGACCAGGAAGCGCGGCCCGATGAACTCGTCGTGCTTGTGGTGCTCGCGCAGCACGTGGCAGACGTTCTGGCACAGGAAGCACTCGATGCACTTGCGGAACTCCTGCACGCGGTCGACGTCCGCCTGCTGCATGCGCCAGGTCCCGTCGGGGGCGTCGGGCTTGCGGGGCGTGAAGGGCGTGATCTTCTTCTTGACCTCGTAGTTCCATTTGACGTTGGTCACCAGGTCCCTGACGTGCGGAAAGGCCTGCATGGGCTCGATGGTCACGGGCTTGGACGTGTCGAGCATGTCCATGCGGGTCATGCACATCAGGCGGGGAAGGCCGTCGACCTCCGCGGAGCACGAGCCGCACTTGCCGGCCTTGCAGTTCCAGCGCACCGCCAGGTCGTTCGCCTGCTCGGCCTGGATGCGGTGCACCACGTCGAGGACGACCATGCCTTCGTCGTACTCGGTGGTGTAGTCGCGGAAGGCGCCCTGACCGTTCTCGCCCCGCCAGATTCGGAAGGTGACGCTCGGCATGGCTCAGCCCTGCTCCTCGATGATGCGCTGGAGGTCGTCGCGCAGCGGCTCGACGGGCCGCTCCTCGATCTGCATGGACCCGTCGGGGCCCTTCTTGAGTATGAGGTTGATCTTGCCCCACTTCTCGGGGTCCTTCTGGTCGTAGTCCTCGCGGAAGTGGGCGCCGCGGCTCTCCTTGCGCTCGATGGCGGCGCGGATGGTCATCTCGGCGCAGGTGAGCAGGTTGCCCAGGTCCAGCGCCGTGTGCCAACCGTTGTTGTACTCGCGGTTGCCCGGCGCCGCGGCCCTGGCCGCCCGCGCCCGCAGCTTAGGAAGCGCCTCCAGGGCCTCCAGCAGCAGCTTCTCCTGCCGCACGATGCCGGCCTTCTCCTGCATCAGCTCCTGCAGATCGCGCTGGATCTGGTAGGGGTTCTCGGCGTCGGCCTCGCTCTGCCTTTCCAGCGGGGCCAGAGCCTCTCGCTCCAGCTCCTCCAGCTGCGCGTCGTCGACGCTCGGGGCGCCGTGCTCCTTGGCGAAGCTCGCTGCGTGCTCGCCGGCCCGCTTGCCGAAGACCACCAGGTCGGAGAGGGAGTTTCCGCCAAGGCGGTTGGCGCCGTGCAGCCCCGCGGCGCACTCGCCGCAGGCGAAGAGGCCCGGGACGGTGGACATCTGCGTGTCGCCGTCCACGTTGATCCCGCCCATGGCGTAGTGCATCGTCGGGCCGACCTCCATGGGCTCCCTGGTGATGTCCACGCCCGCGAGGGTCTTGAACTGGTGGTACATCGAGGGGAGCTTGCGCTTGATGTGCTCCTCGGCGTTGGGGAGCTTCTCCTTGATCCAAGCGATGTCGAGGAAGACGCCGCCGTGCGGCGAGCCTCGGCCCTCGCGCACCTCGCGGACGATGCAGCGGGCCACGTGGTCGCGGGTGAGCAGCTCGGGGGGGCGCTTGGCGTTCTTGTCGCCCATGACGTAGCGCCAGCCCTCCTCGGGGTCCGTGGCCGTCTGGTCCTTGTAGAGGTCGGGGATGTCGTCGAACATGAAGCGACGGCCTTCGCTGTTGCGCAGCACGCCGCCTTCGCCGCGCACCCCCTCGGTGACCAGAATGCCCCGCACGCTCAGCGGCCAGACCATCCCCGTGGGGTGGAACTGCAGGAACTCCATGTCCTTGAGCTCGGCGCCGGCGTGGTAGGCCAGCGCATGGCCGTCGCCGGTGTACTCCCACGAGTTGCTGGTGACCTTGTACATGCGGCCGACGCCGCCTGTGGCCAGGACGACGGCCTTTGCGCGAAAGACGCGGAAGCGGCCGCGCTCCCGGTCGTAGGCGAAGGCGCCGGCCACGCGGTCGCCGTCCTTGAGCAGGCGGAAGACGGTGACCTCCATGTGCACGTCAATGCCCTGATGGACGCCGTGGTCCTGCAGCGTGCGGATGAGCTCGAGGCCGGTGCGGTCGCCGACGTGGGCCAGACGGGGGTAGGCGTGGCCGCCGAAGTTGCGCTGCAGAATGCGGCCGTCCTTGGTGCGGTCGAAGACGGCGCCCCAAGCCTCTAGCTCGCGGACGCGGTCGGGGGCCTCCTTGGCGTGGTGTTCGACCATGCGCCAGTTGTTGAGGTACTGGCCGCCCCGCATGGTGTCGGCGAAGTGGACCTGCCAGTTGTCGCGGTCGTCGACGTTGGCCAGGGCCGCAGCCATGCCGCCCTCGGCCATGACGGTGTGGGCCTTGCCCAGCAGCGACTTGCAGATGAGCCCCACCGAACAGCCCTGGCTCGAGGCCTCGATGGCGGCGCGCAGGCCTGCGCCGCCGGCGCCGATGACGATCACGTCGTGCTCGAAGGTGTCGAAGCTGCGCTCAGCCATGGCTCATGCGCCTCCAGCGCTTGTGGTGAAGAAGACCACGCGGTAGTCCGTCCACACGCCCGAGGCCACCAGCCGCACGTAGATGTCGGCGAAGGCGACCCAGCCCAGACTCACCCAGCCCCAGAAGCCGTGCCTGCCGTTGAGGCACGAGACGCACTTGTAGGGAAGCCCCCCCGCGAAGCCCTTGCTCACGCAGTCGCGGCGGCCGCCGATCAGGTGCCGCAGTGAATGGCAGCCGAAGACGTAGAGGGAAAGGAACAGCACGTCCAGGGCCAGGACCACCGTGCCGACCCCCACGCCGAACTCCTTGACCGTCGAGCCGTCGGCCTGCTGGACGGTGAACCACATGCCCTTGTACACGTCCCAGGCCAGCAGGGGCAGAAAGAGCACCGCGACGTACATGAAGTAGCGGTGGACGTTCTGCAGGATCAGCGGCAGCTTGGCTTCGCCGCGGTAGCCCTTGCGGGGCTCGCCCACGGCGCAGTTGGGGGGATCGGCCCAGAAGGCCTTGTAGTAGACGCCCCGCCAGTAGTAGCAGGTGAAGCGGAACAGCGCAGGCGCCCAGAGAATGAAGTACGCGGGCGTGAAGGGCAGCCAGCTGGGCCAGTTGGCTGGTTTGGGGAACCAGGCGTGCTCGGAGTCGCCGAAGACCTCGGGCGAGTAGAAGGGGGAGAGATACCCCTGCCAGTGGTAGTTGGCGTTCTGCAGCGAGGCCCAAGTGGTGTAGACGATGAAGGCGAGCAGGCCCAGCACGACCAGGGCAGGCTGGACCCACCAGAGGTCCCGCCTGCTGGTCTCGAGGAATCTGCGGGACCGGATCCGCACTTCCACGCGCGACATGAGGGGCTCCTCTTCGTGTGCTCAGCAGGCCTGCACAAGGCTGCGGCCCTGTCGGGGCGGACAGAATACCCCGCAGCGGCGCGTCCTGCTTGATGCAGATCGGCAGAAGGGGGGCGGCGGCGCCAGTCAGGAGGTCCAGAGGCTGTAAAAACGCTGGGCGAGCGCCGCGATGTGCGCCACGCCCGTGCCGCAACAGCTGCCGACGATCGAGGCGCCCGCGTCCACCCACATCCGGGCCAGCGCCGCGTAGCGCTGCGCCGCGTCGGGGCTGGCAGGAGGGGGGCGCCAGCCCAGCGCGTCGTCGGGCGCACCCGCGTTGGCGTAGGCGCCGACAGGAACGCCCAGCTGCGCCTGGGCCAGCGCCTCGACGTAGGGCAGCGTCTTCGTCGCTGCGACGCAGTTGACCAGGGCGGCGCAGGCGCCCTCCTCGACGCAGCGGCGCGCCGCCTCGGCCAGCTGCTGCGGCGTCAGCAGCGAGCCGTCGGGGCCCGCCGTCAGGGCGACCCAGACGGGAAGGCCCGTGGAGCGCGCCGCCCGCACCGCCGCCTGCGCCTCCTCCGCATGGGGGAAGGTCTCGCAGAGCAGCAGATCCACGCCCGCCTCGGCCAGGACCTCAGCCAGGGCCCTGTGCAGGGGGGCTGCAGCTGCGCCCGGGCTGCGCTGCGGCTGGTAGCAGTCCTCGACGGGGGCGATCGAGCCCGCGACGCGGGCGCCCGTCGCGCAGGCGGCCTGCTGGGCGAGCTCGACCGCCAGCCCGGCGAGGCGGGCCCAGTCGTCGGGCAGCAGCCGGGGCTGCGTGCGGAAGGTGTTGGTCGTCAGGACGTCGGCGCCGGCCTGGGCGTAGTCGCGGTGGATCTGCGCGACGAGATGGGGGGCCTCGCACAGCGCCTGGGCGCTCCAGAGAGGAGGCGGCGTGGCGACGCCGCGGGCGGCCAGCTCGGTTCCCATCGGGCCGTCGAGGATGGTGATGGCTCGCGTGGCGCCCATGCTGCGCCTAGGCTAGCGCCCGATGGGCAGCTCCGCAGCGATCGAGGCTGGCGCAGCCCAGGCTGTGCACGCAGCGACACGGGCAGGTCCGCTGCGCGACGCCATCGCCCTGACCAAGCCCGGCATTACGAAGCTGGTGACGATCACCGCAGCGGTGGGCTTTGCGCTGGGGGCGCTGGAGGGGGCGTGGAGCGCCTGGCGGCTCGTCGCGCTGGCGGGGGCGACGCTTGCGGGAACGGCGCTGGCCGCTGCGGGGGCCAACGCCCTGAACCAGGTCGCGGAGCGCAAGGCCGACGCCCGCATGCCTCGCACGAGTCAGCGACCGATCCCCGCAGGCAGGCTCAGCCCGGCGCAGGGGCTGGCGGTGGCGCTCTGCTGCTCGTTTGCGGGCCTTGCGGTCCTGGCCCTCTTCGTCGGCCCGGCGCCCGCGACGGTCGCTGCAGCGACGATCCTGCTCTACATCGCCGCCTACACCCCAGCGAAACAGGTGACGATGCTCTCGACCGTCATCGGGGCGGTTCCCGGGGCGCTGCCGACGCTCATCGGCTTTGCGGGGGCCAAACCCGAGGCGGGCGTTGCGGCCCTGGCCTCGCCCGCAGCCTGGGCGCTCTTTCTGGTGCTCTTCGCCTGGCAGATGCCGCACTTCCTGGCCATCGCCTGGATGCACCGCGAGGGCTACGCCTGCGCGGGCTTTCGCGTGCTGAGCGTCGGCGACGAGAGCGGCGCGCGCACCGCGTGGGTGAGCTTCATCTGGACGGGGGCGCTGGTCGCAGCCACGCTGCTGGCCCCGTTGGCGACGCCTGCGGTCTCGGGGTGGCTGGCGCTTCCCGCAGCGGCGCTCCTGGGCGGACTCTTCCTGCGCACAGCGGCGCGCTTCGTCCGCAGCAGAACGCGCCAGCGCGCCCGGGCGCTCTTTCTGCTCTCGATTCTGCACCTGCCCGTGTACCTGGCGGCGCTGACGCTCGACGGGCTGCTGACGACGCTGGTCTTCGGCGCAGGAGGCGGGGGATGAGCGCTTCGGGCGGCAGGCTGGGGCTGCTTGCGGGCGCTGCGCTCGTCGGCGCGCTGACGGTCGGGGCGGTGGGCGTGTGGGCGCTGTCGAAGGCGGCTGCGCCGTCCACCGGGAGGTCGACGACGCCGGGGCCGTTGGATCCGGATCCCGGCCTCGAGGGGCTGCGCATCCCGGACTTTCAGCTCGTGGATCAGGACGGGAACGAGGTCGACGCTGCGGCGCTGCTGGACGGGAAGGTGACGATCGTCGACTTCATCTTCACCAACTGCCCCTTCATCTGCCCGCCCATGACGCGGAACATGGCGCAGCTGCAGCGGAGCTTGGCGGGCTCGGGCGTGCGGTTCCTGTCGTTTTCGGTGGATCCCCAGCACGACACGCCCGAGGCGCTGCGGGCCTTCGCCGCCACGCACGGGGCGGACCTGCGCACATGGACGTTTCTGACCGGAGACGGCAGACAGGTGGAGCGGATCCTGACCGAGGGGCTCAAGCTCGACGCGCCCACGCCGCTTCCCCAGACGCCGATCACGCTCAAGGACGGGTCGACGATGGCCAACATCCGCCATCCGTCGCATTTCGTGCTGGTGGGGCCCGATCGCAGGGTCCTGGCGTTGACGATCGGCACGCAGCCGTCGCTGCACGAAGCGTTTGCAGCAAGGGCCCGCGCAGCGGCTGAGGCGCTGGCGGCGCGCAGCGCTCAGCGGTCCTCGGGCGGCTGATCCGCTGCAGGAGGCGCGGGAAAGGCTGCGTGCTTGGCCCAGTCGGATTCGAGCAGGGTGGTTGCGCGGGCGGCTTCCCAGCGCTTGCCCGGAGGCAGCGCGTCCATCGCCTCGCGCAGCAGGTGGAGCATGCGCAGCCTGATGCGCTCGAGGGCCTCCGCTCGCGCAGGGTCCAGGACGGTCAGTTCCCGCAACGGCTGGTAGAGCAGGTGCAGATCGGGCCGCATGGTCAGGGGCAGATCGTCCGTGAGCAGCCGTTCGAGGCTGAAGAGCGTGTCAGCCAGGGGAGGCGCCTCGCGAGGGGCGATCAAGCCGAGAAGAAGGAAGAGTCTGGGGGCCCAGCCCTTGCGGACCGCTTCGTCCAGGCCCGGATGGGTCAGCGCGCGGCGGAGCAGGTCGACGCGTTCAGCGGCGGGGGCGCCAGCCAGCTCGCCCGCTTCGGCGCGGAGAAAAAGGTGCAGGACGACGGCGGCGGCGCCCTGGGCGTCGTCGCGCGTGAGAAAGGGGCCCAGCGCATCGAGCGCCTGTTCGCGGAGATCGAGCAAGGGGAAGATGGGGGAGTCGTGCAGCTTGGCCCATTGGCCCGGGGTGAGAGCGCGCAAGGGGAGCGTGGCGGCGAGCTGACGAGCGAGGTCCTCCCGCTCACGCTGCAGCACGACGCCGCGACGGGCGAGGAGGGACTCCCGGCGGTCGAACTCCGCCACGACCCAGTCCACCGCAGCGTCGCGCACGGGTGCGGCTGGGGCGCTGGCCTGGGAGGAGGGGGGCGCAGGGGGAGGCTGCTGGCGCTCGCTCTGTGCAGGGGGAGCGGCGAGCGAGACCAGCGCGAGCAGCAGGAAAGGGCTCATGGAGCACTCTACGCGGCGGGGGGGTGAGGGATCCCGCATCCGAGCCAGCTGGTGGTAGGCTTGGCGCATGGCGGAGTCGACGCGGACGGAGCTGGGCCCCACGCCTGCGCGCGTGGCGCGCGTCTTGGAGCAGCTGGGCGTCGCGGAGCATCCCAGGCTCGCAGGCGATGGTCCGGGCGGCGCGGTCGAGGTCCGCTCGCCCATCGACGACCGGGTCGTTGCGCGCGTGGGCCTGGACGACCGCGCAAGCCTCGACAAGGCCATCGAAGGGGCGCAGGAGGCGTTCCTGGCCTGGAGGAGCGTCCCGGCGCCGCGCCGCGGCCTCTTCGTGCGAAGGCTCGCTGACGAGCTGCGCGACAAGCGAGAGCTGCTGGGCGAGCTGGTCAGCCTCGAGACGGGCAAGATCGCCAGCGAAGGCGTCGGCGAAGTCCAGGAGGCGGTCGACATCGCCGACTACGCGGTGGGCCTGTCCCGGATGATCGGCGGGCTGACGCTGCCCTCGGAGCGGCCGGGGCACGAGCTGCAGGAGCGGTGGCGGCCGCTGGGGCCCGTGGGCGTGGTCACCGCCTTCAACTTTCCCGCTGCGGTGTGGGCCTGGAACGCCATGCTGGCCTTCGTCTGCGGCGATGCGGTCGTGTGGAAGCCGTCGCTGCGCAGCCCGCTGACGGCGATCGCGCTGCAGGCGATCGTCCAGCGCTGCGCCGAGGAGATGGACGTCCCCGCGGTCGGCCAGCTCGTCGTCGGAACAGACGAGGAGGCGGGCGAGCCGCTGGTCGCTGACCGCAGGCTCCCCCTCATCAGCGCCACCGGCTCGTGCGCCATGGGAAGGCGGGTGGGGGAGATCGTCGCCAAACGCCTGGGGCGGGCGCTGCTGGAGCTGGGGGGCAACAACGCGGCGATCGTGCTGGCCGACGCGGACATGGAGCTGGCCCTGCGCGCCGTGCTCTTCGGCGCCGTGGGCACAGCGGGGCAGCGCTGCACCACCACGCGAAGGCTGCTGGTGCACAGGAGCGTCGCGGACCGCTTCGTCGACAGGCTCGCAGCGGCGTACCGCTCGCTCGTCGTCGGCGACCCGATGGACCCGAGAACGCACGTGGGGCCGCTGATCACCGCCCAGGCCGTCGAGCGCATGCAGCGGGCCCTTGCGCTTGCGGTGGAGCAGGGGGGCGAGGTGGTCGTCGGCGGAGCTGCGCTCCAAGGGCCGGGCCACTACGTCGAGCCCGCCATCGTCCGGGCGCCGGCTTCGGGAAGCCTGCCCATTGCGCTGGAGGAGACCTTCGCCCCGATTCTCTACGTCTTTGCGGTCGATTCGCTCGATGAGGCGATCGCCCGCAACAACGAGGCCGCCCAGGGGCTCTCCTCAGCGATCTTCACGCGCGACCTGCGCTCGGCGGAGCGGTTCCTCTCGGAGGTCGGCAGCGACTGCGGCATCGCCAACGTCAACACCGGCACCAGCGGGGCGGAGATCGGCGGCGCCTTTGGGGGAGAGAAGGAGACAGGCGGCGGGCGCGAAGCGGGCTCGGACGCCTGGAAGGCCTACATGCGCAGGCAGA
>CAYPBL010000059.1:0-11283 GCA_964408965.1 uncultured Phycisphaeraceae bacterium | reverse complement strand
CCGATGTTCCTGCGGAGCGGATCCGCGAAGTCGCCAAGGCTGGCGCTGCGCACATTCACCGGTACGCGAGCTTGGCCAAGGCTGCGCTGACCCGATTCGCCAAGGAGTGCGTCCACTTCCTCGAGTCGTTGCAGGCCGACCCTGCGTTGATCGAGGCGGTGCGAGGGGCGCACGCGCGCGCCATGGCCGCCATCGACGAAGCTGTCGCAGCGTCGGACGACGCCATCAGCACTGCGCTGGAGGAAATTCTCAGCCGTCGTCTCGACGCTGGCGTCGACGGCTCCAGCAGTTGAACCCAGAAGCGGGCCGACGTTCGGCCTGCTCGAGGAGCACACGCCCACACACATGGGGGGTATCCATGATGCAGACCATGCGACGCACAGTTCGCGCCGTAGCGACGATGGCAGTCGCTGTCGCCACGTTCACCGCAGCTTCGCCCACACCGGCCTCGGCGCAGACCCAGCCGCCGCCCGTGCCGCCTGAGGTCCTGACGGAATCCTGCGTGGAGATGCAGCTGGACATCAAGGCGGTGATCATCCAGATCATTCAGGAAAGCTGTCAGACCGTCGTGGACATCGCGCTGCGCATGCACGAAGCGCAGGCGGACCCCGGCCTGATCGACGAAATCATCGCCACGGGCAAGAACCGCATCTCCGCCTTCGAAGAAGCGGGGCTGGACGTCAATCTGCGGTGCTTCCGCGACTGCCTCACGCTGCTCGACAGCTACGACGAGCCGCCTGACGTGATCGTGCCGCTGAAGAACAAGGTCGCTGCGGCGCGGCAGGACGCCATCGACATGGTGCGGAACGCCTTTCTCGACGCGCTGCTGAAGATCGATCAGGTGCGGGACGAGATCCTGCCCCAGCCGCAGTGAGGCCAGCGGCCCGCAGCGTCCCTACGCAACGAGCCATGCAGAACCCGCCCTGCACGAATCCCGCGCAGGGCTTTTCTTGCGCCTCCGCTGAATGGTGAGGGATTTTCAGCTGGCGCCGTGCAGTTTGCGCACCTGGGCGATCACCTCATCGGGATTGGCCCGTTTGCGGAAGTCCCAGTCGGCGAAGACCCAGCGGATCACACCCTTGCGGTCGACGACAAAGGTCGCCGGCGCAGGGAGCTCCCAGCGGCCCGAGGCGTTCCACGCGCCCAGATCATGGCCAAACCGCTTGTATCGGCTCTTGAGATTCTCGTCGAAGGCGAAGCCGACCTTGAAGGCCCGCATGGCGGCGCCGTCCTTGTCGACCAGGGCGATGACGCCGTCGCCGCCGAACTTCTGCCTGCTCTGACGAGCGTGCTCAGCGGTCTCGGGACTGATGGCGACGAAGGTCCCCCCTGCATCGACGAGTTCGCTGACCTTGCTGTTCCACTGGGCCATGGCCCGCTGACAGAAGGGGCACCAGCCGCCGCGGTAGAAGGTGATCACGACGGGCCCCTTGGCGTAGAGCTCGCCAAGATCGACCGTCGAGCCGTCTGCAGCGGGCAGCGTCAGCGCCGGCGCCCTGTCGCCCACAGCCAGGCCAGGCGTGGGGGTCTGCTTGGGATCCAGCAGGCCAGGGGGCGAAGGCTCCGCCGCCAGCGTGACCGTGGGTGGAGCAAGAAGCGCTGCGCTCGCTGACAACGCGGCGCAGACAATCGGAGCGAAACGGCGTGCAGCCATGGCGCAGGTCTCCTCTCAAGGCGACCTCCTGGGGACAGTGAGACACCCTGCCGCTGCTGCTCCCAGAAAGATCGCGCCGCTCGTTCAACCCGCAACGTCGGCAGTGTATTCGTACGACGCGCCCGGCAGGCCGCAACGACGCCCGAGGCTGTGGTATCGTGCTCGCCATGGCGCACGAAGCCTCGACGCTGTTGTTGACGGGCAGACCCCTTCGGATCGAGGAGGTCGAGAACACAGCCCACGGGAGGCTGCAGGTGCGCGTGGCGCCTGAGGCGCTGCAGCGGCTGGCTGATCGTCGGCGGGCCTTGGAGCGGGAAGCAGCTGCGGGAAACGTGATCTACGGCGTCAACACGGGCTTCGGGTCGCTGTCGACCCAGCGGATCAGCGACGCGGACCTGCAGCAGCTGCAACAGAACCTGGTCCGCTCGCATGCTGCTGGCGTGGGCGAGCTGCTCGACGACGCGACGGTGCGGGCGGCGATGCTGCTGCTGGCGGCCTCGCTTGCCAGGGGGCTCTCGGGTGTGCGGCCGGTGGTGGTCGAGCGGGTGGTCGAGCTGCTCAACGCGGGCGTGGTCCCGTGCGTGCCGTCGGTGGGGTCGGTGGGGGCGTCGGGCGACCTTGCGCCGCTGGCCCACATCGCGCTCGTGCTGCTTGGCGAGGGAGAGGCGAGGCTCGACGGCAGAACCTTGCCCGGCGCCGAGGCCCTTGCGAAGGCTGGCGTTTCACCGCTGACGCTGCAGGCCAAGGAGGGGCTGGCGCTGCTCAACGGCACGCATCTGATGACGGCGCAGGCGGTCTTGGCGCATGCGCAGGCGGATCGGGTGTTCACCGCGGCGCTGGACGCTGCAGCGATGGCGATCGACGCCTGCAGAGGCACCGACGCGTTCCTCGACGATCGTGTGCACAAGGCGCGCTGTCAGCCTGGGCAGCGGGAGGTCGCCAGGCAGCTGGCGCTGCGCCTCGAAGGCAGCCAGATCGTCCCCTCGCACCGGACGGACGATCCGCGCGTGCAGGACCCGTACTCGCTTCGCTGCGCGCCACAGGCGCTGGGGGCGGCGCTGGATCTGCTTCGCTGGTCCAGAGGCGTGGTCGAGCGGGAGCTGGGGGCTGTGACGGACAACCCCCTGGTCTTCGAGAGCAGGGGCGAGTCGGGCAGGCTGGTGGTCTCCGCGGGGAACTTCCACGGCATGCCTCTGGCGTTGGCGATGGACGCAGCGGCGATGGCCTTGGCGACGGTCGCGAACATTGCGGAGAGGCGGGTGCAGCAGATGCTGGCGGGCGCAGAGTCGACCAGCCCCCTGCCTGCGCAGTTGAGCCCCCAACCGGGGCTGCATTCGGGGATGATGCTCGCCCAGTACACCGCAGCGGCCTGCTGCAACGAACTGGCGGGGCTGGCCCATCCTGCAAGTTCGTTCAACATCCCCACCTGCGCAGGGATGGAGGACTTCAACTCCTTTGGCCCTCGAGCCTGCGCCAAGGCCTTGCGGGCGGTGGAGCTGACGAGGCAGGTCGTGGCGATCGAGCTGCTGGTCGCGGCGCAGGCGCTGGAGCACCGTCGGCCGCTGCGGTCGGGGCGCCGGGTCGAGCAGGCGTACGAGACCGTGCGGCGCGTCGTCGCTCCCCTCGAAGCGGACAGGCCGCTGGCGCCCGACATCGCCGCGATCGCGAACCTGATCGAAACAAACGCGTTCCACTGCGGGGCCATCAGCGAAAGCGCTTCATTCCCCCCCACGCGACCAGCCGAATAAGGTCAAGGGACGCGCATCGCAGGGAAGCGGCCTATGCCTCGTCACACCCGCCGATCGAGCAGCATGTTCCAGCGACGCATCGTCCTGCTCGGATGGCTGACGACGCTGGGGTTTCTGGCCCTGCTCGCCCAGCTGGCCAGGCTGACGATCGCCCAGGGCCAGGCCAGGCGGGCGGAGGCTGAGAGCAGACTTGTCGTCGAGCGCTGGCTGCCCACCGTGCGGGGAAGGATTCTGGACCGACGCGGTCGGGTCCTGGCCAAGGATCGGCCGAGCTACGACGTGGCGGTGGCCTTTCCGGTCATCACAGGCTCGTGGGCCTACACCCAGGCGGCGCGCGAGGCGCGCCGGGCGCACGCGGACGAATGGCGCCAGCTCAGCGACGCCCAGCGTGAAGCGCTCATCCAACAGCGGCTGGGGCCCTACGAAGAGCAGCTGGATCGCATGTGGGATCGCTTCGCTGCGCTGGCGGGGCTGACGCGCGAGGAGATCGAGGAGCGCAAGCAACGGATCATCGCGGACGTGCAGCGGATGGCCTCGACGGTGTGGGAGCGGCGCAGGCTGGCCCGCGAGCGCGAGCTCAACAGCCAGCGTCAGGTGCAGTTGGACGAAGTGCGACGCCCCATCCGGGAGCAGCGCGAGGCCCACCCCATCCTGCGGGACGTCTCCGACGCGGTCGCCTTCGCCTTCCGCCGCTTCGCCCGCGAGGCGCCAGGAATCGAGGTCCGCGACGCAGGAACGCGCGAACACCCCTACGAGACCATGCAGGTCGAGCTGGACCGCTCGACGCTGCCGCTGCCCTTGCGCAGCGAGGGCTCGCTGCTGGTGACGGTCAAAGGCGTGGCCACACACATCCTCGGCTGGATGCGCGACCGCGTCACCGCGGAGGACATCCAGCGCAGAAGGGCTCGCTTCGCCACGGCGGGAGAGGTCGATCGCGGCCGCTACGAACCTGGCGACTCGGTCGGCGCAGCGGGCGTCGAGAAGCTCTACGAGGACCGTTTGCGGGGTCTGCGCGGCCGCATCGCCACCAGGCTCGACACAGGTGAGGAGACGATCCTGCCCCCCCAGCCGGGCCAGGACGTGCCGCTGACGCTCGACATCGAGCTGCAGGCCCAGGTGCAGGCGATCCTCTCGCCCGACGTGGGCCTGACGGTCGTGCAGCCTTGGCACGACAACCACACGCTGGCTGTCGGCACGCCGCTGGCGGCGGGAGCCGTCGTGCTCGACACGCAGACGGGCGACATCCTGGCCTTGGGCACGACGCCCACCTTCTCGCGGGAGGAGCGCGCACGCCAGCCTGAGGCGATCTACGACGATCCGGTCATGGCGCCGTGGGTGAGCAGAGCCTTTGGCAGACCCTACCAGCCTGGATCGATCGTCAAGCCGCTCATCTTCGCTCAGGCAGTGCGCGAGGGCGTGGCGACCCTGGACGAACGAATCACATGCACCGGGCACTTCCTGCCCAACAACCCCAACATCCTCCGCTGCTGGATCTACCGCAAACGCTTCGGCTACCTGACGCACAGCGACCAGGTGGGTGGTCCGCTGAACGTCGTCGAGGCGATCGCCCGGTCGTGCAACATCTTCTTCTACACCTTGGGGCAGCGGCTTGGGTCGGCGCAGCTGGCGGGGCTGTACCGCAGTCTCGGCGTCGGCAGACCCTTGGAGACGGGTTTGGAAGGCGTCGCGCCCGGGCTGTTAGGGGAGGGAGGCAGCCTCAGCGCCCTCGACCGTTTCGATGCGCCCCTGCTGGGCATCGGGCAGGGGCCCGTCAGCTGGACGCCCCTGCACGCAGCGGCGGCATACGCAGCCTTGGCTCGCGGCGGATCGTGGATCGAGCCGCGGGCAGTGGCGCTCATCGAGCAGGACGAGTCGCGCATCCACGATCTGGGCTGGGACGAAGCGGCGCTGGCCCGGGTCTTCGACGGCTTGGGACAGGCGGTGGGCTCGCCGACCGGAACGGGTCATCATCTCTTCACCACCGAGGGTGTGATGGACCCCATCTTCACCGCCACGGGGGTGCGCATCGTCGGCAAGACGGGCACCGCCCAGGGGGCGCCCATCGTCGCTGATCCCGACGGCGCAGGCCCCGAGCCCGTCCGCACCCTCCGTCAGGGCGACCATGCTTGGACGGTCGTGCTCGCAGGACCGGAGCACGGGCCGCTGCGCTACGCCATCGCGGTGGTGGTGGAGTACGGCGGATCAGGCGGACGGGTCGCTGGCCCCATCGCCAACCAGATCGTTCTGGCGCTGCAGCGGCTGGGATATCTGCCTCGCGACCAGCGGGAAGCGGACAGGGCCTCATGACCCCCCCTGCTGCGACGACGCTGGCCCAGCCGTCCAGCCGCCCTCCAGCGAGGGAGGCCTCCGCCGTCGAGCAGGCGCCCGGATCGCTGCTCAAGACCGCCCGGACGGCGCCTGGCTCCGCGTCGGTGGCGCTGTGGCATCCGGGGTGGCTGACGCTGCTGGCGTCGCTGGCGCTGGCGGGGATCGGCATCGAAGCGATCGCCACGACGTCGGGACTCACCCCCGGTGAGCTCGGGCCCTTTGCAGCGAGGCAGGCGGCGCTGCTCTTCGTGGGGCTGGCGGCGGCGGTGGCGACGGCGGCGGTGCATTACAGGCTCCTGCTGCGCCTCACCCCTGCTCTGTCGCTGCTGACGCTCGCCCTGCTGGTCTTTCTGCTCCTGCCCTTTGCGCCCGAAGTCCTGGTGACGCCTCGCAACGGCGCCCGTCGCTGGATCAGCCTGGGCGTGACGGACTTCCAGCCCAGCGAGCTGGCCAAGATCGTCTACGTCCTGGCGGTGGCGCGACACCTGCGCTTCCGCAAGAACCACCGAAGGCTCGCGGGCCTGTTGCCCCCAGCCCTGATCACCTTCGCCCCGATGGGACTGATCCTGCTCGAGCCCGACCTTGGGACCGCGGCGCTGTTCATCCCCGCCCTCTTCGCCATGCTCATCGCTGCGGGGGCGAAACTCAAGCACATCGTGGCGATCGTGGTGGTCGCCACCGCTGTCTCCCCCACCCTCTACCCGCTCCTGCAGCCCCACCAGAAGGCCCGCATCCAGGCGATGGTCAATCAGCTGCGGGGCGACCGCTCGCAGGCGGAGTCGATCAACTACCAGGGCGATCGGGCCGTCACCCTGGTCGGCGCAGGCGGCGCAACAGGCCTGGGCGAGCGACGCAGCAGAGCCGTCCTCCACTTCAACAGGCTCCCCGAAGACCACAACGACATGATCTTCGCCGTCATCGCCAACCGCTTCGGCTTTGTGGGCGGGGCCATCACGCTGGGGCTCTTCGGCCTGTGGATCGCTGGCGCGCTGGGGGCGGCGGTCGTCTGCAAGGACCCCTTCGGCAGGCTCGTGGCGGTGGGACTCGCAGCGATCGTCGCGACGCAAACGCTGGTCAACGTGGGCATGACCGTCGGCCTGCTCCCGATCACCGGCATGACGCTCCCCTACGTCAGCTATGGCGGCTCGAGCCTGGTGACGGCGCTGATGATGACCGGGCTGGTCTTCAACATCGCCATGCGCAGGCCTCAGCGTCTGTGGCGCGAATCCTTCGACTTCACACGCGAGAGCTGAAGGCGTCCACGGGCGAGGCCCCGATGAGCCTGCGGCGCGCGCTATCGGTACACTGCTCCGCGTTCCCGGACCTGGCTGCGCGTCGCTTCCTGCGCATTGGCGCAGCGTGGACGAGATCGTCGACAATCCCAACGCCAATGGCAAGGACGCCCCGCACGATCGCCGATGAAACCCACAAGCCGGCTGCGCCGTCGGCGTGGACGCGTCGCGAAGGATCGCTCGCGTGAACCAAGCCCCTGCAGGACGCTCCGCTGCTTCGAGGTCGCTGGACCGTCTGGTGCAGCGCATGGGCAGAACGCGCCTGGTGTGGCTGTCGCTGTTCGGGTCGCTGACGCTGGTGGCTGCGACGCTGTGGCTGGTCGAGTCGCAGCCCGCTTCCACACCGGCGGGCTTCCCCCTGGCGGCGACCGTCGACGCAGCGGGCGGGCCGAACATCGAGGCCATCTTCAACACACGCGTCCCCATCGACCCGAACCAGTGGCAGGGCGTGGTGATCCACCACTCGGGCGAGCTCTATGGCTCAGCAGCGGACCTGGCGGCCCTGCACCGCGCCCGGGGATTGCACGGCTTGGGCTATCACTTCGTCATAGGCAACGGCGCAGGCGCCGGCGACGGGGAGCTCTTCGTGGGATACCGCTGGCTCGATCAGCTTCCAGGAGCCCATGCTGCGGGCCCCGACCAGGACGTGTACAACCGGCGGTGGATCGGAATCTGCCTGATAGGCGACGGGGACCGCAGACCCTTCACCCCTGCCCAGCTGCGGAGGTTGACGGAGCTGCTCCAAGCCTTGCAAGAACGGCTGGGGATCACGGAAGACCGGGTGCTGCTGCACAGGCAGATCGCAGCGACGACCAGTCCGGGCAGACTCTTTCCCGAAGCGGAGATCCGTGAGGCACTCCTTCGGTCGCAGCGGCGCAGCGGAACAGCGAAGGCGATGGTCTCGCCGCCTGCGGACTCGACCACACCCTCTGCGCGCCCCCTGCGCGACGCGGTTGGCCTGGACGAGCTCTAGCCCCCGCGACTGAGCCTTCCCCGCAGGTTGGGCTCGAAGCGTCCAAACTCGTTTTCGATGTACGCTGGAGGCAGTTCGTTGCGAGCCTGGTCGAACCGGTCGTATTGCGTCCGCAGCTCGTCTTTGCCGAAGAGCGACCGCGCGCAGCCCGCTGCGCCCATCCCTGCCCACGCTGCCAGCGCGACGACCACCCCCCACAGCCGCCATTCCCCAGCGGCGCGCGTGATGGCGGGAGCCCGACGCCTCATGACCGATGCTATCGGCCGTCGCCTGTGCTCGTCCACGACTGCCGGAAGACAATCCTCCGCTCCACAGGGCGGGTCGGTTTGCCTTTTGGTCTTGACCCCGGGATACTCTCCCGCTCGCCCGCAGCAGGCAGGCGGGCCCGCTGGAGGAGGCGACGCAGGGGGGCGAGCAGCCGCTGCCGTGTGTGGACAGCTGTTGCCGCTGGCGATCGTCCCACGTCGATTGTGGCGACCCGCCGCCTCTGCACAGGAGCATACGCTGCGGACAGCCTCGTGAAGCACCCGGAACCCTTCAAGCCAGGCGACAAAGTGGCGGGGTACACCGTCCTCGAAGAGCTCGGGCGGGGCGCCGCCTCGATCATCTATCTCGTCCAGGACCCGAAGTCCAAGCAGATCTACGCCCTCAAGCACGTCGTCAAGGAGACGCCCAAAGACCAGCGCTACCTCGAGCAGACCGAAACCGAGCACCAGATAGGCGTCACGGTGCGGGACGATCGCATCCGCCGCTGCGTCAAGCTGATCAAGGTGCGCAAACTGCTGGCGGTGCGGGAGATGCTCCTCCTGATGGAGTACGTGGACGGGCTGAGCTTGGAGCGGAGCAGGCCCGACGACCTCCACGACGCGGTGCGCGTCTTCCACCAGGTGGCGCTGGGGCTGGCGGCAATGCACGAGCAGGGGTACGTCCACGCCGACATCAAGCCCAACAACATCGTCGCGCTGGACGACGGGCGAGTGAAGATCATCGACCTGGGCCAGTCCTGCAGGATTGGGACGGTCAAGCCCCGCATCCAGGGCACGCCCGACTACATCGCCCCTGAGCAGGTGCACCGCCAGCCCATCACGCCGCAGACGGATGTGTACAACCTCGGCGCCACGATGTACTGGGTGCTGACGGGCGAGCACATCCCCACTGCCCTTCCCAAGGACGACAGGCTCGTCAGCAGCCTCGACGCCAGCATGGTCGAACTTCCCCCGCCGCCTTCGGAGAAGAATCCGGAGGTCCCCGAGCGGCTGGACAACCTGATCATGCGCTGCATTCAGCCCGAGATGGAGCGCAGACCCGTGGACATGCGGGCGGTGGCGGACTCGCTGGAGTCGATCCTCGCGCAGCTGACAGCCAAGCGGAAGCTGGAGCAGGGCGAGGTGGACGTGGAGGAGGACGAGGAGGAGGCCAGCGCCTCCGCTGCTGAGGGCGGCTCAGCGGCGCCCCCCTCCCAGAGCGGCGCCGAGGAGCCATGAGCCCGATGGCCCCAGGAGGCGTCCACGATCCGCTCGAGAACGTGGACACCCGCGACCCCGACGCGGTGGTCAGGCTGCTCGACGAAGCAGCGAAGGCCAACCGGGAGGCCTCCTGTCGAGCGGGCAGCGTCGACCGCATCGCCAACAAGGGCGTGCTCGTCGCCACGGGCGACCTGCACGACAACCCGGTGCACTTCGCCCGGGTCCTGGCGCTGGCGCAGCTGGACAGGGCGACGGAGCAGGCGCCCCGCCACGTCACCCTGCACGAGGTCGTCCACGGCGAGCTGCGCATGGGGGGCGTGGACTTCTCGCACAGGGCGCTGCTTCGCGTCGCGGCGCTGAAGCGCGACAAACCCGAATACGTGCACACACTGCTGGCCAACCACGAGCTGTCGCAGATCGTCGGGGCGGGTGTGGTGAAGAATGGCGCCCCCGTCCGCGAGGCGTTCAACGAAGGGGTGCGCATCACCTTTGGCCAGGAGGAGGCGTCCCGCGTGCTGGCAGCGATCGAGCGCTTCATCCGCTCGATGCCGTTGGCGCTGCTCACCGAGGCGCCCGAGGGGGAGCGCATCCTCTGCGCCCACAGCCTGCCCAGCCCCGTCCTGATGGACCGCTTCGACGAGAGCGTCCTGGAGCGCGACCTTGTCGAGGAGGACTACGAGCCCAGGCGAGGCGCCGCCCACCTGATGGTCTGGGGGCGGGGCCACACGCCCGAGCAGCTCGAGCGCCTGGCCCGGCGCTGGGGCGTGGGGCTCTTCATCCTCGGCCACGAGCACGTCGAGGAGGGCTGGCGGGTCCACGAGCCCGACGTCGTCACCCTCAACAGCGACCACGACAAGGGCAAGGCCTTGGAGATTCCGCTGGGCGAGCGTCCCGATCTGGAGCACGCCCGCGCCTGGCTGCGCAACCTGGCTGACGAAGACGTCGCCCTCCGTGCAGCGGCCCAGGCGGCGCAAGCGCCTCAGGAAGGCGAGGCTGACGCGCCCAGCGACAGACCGTCGTAGGCCAGCTTCATCGACGCAGGCAGCTGCGCCTCCGTCTCCGCGTGCTTGAGCTGGTGGGCCATGTGCACGAAGAAGGTCCGCTCCGCCCCCACCTGCTCAGCGACCTGCGCCGCCTGCTCGAGCGTCAGGTGCGTGGGGTGGTGTCGGCGCCGCAGCGCGTCGAGCACAAGCGTCCGCACGCCCTGGAGCAGGCGCCACGAGCCCGTCGGCACGCTGCTGACGTCGGTGCAGTAGGCAAGGGGCAGGAAGTCCGCCTCCCGAACCTCCGCTGACGCCTCCTCCGCAGCTTCGATGCGCCAGCCCAGAATCGGCAGCCTGCCGTGCAGCAGCGGTACGGGCGTGCAGCGCAGGCCGAAGAGCTCCACCGGAGGGCCCTCGGGCTCGACGCGGTGGGCGATGAGCCTGGCGATGAAGCTGCGGTTGACGTTCCGCTCGGGCTCGAAGATGTGCTGATAGACCCGCCGCAGCGACGCGAGCGTGCGCTCGTCGGCGTAGACGTCGATGGGCGCATCCATCACAGCGTTGAACCTGCGGACCTCGTCGAGGCCGAAGATGTGGTCGACGTGGTTGTGGGTGAAGAGGATGGCGTCGCAGCGGCGCAACCCTTCGCGCAGCGCCTGCTGCCGCAGGTCCGGGGTGGCGTCGAGGAGGACGACGCGCTCCTGCCCGCCGCTGTCGCGCCACAGCATGGCGGCGCCTGTGCGGGTGCGCCTGTCGCGGGGGTCGTCGCTCGTGCAGACGTCGCAGGAACAGCCGATGACGGGAATCCCCGCGCTGGTCCCCGTTCCCAGAAAGACGAA
>CAYPBL010000058.1:5868-11629 GCA_964408965.1 uncultured Phycisphaeraceae bacterium | reverse complement strand
AGCGCGGCCGCGAGTTCGGCACGACGACGGGACGGCCCCGCCGCTGCGGCTGGCTCGACCTTGTCGCGCTGCGCTACGCTGCAAGGCTCAACGGCGTCACGGGCCTTGCGGTGACGCTGCTGGACGTGCTGGCGGGCTTCGACGAGCTGCGGCTCTGCGTCGCCTACGACGTCGACGGCGAGCGGACCGACTGGTTCCCCGCCGACGCCTGGGCGCTGTCGCGGGCCAGGCCCGTGTACGAGACCGTGCCGGGCTTTGCGGAGGAGATCCGCGCCGCCCGCGCCCTGGCGGACCTTCCCCGCAACGCCAGGCGGTATCTGGAGCGCATCGAGGAGGCGGCCCAGGCGCCCGTGCGCTTCGTCAGCGTCGGGCCCGACCGCGAGGAGACGATCGCCCTGTAGTCGTCAGCCAGCGGGGCGCAGCAAGGGGCGGCGCGCATGCGCAACGGACGGGCGAGCGCACACGACGAGCCAGCGGCGCAGGCCAACAGGCTGCTGGTCGTGGCGCCGAACTGGCTGGGCGACGCGGTCATGGCCACCAGCGCCGCGGCGCTGCTGCGGCGGCGCAGGCCGGGCTGGTGGCTGGGGGGGCTCGTCAAGCCCGCCGTCGCCCAGCTCTACGAGGGGCTGGACCTCTTCGACGAGCTGCACGTCGAGCCGCGCGCCGGCATGATGGGCCCCAAGCGCGCCGCCGCCACGGTGCGGCCCCGCCGCTACCGCCAGGCGCTGCTGCTGACCAACTCCTTCTCGACGGCGCTCGTCGCAAGGCTTGCGGGGATTCCCCGCAGGGTGGGCTTCAACCGCGACGGCCGCGGCCTGCTGCTGACCGACCCCGTGGCGCCGACGAGGCTGCGCGACCTTCCCGAGTTCGCCGAGGCCATCGCCAAGGGGAGCGCCTCGCCGGAGAGGTTCGCCCCCGTCTCGGCCCACCGGGCGTACCTGCAGCTGGCCTGCGCCCTGCTCGAGGAGCCCCTTCCCGAGGATCCGCCGCCGCTGCAGCTTGCGCTGAGCGGGGCGCAGCGGCGGGAGACCGACCAGCTGCTGGCCCGCGCAGGGCTGGCGGACGGGCCCTTCGTCGCCCTGTGCCCCGGGGCGAGCAAGGCGCTGAAGCGCTGGCCCGCGGAGCGTTTCGGCGCCGTCGCTGCGGCGCTGTGCTCCAAGCGGGGCTGGGCCGCAGCCTTCGTGGGATCGCCCCAGGAGCGCGACGTCGTGGCCCAGGCCCGCGACGCCGCGATCGCGCAGGGGCTTGCGCCGCAGCGGGCCGTCGATCTTGCGCAGCTCGGCCTGACGGTGGGCTCGCTCAAGGGCGTGCTCGGCTGCGCTGCGCTGCTCGTGGCCAACGACACGGGCCCGCGGCACATCGCCGCGGCGATGAACACCCCCGCGGTGGTCGTCTTCGGGCCGACGGATCCGCGCTGGACGACGATCCCGGCGCCGCTGGAGGCGCGCGTTCTGGCCGATCCCGATCTGCCGCGGCATCTGGTCGCCGACGACCATCCCCGGCGCTGCGCCGTCGAGCGCGTCGCGGTCGATCGGGTCCTGACCGCCGCCGAGGAGCTGCTGACCCGGGCAGGTGCGCCCAGCGGCGCCTCAGGCGCCCGACCGTGACGCGAGCCTTCGCTGCACCAGCGCTTCGCTGCCGCCTGCGACGACGAGCTCCTGGGCGACGGGGCTGATGGGGCCGATGGGAAAGGTCTCGCCCTCGAGCTCGGCCACGGAGCGGGCGAAGTCGATCCGCAGCCGCGGCCCGACGATCGTCCGCTCCGTCTCGACGCGGTCGGCGAAGCGCCGGCGCAGGTGGTCGACCAGGGCGGGGCAGTCCACGCAGAGCAGCCCGTTGTTGAAGGCGTTGCGCTTGTACGTCTGGCTGAACGACGCTGCGACGACGAGCTGGACGCCTGCGCTGGCCAGGGCCGTGGCCGCCTGCTCGCGCGACGAGCCGCAGCCGAAGTTCCGTCCGCCCACGAGGATGTCCCCCGCCTGTTTCTTCTCCTGAAACGCAGGGTCGTAGTTGAGCATGGCGTATTGGCCCTGCTGTTCGAAGGTGATGTCGTCGCGGTAGGTGACGTCCTTGCCGTACATGCCGTCGGTGTTGAGGTTGTCCTTGGGGAGAAAGAGGATCCGTCCCTCGACGCTGCGGGGAAAGCCCTCGAGGATGGCGGTCTGCGTCGCGTCGTCGCCTGCGGGCTGCTCGAAGAGGCGTCTGGAGGCGCGCAGCGGGACGGGCTCGACGTCCTGCGGCGCGCAGATGTGGCCGGCTCGTGCGCTGGCGGCGACGACAGCGGGGCTGGCGAGGTAGCACAGGGCGTCTCTGCTGCCCATTCTGCCCTGGAAGTTGCGGTTGGTCGCGCTGACGCCGACCTCCCCCGCCTCGAGCGTGCCTTTTCCAAGGCCGATGCAGGCGCCGCAGCCGGGCGGAAGCGCGATCGCCCCCGCCTCGAGCAGCGTTTGCCACACGCCGTTGCGCTCAGCCTCCTCCTGCACCAGGCTCGAAGCTGCAGCGAGGTAGAGCTCGACCCCCTCCGCCACGCGTCCTCCCCGCAGGACCTGCGCCGCCTGCTCCAGGTCCGACAGCCTCGCGTTGACGCAGGACATCAGGTACGCCTTGTCGATGCGGATCCTCTCGCGGGCGAGCTCGTGGGCCGAGCGCATCGTCTTGACCTCGTTGGGGCCGCTCACATGGGGGCTGACCGTGGCGAGGTCGAGCGTCAGCTCCTGGGCGTAGGCGGCGCCCGGATCGGGGTGGATGGCCTCGCGCTCGCTCCACCAGCGCTCGACGTCCGCTTCGCTGTAGCGTGGCGGCGGTCCGCCGTGGCTGTGGCGCATCTGGAAGAATCGCGCCCGCTCGAGCAGGAAGTCCCGCAGCCTCTGGTCGAAGGGGAAGACCCCCGCCAGCGCCCCCCACTCCGTGGTCATGTTCGCGATGGTCATGCGCTCGTCGACGCTCAGCGACGCGACGCCCTCGCCTGCGAACTCGACCGCGTGGTTGAGGACCTCGTCGTTGTTGAAGGCGCCGCAGAGGGTGATGATGACGTCCTTGCCCGTCACGCCCGGCCGCAGGGCGTTGTCGAGGACGACGCGCGTCACGGGCGGGACCTGCCACCACGTCGAGCCCACAGCCCACAGCGCCGCAGCGTCGGTGCGCACGACGGGCGTGCCCAGCGCAGCGACGGCGCCGTAGAGGTTGGAGTGCGAGTCGCTGCCGACGACGAGTCTGCCCGGCGCCGCAAAGCCCTCCTCGACCATCACCTGGTGGGCGATGCCCCGGCCGGGCGGGTGGTAGGCGATCCCCTGGGCGCGGGCGAAGCGCTCGATGCGGGCGTACTTGGCCAGATTCTCCGGCGAGGTGTTCTGGACGTCGTGGTCGATGGCGAAGACGGGCTGCGTCGGGTCGGCCACCGGCGGCGGGTCGCGCAGCGCCTCCTCCGCGTCGGCGCCCATGATGGCCAGGAACTTGGGGATCACCGCCCCGGTGTTGTCGTGGGTCATGACGTGGACGGGGCGGATCTCGATGTAGTCGCCGCTGCGGACCCGCTGCCCGGGCGCAAGGCCCAGGGCGTGCCGCTGGGCGATCTTCTCCACCATCGTCTGGGGCTGAGCGGCCATGGCCCAAGTGTAGAGCGGCCGCTTCGCGGCGCCCCGATCGTGCGTCCCGCTCGGGCGTCGTGGTGGACGGTGGACGGCTGGGGGCTACACTTGGCGGCTTGTCCATGCAGCGGTGGGGCTGCCTGGCGAGCGCCGCTGAGGAAGCGCGGAGCGCTCCGCGCCAGCGAAGGATCCGAGCCGCCCCCCGGGGGCCCTCGCCCGCAGGTCAGCGGGCGCCGTCGACCCGCAGCGCCGCGCTGCGCCCAGGCCCATCGCCCGACGGCGAGCCGAGAACGCACACATGATTGACGAAACGCTGATCGCCTCGCTCGGCGTGGCCGACGAGGACGCCGACTCGCTGCTTGCCCAGGCCTTCGGTCAGGAGGTCGCCAAGGGCGACATGGAGCCGCTGCTGGAGGGGGCCATCGAGGAGCTCAAGCCCGGCAGGATCCTCGAGGGCAGGATCGTCGGCGTCGCGGGCGACGACTTCGTCGTCGACGTGGGGCTCAAGAGCGAAGGGCTCGTCTCCAAGGACGAGTTCGACGACCCCTCCGCCGTGCGCGTGGGCGACACGGTGAAGGTGCTGCTCGAGTCCATCGAGGACGACGAGGGCCTCATCAAGCTCTCCAAGCGCAAGGCCGACCGCATCATCGCCTGGGAGCGCATCCTCGAGACGACCAAGGTCGGGGACATCGTCGAGGGGACCGTGACGCGCAAGATCAAGGGCGGGCTGCTGGTCGACATAGGCGTGCCGGCCTTTCTGCCGGCCTCGCAGATCGACGTGCGCAGGCCCAGCGACGTGGGCGAGTTCATCGGCCGCAAGATCCGCGCCGAGGTGCTCAAGATCGACGAGGACCGCCGCAACATCGTCGTCTCCCGCAGGCAGGTGATCGAGCGGGAGCGCGAGGAGGCCAAGCGCCGTCTGCTCGAGCGGGTCAAGGAGGGCGACCTGGTCAAGGGCGTCGTCAAGAACATCGCCGAGTTCGGCGCCTTCATCGATCTGGGCGGCATCGACGGTCTGCTGCATGTCACCGACATGTCCTGGGGCCGCGTCAACCATCCCTCGGAGCTGGTCAAGGTCGGCGACGAGCTGGAGGTCAAGATCCTCAACATCGACATGGACAAGGAGAAGATCGCCCTTGGGCTCAAGCAGAAGGAGTCGAGCCCCTGGGAGGAGATCGAGCAGCGCTACCCCGTCGGAGCGCGCGTGCGCGGCGAGGTGGTGAGCCTCGTCCCCTACGGCGCCTTCGTCCGCCTCGAGGACGGCGTGGAGGGGCTGGTGCACGTCTCGGAGATGTCCTGGACGCGCCGCGTCAACCACCCCTCGGAGATCGTCAACCCGGGCGACGAGGTGGACGTCGTCGTCCTCGACATCGACAAGGACAAGCACGAGATCAGCCTGGGCATCAAGCAGACGGAGGTCAATCCCTGGGAGCTTGTCAGCGAGAAGTATCCCCCGGGGACCATCGTCGAAGGCGAAGTGCGCAACCTCACCAACTACGGCGCCTTCGTGGAGATCGAGCCCGGCATCGACGGGCTGCTCCACGTCTCGGACCTCTCCTGGACGCGCAAGGTGGCCCATCCCAACGAGATGCTCAAGAAGGGCGACCGCGTCAAGTGCGTCGTGCTGGAGGTGGACCAGGAGAAGCAACGCATCAGCCTGGGCATGAAGCAGCTGACGGAGGACCCGTGGCTCGAGGCCATTCCCAGCGCGTATCAGCCGGGCATGGTCGTTCGCGGCAAGGTCACCAAGATCACCAACTTCGGCGTCTTCGTCGAGCTGGAGGAGGATCTGGAAGGCCTGCTGCACATCTCCGAGCTCAGCGACCAGAAGATCGACAAGCCGCAGGAGGTCGTCGATGTGGGCGACGAGATCGACGTGAAGATCCTCCGCGTCGACACGCAGGACCGCAAGATCGGCCTGTCGCTCAAGCGGGCGCAATGGGGCTCCGCCGAGGACGCCGCTGCGGCGCAGCAGAGCCAGCGCTTCGACGCCCCCACCCGAGGCGGCATGGACGAGCACGGCTCGCTGGGCACGGACAAGATCCAGCTCTGAATCCACAGCGCCCGCTGCGCGCCGCGAACAACAACGCCGCCCTTCCCCACACTGCGTGAGGAAGGGCGGTTTTCGATGCGCAGGGGCAGCGGTCGCGCGCCCATGTCCAGCGTGACGCGGA
>CAYPBL010000058.1:0-5768 GCA_964408965.1 uncultured Phycisphaeraceae bacterium | reverse complement strand
TCCAGCGTGACGCGGACTACGCAGCAGCGACAGCGGGCTTGACCGCGTCGTCCGTCCGTCGTGCGCGGCTGGAGCCGGGGCCGGGCCCCGTCTTCTTGCTGTAGACCAGCGGCGCCGCCACCGCGATGGAGGAGTACGTCCCGAACACCACGCCGCAGAGCATCGCGTAGGTGAAGGCCCGCAGGCCCTGGCCGCCCCAGATGTACATGATGAGGATCGCCAGGAACGTGGTGAAGGACGTGATGAGCGTTCTGCTGATGGTCTGGTTGATGGAGCTGTTGATCACCTCCGCCGAGGCGTAGGCGAGCCTGCCGCGGTTCTCGCGGATGCGGTCGAGGATGACGATGGTGTCGTTGAGCGAGTAGCCGATGATCGTCAGCAGGGCTGCGATCAGCGCCAGGTCGATCTTGAAGGGCTCGATGAGCAGCGCTCCGGTGAGGGTGGGGGAGAAGTCATAGAGGATCTCGGCTACGGCCACGAGCCCGATCACCGTCAGCACATCGTGCACCAGGGCCGCGATCGCCGCCAGCGAATAACGCAGCGAGCCGAACCGCAGCCAGATGTAGATCAGAATGCCGGTGAGGGAGAAGATGATCGCCACGATCGCCTGGGCGCGGAGGGTCTGGGCGATGGAGGGGCTGAAGGCCTGCACCGCCGCCAGCGTCGTCGCGCTGGTCAGGGCGTCGCGCACGATCGACCACTCCGTCTGGGCCACGTCCGCCCGCCAGCGGGCGTCGTCCTCGTAGAAGGTGAGCACCGGATCCACCGCCAGGACCACCGCGGTGCGCACCTGCTCGGGGGAGCCCTGCAGCACGATCACGTCGGTCGTGCGGCCCAGCGCCTGTTCGTCGTAGGGGGGCTGGCCCCGCGTCTGGGCCAGACGAGACTTGATGGACTCGAGCGTCACGGGCGGATCGACATCCTCCAGCAGGATCGCGACTCCCCCCACGAAGTCGCTCACGTCCGTCTGCGGCAGGTCGGGCCTGTCGAAGACCTCGCGCAGGTCGCCGCTGCTGACGCGCGCGACGATCCGCTCGCTGATCGGCGCCTGCTGCTGCTCCGAGCCGCGGAAGCGCAGCGCGGGCTGGCTGTCGATCACGTCGCGCAGCGCCGTGACGATGGCGTCCACCGCCTCCTCGCGGGCCTGGGGATCCGCGATGGTCGTCTTGATCATGAACTGGTCCGAGGTGACCTGGTCCGCCTGCGGATCCACAGGCACCACCTGGGCGTTGCGCAGCTGCACCAGAGGCGAGTCTGGCGGCGCCTGCTGGGCGACGGCTTCGACGCGGTCGAGCACCTCCTGTCGCGTCATCGTCAAGCGGGGCGAAGCTGGATCCTTCGGGTCCTGCTGCCGCAGCTGAATGAGCATCTGCGTCCCCCCCCGCAGCTCCGTGTCCAGCATCTGCGCGCCCTGGTGGAAGACCATCAGCACGCCCAGCCCCACGTACAGCGTCGAGATGCCGATGAAGACGGGCCGGAGCCTGAGCCAGTTGACGCTCGGGCTCAACAGCCTCTGCAACGCGGGGATGAGCTGGGGCAGCTGAGGCATGGAGCGCACGCCCAGACGATCCACCAGCAGCACGAAGATGAGCCTGGAAAGGATCAGGGCGCTGATCAGCGTCGCCACGATGCCGATGCCCAGCGTGATGGCGAAGCCGCGGATCTCCGCCGTCGCCGTGTAGCCCAGCACCACGCAGACGATCAGGTTCGTCACGTTGGCGTCGACGATCGTCGACAGCACCTTCTGGTACGCCAGCCGCACCGCCGTGCGCAGGTCGGCTCCCGCCTCGAGCTCCTCGCGGATGCGCTCGTAGATGAGGACGTTCGAGTCGACCGCCATCCCGAAGGTCAGAATCACACCCGCAATGCCGGGCAGCGTGAAGGCGGCGCGGGTCAGGCTCATGATTCCCAGGATCATGATCGCATTGGCCGCCAGGGCGATCACCGCGATCAGCCCCGCCCCGAGGTAGTACACCGCCATGAAGGCAGCGACAGCCACCAGCGAGACGATCCCCGCATACAGCCCGCGGCGCATGTTGTCGGCGCCGAGCGTGGGCGCCAACACCACCTCGCTCAACGGCTCAGGCGACAGCCTCGCCTGCAACGACCCCGCCGAGAGCGTGCGCACCAGGTAGTCGATGTCGTCGGGCGTGAAGTTGCCCTGGATCTGGCCGTTGGTGCTGATGCGTCCCAGCAGGTTCGGCGCGGTGTAGACCTTGTCGTCCAGGAGCACCGCCATGGGCTTCTGCACGTTGGCGCCGGTGAGCCTGCCCAGCAGGCCTGCGCCGCGCGGATCCATGCGGAAGTTGACCGCGGGCCTGCCCAGCTCGTCGACGCCTCGAAACGCCGACTCCAGCGCCCAGTCGCCCTCCAGCTTGGTCAGTCGTTTCTCGGGGGTGTCCCACAGCAGCACGTAGTAGACGCCGTTGCGCTCAGCCCCGATGAGGTTGCGCTGTCGGAAGAACGCGACAGGATCGTCACGCAGCAACTGCAGCTGCTGCGCGTCGTTGTACCACTGGCTGATGTCCTGAATCTCGAACCAGCGCATCGTGTCGCTGGCGACGCCGCGGGGCCCCTTCTCCACGAGCTCCTGCCGCAGCCGCTGCTCGTCGGACGCCTCGCCGGGCGTGACCGCGATGCGGAACGAGAGCACGCCCGAGCCTCGCAGCAACCGCTTGAGGTCGCGCGGATCGTCGAAGCCCTTGCGCACCTGTTCGTAGGCGTGGTAGAGCTCGATCACGCGATCGATCTGCTCGACCGCGTCGGGATGCGCCGCCTTGATGTTCGCCAGCGCCGTCTGCCTCGGGCTCGGCAGCTCCACCACCTGCCCCGTCCTGCGGTCGCGCAGTTTGCGCGTCACGTCGGGAAGCTCCAACGCCGCCTTGAGCTCCTTGGCAGACACCCCCAGCGAGAGAATCTCGCGCTTGAGGTTGTCGAAACGGTCCTGGGCCTCGCCGACGCGCTGGAGCAGCGTCATCAGCTCCTCCTGGGAGGGAGCCTGCTCCTCCGCTGCCTGGGCGCTGGCCTGCGCCGCTTCGACCGCCTTGGCCTGCTCCTCTGTCTCCTTGCCCGCGGTCTTGGCTTCGTCGAGTGTGCGACGGGCTTCGTCCAGGGCGCGCTGCGCCGCGTCCGCCTCGTTGCGCTTCGCCTCCGCGGCCCGGTAGTCCGCTCGAGCCTGTTGCAGCTCGTCCCAGGCGTGAGCAGCCTGCCGCAGCAGCTCCAGCGTCGTTTCGTCGCCCTGCGCCAACTGCTGCAGCGCCGTGTCTCGCTGCTCCGCAGGGGTGCGCAGGGCCGCGTCGAGCTCCGATTCGGTGATCGACTGCTCCGCCAGCGTGGCCAGGGCCTGCTCGAAGGCCGCCTTGGCCTGCTTGACCTCAGGCCCGGGAAGCGGCATCGAGACCTCGATGCGGTCCCGTCCCACCCGGTTGAAGCTGATCTCGAACAGCCCCTGGGGGTCCACGCGGTTTTTCAGCACAGCGATGGTGTTGTTGATCGCCTCGTCCGCGTCGACGCCGGGCTCCAGCTGCACCGCGTAGGTGAGGCTGACGGCGCCAGCCAGGTCGCGACCCTTGCGCAGCTTCTTGTCGGGCGGAACGATCGCCAGGGCGCACACCGCCAGCAGCGCCAGCATGAGCAGGAGATTGCGTGTGAAATGCTGCATCGTCAGCGTTCCTTTGTCGTGGCCGCAGCTCGTCTCATGGCCTCATGGAACAGGGCCGCTCAGGACATGGTCTGCAGGGCGGGCTCAGCGGGCGCCGCTGCTCCGCCGCCGCCTCCTCCCGCCTTGCGGAGCACCGTCTGCACAGCGGTCTTGGCGAAGCGGATGCGGGTGGCGTCGTCCACGCGGAGAACAATCTCCGTCTCGCGCACCTCGACGATGTCGCCGATGATGCCGCCCACCGTCTGGACCCGATCGTGCTTGCCCAGACTGGCGAGCATCTGGGCCCGCTGCTTCTTCTGCTTCCTGCCAGCGAAGATCGTCGGCAGGAACAGGGCCAGCATGAAGAGCAGGAGAATGAGGAACAGCCCGTTGCCCGCGCCGGGGGAGGGCCCCCCCTGTGGTCCTGGCCTCCCGGGCGCCGTGCCCGTCCCAGGCTGGGCCGCCTGCGTCGGCGTCGCGGAGGATTGGGTCGTGGAAGGGGGCGTCGACGCTTGGCCGAGCAGCGCTGCGCCCAGGAGGACCGGTTGGTGAAGCATGGCCTGACGCCTTGATCTCGGCGCGCACGGCGCCTTCTGGTGCGAGATCGGTTGCCCGAACAGCGGCGCAGCCCGTCCCGAAGCGTCCGCTTCCGGACTGCTGCGAGCCTACAGCCTAGGACCCCTGCGGGAGGACGTCTTCGCGCGCTCCGCCCGAAGGCGCCTTCCCCGGCGGCGCTGGCTCTTCCGCCTTGGACCCGCTGAGCACGGGCCAGTTCGCCCGCAGCTCCGTCCAGGGCTGTTCTCGCTCCCCCTGGGCTTCCCGTCTGATCGCCTGCCGGATGTCGGCCATCAGCCGCTGGAAGTGGGCCAGGTTGTGCAGGCTGACGAGAATCGGGCCGAGCATCTCCCCCGCGAGGAAGAGGTGGCGGATGTAGGCCCGCGAGAAGCAGGGCCGCGTCGGCGGCGCAGCCAAGTCCGCCCCTTCAGCGACGGTCGGCGCCCCAGCCCAGCCGTGGGCCAGCGGGTCGCAGGCCAGGCAGCGACAGGCCGGGTCCAGCGGGCGCGGGTCGCGGGCGAAGCGGGCGTTGCGCAGCCTGATCTGGCCGCTGCGGGTGAAGGCGCTGGCGCTTCTGCCGTTGCGCGTCGGCAGGACGCAGTCGAACATGTCGCAGCCGGCCCGCACAGCCATCACGATGTCGCGCTCGTAGCCGACGCCCATCAGGTAGCGGGGCCTGTCGGCGGGAAGCCTCGGCGCCGTGAAGGTCACGACGCGGCGGATCTCCTCCGGCCCCTCGCCCACGGCCACGCCGCCGACGGCGTAGCCGGGCAGGTCGTGGGCGCAGGTCCACTGGACGGACCTGGCCCGCTCCTCGAGGTCGGTCCCCCCCTGCACGATGCCGAAGAGGGCCTGCCGTTCGCAGGCGCCGCCGCTGCGCCAGGCCTTGACGCAGCGCTCGAGCCAGCGGGCGCTGCGCTCGTTGGCCTCCCTGGCCCGGGCGGCGAGCGCCGCTGCGTCGACCGTCGCGCTGTCCGCCGCCCGCCTGGGGTCCACGCCCGGAGGGCAGTCGTCCAGGGCCATGGCGATGTCGGAGCCGAGCCTTCGCTGGATCTCCATCGCCCGTTCAGGCGTCAGGGCGATGCGGGCGCCGTCGATGGGCGAGCGGAAGACCGCGCCTTCGTCGTCGATCGTCGCGCAGTCGGCCAGCGAGAAGACCTGGTAGCCGCCGGAGTCTGTGAGAATGGGCCCGGGCCATTGCATGAAGGCGTGCAGGCCGCCGAGCGCCTCGACGGTCTCGGCGCCGGGCCGCAGGGCCAGATGGAAGGTGTTGGCCAGGACGATCTGGCTGCCGGTCTGCGCCACCAAGTGGGGCAGCAACCCCTTGACCGAGCCCAGCGTCCCCACGGGCATGAAGGCCGGCGTCTCGAAGGCGCCGTGGGCTGTGACGAGAGTTCCCACGCGGGCGTCGCACGTGGGCGAGGCCGCCTTGATGGTGAAGCGCAGCGGAGCCATGCTGGGGCATCATTGGCGCCGTTGCGCAGCGTGGCGTGCCTCTACACTCCTCCCATGGCCAGGCGCCGGGTGCTGCTGCTGCAGGCCAAGGCCTCCGCCGAGGCCGAGGCCGCTTCGC
>CAYPBL010000057.1:0-12004 GCA_964408965.1 uncultured Phycisphaeraceae bacterium | reverse complement strand
CCAGCTCTGCGCGCAGCCACAGGCGCACATACGACAGCACCCACCACCTCCTTCAACACGGACAATGTACAGGTTCGACATCCCCCCTGCAAACGCCGCAGCGGTCGGCCCTGCGCGACTTCACGCTCAACGATCGCGTTTTTTCTTCAACGGCCAACTCATCGCAGCGGCTTTCTCCTCCCATGCTCTCCAGGCCTCGACGCCCTCGAGCCCATGCGCACGAGCCCTCTCGGAGGGTCGGCTGACGCCGCCGTCGAGCCAGACCGGAACCTCCTGCTCGACAACGCACCGGATGATCTCCTCAGCCGCGCGCAGGCAGTCGAGAACATCGCGGTAGACGCGTATCCGCCCCTCCCGGGTCATGCGCCCGCCGCGCTTGGCGCAGGTGGCCCTGAACGAGCCGAGCGCGCACTTGAACGCGCCATCGAGCAGATGCCCGACCACGTCCATGATCCGTCTCTCATCGCCCTTGAAACACCACTGCATCTTGAAGCTTTCCTTCTCATGGCGAGCCTCACCTCCGGACTCCTCCTTCCAGTCCTCAGGCTCGTCGTCCCTGCTCCAGAACGCATACCACTCATCACGATCGCGCATAGCGCCTCCTTTCTGTCGTCCCTTCGACGACTGTGCTGTTTTCGTCATCAGCTGCGTCGCGCACGACTGCAGCTGCGGAGCTTGGGCTGCGCAGCGACGACCACCCGAAGCTTCGCCGCTGCGGCCCTTCGCCCGCTGCGCAGGCGACGCGTCAGCGCCGCGCGCAGCCCGCACACACAGGCGCGTCCAACCGCTTGCGCACGCGCACAACCCGTCTTGTGGCCATGGCCTCGCTCCTTTCGCATCCTCCTCTCCTTCGCGCCGCTCCCGTTCTCCACGCCGCCGCTGCGGACAGGCCCCTGCGCCTTCTACGCTGCGGATCGCCGTGTGTTCGCAATGGGCAGGGGCGGACTCGAACCGCCGACTTTGGCATTTTCAGTGCCACGCTCTACCAACTGAGCTACCTGCCCAGCCGCCGACGGGCCCCAGCTGCGCCTGGCCGTCAGCGAACCAGCAACCTAAGACGCCCCCTTGCGGAAGTCAAGCGTGAACAGCCCTGCTGACGTCGTACGATCCCGCCATGCTGCAGGCTCCCTCCGCCAGCGCCTCCGCCAAGCAGCGGCGACGCACCGCTGGCCGTACGCGGTCGGTTCGCGTCGCGGGCGCTGCGCTCGTGACGCCTCTGGGCCGCTCCGTCTGGGAGACGCTGACGGCCCTGCTGGCGGGCAGGACCACCGCCGACCGCGTTCGCCGCCTGGCTGACGAGCTTCCCGCCGACGCTGCGCCCGATCCCGCAACCCTGGCCAAGGCGACCGCCGCCGTCGCCCAGCCCAGCGGCGCCGACGAAGACCGCGCAGCCATGCTCGCCCGCCTGGCGATCGAGCAGCTGGACGCGCCCCTTGCGGGCGCGGCGCTGTACGTGGGCGCCTCCAAGGGCGCGATGCTGTCGCTGCTGGACGCGCTCGACCGCGACGCTGCGCCGCCGCTGCGCGCCGTGGAGGCTGCGGCGTTCGGGCCCTGCGCAGCGCTTGCTGGGGCGCTTGCGCCGCTGGGGCCCTTTGGCGCAATCCGCTGCGTCGTGGCTGCGTGCGCCTCGGGGCTTGCGGCGCTGGACCGGGCGGCGCGCGACCTGCGGGCGGGGCTGGTCGAGCGGGCGGTGGTGGTCTCCGTGGAGGCCTCGCTGCACCCGCTGCTGGTCGCCTCGTACGCGCAGATGGGGGCGCTGGCGCCGACGTCGCCGCTGGAGGCCCACGTCTGCAGGCCGCTGGACCGCAGCAGACAGGGTTTCACGCTCTGCGAAGCCGCTGCTGCGCTGCTGCTGGAAGCGGACGACAGCCCCTGCGCCTCGCAGCCTGCACAACAGCCCAGCGCCCGCGCGCTGACGGGACGGGTCTTGGCCACCGCCTGCGCTGCGCAGCCCCACGACGTCGTGCGGGCGCCCCAGCGCTTCACCGCGCTTGCACAACTTGCGCGAAGGCTCGTCGCCGACGCGGGCCGACCGCCGCTGCAGCTCGTGCAGCCGCACGCCACGGGCACCGTCGACAACGACGAGCGCGAGCTGACGGCCCTTGCGCAGGCTCTGGGCCCTCAGGCCGACGGTCTGCCCGTCTACGCGAGCAAGGGGGCGCTGGGCCATGCGATGGGGGCTTCGGGCCTGGTCAACGCGGCGCTGGGCCTGGCGATGGCTCGCGCGGGGCGCCGTCCTCCCATGCCCTGGCTCGATCGTCCAGTCGAGACGCCCTTTGCGCTGTCGCGCAAAGCGACCCCGCTGGCGCCCGGGGCGCAGCTGGTCGTCGCTGCAGGCTTTGGCGGCCATCTCGCCGGGGCGGTCATCCAGGCGGATCCACCCCGCCAGCCCCGCACGCCTGCGCCGCCTTGATCGCCTCCGCCAAGGCGACGAACGCCTCCGCCGGCAGTTGCTCGGGCCGAGCGGAGGGATCGATCCCCGCCCGCTCCAGGACCGCAAGTGGAACCGCTGAGCGCAGCTGTTTGCGTCGTCGCTGAAAGAGTCTGCGGGCAGCCTCCGCAAGAGCCTGCGGATCGTCCGTCAGGGGCGCCGACCGCCGCTCGATCGCCAGCATTCGGCTCTCGACCTTCGGGGAGGGCCAGAAGCACCGCGGCCCAAGCGTCGCGATCGTCTCCACCTGCGCAAGCGCCTGCGTCACGACGCTGACGGCGCCGTAGGCCTTCGTCGAAGGCCCAGCCTGCAGACGCTGGGCCACCTCCTTCTGCACCGTGACGCACATCGCCGCGCAGGCGGGCTCATCCACCAGCAGCGTCATCAGCAGCGGTGTGCCGACGTTGTAGGGGAGGTTGGCGACGAGGCGCCAGGGCCCCTCTCCCAGCGCCGCCCTCGCCTCGCTGTTCAGGCCGCCTGCGGCGTCGAGGCAGCTGCCCTCGACGAGCCTCAGCTGCCCCGAGGCGATCGCCTGGCCAAAGCGGTCCCGCAGGAGCGCGCAGAGCCCCCGATCGACCTCGCAGGCGACGACGACGCAGCCGCGCTCGAGCAGCCCCTCCGTCAGCGCCCCCGCGCCAGGGCCGACCTCCAGCGCCACGTCCCCCGCCCCAACGCCCGCCCGGTCGAGCAGCTTGGCCGCGAGGTTCGCGTCGATCAGAAAGCACTGGCCCAGCGCCTTGCGGGGCGCAAGGCCTCTGGACGAGAGCGCCTCGCGCAGCTCACGGAGGCTGTGCATGGGCCATGGTAGCCCGTGGCGCCGCTTCGCTATCCTCAGGCCATGCGCGCCCTCGTGATCGAACAGCAGGCCCAGGCCGGCAAGGCGGCGAGCGTCTTTCGCGTCGTCGAGGACCACCCCGAGCCCGAGGCGCCGCCGCCAGGCTGGGTCCTCGTCCGCACCGAAGCCTCCGCGCTCAACCACATGGACCTGTGGGTGGCGATGAACGCGGTGGGCTTTGAACTGACGTATCCCCGCGTCAGCGGCTGCGACGCCTGCGGCGTGGTCGAGCAGGTGGGCGAGGGCGTCGACGACGCCTGGCTGGGCAGGCGCGTGATCTTCAACGCCGCCATCCGCCAGCCCGACCGTGTGCATCCGGACGACCCGACGGACGAGGCCCTGGCGCCGGCATACGAGCTCATCGGCGAGCACAGCGACGGCGCCCACCGCGAGCGCTTCGTCGCCCCCGCAGCCAACCTGCAGGACGTGGGCGACGCGGACCCGATCGCCGCCGCCGCCTTCGGCTTGGTGCACCTGACAGCGTGGGGGATGGTCCGCAAGGCCGCCCTGACGCCGTCGCAGCGTGTGCTGATTACGGGGATTGGGGGGGGCGTGGCCACGGCCCTGCTCAGCGTCGCCCGCCATCTGGGCTGCCCCGCCGCCGTCACCAGCAGGCGCGCGTGGAAGCTCGACAGGGCCCGCGACCTCGGCGCCGCGCTGACCATTCTCGACGAAGGGCAGGACTGGTCCAGGGAGGTCCGCCGCTGGACGGGCAAGCGCGGCGTCGAGGCGGTCTTCGACTCGGTGGGCAAGGCCGTCCTGCCGCAGGCTCTCGCCTCGCTGGCCCGGGGCGGCGCCTTCGTCACCTGCGGCGCCACCAGCGGCCCCGTGGGCGAGCTGCACCTGGGCAGGGTCTTCTGGAACCAGCTGCGCGTCGTGGGCTCGACGATGGGAAGCAACGACGAGTTCGCCCAGGTCTGCGCCCTGTTCCGTCAGGGCAAGCTTGCGCCGGTGGTGGATTCGACCTTCTCCTGGCGCGACGCCCCCCAGGCGGTCGCGCGTCTGGAGTCCGCGGAGCAGTTCGGCAAGATCGTCATCGACTGGCGCAGCTGAGTGCGCGCCGCTTGCTGCAGGAGCGACCATGAGTCTGCTTGCGGGAAAGACGGGCCTGATCTTCGGCGTGGCCAACGACCGTTCGTACGCCTGGCACATCGCCCGTGCGCTGCTCGACCAGGGCGCCCGCTGCGCCTTCACAGCGCTGCCGGGCGAGAAGAACGAGCGGCGCACGCGCAAGGCGCTGGAGGCGCTGGGCCTGGCTGAGCCGTGGCTCGAGCCCTGCGACGCAGGAAGGGACGAGGACCTCGACCGCGTCTTCGAGCGCTACACGACGGACCACGACAGGCTGGACTTTCTGGTGCACTCGATCGCCTTCGCCGAGCGCGATTGGCTTGCGCCGGGGAAGTTCACCGAGACCCCCCGCCAGGCGTATCTGGGCGCGGTGGACATCAGCGCCTACACGCTCGTGGCGATGGCCCAGCGGGCCCGCGAGCCGATGACGGCCTCGGGCGGCGGCTCGATTCTCTGCATGTCGTACTACGGCTCGGAGAAGGTGGTGCCCGGCTACAACGTCATGGGCGTGGCCAAGGCGGCGCTGGAGTGCTCCATGCGCTATCTGGCCAGCGAGCTGGGCGAGCGCAACATCCGCGTCAACGCCGTCAGCGGCGGTCCGCTGCGCACGCTGGCCTCTTCAGCCGTGGGCGGCATCAGCCAGATGCTCGAGAAGATGCCCGAGAAGGCGCCGCTGCGCCGCAACGTCGAGGGCGCCGACGTCGGCGGCGTCGCCGCCTTTCTGGTCAGCGACCTGGCTGCCGGCGTCACGGGCGAGACGATCTACGTCGACTGCGGGGCGCACATTCTCGGCGCCTGAGTGGGCTGCGCAGCTGTGCGAGACGGTGTGGTCTGCAGCGCCTTGGCCACGGCCTCGGCCAGCCGCCACTGCGCCTCAGGGCTGTGCAGCTGGGCCTTGCCAAAGCCGGGCAGCGCCCCCGCCTGCTCGGCCCGCTGCTGCGCCTCCGCGTAATCACTGACGAGCAGGGCCAACACTGCATCGCCTCGCTCCCTGCGCAGCGAGCCGATCAGCTCCACGCCGTCGCGGGCGGCGAAGCGCCCCACGAGAGCGCGGTTGACCAGCAGCAGCGCACCAGCCTCGACCGCCTCCTCCAGCGCACGCCTGTTGCGCACACTGCGGATCTGCGCATCGGGCGCAACCCGCCGCACAAGCCCTGCCAACGCCTGCTCGTCAAAACCACAATGCCCCACGAGCGCCGCCACCAGCCTTGGCGACTGCGCCTCGGCGCCAGCAGCCCCTGGCGAGGCAGCTCCCCGAAGACCACGACCAAGTAAAGAGCGCACAGCCTTTCGAATCGCGTTCATACTGTGGTGTCAACCCGCCTCAGCGCCACGCTGTTCCCTTCGACGCGCAGCTCGAGACCGCCTGGAAGCTCGAATCGCCGCAGCGCAGGCTCATCGTCCGCGATCGCCCTGGCGATGGGGTCGAGCACGGCGCCGGTGAGTCTGTCCAGGGAGCGGCCCGCCAGGAGCGCAGCGATCTGCCGCCTGATCCCTTCGCAGACGACGATGGCTGGCTCTGCGCCGAGCGCGTCGCGCCGCCAGGCGCCAGGCGCGAGCTGCGCCGAGGCGAAGACCTCCTCCGCCCGGCGCCGGACGACGTCGTGAGCCTGGGCACAGAGCGTCGCCGCCCGCGCAGCCCTCACCGCCGCGTGGGGCGCCCGCTCGAGGAGCTCCCGCACCGGCCCGTGCCGGAGAAAGGCCCGCAGTCTGGTCGTGTCGCTGTTGGTCGGATCCTCTCGCCAGCGCACGCCCGCTGCGGCGCACAGGGCCTCAGCGTCCGCTCGGGTCGTCCGGAGCATGGGTCTGACGAGCGTGACCGACTCGTCCAACAACTGCGTCGGAGCAACCCCAGCAAGGCCCGCAGGCCCCGCGCCGCGGACCAGGGCCATGAGCAGCGACTCGAGCTGGTCGTTGGCCTGGTGGGCCGTGGCGACGAACCGCAACCCGTGCGCGTGGGCCATCTTCGCCAAGGCCTGGCGGCGCAGCTGACGGCTGGCGGCCTCCACGTTGCCCCCCACCTCCCTGGCCCGGATGCGCTCCTCGACGAAGGCCAGCCCCAGCGCCTCCGCCAGCTGGGCGACAGCGTCGCGGTCAGCCAGGGCCTCCGCGACAGGCCGCATGTCGTGGACGACGTGCCCGACGACCAGCTCCTCCGTCGCGCTGCGCAGCGCGAGCAGCAGGGCTGTCGAGTCCGCTCCTCCCGAGCAGGCCACGAGCGTGGGCGCCCCCCCCTCCGTGAGCCTCCGCCACGCGCGCACGATGCCAACGGCCTGCGTGCGCCCCTTCAGCAGGCGCTCACACAACGGCGATCGACAACGCCCCACAAGCGCTTCACTCACGCTCATCAAGCGATCCTACCGATGCACAGGCATTGAAGCTGCAACGCCGTGCAGCTGGAGGAGCGCAGTGTTCGATTCCGTCGCGGAGCAGGGGGCACGCATCGCTGAAGCGCTGTCGCAGCGCACAAACAGCGGTCCGCTGGCGACCATGCTCCTGACAGCAGGTGTCGCCGTGCTGACGCTCTGGGCGGTGCTCGCGCTGCGCAGAAGGCTTCGCCGACGGAGGCAATCCGCCAGAACGCCGACGAAGCCCCCCACCGCCAGCGTCTCCCAGAGCCGCGTCGACCGCCAGCGAGCCGAGATCGAGCAGCTCATGGTCGACGCGGAGGAGCTCGTCCGTAGACTCGCCGCCCTGCTGGACAACAAGGCCGCTCGCGCTGAGCAGACGCTCGATCGTCTGGAAGCCAGGCTGCGCGAAGTCGAACGCCACGCTGCCTTGCTCCCCTCAGACCCCGCCTCCGCTCGCATGCGTCCGAACAGCTCAGCCCCTGAGACCGCTGCGCAGCCAACTGCCCCCGCCTCTGTGCTGGAAACGACCACGGCGCCCATGGATCCGCTGCGCGAGGAAGTAGTGAAGCTGGCCGGTGAAGGACTCACGCCGGTCGAAATCGCCAGCAGACTCAACGAGCAGGTCGGGAAGGTGGAGCTGATCCTCGCGCTGCACAACGCCTGACCGCAGGCAATGCCGCTCAGCCTTGCACGAGCGTGTCAGACTCGATGAGCCCGTCGCGCAGCCGCACCACCCGTTGGCAGCGTGTGGCGATGGCGTCGTCGTGCGTGACCATGATGATGGTCATGCCCTTGCGGTGCAGGTCCTCGAACACCTGCAGTATGGACTCGCCCGTGGCGCTGTCGAGGTTGCCCGTGGGCTCGTCCGCCATGAGCACGACGGGATCGTTGACCAGGGCGCGAGCGATAGCGGCCCGCTGCTGCTGCCCGCCCGAGAGCTCCATGGGCCTGTGGCCGAGCCTGTCGCCCAGACCCACCAGCTCGAGCTTCTCGATCGCCCGTCTGCGCCGCTCGGTCTTGTGCACGCCCTGGTAGAACAGCGGCGTCTCGACGTTTTCCTCGACGGTCAGCTGGCTGATGAGGTTGAAGGCCTGGAAGACGAAGCCGATCGTCCTGCCTCGAAAGGCGCTGATCGTCTCGTCGTCCATCTCCGAAACGTTGCGCCCTGCAAGGAAATACTGCCCGTCTGTGGGGTGGTCCAAGCAGCCGAGGATGTTCATCAGCGTGCTCTTGCCCGACCCCGAGGCGCCCATGATCGCGACGTACTGTCCCCGGGGTATGGCCAGGTCGATCCCCTTGAGCGCCTCGACGAGAACGGAGCCGTCGGGCTTGTAGTAGATCTTGCGGATGCGGCGCAGCTCCGCCACCACGCCCGCGCCCGGACTCCGGGCGGTGATCGCCTGCTCGAGAGAGGAAGACGCGGTCGAGGTCATAGCTGACTCTATACCGCTGCATCCGACTCCTGTTGCGGCGCATCCGAGGACAGTGACCCGCTGCGGACAACGGCCCTCTCCTCCTGCTCCTCCTGCAGAGGCGGCGCGCCCTCCATCAGCGCCTGTACGCATTCGCGCTTGCCGTAGACGATCAGCGTCGACAGAGGCTCGATGACAGCGGTCCCTCGCGGCGCCCCCAGGAAACTGCCGTCCGGGCGCAACATTCCCAGCACCACCACGCCCCGCTGTCGCAGCTGCGAGTCCGCCAGCGCCGTGCCCGCCAGCGGATTGTCCTCCTCGATGAACACCTCTGCAATCTCGTAGCCTTCATGCACGCCCAGCAACTGCGCGTAGTCGAGCGCCCGCACCACACCCGCCCGCTCGATGGCTGCGCGAATCGATCGGTCGACCACGCGTTCGACAAGCCGACTCCGGGAGATCAGCCACAACGCCAACAGCGAGCCGATGAGCAGGCCGTACTGCCCCGCGCGTCCGCCAGGCGGTCTGGCCGAGAGCGTGGACGACACCACGCCCCCGACGGCGGAAAGCACCCCCAGCTGACCGATCACGATCAGGTCGCGGACCACACGCCGCCTGACCGGGTGGTTGACAACGAGCTCGCTCTCTTCGGTGGTGAACCCTGCGCCAAAGAAAGCGGAAAGAGCCTGGAAGCGGGCAGCGTCGCGCGACAGCCCCGTCATCTCCAAAGCCGTCGCGCCGATGCGCACAAACAGCCAGGAGAGCACGCCCACGACCAGCAGCGTGATCAGCGCGACCATGCAGTTGTGCTCATCCCGCTTCCGAAGAGCCCTCAGCCAGGCGCAGCGTCGCCAACGCCTCAGCGCAGCTGGGGGCGAAGTCAAAGGCGCGATCGAGCCTCGCTGTCAGAAACAACGACCACACCGCATCAGAAAGCGAACAGAGAATGAGCCTGGCTCCTCTGCGCTCCGTCAATCTCCGCAGGCTCAGCAGCTGCGCCAGGTTCGATGAATTGCAGTAGCTCACCTCCGCGAAGTCGAGCACCACGCTGCTCGTCGCTGCGCAGGCTGTCTCCTCCCCTTCCAGTTTCTCCTGCACGTCAGCGAGCTCTTCGGAGAGCGCAGGCTCGTCCTCCAGATGGGCCAGAAGAATGCGATCAGACCATCGCTGAGCCATGCCGACCTTTCCGCCAGCAAGACGCCCGCTGACGCCGTGCCGCCCGGCGCATGGTACATATCCACAGCCGCAACCACACGAAGCCGCACCCCTGCGGCGCTCAATCGTCCTCGTCGTCGCGCTCCGCTGCCCGAGCAGCCGCGATGAGCCTGTCGCCGGGCTTGAGATTGATCACCCGCACGCCCTGGGTGTTGCGGCCCATTTTCGAGACCGAGGAGGCGGGGATTCGCACGAGCAGCCCCCCCTGCGTGACGAGCACGACGTCGTCCTCCTCGGTGACCGCCCGAGCCGCGGCCACGGGGCCGTTGCGCGCCGTAACGCGGATGTCGATGCGCCCCTTGCCCCCCCGGCTCTGCGGCCGCTTGACCACCCTGCCATCGGGCTGCTCGCTGTGCACGAGGTACTCGTCCAGGTCCGTCCGTTTGCCGTAGCCTTTTTCGGTGAGCGTGAGCAGGTCGACGCCCGTCGCCTCGGGCCGCTGCTCGCCCGACTCGTCCGCCTCCTGCATGCCGATGCGCACCAGCGCGACGACCTCGTCGTCCTCGCTGAGGGTGATCCCCTTCACCCCCGCAGCCACGCGGCCCATGGGGCGCACGTCCGACTCAGCGAAGCGGATCGCCATGCCCTTGCGCGTGGCCAGGAGCAGGTGGTCGTGGCCGCTCGTCCAGGTCACCCCCACCAGGGCGTCGCCCTCGTTGAGCCTGACCGCGTTGAGCCCTCCGCGGTGCACGTTGCGGTAGAGGCGAAGGCTGGTGCGTTTGACGAGACCCTGCCTGGTGGCGAAGACCAGGAAATGCTCGCCCTTTTCGAAGTCCTCGATGGGCATGAACTCGACGCAGCGCTCGTCAGGCCGCAGCTCGAGCAGATTGACGATGGCCCTGCCCTTGCTGGTGCGCGACATCTGCGGCGCCTCGTACACCTTCATGCGATACACCCTGCCCTGGTTGGTGAAGCAGAGCAGATCCGCATGCGTCGAAGCGACGAAGAGGTGCTCGATGAAGTCCCCGTCGCGAGCCTCCGAGGCCTTGACGCCTCGACCGCCGCGGCCCTGCTGGCGATAGGTGTCCAGCGGAACCCGCTTGACGTAGCCCTCGTGGGAGATGGTCAGCACGACCGTCTCCTCACGGATCAACGCCTCGACGTCCAGGTCCGTCTCGCGCTCCTCGATGCGCGTCAGCCTCGGCGAGGCGTACCGCTGTTTCATCTCGGCGCAGTCAGCCTTGATGATCTCGAGCACCCTGCTGCGGTCGGCCAGGATCGCCTCGTAGCCCTCGATCTCCTCGACGAGCTTGGCGTAGTCCGCCACGAGCTTCTCGATCTCCAGGCCCACCAGCTGGATCAGCCGCATGGCGCCGATGGCCTCCGCCTGCACCCGCGTCAGCGCGACGCCCCCCTCCAGCGCGTCGACCTGCGCAAGCAACCTCGCGGGGATCTTTCTGCGATACGGGTGCGCCGGCGCGATGCGGAAGCGCCGCTGCATCAGCCGCTCGATGGCCTCCTGCCTCGTCTGGGACGAGCGGATGAGCTGGATCACCTCGTCCAGGTCGCAGACCGCGTAGATGAGCCCCTCGAGCACGTGGGCCTTCTTCTGGGCCTCGCGGAGCAGGTGCCTCGTTCTGCGGGTGATCACCTCTTCGCGGTGGGCGATGTAGAGCTCGATCAGCCGCTTGAGCGGCAGCGTGCGGGGCTGTCTGCCCACCAGCGCCACGATGTTGATCGAGAACGTCTGCTGCAGCGGGGTGAACTGCAGCAGCTGGTTCTCCACCACCGCGGGGTCCGCGCCGCGCTTGAGTTCGCAGACGATGCGCGTCCGCGCCTGCCTGCCCGACTCGTTGCGCACATCCGCGATGTCGCGGATCCGCTCCGCCTTGATGGCGTCGACGATCCGCTCGACCAGCGTCGACTGCACGAGGTTGTAGGGGATCGAGTCGATGACCAGCGCTAAGCGGCCTTCGCGGATCTCCTCCACGTGGGTCTCGCCCCGCACGACCACTTTCCCGCGGCCTGTGCCGTAGCCCTGCACAATCCCGCTCCTGCCGCAGATGACGCCGCCCGTGGGAAAGTCCGGCCCCTTGACGATCTCCAGCAGCTGGGGCAGATCGATCTGGGGGTCGTCGATCACCGCAGCGATCGCGTCGAAGATCTCACCAGGGTTGTGCGGCGGGATGCTCGTGGCCATCCCCACCGCGATCCCCACCCCCCCGTTGACGAGCAGGTTGGGGAACTTGCCCGGCAGCACCGTCGGCTCCTGCAGCCGCTCGTCGTAGTTGGGCTGGAAGTCGACGGTGTCGAGCTTGAGGTCCTCGAGCAGGTCCACCGCCGCCTGCGTCATGCGGGCTTCGGTGTAGCGCATCGCTGCGGGCGGGTCGCCGTCGATCGAGCCGAAGTTCCCCTGCGGATCGATCAACGGCACGCGCATCCGCCATGGCTGGGCAAGGCCGACCAATGTCGGGTAGATGACGCCCTCGCCGTGCGGGTGGTAGTTGCCCGAGGTGTCGCCTGCGATCTTGGCGCACTTGATGTGCTTGCGGCCGGGTCGCAGATTCAGGTCGTTCATCGCGACGAGGATGCGCCGCTGGGAGGGTTTGAGCCCGTCGCGCACGTCGGGCAGCGCCCTGTCCATGATGGTGCTCAGGGCGTAGGTGAGGTAGCTGACGTGCAGCTCGCGCTCGATGGGCGCCTCCGCGACGGCGCCCCCCTGCGGGGGCTGCTGGGGCGCGGCATGGGCGTC
>CAYPBL010000056.1:0-12981 GCA_964408965.1 uncultured Phycisphaeraceae bacterium | reverse complement strand
AGCCGTCAAGCACTTCGTCCTCGACACCAACGTCCTGCTGCACAACCCCGACGCCCTCTTCGTCTTCAAGGAGAACAACGTCGTCGTCCCCTTCGCGGTCATCGAGGAGCTGGACCAGTTCAAGAAGGGCAACGACGACCTGGCCCGCAACGCCAGGGCCTGCATTCGGCATCTGGACAGGCTGCGCCGCATGGGCAGCATCGTCGAGGGCGTCCGCTGGGGGCGCAACGGCGAGCAGGACCAGACCGGGCTGATCCGCATCGACGTGGACGACCACCCCCGCCCCCACGCCATCAGCGCCGACACGCCCGACAACCGCATCCTCGCCGTCGCGGTGGCCCTGCGCGAGGCCGGCTGCGCGGTCGTCTTCATCTCCAAGGACATCAACGCCCGCATCAAGGCCGACGCCCTGGGCGTGGCGGCGGAGGACTTCGAGGCCCAGAAGGTCGACCCCGACAGGCTCTACACGGGCCACATCGAGCTGACGGCGCCCGGCGCCCTGATCGACGAGCTCTACACCGAGCGCATGCTCGAGCTGGATCGGCTGCTTGCGGAGGCTGCGCCTGCGCAGGAGGAGGCGTCGCCCGTCGAGGAGGCGCCGACGCCGAGGCTCGACGCCAACCAGTTCGCTCTGCTCCGCGACGCAGCCGACCCCTCGCACACCGGCCTTGCTCGGCGCCTTGCCGACACCAGCCACGTCATACCGGTGCTCAGCCAGCGCAAGCCGACCTTCGGCGTCATGGCCCGCAACATCCACCAGACCATGGCCCTGGACCTGCTGCTGGACGACGACGTCAAGCTGGTCACGCTCACCGGCGGCGCCGGCACGGGCAAGACGCTGCTGGCCCTGGCCGCGGGCATGCACAAGGTCTTCAAGGAGGAGGTCTACGACCGTCTGCTCGTGGCCCGGCCGGTGGTGCCGATGGGCCGCGACATCGGCTATCTGCCAGGCGAGAAGGAGGAGAAGCTCTCCGCGTGGATGCAGCCGATCTTCGACAACCTCGAGCTGCTGCTGCAGACGCGCGGCTCGACGATGCAGCAGGCTGAGTCGCGCTCGCCCGAGCAGCGGCTGGCCAGACTGCTCGAGCAGGGGCAGGTGGTGCTCGAGGCCCTGACCTACATCCGCGGACGCACGATCCCCAACCAGTTCATGATCGTCGACGAGGCCCAGAACCTCACGCCGCACGAGGTGAAGACGATCGTCAGCCGCGTCGGCGAGGGGACCAAGCTGGTCCTGACCGGCGACATCATGCAGATCGACAACCCGTACCTGGACGCTTCGAGCAACGGCCTGTCGTACTGCGTGGAGCGGATGCGGGGCCTTGGGCCGGTGGGGCACATCACGCTGGAGAAGAGCGAGCGGAGCGAGCTGGCCTCGCTGGCTGCGGAGCGGCTGTAGGCGGCGCTTCCCCGCAAGTCGATTCAGTAATCCCTGCCGCGCACGCCGTCGATGGTGTCGTGGAACAGTCGGCCCGTGCCGCTGGGGAAGCGGTAGGGCCTGCGGGCTTCGCTCAGGGTGCGGACGCCTGCGTGCGCGTCCGCGAAGAGCAGCGGCGCAGCGTCTCTCCTGCGAAAGGCCCGCTGCGACAGGTGGGAATATTCAACGTCGAAGAACATGACCTTCAGCGAAGGGTGCAGCGCTTCCGACAGCAGCACCGGCCGGATCGCTTCAGCAGCGGACAGCGGCGGGCCGTTGGGGTTCCACCGTTTGGGATCGGCCACGAACGAGTGGGAGTAGGCGTACGACGTCATGACGTACATCCGTGAGGGGTCGTACGAAGGCTTGGAGCTGTCGATGATCCACGGACTGTCCTTGACGCGGGGCGAGCCCGGACAGATCCAGGAGGCGTAGTGCTCCTCCCACGGCGCGACGTCCTGCACGATCAGCGGCCATTGGATCGCCAGGCTGTAGGGTTGGGGGATCGTGGCGCCCGTGCCGGGAGGAGCGTGCGAGCCGTATGGGTAATACGTCCCGTCGCCGCCGCGGACCCACGGAAAGACGCCCCTGTGGCGCATCGCCCACAGTTCGACCGTCTTGCCAATGCTGGACAGATTGGCGACGCATTGCAGCTGCCTTGCAGCGTCGCGCGCCCGCGACAGGACAGGGACAGCCAGCGCAAGCAGCACAGCGAGCACGCTGATCGCCACCATGACTTCCACGATGGTGAACGCAGGCGCCGCCGACGAACGACGCCGAGGCGGTGAGGCGACGTGTGCGCAATTGGGAGAAACAGGCGCAGCGGACACGGGCGGCTTCCAATCAGGTCAGGGAAAGGATGGGGCCATGTAGTTGCCGTCGGTGTAATACAGATGGGTTCGGTACGGCAGCCATTGGCGTCGGGACTCGCTCCAGGCGTAGGCGAAGCCGACAACCGCAGGCGCCGGCTTCGTGCCGGTTGGTTGATACGACTGCGGATGCATGACGAGCTTCGGCGCGTAGATGGGAACCATCACTTCGACCACGTCCAGCCCGCCCTTGACGGGGTCGTCGGGGATGTCGAAGATCTCGTCGGACCAGATCACCTTGGGCGGCTGCGGAAGTGTGTCGACCGGCTTTCCCTGATGAAAGAGCACGCGAACCCGCACATGGTCCGGATCGATGCGGGTGTGGTGAAAGGCCTTCTCACGGTTGGAGATGGCCTTGCGGTATGTTGCAGCCTTTTCGGGATCCGAGGCTGGGGTGACGCCGCCTCGGGCGCGAATCATGGAGTGGTACGCGTCGAAGTCGTGCTCGAGCAGCAGCGCGATGCGCTGCTCCACGAGGTTGAGAAGGTCTTCCCGGCGCTGCGGCGGCGCGACCTGGGCGAACCGCTCGTCCTGCAAGGCCTGACGCACATGCTCGCGTATCGTCGAGGCGATCCGCGGAACGCTGCGCGCGTCGGGTTCGACAAAGGCTGTCTTCTCCAACACGTCCGCGACGGCGGCGGCGTTGGGGGAGAGATCAGCCCTGTTCTCGTGGGACAGCGCTTCGTGCTCAGGAGGAGGCGGTGTGCGGCGGCGCCAGGGGGAGAGCCAGAGGACGCCAGCCACCACAACGACGCCCGCTGTCAGTCCTGCGGTCGTCAGCATCGCGCGTTGCTTGTCGCCGAGCATGGAGGCTCCTTTCGCATGGGGCGGTCATGCCCGTCGTTCATCCGCTCATGTGCACCCGCAGTGGGCGTTCTGCAGAAAACAAGACGATCGACGGTCTGTACAACTCTACCACATTATTTCCGCGTACGAGGCAGTTGGTGTCCACGGCGCCGTCATGGTCGCTCGCCTCGTGCGACAGCGCGACGATCAGCCGCTGGCGCCACAGTTGTGTGGTTCGGAACAACAATATTGTGGCCAGCGGGCGGCGTCGCTGCGCAGCGAGGCCAGCGGGAATGGGGGAGCGAGGCTGTGTCTGGCGGCGCTGGCGCAACCACTCTGGAGGAGCCAGCTGCGCCGACAGCGCATGGTCCGCCACGCGGATGTTGTCAGATATCCCTGCCGCGCACGCCGTCGATGGTGGCCAGGACCGACCAGAGACGGTCGCCCTCGTCATCGTCAGGCGAATCCCACGCGCCTGGTCGGAGCGTGACGACAGGCGTCACTATGCCGTGCGAGTCTGCGAAGTGGACCACCTGCCAGCCGTTGCGCTCGGGCTGGCCTGGATGAAGCAGCGGCGATGTGAACCAGCGAAGGATGCCCTTGCGTGCGGGATAGACGACGGCGTCCTCCCTTTGGGGGTGGTGCTGTGTGACGTCGCCCCGTCCCCCCTTGGGGAAATAGGAGGGCGTCGCGAAGACGGTGTAGGTGAGAAGGTGCCGCGCCTGGTTGTCGGGGGTGTCGAAGTCGCTCGGGGAAGCGTTCGGCCCCAGCGCGACCCAGGCGAAGTCGTAGCCGATTGCGTCCAGATACAGCGCCCAGAAGTGTGGTTGATGCCAGTAATGCAGCTGCAGCGCCAGGCCATCGCGGCGGAAGGACGCACGGTTCGTCTGCGGGACGCCGAAATAGGGAAAGAGCCCCTGATGATCGGCGTTGTGCAACGAAACGAGGCGCATGGCTTCGCGCTGGTTGGTCAGCAGCTCGAGTTCGACAGCCCGGCGACGGGCGCCTCGCAGGCCCGTAGCGGTCAGGGCCAGGAGAACAGCGAGCACCGCTGTCGACACGACGAGCTCGATAAGACTGAAGCCGTCTTTTTTCATTTTTTGCGCTCTTACCGACATTTTCCTTTTGACAGTATATGTGGGGGGGGGGGGTATGTTGTCAACATCGACGGCGTTCGTCGAATTCATGCGATTGGGAAGGATGTGGGAAGACCCGATCGCAAGAAAAAGGAGCGAACACATGCGCGCTTTGCTGCGAACAATGCGGGCGAAAACGGTTGTGAGGATTGCTGTCGTGGTGGCGTCAGGCTTGGTGATCGGCGCAGCAGGAGGGGGCGTATATGCGTTGGGGACGCCTCGGCCCGGGCCGAATTATGTAAAGTGTCCTGGTGAGCGCCCCGGATGGATTAAGTACCAAACAGGCACATTTGTCTGTTGCACAAGACCAATGGGAACATCATGCAAACTGTGTCGTTGCACGTCGCTGCCTCGCTGTCTTCAGTCGGCAGGATGATACAGCTGCGTCGTGAAAGGTCCGTTGTTTCACATTGTTGTCGACCGGATGGCTGCGCATGACAGGGAGATTGTGAATGCGGAAGATTTGGACGACGCTGGTGGTCTTTGTGATCGCAGTGTCGGGGGGAGCTGCGCTGGTGCACGTTTGGCTGCGCAGCGGCGCGCGACATGTGACGGCGCCAATCGTCGCGACGATGGCCGCCGAGGCGCAGCGCCGCGCATCGACCTTCCACACAATGCCTATCGCGGTTTCGGAGCCATCGGAGAGCGGCTCTGCGCACTCTGCGGGAGACGAGCGACTCGAGTCGCGCGCCGCGGTGGTGCAGTCGCTCCTTGCTGCGCTTCCGCGGGATGTGCCCGGTTTGGAGGAGGCGTCGGACGACGAGCGGCGCAGGTTGGCCGGTGAGGCGCTGGACGCTGTGCTCGGGTTCTTGGCGGCGCGAAGCGCAGGGGATGCCGCGGTCTACGAGCGATGGGCGACGGCGCACAACCTTGCGCTGGTGGAGTCCTTTGCAGAAGTCTTCCCCAACAAGCGCGAAGCGCAGGTGCAGCAGGGGCTGCGCGAGTTGTACGAGAGCGTGGGGGTGTCGCCGCCCCACGGAGGCATTACGCCGCGACGGTTGTTCGAAGACATGTTCCGCCAAGACAGCGACGCTGCGGGGGGCGCGTTTCGGCCCACGGCGGTGGTGGTGGATGCGCCCGCTGTGGAGCTGGGGTGGTTCAGGGCGCGCGACGAACAGGACTTGGATCCGCTGCCCCGCATGTATCGGGAGGATTCGCTGGGGGGAGATTTCTGGTATGGCGGCATAGCGCGGACGGGCGTGCGAGTGTGGCGACCGCTGCGGCGCGTGAAGACGCTGATGCGTCGCTCAGCCCACGGCGTCCTGGCGGCGCAGGTGCGCCTGGTTGTGGAAGGGGCGAGCGGATTGCGCGTCCCCATGAACTTCACGGTCGTGCGCGACGAGGAGGAGCGCGTGTGGCGCGTCGTGCATGTGTCGCTGCAGAATGTGCTCTTTGAAGGCCAGGAGGGGCTGGGGGACGAGCCCGGGATGTACGTGTACTGAGCGCGCTGCGCAGGAGCGGTCAGCTGGATCGCTCAGCGGCGCAGCTCAGTCGCCGAAGAGCAGTTGGCGGGCCTTCTCGTAGCGCTCGATCGTCCGGGCGACGACCTCGTCGGGAAGCGCAGGGCCGGGTGGCTGCTTGTTCCACAGGCCCCGCTCGACGAGCTCCAGCAGATGGTTGCGCACGAACTGCTTGTCGAAGGGTTCGGGCTCGGCGCCTGGCGTGAAGCGATCCGCCGGCCAGTAGCGCGACGAGTCGGGCGTCAGGGCCTCGTCGACGAGGAGGAACTCGTCGGGGTCGGCGTTGCGCCAGTGGCTGCGGGCGGCTTCCGGATCGCTGGCGACCGCAGCTGGCAGCGGGGCGCCGAACTCGAACTTCGTGTCCGCCAGGATCAGCCCCCGCGCACGCGCCCGCTCGTAGGCGAAGCGGTACAGCTGCAGCGTCAGGTCGCGCAGCCTGCGCATCAGCGGCTCGCCCGCGATCCTGCAGGCCTGCTCGAAGGTGATGTTCTCGTCGTGCTCGCCCTGCTCAGCCTTGGTGGCGGGGGTGAAGATGGGTTCGGGCAGCTTCTGCCCCCGCTTGAGCCCCGCAGGCAGCGACACGCCGCAGACCGAGCCTGACCGCTGGTACTCCGCCCAGCCAGAGCCCGCCAGATGCCCCCGGGCCACGCACTCGATGGGAACCACCGAGCAGGCCCGCGCGACGGTGCAGCGGCCCTCGATCAGCCGCTGCTGCGCCTCGTCGAGCTCGGGAACGTCCGCGGCGCTGGTCGAGCGCAGGTGGGTGGCGCAGAGGCCCTGCTCTTCGATGAGCCGCTGCCAACGGGTGGAGATGTCGGTCAGGACGGCGCCCTTGCTGGGGATGGGCGTGGGCAGGACGACGTCGAAGGCGCTGATGCGGTCGGTGGCGACGATGAGCAGACGGGGCTCGCCTGCATGGGGCGGCAGGTCGTACACGTCGCGCACCTTGCCCTGCCTGCGGTTCGGAAGCGGCAGGCGGGTTTCCACGAGGGCGTTGGAGGAGGCGAGCATGCAGCAGTGTACCGGGGTCGCGACGCAGCCTTGCTGTGCGCTTACGCTTGGGGACTGAGCCTGTGGTCGACAGCGTCGGGACGGGCGAGTGTGTCGAAGGAGCCAACGCGCTGTGGGATTGACCTTTCTGGTCTACGACGAGGGGGGCAGGCCCGCGCAGACCTTCGCCTTGCGCAACGGGTGTCTGTACGAGGCCGACGATGTGGCGGTCCCGGGGGCGATCGCGTTCGACCAGGGGCTCGTCCGCTGCGAGCCTGCGACGCAGGGGGCGGCGGCGCTGGCGCTGCAGTGGCCTGTCCAGGGGATGGGGCGCCTGACGCTGCGCACCTGCCTGCTCCCACAGCGTGAGGCGCCGTATCTGCTGTCGCTGGAGCTGGCCAGGCACGCGATCATGCTGTTTCTGGTGAAGCTCGAGGACTGGGGGCTGCACGAGCTCGACGCCAGCGATCCAGCGATGGAGCGCTTCGAAGAGGCCCGTCGGGCCTTCATCGAGGCGCTGTCCGCGCAGCCGACGCCTGCGGAGGGCGCGGAGGCGCCAGCGGATCCTTTCGCCCACGCGACGGGGGAGCAGGACGCCTTGGCTCGCAGGGCCCTGGCGCTGGCTGTGGACGCTGCGGAGACGCTGGCGCTGACCCGCGCGGACGAGGACCTGGGCGCGAGGCTGGTGCGGGCTGAGGGCGAGGGCGCCAACGACGCAGCCAGACCCAGCGTCGGCTGCGCCGTGACCGGGTCCAAGAACTCGGGGCCGCTGCGCCGCGTGGTGCAGGAGACGTTCGACTTCATCACGCTGCCCATGCGGTGGGTGCAATTGGAGCCTGTGGAGGGTCGGTACGACTTTCGTCCCACCGATCGCTGGATCGAATGGGCGGTGCGCGTGGCCCGCATGCCTGTGGTGGGAGGCCCGCTGGTGGACTTCGGCCCGGGAGCCTGTCCCGACTGGCTGCACATCTGGGAGAACGATTACGAGACGCTGCGCGAGGTGGTCTTCGCCCACGTGAAGAAGGTGGTGACGCGCTACCGCAAGACGGTGCGCACGTGGACGATCACCAGTTCGCTGCAGGTGGCGGAGCCCTTTGCGCTGACGGTGGAGCAGGCGTTGGACCTGACGCGCACCTGCGCGCTGACGGTGCGCAAGCTGCGCAAGGACGCGCGGATCCAAGTGGAGATCGCGCAACCCTTTGGGGAATATGGCGCGAGGGCTGGCGTGGAGGCGCTCCCTCCGCACCATTACGCGGAGCTGCTGCGGCAGGCGGGTGTGCCGCTGGACGTCTTTGGGGTGCGCGTGCAGGTGGGCGACCCGGCGCCGGGGAGGTCCACACGCGATCTGGCCACGCTCTCGGATCTGCTGGATCGCCTGGGGGTGTACGAGAAGCCTGTGGCGGTGACGGTGCTCGGAGCGCCCGCCCAGCCTGTGCCTCCGTCGCCTGAGGATGTCAAGGCGGGACGCGACGGGGGCGACTGGCGCGGACCCTGGAGCGAAGCAGTGCAGGCGGACTGGATGACCAAGGCGTTGCTCGTCGCCCTGGCCAAGCCCTTCGTCACCAGCGTCTGCTGGCAGGAGCTCTACGACACGAACGAGCCTGGCATGACGCCCTACGGCGGGCTCATCTCCGCGGAAGGCCAGCCCCGCGCAGCCCTGAAACGCATGACGGAGATCCATCGCAGGCTTGTGCAGCCCGTTGCGGAGGGACAGGCTGTTGCAGGGCTGCGCCGGGCGGCGCAGTCGCTGCTGCAGCAGCCTGCGGAGGGATCGTCCCGCCCTGCGGGTTGAACGGAACGGCGGATGGCGCGACTGCAGGATGAGGATGTGCCTCCCCGGTTGACTCCCGCTGCGCGACGGCTGGTCGCGCTGGCGCTGCTGGCGCTGTCGACAGCGGGGCTTGCGATGAGCCTTGCCAGGATGGCCGAGATCGAGCGCGTGCAGCGGCGGCCGCCTCTGGACACGAGGCTCGACCCCAACTGCGCCTCAGCTGCGGAGCTCGTCCTGCTGCCTGGCGTCGGGCCCGTGACGGCCCAGCGGATCGTCCAGAGCAGACGGCAGCAGGGGCGCTTCGCCGACGCTGCGGCGCTTGCGCGGGTCCGCGGCGTGGGGCGGCGCACCGTCGAAAGGCTCGCGCCGATGCTGCGTTTCGACGGCGACTGCGCAGCGGGCGCCTGACGGGTTCGACCTACACTGTTCGTGATGGTGACGATCTTCGCGACAGGCCCCAGCGCCGAGCTGGCGGGCGGTTGAGCATGCGCGCCCCGAGCTGTTGGCGGACCGCTGCGCCTGCGGCGCTCTTGGACATTCTCACACGCCAGCGCAGCGTGCAGGAGCTCATGGCGCTGCTCGAAGCGGGGGGGACCGTCTGCGCCCAGGGGGCGCAGGGCGCCTCGACGGCGCTGCTGGCCGGGGTCGTCGCACAGCGGCTCGCGGCGCCTGTCCTGCTCGTGACCGCCCACCTGGACGAGGCCGACGAGGCGGTCGAGGCGCTGCGCTCGCTGGGCGTCGAGGCTGCGCTCTTTCCCGCGCTCGAGCTGACCGGCGCAGGGCTGACCGTCTCGCCCGAGGCGCTGGCCCAGCGGCTGGAGGTCGTCCAGCGGCTGTCGGCGGGGGCTTCGGAGAAGGGCTTCCCGGCGCCTGGCGGCGTGCTCGTGGCGCCGGTGCAGGGGCTGCTCCAGGCGGCGCCGACCGCTGAGGCCCAGCAGCAGCTGCTCCTGCGTCTTGCGCGGAACGGACGCGTGGGCCTGACGAACCTCGTCCGCTGGCTCGACGCTGCGGGCTACAGCAGGGTCGAGGAGATCGAAGAGCCAGGCGACTTCGCCGTGCGCGGCGGCGTCGTGGACGTCTTCGCCCTGGGGGCGCCCGCCCTCGGCGCCGAGGGGCCCACGATCGTCTCCGCTGTCCGCGTCGACTTCTTCGGCGACGAGATCGAATCCCTGCACGTGATCGACCTGGACAGCATGGGCGTGGACGAGGCGCTCGAGCGCGTCGACCTGATCAGCGCCGACGCCGAGGCCGCCCAGCGGGCGGGGGCCCACGGCGCAAGCCTGCTCGAGCTGCTCCCGCAGGGCGTCGTGGCGATGGTGTGGGAGCTCGTCGAGGCGCTGCAGCAGGCGCGGGGGTTCTACGAGCGGGCCGGCGGTGAGGGCGTCGTCAGCCCTCCCCGCACCCTCGAGCTGCTGCAGAGGAGGACGAAAGCCCTGGCTCTTGTGGGCCAGCTCGTCCCGACCCGGGGCGCCTTCGCCAAGGCCCGCAGGGTGGAGCTGCCCCTCGAGCCTGCGCCGACGTTCTCCCCGCGGGCGGGCGAGGCGGCGCGCGAGCTGCTCGAGCTGGCTTGCGAAGGCGAGGTCCTCGTCGCCTGCGAGCGCGACGCGGAGGCCTCGCGCCTGGGCGCCCTGCTCGACGAGGCGCAGCGGGAGGAGGGCGCAGCGTCGGCGACGATCCGCTTCGTTCGGGCGGCGCTTCCTGCGGGCTTCGTCGTGCGCAGCGGCGACGGCGCAGCGGTCGCGGCGCTGGGCGCCCACGAGGTCCTGGGCAGGAGCCGATCGGCGCGTCTGCGCCCCAGGCTGCAGTCCGCCCGGGCCCGCGACGCCTTCATCGAGATGCAGCCGGGCGACCTCGTCGTCCACGCTGAGCACGGGATCGGACGCTACCTGGGCCTGGAGACCGCCCGGGCGCGGCGCCTGGCCACGCGCTGGGACGAAAGCGACGACGCAGGGCTCGAGGAGCGGCTCGTCATCGAGTTCGCCAAGGGCGTGCGCGTGCGCGTGCCCGTGGCCCAGATCGACAAGGTGCAGAAGCACATCGGCGCCTTTCGCGGCGAGCCGCCGCTGTCGACGGTGGGCTCGACGCGATGGCGGACGCAGAAGGAGAAGGTCCGCCAGGCGGTGCGCGACCTGGCGGCGCAGCTGCTGCGGGTGCAGGCCCTGCGCGAGCATGCTCCGGGCGTGGCCTACCCCGAGGACACGCCGTGGCAGCGGGAGTTCGAGGCGGCCTTCCCCTTCGAGGAGACGGAGGACCAGCTGGCGGCGCTGGCGGAGATCAAGCGCGACATGCGCAGACCCAGGCCCATGGACCGTCTGCTCTGCGGGGACGTGGGCTTCGGCAAGACCGAGCTGGCCATCCGCGCCGCCTTCAAGACGGTCGAGTACGGCAAGCAGGTCGCGGTCGTGGCGCCGACGACGGTGCTCGTCGAGCAGCACGAGCGGGTCTTCCGCGAGCGCTTCGCGGGCTACCCCTTCTGCGTCGAGTCGCTTTCGAGGCTCAAGAGCCCCGCCCAGCAGCGGGAGATTCTGCGGCGCCTTGCCAGGGGGCAGGTGGACGTGGTCGTCGGCACGCACAGGCTGCTCTCGAAGGACGTGCGCTTCGCGGACCTGGGGCTGCTGGTCGTGGACGAGGAGCAGCGCTTCGGCGTGGAGCACAAGCAGCGGCTGCTGGAGCAGCGGGCGACGGTGGACGTGCTGACCATGACGGCCACGCCCATCCCCCGCACGCTGCACATGTCCATGCTGGGCCTGCGCGACATCTCCTCGCTCACCACGCCCCCGCTGGACCGCAGGGCCATCGTCACCGAGGTCGCCCCTTGGAGCGACGACCGGGTCAGGCAGGCCATCGAGCGCGAGCTGGCCCGCGAAGGGCAGGTCTACGTCGTGCACAACCGCGTCCGGTCGATCGAGCGCATGGCCCAGCGGATCAGGGAGCTGGCGCCGGAGGCGCGGGTCGTCGTGGGCCACGGCCAGATGCCCCCCCGCCAGCTGGAGCAGGTGATGCTCCGCTTCGTGCGCGGCCAGGCCGACGTGCTCGTCTGCACGACGATCATCGAGTCGGGCGTGGACATCCCCAACGCCAACACCATGCTCATCACCGACGCGGACCGCTTTGGCCTGGCGGAGCTGCACCAGCTGCGCGGCCGGGTGGGACGGCGCGGCAGAAGGGCCCACTGCCTGCTGCTGCTGCCCGAGGACCGCGTGCTGACGAGCAAGGCCAGGCAGCGGCTCAAGGCCATCGAGCAGTTCAACATGCTCGGCGCGGGCTTTCGCATCGCCATGCGCGACTTGGAGATCCGCGGGGCGGGCAACCTGCTCGGGCCCGAGCAGTCGGGCCACATCGCAGCCGTCGGCTACGACATGTACTGCAGGCTGCTGGAGCAGGAGGCGCGGAAGCTGCAGGGCGAAACAGCCCCCGAGCCGGTGGACACGACGGTCGATCTGGGCGTCACGGGCATGCTGCCCTCGGCCTACATCCCCTCCGAGGCCCGCAGGCTCGACCTCTACCGCAGGCTCTCACAGGCCCGGTCGCTGGCGGACGTCGAGGCGGCCTTCGAGGCGATGCGCAGCGCCTACGGCCAGCCGCCGACCGCGGCCCGCAGGCTCTTCGACCTGGCCCGCGTGCGCGTCGCTGCAGCGGAGCTCGGCGCCCGGTCGATCCGCCGTGTCGAAGGCGACGTCGTGGCGCTGACAGCGGAGCCTGAGCCGCTGGCACGGGCCTTCGGCCGGGTCGAGGGCGTCGTGCGGACGCTGCGCGACCGCAGCGGATTGTGGGAGGTGCGGCTGCGGCCTGGCGAAGCTGACCGCTCCGCCGCTGCGGCGCTGGCGCTGCTCGTGCGCGCCCTTGCGTCGGGCGAAGCCGGTGAGCGCTGCGCCGCTACGACTGCTTCGCGTAGTAGTCCAGGTTGATCTGGACGTACTTGCTCCACTCGCTGGGCAGGTCCTCCTCGGGGTAGATCGCCCGCACCGGGCACTCGTCGACGCACAACCCGCAGTCGATGCAGGTGTCCGGGTCGATGTACAGCTGCTCCGCGGTCTCGAAGTCCGGCTCGTCCTTCGTCGGATGGATGCAGTCGACGGGGCAGACCTCGACGCAGGAGGTGTCCTTGGTGCCGATGCAGGGTTCAGCGATCACGTGCGTCATCGCGGGAGGACCTCGCTTTCGATGAGCCTCCGCGTCCGCTGGCTGTCCTGGGGCGGGCCCGCCAGCGGCGCCGCGGAAGGCCATCGTAGGCGCCGGCGCTGCACATCCGCAACAGCTGCGTGCGCTGTGCGCAACGCAAGACGGAGCCAACCACGGGGTCGGCTCCGTCCTGGTTCACGGCGCTCCGGGCGTCGACGCACGTGGCCGACGCCCCTGACAGCGATGTCTCGCCTACATCCCAAACGACAGGGGCAGCGGCTCCTGCGGAGGCGGAGGCCGCCGCCGCCTCGCCTTCTTGCGGGCAGCCTTCTTGCGGGTGGCCTTCTTGCGAGTGGCCTTCTTGCGAGTGGCCTTCTTACGGGTGGCCTTCTTACGGGTGGCCTTCTTACGGGTGGCCTTCTTGCGAGTG
>CAYPBL010000055.1:0-13089 GCA_964408965.1 uncultured Phycisphaeraceae bacterium | reverse complement strand
TATCCGCTTCCCGAGGCGCAGCTGGACCGTTTCTTTTTCAAGATTCTGGTCGATTACGTGGGCCGCGAGGCGCTCTCGGAGATTCTGCGGCGCACGACCACGGGCTCGGCGCCCAGCGTCGCCGCCCTGCTCGACGCCCAGGCCATCGAGACCCAACAGCAGCTGGTGCGCAGCGCCGCCATCGCCCCGCACGTGCAGGACTACGCGGTCAGGCTCACGCTGGCCACACAGCCCGCCAGCCCCTTCGCCTCGCCGCTGACGCAGCGGTTCGTGCGTTTCGGCGCAAGCCCACGCGCAGCCCAGGCGCTGGTCCTCGCCGCCAAGTGCCGGGCGCTGACGCAGGGCAGACCCGCCGCCTCGATCGAGGACGTCCGCTGGGCCGCGCCAGCGGCGCTGCGCCACCGGGTGCTCATCAACTTCGAGGGCCAGGCTGAGGGCGTCAGCCCCGACGACGTCGTCGAGAACCTCCTGGCCACGCTCCCCGTCAAGGCTGAGGGCTGAGCGCCGCAGCTGACTTCCGCCGTGGACTGCGCCTCGCTCAGCTGCGCAGCCTGGCGCCGCAGCTGCGCTCCAGCGCCGCCAGGGCCCTGGCCATCTGCTCGTCCACTTCTTCGCTGCGCAGCGTGCGGTCCGCAGCCCGGAAGCGCAGGCGCAGCGTGACGCTCTTGACGCCTTTGCCGAGCTTTGCGCTGCGGAAGACGTCCACCAGCTCGACGCTCTCGAGCATGGCCAGCGTTTCCCGCTCGATCGCCTCCGCGATGTCGCGCCACAGCGTCGCCTCGCCCACGAGCACGCACAGGTCGCGGACCACCGCGGGAAAGGCCGGCGGTCTGCTGGCGGTCGTCGTCGGCGGATACAGGGCCAGCAGCGCCTCGAGGCGGATCTCCGCCGCAGCGGCCGGCGTCTCCAGTCCCGCAAGGGCGCGGGCCCTGTCGGAGACCATGCCCGCCCATCCCGCCTCCTGTCCGCCGACCAGGACCTGCGCGCAGGCGTCTTCGCGAAAAGCCTGCGAGGGAGGCTCAGCGGGGAGCAGTTCGAGGCGCGTCTCGGCGCCGCCCAGCCGCTGCGCCGCCAGCTCAAGGGCGCCGCGCAGCTGTCGCACGGCCCGCTGCGCCTCGGGCGCGTCCAGCAGCAGCGCCAGAACGACCTCCTCGACGGTGTGGCCCGTGGTCTCGTCCTCAGCGAAGACGGAGGCGGTCTCGAAGAGCCGCAGGGCTTCGCCCTCCTCGCCGGCCAGGGCGTCGAGGTTGCGTTTTCTACACAAGAGCAGCGAGGGAATGACGCTGGGCCGAAGCGCCGGCGCCCCGGGCCTGCGCGCCTCGTCGACGCACAGGACGCGCCGTCCCCTGGGCGCGTGCAGCTGGGCCTCGTCGCGGGTCACGAAGCTGAAGGTGATCGTCTCAAAGAAGCCCGCAGCGGCCAAGGTTGCGCAGAGCGTTCGCCTCGCCTGCTCCGAAGCCTGCAGCGGCGGGGGCGCGACGCGGACGCGGTCGTGCACCGGCGCCCGGTCGTAGCCCAGCGTGCGGCCCACCTCCTCGATCAGGTCCACCTCGCGGGCGAGGTCGGGCCGGTGGAAGGGGATGGCGCAGCGGAGCAGGGCCGGGTCCTGCGGGTCCTGCTGGGCCTGGATCTCCAGCGCCGCCAGTTTCTCCTGCGCCTCCTCCGTCGCGACGTCGAAGCCCAGCAGCTGTTGGCAGCGGGCCAGCCGCAGCGGCACGACCGTCTTTTCGCGGTCGAGGGGCGCCCCCCCCTCGACCACGCCAGGGAGCAGCGTCCCGCCGGTCAGCTCGACCAGCAGCGCCGCCAGGCGGGCCGCAGCGACGTCGATCGTCCGCGGATCGACCAGGCGCTCGAAGCGGTGCGAGGCGTCGGTGAAGAGCTGGTGGCGCCGGGCTGCGCGGCGGATGGTCGCCGGGTCCCACGTGGCGGCTTCGAGCAGCACGTCGGTGGTCGCTTCGGTGACGCCGCTGTCTTCGCCCCCCATCACGCCGGCCAGGGAGCGGGCGCGGGCGGCGTCGGCCACGACCAGGTCCTCCGGCGCAAGCTCGCGCTCCACGCCGTCGAGCGTGACCAGCCGCTCGCCCTTGCTGGCGAAGCGGACGACGACGCGCCCCCCTTCGAGGCTGCGCAGGTCGAAGGTGTGGGTGGGCTGGCCGAGCTCGTGGAGGACGAAGTTGGACGCGTCGACGACGTTGTTGATGGGCCGCTGGCCGACGGCTTCGAGCTTTTCGACGAGCCATCGGGGGCTGGGCCCGACGCGCGCCCCCCGGATCACGCGGAGCGTAAAGCGCGGGCAGGCCCTGGCGTCCTGCACCTCGAGGCTGACGAGGTCGCTGGCCCGCTGGTCCGTCTGCGCCGGCGCCAGCGCTCCCCCTGCGTCGCGGACGAGGCCTGCGCCAGCGAGGGCGGGCTCGGGCGCCACAGGCGCCCGCAGGGCACAGCCCGTCTGCGCCGCGATCTCCCGGGCCAGCCCTACGTGCGAGAGGCAGTCGCCCCGGTTGCTGGTGATCTCCACGTCCAGCTGCACGTCGCCCGAGGCCAGCTCCTGCCGATCTTCGATGGGAAAGCCCGCCTGGGTCAGGGCGCGCTCGATCTGCGCCTCGGAGAGCGCCGCGTCCTCGAGCAGCTCACACAGCCAGCGGACGGAGACGAGCATGGCTGCAGGATAGCCGCCGCGGCCCTAGGCGGTCAGCCTGCGGAGAAAGGCCTCGATGCGCTCAGCTGTCCGCTGCAGCGCTTCGGAGGGCGGCGCCTGCGGGTCAGCCGGGTTTGGCGTGTTGAAGACGTGGTCCGCCCCCTCGATCAGCGCAAGCTCAGCCTGCGCAAGCGCCTGGGCGATCGCCTCCGCGTCGGCAGGCTGCACCGTCGGATCGTCCAGGCCGTGGACGACGAGGACGGGGACGTCGACAGCCCGGGCCAGGGCGAGCAGGTCGTGGCCCTGGGGGTCGCGCTCGATCTCCTCGAGCCATTCCCTGCCGACGCGCAGCTGCTGGCCCGTCCTGCTGCTTGGCGAAAGCAGAAAACCCTGCTCGCGGAGCTGCTGTCGCTGCTCTTGGGTGAGCGAGCAGGTGGAGGCGGGCGCCGCGAGGGTGACGATGGCCTCGGGGAGCGGCCCCTCGCCTGCTCGGGCGCGTCGTCCCGCAGCGAGCAGGCAGGAGGCGCCGCCTCTGCTGTGGCCCATCCAGACGACGGGCCCGCCGTCCGCTGCGCCGGGAAGCGCAGCTGCGCGGATCGCCCCGTCGACGACGCCGATGTCGAAGACCTGCCTGCTCCAGGTGTCGCGCTCGAAGAGGTCGGGCCGCTCGAAGGTCTCGACGGTGCGCGTCATGCCCGAGTGGGAGAAGTTGAAGCGGTGGACCGCCGCGTCGAGGCTGCGGGCGAGGCGCGCCGCCAGGACCGGAAGGAAGCCGTAGTCCTTGTAGCCCTTGAAGCCGTGGGCGAAGAGGACCTGCAGGCGGGGCTTGGCCGTGTCGGGAAGATCGGTCGAGCCGAGGATGGGCTGGTCGTCGGCGCCCTTGAGCGTCCAGTCTTCGACGCGGTGGTGGTCGTTCTGGGCCATGGCGCGCCAGTGTAGGGCGGGGGGGCTAGGATGGGCTGCGTCAGCGGCAGTCCGCTGACGGCCAAGGCTTGCGTCGGGCGGAAGCCCGCGCCGGAGGTTGCCCCCATGCTTCCCAAGCCTCCCCCTCGCGAGGGGCCGTTGGGCTTCGTCTACGCACCGCCGTTCCGCGTCCAGGGCCTCTCCGTGGCGGGCGAAGCGACAGCGATCCAGGTTCCCGAGCTGGACATCGCCTTCGACATGGGGGCCTGTCCCCGCCCCCTGCTCGCCAGTCCGCACGTGGCGGTCAGCCACGGCCACATGGACCACATCGGCGCCCTGGCCTACTACTGCTCGCAGCGCAAGTTCCAGGGCATGGGCCCAGCGACCATCTTCTGCGACGAGCGTCTGGAGAAGCCGATCAGGCGGATGATGCAGGGCTACGTGGACCTGGAGCAGCAGGTCACGCCCTACCAGCTGCTGTCCCTTGCGCCCGAGCAGGAGCGGCCGCTGAAGCCCAACGTCGTGCTGCGGGCCTTCCACACCGAGCACACCTCGCCCTCGATGGGCTACGTCGTCGTCGAGAAGCGCAGCAAGCTCAAGCCCGAGTACGCCGACTACCCCCAGGAAAAGCTCCGCGAGCTCAAGAGCCGGGGCGTCGAGATCACCCGCACGCTCGACGTGCCGCTGGTCGCCTGTCTGGGCGACACGCTGCCCGGCCCGCACCTGGTCAGGCAGGACGTGCGCACCGCGCAGATCGTGGTCTGCGAGTGCACCTTCGTCGAGCCCGAGCACCGCGAGCGCGCCCGCGTCGGCATGCATATGCACCTGGACGACGTCGTCGAGTGGCTGCCCGTGCTCGAGTGCCAGACGCTGGTGCTGACGCACCTGTCGCGGCGGTCGAACATGGCCCAGGCCCGCAGGCGCCTGCTCGAGGCGCTGGAGCAGACGGGCGCCCGCTGCGAGGCGCTCTTTCTCATGGACCACCGCAGCTGCCGCGCCCGCTTCGAGAAGCAGCTGGCCGAGGCCCAGCGCGCGGAGCAGGAGCGGCTGGCCGCCCGCAGCAGGGAAGCACAGACAGCGCAGTCCGCATCCGAGACGCCCGAGCAGGCCTGAGCCGTCAGCGCCGTCGTCGACGCGCCGCTGCGGCGCCCCCCAGCCCGAACAGCAGCGCAGGGGATGGGCCGGGCACGACGTCGGCCCGCATCGGCGCCCCCACGTCCGCCAGCATCGCTGCGTCGAGCAGGCTGATTTCGTAGCGCACGCCTCGGCGAAGGGCTGTGCCGTTCATCAGGTCGTCTTCGAAGCGGGCGTCGCCCAGGGCGCCCAGGTGTCCATGCGCGCCAGGCGTCAGGGGGACGGGCCCGCCGAAGACCAGCCGGGTCCTCGGCCCGTCGAAGGTCAGCTGCGCCCCGTCCCAGGCAAGGCGCTGGTCGAACGTGGAGAGGAAGTCGCCCGTCAGCGCCCCCGTCCACGGGTCGCGCCAGCCGTTGAACCCGAGAATGTGGGCGATCTCGTGCAGCAGCACGCTCACCGCGTCGACCCGCTCCGTCGGGACGGGCGTCTGGCGCCGCCAGGGATCGGGGTCGAACCACAGGTCCTCCAGCGCGTAGCGCTGGTCGAGGACGATCAGGCCGTCGGGCTCGGGCCCGTTGGGGTCGACGCCCGTGCGCAGCTCCGCCATGGCGCCCTGCTCGAAGACCTGCACGGCGCCGTCCATGCCCACGAACGAGGAGACCAGGCTGTTGCCCGTCGCTGTGGTGACGGGGCCGAACTGCACGAGCAGGTCGAGCGACGCCTGCGGGGCGGGGTCGAGCCACTGCCCCCACGCCTGCGCCGCCGCCGTCGCGGCCCGCTCGAGCAGATCGACGTCGGGGGCCCCCCCCGCAAGCGGCGGAAGGACCCGCACCGTCGTCCGCAGCAGCGACGCCTGCGCCGCCGTCGGCAGGGCGGCGCACAGCGCCGCCGCTGTCGACCATGACCGGCGCCTCCAGGCGCGACCCAGCGTGCACTTTCGCTGCACCACCGACCCCTGCTGATCGCCCTCGACGAGGGCCCCCACGACGATCCCCTGCGCTGTGTGCATTGTGCCTTCAGTTGCGCCTCGGTGCAAGGCCTTTGTCGCACAGCGGGGGCCTGGACCGTCGCTGCGCCTGCGCCGTCGGCCGCTGCGTCCGCATATCGCGGGCCGGGCCTTGGAGGGGCAGCGTTGACGGTCGGCGCCTGCGGGGCTAGGCTGGCGGAAGTTGCGACGGAGTCTCAGTTTCGCCACACAGCCCCAGCAAGCGGGCCGCCAACCTTCAGGAGCCCCGGACCATGACCCTTTTCTCAGGTGAAGCGGGACGCCGTTGGCTCAAGCGGGGCGGGATCGCCGCCTTCCTCTTTTTTCTCATCAAGGGCTTGCTCTGGTTGCTGGTTCCTGCGACGATCGTGCTGTTGGCCTGAGGCGCCCCCCACAGGGGCTCGCCGTCGCAAGGAGCGCCGTCCATGACCCGACTCTCTGCGCCCGAGGAGATCGCTGCGGAGCTGAAGCGCCGCACGCAGGACCTGCACGACGCTGCGGAGGCCCACCCCTTTCAGCGGGCCCTGCTCAAGGGCGAGCTGAGCCTGGAGCGGTACGCCCGCTGGCTGGGCGAGCTCTTCCGTCTGCACACGGCGCTGGAGGCCAACCTCGAGCGGGCCGCGGCGATCGAGCCCGCTGTGGCGACGGTGGTGACGCCCGAACAGCAGCGGACGCCCCATCTGCAGGCTGATCTGCAGGCGCTGGGGTTCGCCCCCGACGCCTGGCCGGCGCTGGAGGCGACGCAGCGCGTCCTGGCGCAGCTGGAGGCGGAGCGGGAGCAGCCCTGGCGCACGCTCGGCAGGCACTACGTCCTCGAGGGCAGCGCCAACGGCGGGCGCTTCATCGCCCGCAAGATCCGCGACAGGCTGGGCCTGGCCGAGGGCGCAGGCGATCGTTACCTCAATCCCTACGGCGACGAGCAGCCCGTCGTGTGGGCCCGATTCAAGGAGGCGCTCAACGCCCTCGACCTGTCGCCCCAGCGGCGCGAGGCGATGGTCCACGCCGCCCGGGCCATGTTCCGCGACCTTGGCGAGATGAGCAGCGACATGCTCGCAGCGGCGCAGGAGGCCGCTTCGTGACCGGCGCCGAGGCTGCGCCGGGCCAGCTCTGTCACGAGGCGTCGTTCCAGAGCCAGCGGCAGGACCTGCTCGTGTGGGTGGACGGCCAGCTCGTCCCCCGCGGCCGCGCGACGATCAGCGTCTTTGACCGCGCAGCCCATTTCGGCGACGGCGTCTTCGAGGGCATCCGCGCGTACAACGGTCGCGTCTTCAAGCTGCGCTCCCACCTGGAGCGTCTTGCGCGCAGCGCCCGGGGCGTGCGAATCGATCTGCCCCTGTCCCTGGAGGACTTCGAGTCGCTGATCCGCCGGACGCTCGAGGCCAACGGGCTCGACACCGCCTACATCAGGCTCGTCGTCACGCGGGGCCCGGGCACGCTGGGCCTTGGCCTTGCGCCGTGCACGACGCCCAGCGTCTTCTGCATCACCGCCCCGCTGACCCTCTTCGACGAGGCGCAGCGTCAGCGGGGCCTGTCCGCTGCGGTCGTCGCGCGGCCGCGCATACCGGTGCGCTGTCTGGACCCGCGGGTCAAGACGTGCAACTACCTCAACAACATCCTCGCCCAAGCCGAGGCCCGCGACGCGGGCGCCGACGAGGCCGTCCTGCTCAACGTCGACGGCTTCGTCGCCGAGGCTGCGGGGGAGAACCTCTTCGTCGTCAAGGCCGGCGCCCTGGCCACGCCTCCTCCCGAGGCGGGCATTCTCGAGGGGATCACCCGGAAGGTGGTGATGGACCTGGCCCGCGGCATGGGCCTCGATGTGCAGGAGCGGAACATCGCCCCGCAGGAGCTGCGCGACGCCGACGAGGTCTTCCTCACCGGCACAGGCGCCGAGGTTGTCGCGGTGACCAGGCTCGACGGCGCCGTGGTGGGGGAGGGCGTCGAAGGGCCCGTCACCCGCCGCCTGCGCGAGGCCTTCTTCGCGCTTGTCAGCGAGGACGCGCCCGAGGACTGACGAGGCCGGCGCCGCGGCGACAGCCCGCAGGCGCAGCCTTCAGACGTCGAGCAGGTCCGTTGCGCGGGGGAGCAGGACGCGAAACGTCGTGCCCTGGCCGTACATCGAATCGAGCTCGATGGCGCCGCGGCACTGCTCGACGGCGCGTTTGACCAGGGCCAGGCCCAGCCCCGCGCCCTTGGGATCGCCGCCCCTGCGCGTGGGGTCCACCTGATAGAAGTGTTCGAAGATTCTTTCCTGCTCCGACAAGGGGACGCCCACCCCCTGGTCCTGCACCTCGAAGACGGCCCTGTCCTGTTCGTCCAAGCGGCCCCGCACCTGCACCGTCGAGCCGGGCTTGTCGCTGTACTTGATCGCGTTGTCCACCAGGTTCTGCAGGATGGTCCAGAGCCGCCAGGGATCGACGTGAAAGCCGCGCAGCGCCTCGTCGAACTCGATGCGCAGCTCGAGGTCCTTGCTCCGGGCCAGCGTCTCGAAGAGCGACCGCAGGCTCTCGGTCATGACGTCGGGGTCGAAGGGCTCGCAGCGCAGCGGCTGCTCCTCCGACTCCAGCCTCGCCAAAGCCAGCAGCCGATTGGCGATGTTCGAGAGCCGCAGCGCGTTGGTCTCGATCATCCGCACGAAGCGCTCCGCCGCCTCGGGCGAGTCGCGCAGGGCCTCTCGGAGGGTCTCGACGGCGCCGAGAATAGCCGCCAGCGGCGTGCGCAACTCGTGCGAGGCGTGGGCGACGAAGTGCTCCTTGGCCTTGAGCGTCAGCGCCAGCTCCGAGACGTCCTGGAAGGTCAGCATCAGGAGGTCCCGGTCCAGGCGCCTGGCTTGGACGTCGAAGAGGCGGGACCGACCCTGCATGTCCGACAGAGTCATGCGCCGCGTCTGTGTCGGCGGGCTCGGCGGGCCCTCCCATGTCCGCTGCACCAGCTGGTCGAGCTCCTCAGGCAGCGAGGCAGCGAGGATCTCCCAGTCGCTTCGCGCCACCGCAGCGCAGGCGGGGATGGTCTCGCGGGCGCCGCGGGAGCGCGCGACGACTGCGACCTTCCCCAGGGGGCCCCGTCGAGCGAGCAGCAGCACGGGGACATCCAAGCTCTCCAGGGCCAGACGGATGTCATACGTCGACCAGCCGTCCTCCGACGACGGCGCGTCAGCCTTCCCGTGGCCGGTTTTCCTGCGCAGGCGGGGCGGCGCACCGCTGAACGCCCCAATCACGATGTACGCCACCACCGTGACGACAGCCTGGACGAGGACGATCGCGGGGTAGACGGTCCAGAAGGGCTGCAGGTTGCCTATTGCGAGGAGGATGGCGAACGCCAGGGCCACGGCGGCGCCGACCCCGAGGGCCTTGAAGAAGGTGTCGATCTCGCTGGTCGACGCTTCGCTGGGCGCGGTGATCTGGGCGGGGTCGTCGTCGATCACGGAGCCTGATCCCCAGCGGGCGTAGCGGCCCCCTCGGGGCTGGCCAAACGGTAGCCGAACCCCCGCACCGTCTCGATCAGGCTGGCGCCCTGGCCCAGCTTCCTGCGCAGCGAGGCCATGTGCACGTCGATGGTCCTGGCCGTGACGCGCACGCCCGGCCCGATGGCCCGCTGGATGAGGTCGACCCTGCTCCGGGCCGTTCCCGGCGGATCCGCCAGGGCCGCCAGCAGTCGATGCTCCGTGGCGGTGAGCTGCAGCTCGCGGTCCTCGACCCAGACGCGTCGAGCGTCGAAGTCGATCCGCAGGGGCCCGACGACGCGCTGGCCCCGCTCGCCCCGCTGTCGAGCGCCGCGGCGCAGGGCCGCTTGGATGCGGGCCATCAGGACGGGCAGGGAGAAGGGCTTGACGACGTAGTCGTCGGCGCCCGCAGCCAGGCCATGGACCTGATCCCGTTCCGCAGCCCGCGCCGTGAGCATGATGACGGGCAGACGCGCCGTGCGGGGGTCGCGCCGCCACCGGGCCAGGACCTCGGTTCCCGAGAGCCTGGGCATCATCTGGTCCAGCAGGACCAGATCGGGCAACCGCTGCTCGACGACCCGCAGCGCCTCCACGCCGTCCGCAGCGGTCAGGGGTTCACAGCCTGCCCGCTGCAGGTTGAAGGCCAGCAGGTCGCGCAGGTCGGGCTCGTCATCGACAACGAGGATGGCTGGCTGGTCGGACACGGTCAGGCCTCACGACACCGCCAAGGGACGCTGGCAGGGATGGTAGCCCCGCAGCAGGAGCATTCCGGGTGGTGGACGCTGGAGTCGACAGCCGATAACCTGCACGCCGCTGCGGGTCTGTCTCGACTCAGAGAGCAGGCCCGAGAAAAGTAGCCTCCAGACTGGCGGCCCGAGCCGCCGCTGGCCGAAGACCGTGTGGCGCCTGTTGGTTTGCGTTTGCTAGCCAAGGCGCCTATATTGGACGACGGAGAAGCGCCTGGGCGAGTGTCCCAGGCTCGGCGGTTGAGCGAGCTACACAAGGAAACGGAGTCGGACTCGCCGCCGAAGCGTCTTGGGAAGGATCGCCGTCCTCGTTCCCGGCTGGGTCGGCCGGGGCGCCAGCGCAGGACGCCGGCGCGGGACGGGTGGAGAACGAGGACGCGTTCAGAGTGTGGACGCGCCCCACAACGAAGGAGACTCGCGCTATGCGATCGGCAATGAGCGTCACGCTTCTCGCGGGCGCGGCGATGGGCGCAGGCGCCTCGACGGCGTTTGCGGCCAATCCCGCCCCTGCTGCAAGCAACGACGAAGTTCGCGCCATGGTCGCTGAAATGCTCAGCGACGCGCAAACCCGCTCCAGCCTGCTCCAGGCCGGCGGCGGAGCTGGCCATGACGGGCACTTTTTCCTGGCCTCGCCCGACGGCAACTTCCGTCTGAACATCAGCGGCGGCCTGCAGTTCCGCTACAACCTCGTCTTCCGCGACAACGGCCGCGACAGCAACAACAACCCCATCGACGACTTCGAGCCCGGCTTCACCAACCGGCGCTTCCGCATGAAGTTCGACGGCACGATCTACGACCCCAACCTCTTCTACGGCATCCAGGCGGAGTTTTCCCGCAACGGCGGCGCCTTCACGCTGCTGGACGGCTACGCGGGCTACAAGTTCGACAACGGCCTGAAGGTCCAGTGGGGCCAGTTCAAGATTCCCTTCTCCCGCGAGTTCCTGACTTCCGCATGGAAGCAGCAGGGCGTCGAGCGCTCGTTCGTCAACGAGTTCTTCAACGCCAACCGCGGCCAGGGCATCATGTTCACCTACACCGCGGAGAACTGGCGCGTCAGCGGCATGTTCTCGGACGGCATCAGCTCTCTCAACACCGACTTCACGGCTGACCCCGCGGACTGGGCCGTCACCGGCCGCGCCGAGATCCTCCTTGCAGGATCGTGGGATCAGTTCAAGGACTTCACGAGCGCGCCGGGCAGCGAGGACGGCCTGTTGGTGGGCCTGGCGGCGCACTTCGAGCGCAGCCCCGACAGCCCCGCCCTTCCCGGCGACATCCAGGACCGCTTCATGTGGACCGTCGACGCTGGCTGGGAAAGCGACGGGTGGAACCTCTACGGCGCCGTCTTCGGCAACCATCAGACCAACGGCAGCAAGGCGGGCGGCTCGGTCGATGAGTACGCGTGGCTCGTCCAGGGCGGCCTGTACCTCACCGACGACCTCGAAGCCTTCGGCCGCTACGAGATGCTCATCCCCGACTCCGACCAGGTGGGCGACGACATCTTCAACACCATCACCTTCGGCGCCAACTACTACATCCACGGCCACGCCGCCAAGTTCACCACGGACGTGGTGCTCTTCCTCGACGACGTCTCCAGCACCGACATCGTCACCGGCACGAGGACAGGCGTCGCCTTCCTCGACAACGGGGCAGAGTCGGGCGAGTACACCGTCCGCTTCCAGTTCCAGCTGCTCTTCTGACACGCTGACGCCAGCCTCCTCGGCAGGACATTCTGCCCGACGCGGAGCTGGGCGCCTGAGCGCACTAGGGAACTGAACCGAATCTTCACAGACAGCCGGCCCGAAGGGGTCGGCTGTTTCTATATTGGGTGTGCGTACGCAGCAGACTGCTCAGCTGCGCTGCGGAGCGCAGCGGCTGCTCGCGGCGCCGAACAGGATCGACAGAAGAAGGAAAGGGGGCTCCCATGCTTCCCGCACGACTGCCCTGGGTCGCGTCAGCGGGCGCAGCGACGCTTGCTGCAGGCGTCGTTTTCGCCGATGCGCCAACGACCGCTCCCACGAACGACGAGATCCGCGCCATGGTCGCGGAGATGCTCAGCGACGCCCAGACCCGCTCGAGCCTGCTCCAGGCCGGCGCCGCTGCGGGGCACGACGGGCATTTCTTCCTCGCTTCTCCGGATGGAAACTTCCGCCTGGAGATCAGCGGGCAGATTCAGTTCCGCTACATCCTCAACTTCCGCGACAACGGCCGCGACAGCGCCAACAACCCCATCGACGACTTCGAGCCTGGCTTTCAGACCCGCCGCACCAAGCTGGGCTTCAAAGGCCACATCTACGACCCGCACCTCTGGTACAAGATCAAGGGCGCCTTCAGCAGGTCCAGCGGCTCCTTCAAGCTGGAAGACGCTGAGGTCGGCTACACGTTCGACAACGGATTCGCCGTCAAGTGGGGGCAGTTCAAGCTCCCCTTCCTCCGCGAGGAGCTCGTCTCCAGCAGCAGGCAGCTGGCCGTGGACCGCTCGCTCGTCAACGAGCTGTTCAACCAGGACCGCTCGCAGGCGATCGAAGTCTCGTACGAGACGGACACCTGGCGCGTCTTCGGCGCCTTCTCCAACGGCTTCGACGCGGACAACAAGGAGTTCAACGCCAAGCCCGCGGACTGGGCGATCACCGGTCGCGCGGAGGTCCTCTTCGCAGGATCCTGGAAGCAGTTCAAGGACTTCACCAGCAAGCCTGGCAGCGACGACGCCCTCATGCTCGGCGTGGCGGCGCACTTCGAGCGAGGCAAGGACGCGCCGGGCGCCCCGCCCATCAACGACCGCTTCAGCTGGACCGTCGACGCCAGCTGGGAAAGCGACGGGTGGAACCTCTACGGCGCATTCATCGGCAACCACGACAGCGCAGGGTCCAGCGAGACCGGACACTCCGTCGACGAATACGGCTGGCTCGTCCAGGGCGGTCTGTATCTCACCGACGATCTCGAGGCCTTCGCCCGCTACGACATGATCATCCCCGACAGCGATCAGACCGGCGACAACGCCTTCAACACCGTCACCTTCGGCGCCAACTACTACCTGCACGGCCACGCCGCCAAGTTCACCACCGACGTGCAGCTCTTCCTCGACGACGTGGCGGGGACCGAGACCCTCGAAGGCTCGGAAAAGGGCATCGGCTTCCTCGACAACGGCGCCGAGTCGGGCGAGTACGTCGTGCGGTTCCAGTTCCAGCTGCTCTTCTGATGAAGAGCGAAGCAATGCTCCTTCGTTGACGGCGGTTGTGTTGTCAGCAGTTCGCCGCCGTCCACCCATCCCGCGCCGCCCAGCCTGACCAGCTGAGCGGCGCTGTGTTTT
>CAYPBL010000054.1:9984-13836 GCA_964408965.1 uncultured Phycisphaeraceae bacterium | reverse complement strand
AAGCTCGTGCTCGCCCGGCCTGCGGTCGAAGCGGGCGAGAAGCTGGGCTTTCTGCCCGGGGATATCGAAGCCAAGGTGAATCCGTATCTGCGGCCTTTGCTGGACGCCCTGCACGACATGCTCGACTACAACGCCATCAAGCGCTTCATGCTCAACGACGTCGTGGAGATTGTGCCGCTGGCCTTCATGCGGGGCAGGACGCTCAACGACGCGGTCATCATCCTCGACGAGGCCCAGAACACCACCCGCGGCCAGATGCAGATGTTCCTCACCAGGCTCGGCCAGCGATCCAAGGCCATCGTCACAGGGGACGTGACGCAGATCGACCTGGAGGACCCCAGACAGAGCGGCCTGGTCGACGCGTGCAGACGGCTGCGGCGGATTCCGGGGGTGGAGATCGTGGCGTTGGAGAAGCAGGACATCGTCAGACACCCGCTGGTGCAGCGGATCGTCGAGGCGTACGGCGAAGGCGCCGAGGCGGCGGCGTCCGTCAACGGCGACGGCGAGGCGCGTCGGCATGGCTGAGAAACACACCCCAGGAGCGGGGAAGGATCGCGCCCGCACCCGCCGTGAAGGCGTGCGCAAGGCGATCGCGCCGAACAAGCCTCGCAGATTCGAGCAGCTGCGCCGGCCCGCTGCGGTCAAGGGCCTGCTCGTGGCGCTGGGATTCGCCTTGGCCTCGGGGGCCATCGTCGCTGCGGCGCGGGAGCGCGTGCTGCCCGCTGCGGGCAGAACGGCCCTGCGCAGCGTGGCGGCGCGGGTGGAGTTCTCCGTGCCTGACGAGGCGGCGACGGAGCGGGCCAGGCAGCGGGCGCGCGACGCCACCCCGCGCGTCTACACCGCTGACCCGCAGCTCTTCGAGGAGATCCAGCGGGCTGTCGAGCAGCTGCCTGCGGCGCTCGCGGACGCCCCCACGCTCGGCGACGTGGCTGAGGAGGTGCGACAGGCCTGGCCGTTGACGGAGGAACGGCTGGCGGCGGTTCGCGCCCACGCGGTGGACGGGGCGCCGAGCCAGGCGTGGCGCGACAGGGCGGCGGCGCTGGCGCAGCTGCTCCGCGAGACGCCCTTCGTCGCTGCGGACGTCTACCAGCGGGAGATGCAGGAGCCGGGCGGGTTCATCGAGCTGCGCGTCGCGGGAACGGCGCCGCTCATCGTGGCCAAACAGGCCATGGTCAACGTCGAGGGCGCCCAGCTCAAGGCCACCGCGGCGCAGCTCGTCCGCGACGCTGGCTTCGTCGAGCCCGCAGCGGGGCTGATTGCGCAGTGGCTGGCGGCGCGGGCCAAGCCCCTCTACTTTTTCGATGCGCAGGAGACAGCCAGGCAGCAGGACGAAGCAGCGGCGGCGGTGCCCGTGCAGACGCGGACCTTCCGCGCAGGGCAGCTGCTCGTCGCCCGCGGGGAGGTCGTGACGGCGGAGACCGCCCAGCTGCTGGCGGCGGAGCGCCGGGCCTTTGCGGCCCAGCGGCCAGGGAGCGTCTGGCTGCATCGCCTCGGAGCGCTGCTGACGGCCCTTGCGCTGACGGTGGGGATGACGGCGTACGCTGCGGGGTTCTCCAACAGAATCCGCCGCAATCCGCTGCGGGCGCTGGCGCTGGCGCTGCTGACGCTGACTGCCTTGGGAGCGGGAGCGTGGGGGGCGGTGTCGGCGCCGACGCTGCTGTGGCTGTGGGCGACGGCGCCTGCGATCTTCCTGGCGTTTCTGTTGGCGGCGGCGTACGGGCAGCGATTCGCCTTGGGCATGGCTGGGTTGTGTGCGCTCCTGCTCGCTGCGGGAGTGGACGGGCCGTTGCTGTTGCTTCCTGCGGCGCTGGCGGGGGTGGGGGCGTGTGTGTGGCGGTTGCGCGAGATCCGCGAGCGCGGCGTTCTGCTGCAGGCGGGATTGGCTGCGGGAGCAGCAGCGGCGGCGACGACGTTGGCGGTGGGGCTGGCGCTGCGGCCTGTCAACGACAGCCTCTGGATGGAGATGGGGACTGACGCCCTGTGGGCGCTGGGCGGGGGTGTGGCGGTGGGCATGCTCGCCCTCGGCCTGCTGCCGACGATCGAGAAGCTGTTCGGCGTGACGACGGGATTGACGCTCATCGAGCTGCGCGACCCCAGACAGCCGCTGCTGCGCGAACTGCAGCGCCGGGCGCCCGGCACGTACAACCATTCGCTGACCGTGGCGACGATCGCTGAGGCGGCGGCGGAGGCCATCGGCGCAGACGCCCTGCACCTCTACGCCGGCGCCCTCTACCACGACGTGGGGAAGATGCACAAACCCGACTACTTCATCGAGAATCAGACGCCCGGCGCTTCGCGGCACGCCAATCTGCCGCCGTCGATGTCGCTGCTGGTCATCGTGGGCCACGTCAAGGACGGGCTGGAGCTTGCGCGGGAGTACAACCTGCCCCGCTCGCTGCACCACTACATCGAGTCGCACCACGGCACGACGCTGGTGGAGTACTTCTACCACCAGGCGAAAAAGCAGGCTGAAAAAGTGGAGGAATACGCGCCCAAGGACGTGGAGTACCGCTATCCCGGTCCCAAGCCCCGCACCAGGGAGGCGGCCATCCTCATGCTCGCAGACGCGGTCGAGTCGGCGGCGCGGACCATGAAGGACCCCTCGCCCAAACGCATCGAGGCCCTGGTGCACGAGCTGGCCATGAAGCGGCTGCACGACGGACAATTCGACGAGTGCGACCTGACGCTGCGCGAGCTGCACACCATCGAGGCCTCGATGGTCAAGAGCCTCAACTCGATCCACCACGCGCGCATCGCGTACCCCGGAGGCGAGGAGAAGGCCAGGGAGGCGCCTGCGCGCGACGGCCAGGCGCCGCAGCAGTCCGACAGCAGGCAGGAGCCCCAGGCGGCGGCGTCGTGAAGAGGCCGCAGCGGGCGACTGGGGCTGCGCTCAGACGTCGCGGCCCCGCAGGCCCAGCGCCGTCGTCAGCACGGGAATGGGGTCGGTCACGTAACGGCGCAGCTTCACCGCGGGACGCAGCGAGCGGTTGGGGACGACGTCGCTGTGGCCGTCGGCGAACCAGATGAGGGGGCTGCGCACTTGGCTGGTGAGAAAATCGCGGCCGAGGTCTCGGGCCCAGTTCGGCCGCAACAGCAGGCCTTTTTGTGAGGGATGGGCGACGACGTCCCAGCGCTGCGGCTGTTGGTCCTCGACGCGCTGCGGATCCTCGGGCCGCCAGAACCGCGGCGGGGCGAAGGCGGTGTGGGTGAGGACGTCGATGGATTCGGCCAGCCAGTCGACGCCTGCGAAGTGGGTGCGCTTGGCCATGCCCAGGACGGGGCCGGTCATGGACCAGCGCCCCGGATAGCCCTGCGTCTCGAGAAATGCCCCCCACCAGTAGGGCTGCGCCCAGTAGCCCTCGATGACGACCTCGCCGTTGTGGAAGACGGCGCCTCGGTCCGTGCCCGGGACGCCGAATGCGGGAAAGGCGCCGGCGTGGTCGTTGACGTAGTCGAGCAGGACGGCGCCCGACTGACGCTGGTGGACCAGCTCGGCCAGCTCCATCGCCGAGGCCCGGGCGGCGCGGAGCGTCGGGATCGCCAGCGCAAGCAGGATCGCCAGGACGCTCAGCGAGACGGTGAGCTCGACGATCGAAAAGGCGCGACGACGGGACATGGACAGCTCCCGGGGCGGCAGGCTCTGGGCATTGTGGGGACGGAGCTGGGGAAAGTCAATGGAAATGCGGAACCCTGCGGGAGATTCGGTGTACTGATGGAAGAGGTGGGGAATGCGCAGCGCAGGGAACGGGCGGCGCCACACCGCTGCGCAGGAGGGCGCTGGATGGACGGGTCGCGCAGGGCGCGGTTGGCGGCGGGGTTGATCGTCGCTGTGGCGGCGGTCGCTGTGGCTGT
>CAYPBL010000054.1:0-9884 GCA_964408965.1 uncultured Phycisphaeraceae bacterium | reverse complement strand
CATTGCGCAGCGGACGGCGGCGCTGTCCCAGCGAATCGCCTCGGCTGGCGACGAGCGCGTCTGGCGCAGCGGAGCGCCGCCTGCGGGGCAGGGCGATGCGGTCGCGACGCCCAGGCAGCGCCAAGCGATGGCGCAGCTGGTTGCGCAGTGGCTTGCGCTGCGGGCGACGGAGGACGTGGACGGCTATGTCGCGTGGATGCGCCGGCAGGGGTTCTCGTGGAGCGACGAAGAGCCCAGCCTGTCGGGAAAGGACGTCGGCTACCGCTGGCTGACGGGGAAGGACCTGACGCCCGAGGTTTCCAGGGAGGAGCTGTTCCGCACGCTGTGGCTCGGCCTGCTGCGCGCGTTCGACGGGGCGCTGCGGCCTGTGGCGATCGGACCGGTCGAGCTGCGCTTCGGCCTGTGCGACGCGCAGCGGCGCAACCTCGAGGACTGCCTCATGCCCGACGAGCCGTTGGATCGGTGGTGGATCGGCTGGGGCGTGGGCGCGGCGCGCCGACACTTTACGCCTGCGCGGTCGCTGGAGGATGTGCTGCAGAGGCAGGGCAAGGCCCTGGCTTCGGCGGCCTTCGTGATGACGCGCGGCGCCGACGGCGGACTGGTCTCCTACAAGGTGTACGCCTTCTGGGATCCGCAGGCGGGGCGCTGGACACTCGAGTCGGTCCACTTCATCCCGCTGGAGCGCAACGCCCTGAACATGGCGATGGAGATGTAGCGCAGGCTCAGACGCCTGCGGCGGCCGCGGGGGGCGTCTGCGCGGGACGCTCGGCGTCGCGGCGGGGCGTGAAGGTGAACGTCTTGCCCGCGTAGTCGATCACCACGTGGTCGCCCTCCTTGATCCGGCCCGACAGCAGCTCCGTCGCCAGCGCGTTCTCGATCCGCCGTTGAATGACGCGCTTCAGCGGACGGGCGCCGAAGACCGGGTCCCAGCCCTCCTCGGCCACCGCTGACCGCGCGGCCTCCGTCAGCTCGACGCTCACGCCGCGGTCGGCCAGCCGCTGCGACAACCGCTGCAGCTGTATGTCCACGATCGCGACGATCTGCTCCTTCGTCAGCTGGTGGAAGACGATCGTCTCGTCGATGCGGTTGAGCAGCTCGGGACGCAGGTGCTGCTTGAGCTGCTCGCGCACGGCGGCTTCGATCTCCCAGCTCTCGGCGCCGCGGCCGGCCAGCTCCTGAATCTGCTGCGAGCCGATGTTGCTCGTCATCACCACGATCGTGTTGCGGAAGTCGACCGTGCGGCCCTGTCCGTCGGTCAGCCGGCCGTCGTCGAGCACCTGCAGCAGCACGTTGAAGACGTCGGGGTGGGCCTTCTCGATCTCGTCGAGCAGCACCACGGCGTAGGGGCGACGACGCACGGCTTCGGTGAGGCTGCCGCCCTCCTCGTAGCCCACGTAGCCCGGCGGGGCGCCGATGAGACGGGCCACCGCGTGCTTCTCCATGTACTCGCTCATGTCCACGCGGACCAGAGCCTCTTCGGTGTCGAAGAGGAACTCGGCCAGGGCCTTGCACAGCTCGGTCTTGCCCACGCCCGTGGGGCCGAGGAAGAGGAAGGAGCCGATGGGCCGGTTGGGGTCGCCAAGGCCGGCTCTGCTGCGGCGGACCGCGTCGGCGACGGCGCGGACGGCGTCGTCCTGCCCCACGACGCGCTTGCGCAGCTCGTCCTCCATGCGCAGCAGCTTGGCCCGCTCCGACTCGACCAGACGCGCGACGGGGATCCCCGTCCAGGAGGCGACGACCTCGGCGATCAGCTCGGCGTCGACCTCCTCCTTGACCAGCAGCTCGCCCTGCTCGCGGCGCCGGTCGAGCCGCTGCTCCGCCTGGGCCAGCTGGGCCTCGAGCTCGCGCAGCTCGCCGTACTGGATGCGGGCGGCGGCCTCGAGATCGCCCCGCCGCTGGGCCTGCTCCAGCTCGACGCGCTTGGCGTCGATCCGCTGCTTGATGGTCTTGACGGCGTCGAGGTCGGCCTTCTCCTCCTCCCAGCGGCTGGTCAGCTCGCGGTCGCGCTCGCGCAGATCAGCCAGCTCGCGCTCGAGCTTCTCCAGACGCTCCTTCGACTTCTCGTCGCCCGCGTCGGCCTCGAGCCGAAGAGCCTCGCGCTCGATCTCCAGCTGCATGATCCTCCTGCGCAGCTCGTCGAGCTCGGCGGGCATCGAGTCGATCTCCATGCGCAGACGCGAAGCGGCCTCGTCGACCAGGTCGATGGCCTTGTCGGGAAGAAACCGCTCGGTGAGGTAGCGGTGCGAGAGCGTCGCGGCGGCGACCAGGGCGCTGTCGAGAATGCGCACGCCGTGGTGGGCCTCGTAGCGCTCCTTGAGGCCGCGGAGAATGGCCACCGTCTCCTCCACGCTGGGCTCGTCGACGTAGACGGGCTGGAAGCGGCGCTCGAAGGCGGCGTCCTTCTCGATGTGCTTGCGGTACTCGTCGAGCGTCGTGGCGCCGATGCAGCGCAGCTCGCCCCGGGCCAGCGCGGGCTTGAGCAGATTGCCCGCGGAGACGGCGCCCTCGGCCTGACCTGCGCCGACGATCGTGTGCAGCTCGTCGATGAAGAGGATGATCGAGCCGTCGCTGGCGGCGACCTCGCGGAGCACGGCCTTGAGACGCTCCTCGAACTCGCCGCGGTACTTGGCGCCGGCCAGCAGCGCGCCCACATCGAGCGCCATCAGCTGCGCGTCGCGCAGCTGGCTGGGGCAGTCGTTGTTCACGATCCGCTGGGCCAGGCCCTCGACGATGGCCGTCTTGCCAACGCCCGGCTCGCCGATCAGCACCGGGTTGTTCTTCGTCCGCCGCGAAAGGACCTGCATGCAGCGGCGGATCTCCTCGTCGCGACCGATGACGGGGTCGATCTTGCCCTCGCGGGCCTTCTCGGTCAGGTCGATCGCGTATTTCTTCAGCGCTTCGTAGGTGGATTCCGCCTCGGGGCTGGCGACCTTCTCCACGCCCGAAGCCTGGCGGATCTGGGCCATGGCCCGCTCGAGCGTCGCGGCGTCCACGCCCAGCGTCGAGAGGACGTCCTTGGCGGGGCTGGGCGCCTCGGCAAGGGCGATGAGCAGGTGCTCGGTGGTGACGTAGTCGTCGCCCAGCTTCCGGGCCCGGGCGTCGGCGGCGGTGAGGACGTCCATGAAGACGCGGCCCGGCTGGGGCGAGGCGCCCGAGACCGTCGGCAGACGGCCCAGCTCGCTGGCCACGACGCTGACCACCTGCTCCGGCCGTGCGCCTGCGCGGCTGAGCATCGAGGCGGCGGTGGCGCTTGGCTCCTCCAGCAGGGCCGCAAGCAGGTGCAGCGGGCTCACCTCGCTGTGCTGGCGCTCGACAGCGAGGGCCTGGGCGGCCGAGAGGGCTTCTTGCGCTTTGGTCGTGAAGCGGTCCGGGCGCATGACACGGTCTCCTGTGTCGGGGGTCAGCGGGAGAGGATGCAAGGACGGCGCCAAGGGAGAGGCAGGCGAAGCGCTGCGGAGGGGGCGCTCAGGGACGGTGCAGACTGCCTGTTCGACAGGTTGGGCGATCTGGCGTCGGGTGATGGCGGGCGTACGATTGCGTGCTCGACGCGGGGGCTCTTCTTCGGAGGACGCAGGCATGCGGCGTGGACGCGTATGGACAGCGGCGGCGGCGGGCGGCTGCGCGGCGATGGCGCTGGCGGTGTCTGCGGCGCAGGGGCAGAACGCCCTGGGCGACGGCAGGGCCCTGGACGCCAATCTTCGCGTCGGCTCGGGAGGAGTGAACCCCAAGGGAAGGGACCTGCTGGCGGAGATCCGCTTCCGCAACGCCATCGTCACGGGAAACGCGCCAGCGGGCATGAGCCTGCGCGTGGGGGTGGGCTACACCGCTGCGGACGATTTCCGGCAGGATTTGGGGTCCAACGACACCTTCGCCTTCGACCGCGACGCGGTGTACTCGAGCATCGCTGGCCGGGGAGTGCGGGGCATCGAGGCGCTGCAGTGGCAGATGCGGCTGACGACGGGCGGGCCGTTGGACGGTGGGGACGGGGCGCAGCTGCTGCCCGTGGTGTCGCGCGCAGGGAGTGGTGCGTCGGGGTCGAGTCTGTCGGGGCCTGCGGTGATCGATCCGTTCACGCTCAGGCCCCGCTCGCTGCGTTCGACGACGCAGTATGCAGCCAGCGAGGCGCTGGCGCCGTTGGTGCTGGGCACGGCGCAGCTGGAGGAGGGGGAGCGGGTGTATGCGGTGGCCTCGCCGTTGCGGGGCGTGCAGATGCGCAGCCTCTCGCCTGACGATCTGCTCCCTCTGCCTCCGTCGACGCTGCAGGCGCTGCAGGAGCTGGGGACGGCGTCGAAGAAGGGGCGGGACGAGGAAGAGGAGCGGCCCGCGTCGCCGTTTCGGCTCAGCGGGAGGATCGAGCCTGATCAGTACAGCTTTGATCGGGTTGTTTCGCAGTTGAGCGAGCGGCTGGAGGAGCTGCGAAAAAAAGAAGAAGGGGCGCAGGGAGAGGCGGCGCAGGAGCGGATCGAGCCCGGGCGGGAGCGGCGGGAGGAAGGGAAGGAGATGGAGCAGCTCCCCGGCGCGCCTGCGGAGACGGCCCCTGCGGGTGAGGCGCCCGTGGGCGAGGCTGCTGCGGCGGCGCAGCGGTTGCAGGAGAAGCTGGAGACGATTCGTCAGGCCCTTGCGCCGGTGATGGAGGCGCCTGTGGGGGGTCGGGAGGAAGAGGGAGAGGAGGAAGGGAAGGCGGAGCGGTATGTGCGCAGGCTTCTTGCATCCAGCAGCGGGTTGGTTGTGAAGGAGTTGACGGCGCCGGGGGTGGACCCCGACACGGCCTATGCGCAGCGGATGCGGGCGGGGGAGGCGCTGCTTGCTCAGGGGCGGTGGTTCGACGCGGAGGAGCAGTTTTCGAGGGCTCTGGCGCAGGCGCCTGGGGATCCGCGGGCGTCGGTGGGTCGGGTGCATGCGCAGATCGGCGCGGGGTTGTATGTCTCGGCGGCGGTGAACCTGGAGCGGCTGCTGCTGGCCAGGCCTGAGCTGGCGGCGTTGCGGTACGACGCGTCGCTGCTGCCTGCTGCGCGTCGGCTGACGGTGGTGACGGCGTCGCTGCGCAGGCTGATCGAGAGCGGCGGGCCGACGGCTCGGCGCGCGGGGCTGCTGCTGGCGTATCTCGGCTGGCAGCTGGGGGATGCGGCGTTGACGAAGGAGGGCGTCGAGGCGGTGGAGCGGTTCTCGGCGAAGGACGATCCGACGCTGCGGCTGATTCGGGCGGTCTGGCTGGCGGGGGGAGAGGAGCGCGAGCCACAGCCATGAGCGAGGCGGGCGGGCGGAGCATCGTCGATTTCATGACGGACGGCTCGCTGGCGGCGCTGTGCGAGTCGGCGTCGAAGTTGCTCGGGCGGCGCATCGAGCTGCGCGACGCGCAGGGACGCGTGGTGGAGCGCGCAGCGGGAGCGACGCCTCCCTGGGTCGTGCGTGAGGACGGCGAGGCGCAGGCGGCGGTGGCGACGGCGAAGACGGTGGAGCGGCGGTTTCCCATTCGCGTCGGTCGGCGCGTCGTCGGGGCGCTGACGCTGCAGGAGGAGCAGGAGGGGGCGGATGGGGCGACCCGCTGGCGCAGCGACGAGACGGGGCGGTTTCTCGAGCTGTTGGCTCGGACGGTGGGAGAAATCTGCGAACGCCAGGCGCAGCTGGCGGGAAAGGTTCGGGAGCTGCGGGCGCTGCACGCCTTGTCGGGGCTGCTCGTCAAGGAGCGCAGCTTGGAGAGCACGCTCGAAGCGGCGCTGGCGCTGGCGGTGGAGACGTTGGGAGCGGATGCGGGGTCGGTGCGCGTGCTCGACGAGGAGCAGCGAGCGCTGCAGCTGCGGGCGTCGGTGGGGCTGAGCGACAACTACCTGCACAAGGCAGGGGCGTTGCGGGCGGACCAGTCCTGGGCGAAGGTGGTGGAGATGCAGGAGGCGCAGGCGCACACGGACCTGCGCACAGCGGCGGAGGCGCTGCATCCGCAGGCGGTGGCGGAGGAGGGACTGGCGGGAGCGTTGTCGGCGCCGTTGCGGTTTCGGGGAAGGACGATCGGGCTGCTGCGGCTGTATTGGCGCACGCCTCTGGAGGAGGGGGTGTCGCGGGCGGAGCGCGCGCTGGCGCAGGCGATCGCGGAGCAGATGGCGGCGGCGGTCGAGAACGCCAGACTGCTCGAAGCGGAGCGCAGAGCCAGGCAGGTGGATCGGCAGCTGCGCCTGGCGCGCGAGGTGCAGAGCAGGATGCTCCCCCGCAGGGCGCCGGAGGCGCGCGAGCTGGACGTGGCGTGGCGATGGGAGCCGTCGCTGGAGCTGGGCGGGGATTTTCTGGATGTTTTCGAGGCTGCGGAGGGCGTGGGGCTTGCGCTGGGGGATGTGGTGGGCAAGGGGGCGCCTGCGGCGCTGCTTGCGGCGAGCGTCCGGGCCACGCTGCGGGCCCACGCCCGCGACGAGGCGCCCCTCGAGGAGGTCGTCGCCCGCACCAACCAGGCCCTGTGCAGGGACACGCGCGTGGAGGAGTTCGCCACGCTCTTTTTCGGCATGATCGACCCTGCGTCGCGCCGTTTGGCGTACTGCAGCGCAGGGCACGAGCCTGCGCTGGTGATCAGGGCGCCTGGCCATCGGCCGCCGTGCAGGGCTGACGTCGACGAGCTGCGCACGGGGGGAATGGTGCTGGGCGTGGACCCGTCGCAGCGCTACCAGCAGGGAGAGTTCTCGCTGCAGCGGGGCGACGCGCTGCTCGTCTTCAGCGACGGGCTCACCGAGGCGCTGGACTTCCAGGGGCGGACCTTCGGCAGAGGCCGAGCGCTGGAGGCGGCGCTGGCGCTGCTGACCCAGGAGCCCCAGGCGTCGGCGCAGCGGCTGGCGGACCACCTGCTCTGGGAGATGCGCCGTTTCGTGGGGCTCAAGCGGCAGAGCGACGACGCGACGATCCTCGTCGTGCGGATCCGAGACGCTGCGGGCGACGGTTGACCGTCCTTTTCGGGTGTTGAAGCGCGACGGTTGCGCAGGCTGCGTCGTCTGCTCGGCGCGGTCGCTGCGCCGCAGGTGAAGGGCGCAGCGGCTTGGGCCGAGGATGAGGGACGCTGGCGAGGGAGTCGCAGCGTGGTGATGGCGGTCCGGCGGCGCAGGCTGAGCGGACGCGCAGGGGGTCGGCGCGCATGGCGATGGACTGGCGGAACAGGGCGCAGCGGTTGGCGGCGCTGGCGGGACTGTGCATTGGAGGCGTTGCGGCGCAGGGGCAGCAGGTCGGGCCGTTGGCGGACGTCGACGAGGACGAGGACGTTCCGCCCATCGAGCTTCCCGGACCCCGGCGAGGGGAGCGATCGTCCGAGGAAACGCGGGTGATCGAGCACGCGCCCCCTGGCGCGGAGCTGCTTGCGCGTGATCGGCTGCTGGGGGAGCTGTTCGGACTGCGGTCAGGGCTCGAGGAGGCGGGGATCGCGATCGACGCGACGCTGGTCTTCGACGCTTCGGCGGCGTGGGCGGGAGGCGTCTCGAGGAGGTCCGTCTCCCGGGCGCTCCTGGACGTGGGGGCGAGCTTCGATCTGGAGCGGATTCTGGGTCTTGCAGGCGGGACGGTCTTCGTCGATGTTCAGTGGCAGAACGGGCGCAACGGCTCGGCTGCGGTCGGCGACATTCAGGGCTTCAGCAACATCGACGCGCCCAACCGGACGCAGCTCAACGAGCTGTGGTACGAGCAGACGCTGCTGGACGGAAGGCTGCGCCTCAAGGTCGGCAAGCTCGACGCCAACGGCGAGTTCGCCTTCGTCGACGGCGGCGGAGAGTTTCTCAACAGCTCGATGGGATTCTCCCCCACGATCTTCACGCTGCCCACCTACCCCGACCCGGCCTTTTCGGTCAACGTCTTCGCCTACCCCACGGAGTTTCTGTACGTGGGCTTCGGCGTCTACGACGGCTCGGGGGCGCTGGGCGTGGAGACGGGGCGGCGCGGGCTGCGGACGTTCTTCGCTGACAACGCTGACGAGCTCTTCCTCGTCGGGGAGGTCGGCTTCACCTACGACCTCTTCGACGGCCTTGCAGGGAGAATCGCTGCGGGCGGCTGGGGGCACACGGCCAACTTCGAACGCTTCGACGGCGGCGTCGAGGACGGGACGGCGGGGTTCTATTTCCTGGTCGATCAGCGGCTGTGGCGCGAGAACAGCGCGGACGAGGAGGACGAACAGGGCGTCGCGGCGTTCTTCCAGCTCGGCTGGGCGGACGAGGACGTCAGCGAGATCGCCCTGCATGTGGGGGGTGGGGCGACGTGGACGGGCCTGCTGCCGGGGCGCGACGAAGATGTGCTGGGCTTCGGCGTCACATGGGTGCAGCTCTCGGACGAGCCTGGCGCGGGCTTCGGCGAGGACGACGAGCTGACGATCGAGTGGTTCTACAGGCTGCAGATCACGCCTGCCCTGGCGATCAAGCCCGACCTGCAGTTCATCCACAACCCCGGCGGCGACGCGGGCGTGGACGACGCGCTCGTGGCGACGCTGCGCGTCGAAGCGGCTTTCTGAGGGCGGGGAAGCACGGGTCGGCGGGTTCGACTTCAGCGGCGAGGCGGTGGAGTCGATGATCGGACGGGGGAGCGAGCGCCCATGGCGGCGACGAAGCCAAAAGAAAGGGTCGGACAGCCATGAAGCTGAGCGCGAAGATCGGTCTGGGGTTCGCTGCGGTGACGGCGCTGGTGCTCGTCTGCGGCTTGACGGGGCTGGCGGGGCTGAGCCGGGTCACCACAGCGCTGGACTTCGTCACCTCCAAGGCGTGGAACACAGCGGACGGCGCCATGGAGGGGGAGATCCAGCTGGAGGCGGAGATCCTTGCAGCCAAGGCGATCGTGGAGGGCCTCGACGTCGAGGCGAACACCCAGCGGCTGCACGAGGCGGCGGCGGCGCGGGAGGAGGCCTTCAGCAGAATGCTCGCAGCGGGGCTGATCGACGATCAGCAGCTGCTCGATCGGTTGACGAAGCAGCTGGAGGCGTACAAGGCGAGCGAGGAGGCGCTGCTCGAGGCGGCGGACGCGGTGCGGACGTCGAAGGAGAAACTCCTCGCCAGCGTGGCGGCGATGCAGGCGCTCGAGGGGCGGATGAACGAGATTGCGGACGGCGCCATCGGGTCGCTCGAGCAGACGCCCGACGAGCCGCTCTCGTGGTCGCTGGGGCTGGCGGAGCGCTTCGCAGCGACCAACGGCGGGATGGAGGCGCCGTGGGGGCTGCTGCGGCAGCTGTATGCGCTGGAGCTGCTCGACGACGGCGTGCCCACGGAGCAGGCGAGAAAGACGCTCGAGGAGGCGATCGCCTTTCAGCAGGAGGCGGTGGAGGCGATTCGGGACAATCCCTATTTCCAGGTTCCGGTGAGCGAGACCGACGACAGGCCGCTGGGGAAGGTGTACGCGGCGCTGGCGGAGCGGCATGCGCCGCTGGTGCGGGAGCACTTCGAGGCGCTGGCGGCGCTGCTTGCCCGGGATCAGGAGTTCACGTCGCAGGCGCTGGCGACGCGCGAGATTGTGGGTGAGATCGAGGAGGTGGGCGACTCGACCGTGGAGTCGGCGATGGGGCCGATGCTGGCGATGGCCTCGAAGCTGCGCGTTGCGCTGCTGGCGACGATCGTGGCGAGCGTGGTCGTGGCGATCGCGGCGGGGGTCTTCATCACAAGGCTGGTGACGCGGCCGGTGCTGCTGGTGGCGGAGCGGGCCAAGGCGGTGGCGGCGGGCAAGCTCAACCTCGAGCCCCTCGTGGTGCGCTCGAAGGACGCTGTGGGCGCGCTGGCGACGGCTATGAACGAGATGCAGCAGCAGCTGCGCAGGCTCATCGGCGAGGTGACGCACGCGGTGGGCGAGGTGGCGGCGGCGTCGACGGAGATCTCCGCGACTTCCGATCAGCTCGCCTCGGGCATGCAGAACCAGCAGCGGCAGACCGCCACCGTCTCCAGCGC
>CAYPBL010000053.1:9865-13935 GCA_964408965.1 uncultured Phycisphaeraceae bacterium | reverse complement strand
CGCTGAACGGGTCGGGAGGAGCGCTCGTGTTGACAAGAGGCTCCAGCTCAGGCGGGACCCTGAAACGCACCTTCGTTTTTCGCGATTCTGTCGAAGACACATGAACTGCGTTCCATATTGTTGCACCGCACAGAATCAACGCTACAGCGCTGATCACGGAAACGACTTTGGCTGTTGATCCGAGCTTATGCATTGCGTATATCGACTCAGGGTCATGACGCCAAAACTAAAGCAGATCTTTTGTCAACACCTTAACAACGCCGTCATTATCCGCAGTAATTGGCGATACAGTTATCACGAGCCTTTCTATCCTGCGGATTGAACACGGCGCAGCATCTGGTGCAATCCGCCCAACTTCCTTTCTTACCACCCTGGCATAGAGTGCAATTCTCTTCTGTCGTAACTTCCCGTTCGTTGTCGCACAAATACAATGATTCGAGACCTCCGATCGCATACGCTGCACCAGCTGGTGCGATGACGACGGCGACAAGCCATGCAGCGGAAGAGTTTTTTATCCGGTTCATCTCGGGTGCTCCTTTCGTGGGCGTAAGCGAGGCAGCTTTTCCAGGCGCCTCGCTCCGCTCTCCTTGCCTCCGGGCAGGCCCGGCGTCCACCCGTCACGAACAATATACCCCTCCAGCCCGTAGATTGTTCAAACCTCTTCGCTACACTCAACCCGACAGGAGAGACCGCCATGGCCGGAACGTCCGCAACGTGCAGAACGTCCGCGTCAACAGCCCGTTGCAGCCTGCCCAGCGCCGCAGCCGCCTTCACGATCGTCGAGTTGCTCGTGGTGATCAGCGTGCTGGCGATCCTCATCGCCATCCTCATCCCCACCCTGCGGGCGGCAGCCCAGGCGTCGCGCACGACGACGTGCCTGGCAACGATCCGCGGCGCCAACCGGGCCATCGTCGTCTACACGAACGACCACAACGGGCTGTATCCCTACCTCCCCGAGCGCCCCACGCTCGACGACGCCTGGGACAACGCGGGGGTGAAGAAGTCGTACTTCGACCAGTTCAGCTACTGGCCCCGGGCCATGCTCTCGTACCTGGGCGACGGGCGCGATCCGCGACCCGCTGCGGCGTATTGCCCATGGAATCCTGGAGAGGGACGCTTCCGCAGAACGCCGCCCGGCCGCTACATCAACATTCCCGTCGACGGCACGGTCCCCACGGGCTACTACATGTCCTCCGCGATGTTCTCCAACTGGAGGCTGTGGACGAAGACGCCCGTCGTGGACCGGTCCGTCCTCGTCCCCGTGCGCGTCGACGAAGTGACGCACCCGTCGAAGAAGCTCGTGTTGATCGAGGGCCTTCCCGACCACCTGCTGGACGAGCGACGGATCGACATTCTCCGTCTCGACCCGCCGCCTGCGCACCAGATTCCGCTGGCGCTGGCCGACGGCTCTGCGAGGCTCGTGCGCTGGCGACAACTGACCGAGGACGCTGTGCTGTGCAACCCCTTCTATCCCGAGTGCGAGCCACGACTCGTCATTCCCTGGATCAACACGCGCAACGGCGCCAGGGGCAGGGACCTGCGATAGACGGCGCGTTCACCGGCCGCCTTCCGCCTGCTCCTGCTCGGCCTGCTTCATCATGGCGTCGAGCATGGTGCCGATGAGGGCGGTGGTCTGGGCGCCGCCCGCGTCGCGCGAGCCGCTGTCGCCCACGACCATCACGCGCGGCGTGATCTGCACGCCCTTGTCGCCGACGATCTTGAGCAGCTCGATCAGGGCGGCGTTGTTCCTGCCGATCTCCCTGGCGATGGCGGCGAAGGCCTGGGCCTGGGCCTCGGCTTCGACGCGGATGGCCTCGGCCTGGGCCTGGGCCTCGATGACGCGCTGCTGTCTGGCCTGCTCGGCGATCTGCACCTGGTACTGGGCCGTGGCCAGACGTTTCTCCTCCTCGGCCTCCTGCTCGGTGCGGGTCAGGGCCTTGCGCTGCTCCGCTGCGCGCTGCTGCTCCTGGAAGGTGATCTGCTGCTGCTTGGCGATCTCGCGGTCGGTCTGCGTCTTGAGCAGCTCGCCCAGCGTCTGTTCGTCGCCCACGTCGCCAATGCGCACCGCGGTGACGGTCAGGCCCTGCGGGGCCATCTCCTGCGCAAGCATGGCCAGCGACTGCGACTCCTGCTGCGAACGGTTGTTGACGTAGTCCAGGGCGTTGACCTTCTCCGCGTTGTTGCGGAAGATGGCCCGCACCGCGGAGTGCAGACGGCCGGCCAGCGCGGGACTGTCGTCGTCCTGGAAGTTGGCCACCACCAGCGGCGCGTCGCTGGGCCTGATCTCGTACTCCACGCGCACGTCGACGGGGAAGGTGAAGCCGTCGCTGGAGCGCACGGTGATCTCGCGCTCCTCGCCCTCCCTGCTGGACTTGGTGTACTGCACGGTGCGCTTGGCGGTGGAGACGGAGGTGACCTCGTAGGCCCGGGTGTTGAGGTAGTACTTCTGCGGCTGCAGAGGCGTTCGCCAGATGCCCCGCTGCCCCTTGTCCACCAGGGGGGAGGCGGCGTCGGCGCCGGCGCCGGGAGAAGGAATCGGCCCCACGTTCGACTTGACGACGCCCACGGTGGCCTGGGCGATGTTCGTGACGGGGGCCTTCTCCACCTTGAACAGCTTGGGATTGACGCGATAGCGTCCCGGCGTCAGAACGGACGTCTGCGGCCCCTTGTATCCTCCCCCTTTGGTGAGGAAGTATTCCGCGTCGAGCATGCGCTGGAACTCGTCCTCGCTCCAGGCTGGCGCGAAGACCTCGCCCGGCGGCAGCGGCTTGCCGTCCGCAGCGGTGAGCAGACCGACTTCGTCGGGGCCGATGACGATCTGCTTGTGGATCTCGACGTCGTAGATGATGGGCCAGAGCCAGGGATGCCAGCCTGGGGCGAGGATTCTCGCCTGCGGGCCCTTCTCGCCGTTGACCGCGATGATCCTGCCCTCGGGCAGACTGCGAAAGCCGACGTTCTTGATGACCACCCCCACCTCGTCGTCGCCCACATAGCGCACCGACGCGAGTGTGAACCCCGCCACCAGCGCGACCAGGGCCCCAATCGCCGCCAAGGGCCGCAGCGGCGCCGGGGCGCGGGGAATCGACGACAACAGGGCGATGGCGGCGAGCACACCGCCAAGAAGAAGGATGGTGCTGGTCATGGCTGTGCCTCCGGTTGCGAAAAGGCCGCCTGCGCAGGCGCGCCGCAACAGCCGCTTCGCATGGAAGCGTGCTGTGCGCGGGCTTGCCTGGGGCGCCTCCCCATCGGGCCTTCGATGCTACCGGGTTGTTCCGCTGCGTGGATGTCCCGTTTCAGCCTGCGCAGGACGCGCAGCCGATGTCAGGACTATGCTGCGCGGTCGCGAACATCTCCGAGGCGCAGCGGTTGCGCGCTCGCAGCGCGCCAGGGAGGGCGCCGCACACCATGGCTGCAGGCAGAACAGCGAGTCGTTCACGCACCCCGAGGCAAGGGAAGAAGCGCTCCACGCGGAGCGCGAAGAACCCCGCGCAGCGGTCCTCTCCCGCGACGGCTGAGACGCTGGCCGCCAAACAGCGGGAGATCTCCGTCAGCGAGTTCTTCGCCAAGAACCGCCACCTGCTGGGCTTCGACAATCCGCGCAAGGCCCTGCTGACCACGGTCAAGGAGGCCGTGGACAACGCCCTGGACGCCTGCGAGGAGGCGGGGATCCTGCCCGACATCCTCGTGCGCATCGAGCACCTGGCCGAGGTCGGCGAGACGCGCTACCGCGTGACCGTCGAGGACAACGGCCCGGGCGTGGTGCGCAGGCAGATCGACAACATCTTCGGCAAGCTGCTCTACGGCTCCAAGTTCCACAGGCTCAAGATGAGCCGCGGTCAGCAGGGCATCGGCATCTCCGCTGCGGGCATGTACGGCCTGATGACCACGGGAAAGCCCATGGTCATCGTCACCCGCTCGCGCAAGGGCCGGCCCGCCCACCATGTCGAGCTGGCCATGGACACCACGCGCAACCGGCCCGAGGTGACCGTGGACATCGAGACGGAGGACTTCCCCGAGCACACGGGCACGCGCGTCGTCATCGAGCTCGAAGGCCGCTACACCCGAGGCAA
>CAYPBL010000053.1:0-9765 GCA_964408965.1 uncultured Phycisphaeraceae bacterium | reverse complement strand
AGCACACGGGCACGCGCGTCGTCATCGAGCTCGAAGGCCGCTACACCCGAGGCAAGACCAGCGTCGACGCCTACATCGAGCAGACGGCCATCGCCAACCCGCACGCCCGGATTCTGTACCACCCCCCCGCTGCTTCGTCGAAGCAGCAAGGCGATGCCTCGCCGTGTGACAACGGTGAAGCGGACCTTTTTTCCCAGAATAAAGAGCAGGATGCGCCGACGTCGCGGAACGGGCTGCCGCCGACGACGACAAGGCTTCCCGACGGGGGGCTGCTCTTTCCGCGCGCCGTCGAGGAGCTGCCGCCCGAACCCCGCGAGATCAAGCCTCACCCCAAGGGCGTGGAGCTGGGCGCGCTGATCCGCATGCTCAAGGACACGGACCACACGAAGCTTGGCGGTTTTCTGCAGAACGAGTTCTGCAGAATAAGCCCCAGGCTGGCCAAGGCGGTCTGCGAACAGGCGGGGCTGACGCCCAACACCTGGGTCAAGAGCGTCAGCCACGCCCAGGCGGAGGCCCTGCACAAGGCGCTGCAGTCGACGAAGTTTCAGTCGCCGCCGCTGGACTGCCTGGCTCCGATCGGCGCCCGTCAGCTGCTGGCGGGCCTGCTCAAAGGAGTCAAGGCGGAGTTCTTCACCGCCACGACGCGCCCGCCCAGCGTCTACCGCGGCAATCCGTTTCAGATCGAAGCAGGCCTGGCCTTCGGGGGAGCGCTTCCCGCCGACGCCCCCGCCCAGGTGATCCGCTTCGCCAACCGCACCCCGCTGCTCTACCAGCAGTCGGCCTGCGCCATGCACAAGGCCGTCGTCGAGACAGGCTGGCGCTCCTATGGCCTGTCGCAGCCCAAGGGGGCGCTTCCCGTCGGGCCGCTCGTGGTCATGGTGCACATGGCCAGCGTCTGGGTCCCCTTCACCAGCGAAAGCAAGGAAGCCATCGCCGATTACGACGAGATCCGCAAGGAGATGAAGCTGGCGCTGCAGGAGTGCGGCCGCAAGCTCGGGGCGTATGTGCGCAAGCGCGAGCGCGTTCGGCGTGAACGCGATCGCAGGATGATTTTCGAGCGCTACATCGGCGAGGTCGCCCAGGCGCTGGCGACGATCGACCCGCGCCTCGACGCTGTCAAACTCCAGGCGGACCTCGAGGCCGCGGCCAAGGCCCGCACCGAGATCGCGGACCTGGAGCTCGACGAGGACGGCCTGCCCGTCCGCGCCCCGCGAAACGGCGCCGCGCCCCTGGACGAGAACACCGTCGTCCTGGAGGAGGCTGCAGCGACGACCGACGAGCAGCCCGACGAGACGGACGCAGCGACTCGCCCGAAACGGCGGCGCAACGGCGCAGCGTCAGCAGAAACAGCCAACAGAAAGCGCACGAAGCGCCGCCGCGCCTCGAGCCAACGCTGAAACCCGCACGGACAAGCCATGGCCAAACGCACAACGAAGAAAACCACGACGCGCACGCCGAAACGCTCCACAGCCGCTGCTGCGTCCCGTCGCAGGCGCTCGAGCAGGGACACGGCGGCCAAGCTCGTCGCGCTGGCCCAGTCGCTGGCCAAGCAGGCCAGGCGCAAGGAGGACCCCTCGCTGGCCATCCCCACCCGGGCCCTCTCCAACGTCTCGTTCAGCTCCCGCAAGGGCATTCTCGAGATGGGGAGCGCCGCCCAGACGCGCAGCTTCTTCAACCTCGGCCAGGCCAGGAAGTTCATGCAGACCACGCTCGTCGCCGCCGGCGCCAGCGAGCTGATCAGGCAGGGCAAGACCACCTCCATCCGCGACCTCTTCTACCACTGCAAGCACACCATCCCGGGGACGCGCGAGAACACCTTCGACGAACAGGCCGAGTCCGACCCGATCATCGAGGACCTGGAGGTGGCCATCGACTCGCTGCGCGAGGAGCTGGGCCTCTTCGCCGAGCCCAAGGGCGCCATGGTCGGGCCCATGACCATCGTCGACCAGGGCGACACCATCGACCTGACCCGCATGGGCTCAGGCGGCTACGCCATCCCCTCGATCGTCGAACAGGACGTGATCCGCTTCAAGAAGTGCGACGCGCGGTTCGTTCTGCTCATCGAGAAGGGCGCCGTCTGGCGGCGCTTCAACGAGGACCGCTTCTGGGACAAGCACCGCTGCCTGATCGTGCACGGCGGAGGACAGCCGCCCCGAGGCGTGCGGCGGCTGCTCTGGCGGCTGCACAACGAGCAGGGCCTCCCCGTCTTCGTGCTGGTCGACAACGACCCGTGGGGCTACTACATCTACTCCGTCGTCAAGCAGGGCTCGATCAACCTGGCCTTCGAGAGCAGGCGCATGGCTGTGCCGAAGGCCAGGTTCATCGGCATGTCGGCCTTCGACGCCGAGCGCTTCAACCTGCCTGCGGAGGTGACGATCAAGCTCACCGAGCAGGACGTCCGCCGAGCCAAGGAGGTGATGCGCTACCCCTGGTTCGAGTCGAAGAAGGCCTGGCAGCGGGAGATCAAGCACATGCTCAAGCAGGGCGTCAAGCTCGAGCTCGAGGCCCTCTCAGCCAAGGACTTCTCCTTCATCACCGAGACATACCTTCCCACGAAGCTGCAGGAAAAGGACTGGCTCGACTGAACCGTCGCTGCGCCGGCGGCTCCCTCAGCGACCGCTCAGCGGCTGCGCCCAGCGGGGGCGCCGCCCTTTCGCGGATCGCTGGCGCCTTCGCAGCCCGCCTCCTCGCAGCGGACCAGCTGCACGACGCCCACGGTCGCGCGCGTGGCCAGGCGGTGGCCCCTGGCCTCAAGCTCGCTGCGCAGCTGCGCAAGGCGCTGCACACGGGTCATGAAGCCCTGCAGCGCGCCCACGGAGGCCTCTCCCTGCGGGGCGCCCGCGTCGGGATCGAAAGCTGGCTCGAGCTGCAGAAAGTTGGGCAGCCACTGGTGATGAACCCGAGGCGCCCCCACCGCCTCCTCAGCGGTCATGCCGAACACCATCGCGTTGAGCAGCGCCTGCAGCGTTCCCGTGATGATGCGCGGCCCGCCTGAGGCGCCGGCGACCAGCTCGACGCGCTCGGCCCCTGTGCTCGGGTCCTGCTGCAGGACGATCGTGGGGCTCATGCTCGACAGCGGTCGCTTGCCTGGAGCGGGTAGGTTGGCCTCGCTCTGCACCAGGCCGAAGGCGTTGGCCCGGCCTGCGCGGGTGGTGAAGTCGTCCATCTCGTTGTTGAGCGCAAAGCCGAAGGCCTCGACCGTGATCTTCGAGCCGTACGACAGGTTGATCGTCTGCGTGCAGGCGACAGCCCCCCCCCACTGGTCCACGACGGAAAGGTGGCTCGTGCCGGCGTCGTCGGGAGGAGGCGCCGTCGAGCCATACGCTGCGGGCTTGTGCGTGCGCTGCGGATCGAACCTGCTAGCCAGATCGTCCAGCCTCGCCTCGTCCAGCAGCCAATCGACGCGAGCCCCGTCGCCCAGAAAGCGCGCCCGGTCGGCGAAGGCGTGCTTGCAGGCTTCGGCGAAGGCGTGGATGTACGCGGCGCTGTGCGGGTCGAGCGAGGCCAGCGGGGCGCCGAGCCTTCCTGCGAAGCGCTCGAGCAGCCCCAGCGTCTCCAGCGTGGCGACGCCCCCTGACGACGGCGGCGGAAAGGTCAGCACGCGCCGCCCCTGAAATTGCCCCACGAGCGGCTCGAGCTCGCGCACCTCGTAGCTGCGCAGGTCGTCAAGCGTCATGACGCCGCCAGCGGCGCGGACCTGCTCGACGATGGCCTGGGCGATGGGCCCTTCGTAGAACGCCTTGGCCCCCATGCGGGCGATGAGCTGCAGCGCCCGGGCCTGGGCGGGGTTGCGCAGCCTGTCGCCCACCTGGACCCGCCCCTCCTGCATGAGCGTGCGCCACAGCAGCGGCGCCTGGGCCTTGCGCTCGGGATGCTCCTCGAACCACTGGGCGACCTCACGGGCGACCTCGACGTGGTTGGCGTCGGCCTCCCACCCCTGCTCCGCAAGACGGATCGCCGGCGCCAGGACCGTCTTGCGGTCGAGCGTCCCGTAGCGCTCAAGCGCGTAGAGCAATCCCGCGACCGTCCCGGGGACGCCCACCGCGGCGCCCGAGCTCCGGCTGGCCTCGGGGTCGTCGAGCTGCTCGAAGAAGTCCGGCCCCACCGCAGCGGGGGCGGTCTCGCGGTGGTCGATCGCCGCCTCGACGACGTCGCCCCGCTCAGCTGTGCGCGGATCGTCGGGCAGACGGATGAGCAGGAAGCCCCCGCCGCCAATGCCGCAGGAGTAGGGCCTGACCACGGAGAGCGCGAAGGCGGCGGCCACCGCTGCGTCGACGGCGTTGCCCCCCTGCTCGAGCATCGCCAGCCCCGCCTGCGAGGCGAGCGGATGGTCCGCAGCGACGACGCCCCCCGTCCACAGCCGCGGCTCCGCCGCCTGCGACGTCGCCGCCGCAGCCACGGTCGCCAGGCAAGCGGTCAGCGCCAGACAGCGATTCGTCAAGGTCGACAATCGGGACATGGCTTGCTCCCAGGGCGCCCCCACCGCCAGAAAGCAGCGGGCGAAGGACGCGCCCAAGAGTGTAAGGTGCGCAGCTGCTCCACAGCGGCTCGGCTGCTGCTGGCGGACGGTTTGGCTGGCTGATTCGGAGGCGCCCACCCATGACTCGACGACACGCATCCGCTCTCTTCGGCACGTTCAGGCCCGGCGCGACCATGCTGGCGACGCTGTGCGCGACAACCGTCCTGGGCGCCGTCGCTGTTGTGCACGCCCAGCAGCCCGTCGATCCCGCCGACGTCACCATCCGCTTCTTCGCGCCGCAGCGCAGGCAGGCGGAGCTCGCGCGGGAAAGGCAGGTCGTCGAGGCGGTGGACCGGGCCAACCTCGCCAGGCTGCACGAGCTGCTGGCCCGCGAGCCCCACGTCGCAGGCTCAGCGGGCGATGCGCGCGTCGTCGAGGCCATCGCCAAGGAGTTCGAGGCGATGGGGCTCGTCGTCGAGAAGCACCCCTTCTGGGCGCTCCTGGCTGAGCCCGTCTCCGCGGAGGTGGAGATCCTCTCGCTCTCGCCGATGCAGCTGCGCGTCGAGGAGCCGCCCATCGCAGGCGACCCCTACAGCGAAGCCGCTGGCCCAACGCTCGGCTGGAACGCCTACAGCGGCAGCGGTGAAGCGACGGGCGAAGTCGTCTACGCCAACTACGGCAGGAAGGAGGACTTCGAGAAGCTCAGGGAGCTTGGGGTCGACGTTGCGGGCAAGATCGTCGTCGCCCGCTACGGCGGCAACTTCCGGGGCTTCAAGGCCCGGTTCGCCGAGGAGGCGGGGGCTGCGGGGCTGCTCATCTACACCGATCCGCGCGACAGCGGCTACATGCAGGGGCTGATGAAGCCCGAGGGCGGCTGGGCGACGCCTTGGCAGATCCAGCGGGGCTCGCTCAAGACGCTGCCCTACGCTGGCGACCCGCTGACCCCCGGCGTCGAAGCCACGCTCGACGCCAAGCGGCTGGACCCGGAGGAGGTGGACCTGCCCCACATTCCTGTGCAGCCGCTGGGCTGGGAGGCCGCTGGCGAGATCCTTTCGCGCATGCAGGGGCCGGCTGTTCCAGGCGGCGCCGAGGGCGGCTGGCAGGGAGGGCTCCCCTTCACCTACCGCCTCACGGGAGGCCCCGACCTGCGCGTGCGCATGAAGGTCGAACAGCGGCGGAGCGTGCAGAAGTCCTTCAACGTGCTGGGGACAATCCCGGGTAGCGAGAGGCCCGAGGAGCTCGTCGTCGTCGGCTCGCACCACGACGCCTGGGTGCACGGCGCGATGGATCCGCTGGCGGGGACGATCCTCGTGCTCGAGGCGGCGCGCGTGCTCTCGGAGCAGGTCAGGGCGGGCTGGCGGCCCAAACGCTCCATCGTCTTCGCCGCCTGGGGGGCGGAGGAGTTCGGCATCATCGGCTCGACGGAGTGGGTCGAATCCCGCAAGAAGGCGCTGGGATTGGGCGGCGTGGCGTACATCAACCTGGACGGCGCCGCCCGCGGCCCCAACCTCGGCGCAAGCGCCTCGCCGACCCTCAAGCAAACCCTCATCGACGCCGCAAGGCAGGTCCCCGCAACGGATGAACAAGGCGAGCAGACGACATTGCTCGCCCGGTGGCTCAGCCACGCTGCGGACAAGGACCATCCCGAGGAGCCCCGCTTCGGCGTCCTCGGCGGCGGCTCCGACCATGTGGCCTTCTACTGCCACGTCGGCGTCCCCAGCGCAGGGCTGCGCGGCGGCGGCGCCCCGGGCGACACCTACCACTCCCTCTACGACAACGTGCACTGGTACAAGCGCATCCTCGACGACGACTATCGCTCTGCGGAAATGCTCACCCAACTCGTCGCGACGGCGCTGCTGCGCCTGGCTGACGCGGACCTCCCCCCCTACGACCTGACCCGCACAGGCCGCGACTTCGCCCGTCTCGTCGAGGCGCTGGCTGAGGAGCAGGAAGGCTTCACCGCAAGCCCCCTCGTCGAGGCCGCCAACCGCCTGAACGAGCAGGCGGCGCGCACACAGCGGACGCTGCTCCGCGCCATCGAAGAGGGCAGTCTCAGCGCAGAGCAGCTCGACCGCGTCGAACGGCTGCTGCTGGCCTTCGAGCGCATGTGGATCGTGGACAGGCCCCTTGCGCCGCGGCCATGGTACCGCAATGTCTTCGCGGCGACGGACCCAGCTTCGGGCTACGGCGCCTGGCCGCTGCCCGCGCTGCGCGAGGCGCTGGAGAGCGGCGACGACGCTGCGTTGAACGAGGCGCAGCAGCTCTACCTGGAGCTGCTGGAGGAGATGCGGCAGGCGCTCCTTGCGGCGATGGCCCTGGCCAGCTGAACCTGCGGGAACAAGACAGCGACGGCGACGGTTGACATTCCGCTCGGGGCGGCTTGGGAAAGGACCAGACGTATGTTTCTGACGCACCTCGAGTCGCCCGTCGACGGCTCGACCTTTTCTCCCGATCAGCTGCGCACGACCCACGAGGGAAGACCTCTGCTCGCTCGCTACGACCTTGCGCGCGTCGCGCAGGCTGTGTCGCGCGAGCAGCTGCGCGACAGGCCCATGACGATGTGGCGCTACCGCGAGCTTCTCCCTGCGCCACACGCCGAGGCGATCGTGTCGCTCGGCGAGGGCGGCTCGCCCATCGTCCCCTGTCCCAGGCTCGGCGAAGCGCTGGGCGCCCCAAGGCTGCTCGTCAAGGACGAATCGCAGCTGCCCACGGGCTCCTTCAAGGCCCGCGGCATGAGCGCCGCGATCACCATGGCCAAGGCTCTTGGCGCAACGAGCGTCGCGCTTCCCACAGCGGGCAACGCCGGCGCCGCCGCCAGCGCCTACGCCGCCCGGGCAGGGCTGCCCTGCGTCGTCTTCATGCCCAGCGACACGCCGCTGGTCAACCGCCTCGAGCCTGCGCTCTTCGGCGCCAGAGCCTTTCTGGTCGACGGCCTCATCAGCGACTGCGGGGCCATCGTCCGTGAGGGCGCCCAGCGTTTCGGCTGGTTCGACCTCTCCACGCTCAAGGAGCCCTACCGGCTCGAAGGCAAGAAGACCATGGGCCTGGAGCTGGTCGAGCAACTGGGCTGGCGCACACCCGACGCGATCTTCTACCCCACAGGCGGCGGGACAGGGCTCATCGGCATGTGGAAGGCGTTCGCGGAGCTGCGCGCCCTGGGCTGGCTCGACGAGCGCGAGCCGCCGCCCCGCATGTTCGCCTGCCAGTCCACGGGCTGCGCCCCCATCGTGCGGGCCTTCGACGCGGGAGAAGAGCACGCTGCGTTCTGGAAAGGCGCCGACACCATGGCCACGGGCGTGCGCGTGCCCGCTGCGGTGGGCGACGTTCTCATTCTCGGCGCCGTGCGCCAGTCGGGAGGCGCCGCGATCGCGACGCCCGAAGAGGACCTGGCGGAGCTGATGGCCCTGGCGGGACGGCTCGAGGGGATCTCCCTGTGCCCCGAAGCGGCTGTGGCGCTGGGAGCTGTGCGTGTGGCGCTGACGAGAGGACTCATCTCGCCCGAGGAGGAGATCCTCGTCTTCAACACCGGCGCCGTCCAGAAATACACCGAGGCGATGGAGCGCGCAGCCCAGCCTATCCGGATCGACAAGAACGACGTCGACTGGTCCGTCATTGAAGGGGCGCTGGCGCAGCGGTAGCCGACGCCGTCAGTCAGTCAGCAGCGGCGCGCCTGCGCAGGGTCGTCAGCCCCACAAGACCTGCGCCAGCCAGCAGCGCCGGGGGCGCCAGCGGAATCACCGACGACCCTCCCGCCAGCTGCCCCACGTCGCCGACGGTGAAGTCGTCGAAGCCGAAGAAGTCGAACCCCCCCGCTGTCGTGCCGAAGGTCACGCTGGTGAAGGTCTCCCCTCCGGTCTTGAGCAGGCCGAAGAAGAGCACGCCGCCGCCAATCGTCCCCGAGGAGCCGGTGGTGTTGCCGATGTTGATCGTCTCCGTGCCGCCGTTGGTGAGCGTGAGCACGACCTGGCCGCCGAAGTCGCCGATGTCCGTGGCCCAGAAGCCGAACGCTGCGACAGGCTGATCGAAGGTGACGGCGAAGCTGTCGCCCGTCTCCCAGTAGTTGTCGCCGCTGATGGGATAGCGACCAGCCAGGGTGCCCGTGGTGAGCGTGTTGACCCTCCCTGCGCCGGTGAGCGTGGCGGTGATGCTCCCTGCAGAGCCTGGAAAGGAGACCGCCAGTGGAGCGGGCGTGTCGTCAGCAAAGGATTCGAACGTCTCCACGCCGACACCGACGAGCTGCGACTGAAACGCCGCTGAGGCAGCGTCGGCGTTGGGCGTGCTGGTGAGCCTGGGCGCGAGAAAATCGCCCGAGCCCAAGTCTTCGCCAAAGAACGTGACCGTCCCCGCCCAGGCGCCAGGCGCCAGCGACGCAACAGCGACACAGCAAGACCAGACTGGTGTGCGACGCATGCACGGTCCCCCAGGGCTGCGCTGGCGGCGCAGCGGCGAGTCTGCGTCCACTATGCCTTGCGGTCGCGGCGGCGTCAAACGGTTTTCCGCGAAGGGGCGCGCTTTGGGCGAATTGCGCTCTCAGTGGCCGCTGGCTGGGCGCGAGGGAGACGGGGGGCGTCCAGCCCTGCGCCGCGCCCACGTCGCCCCCCGCCATCCCCACAGCCCCAGACCGCTCAGCCCCGTCGCCAGCGCAAGGGCGCTCATCGCCGTCAGCAGCGGGTGGTTGAAGCTCTCCCGCGCGCGGTAGTCCATGATGTGGAGCATCCAGAAGAAGTCGAAGAGGCGCCAGAGCCGGTTCCGCCTCGCCAGCGCCTCCCCCGTCACCGCGTCGATGTAGATGTGGGGCCGCTTGGGGTGCTCCAGGTCGACGCGCCAGGCTGGGGCGGGCTTGCCCCGATATTCGCCCCGCTCCTGGACCTCCTCGACCAGCGAGACCCGCTGCACCGTCGCCTCGTGGCGAAAGTCCCGCAGCGCAAGCGCCGCGGCCTGCCTGGGGCTGATCCGCTCGATTATCCGACCGCTTTCGGCGTCGACGGCGCAGAGCGCCCGCCCTGCTTCGTCCCGCAGCTCGTAGCGCAGGCCCAGCCCTCGATCGCGCAGCTCGAGCGCCGCGACGGGCCCGCCAAGCGCCTCGCGGGCGAGCTGGACCGCTTGCGCCGCGTCGACGGCGAGGCGGGCTGGATCGATCGGCTGCACTGCAGCTGGACGCGCGTCGCGCTCGCCCCGCACCAGATCGATCGCCAGGAGCGAGAAGACCAGCCCTCCTGCGCTCCACGCGACGAGCTGAACGCTGACGAGGAGCCCCAGCCAGCGGTGGAGCGTGTACACGTTCTTGCGCAGTTTCATGGTCGCAG
>CAYPBL010000052.1:0-13975 GCA_964408965.1 uncultured Phycisphaeraceae bacterium | reverse complement strand
GCGGACGAGCCCTGCGCGGAAGCGCGCGACGACGTCGGCCCGCAAGCGGACGAGCAGCCCGAAACTGCGCCTCGTGGGTTCGAACAGCCGGCGCAGGTCCAGCTCGACGAGCGCCCGTCGCGTCCGTCGCGCAGCCTGAGCGGGCTGTAACGGGGGAACGGAGCGTTGCAGCGCGTCGCGCGGAAGCGCGTCGCGCTGTTTTGCGTCGTGGCGCAGCGCTTGCGCACCGACGCGCGGGCTTTGCCTGCGCCGCGGCGCCGCACAGGAGGGAGAGGCGGCGCGTGGCGTTGTGGCAGGAAAACTCGGCACAGCCTTGGAGGCGCCCTGGTTGCGGCGCCGATGTTGCGGGCGTGCGCCCGTGGAGGGCCGTTGGAGCAGCGATATGCGAACGCCCCAGCAGCCTGCGCTGCGTGTGCAGCGACGCGAGCCCTTGACGGTCGCGGAAGCGCGGCGGCTTGTGCAGCGGACGGTTCGCGACTGGGCGATGTGCGCGCTGCTGCTGCGGGCGCGCGGGCTGGACAGGCCCCGCTGGTCTGCAGAGGGGACGGCGCGCGGGCGGGGGCGTCCGCTTCGCGACGCTGCGTAGGCGGTCGAGGACGCGCTGCCGGGCAGGAGAGCGGATGAGCGGCATCACCACAGGCGTGGGGCTCTTCAGCGGCATCGACACCGCCTCGCTCATCGACCAGCTGATTCAGATCGAGGCGAGGCCTCGCAGGCTTGTCGAGCAGCGGATCCTCGAGCTGCAGACGCAGCAGGGGGCGTACCTCGACATCAACAGCAGACTGCTGGCGCTCAAGAGCGCCGCAGCGGCGTTCAACCGCGATCGGGTCTTCAAGGCTGCCAAGGCCACGAGCTCGGACCCGACCAAGGTCTCCGCCAGCGCTGGGAACACAGCGACGCCTGGGGTGTTCAACTTCACGGTCAGCAGGCTCGTCAGCACGCAGCAGCGGATGAGCAAGGGGTTCGTCGACCAGGACGTCACCGGGGTGGGGGCTGCCAGTTTCACGTTCGAGAGCGCCAAGGCCAGGCTCGACAGCGAAACGACGCTGGACGAGCTCAACGGCGGGCTGGGCGTCTCCCGCGGGTCCATCCGCATCACCGACAGCGCAGGCGGCGTGGCGGTGGTGGATCTGTCCACAGCGGTGACCGTCAACGACGTGATCGACGCCATCAACCAGGCGGGGGCGGTGAAGGTGAACGCCCGGATCGTCGGGCACCATATCGAGGTGGACGATCAGGCGGGAGGCGCAGGCTCCTTCATCATCGAGGACGTCGGTCAGGCGAACACCGCCAGCGATTTGAAGATCGCAGGGACCGTTGCTGCGGGCGGAACGCTGGGACCCGCAGTGGGGCAGGAGCTGCTCTTCCTGTCGACCAGCACGGCGCTGGCGTCGCTCAACGACGGGGCGGGTGTGTCGTTTGGGGAGGGCGGGGTCGCGGCGCCTGCGGACTTCAAGATCGTCGTCAAGGACGCGGGCGGGGCCACGGTGGCGACGCACAACATCGTGCTCGGGAAGATCTCCCAGCTCGTTCCCGATCCGGACAACCCCGGACAGAACATCGAACAGGTGCAGGAGACCGCCGTCGCCACGGTGGGCGATCTGATCAACCGCATCAACAGCCAGACGGGGGGCGACGTCGTGGCTTCGATCGGGGCTGACGGCAGATCGCTGGAGCTGACGGCGGCGGCGGGTGGAAACACACTGGAGATACAGGAAGGAACGACAGGAACGACCGCGGCGGACCTGAACATCGCTGGGGCGACGGGGGCGACGATCTCCACCGGAAGGATCCTCGCAGGGATCAACGACAAGCTTGCCTCCAATCTCAACGGAGGCTCGGGAGTGACGGCGGGACAGTTCACCGTCACCCGACGCAACGGAACCGCCTTCACCGTGACGGTCAACGCGGGCGACAGCGTGCGGGAAATCGTCGACGCGATCAACACCGCCAGCGGAGGCGACGTGACAGCGTCGCTGAACCAGGCGGGCAACGGCATCACGATCGTGGACTCGACGACGGGGGGCAATCTCGTCATCGCGGACACGACGGGGACGCCCGCTGCGGACCTGGGCATCGCCACCGCTGGGGATGCGGACGGCGTGGTCGACTCGGGGGACTTGGAGTTCCGCTACATCAGCGGCGCCACGCTGCTGGACGACCTCAACGGCGGAGCGGGCGTGGGGACGGGGGAGATCACCATTGTCGACTCCAAAGGCGTCAGCCAGACCATCTCCATCACCAGCGAGGACAAGACCGTCGCGGACGTGATTCGCAAGATCAACGGCGCGGCGCTGGTGGGGATCAACGCCCGCATCAACGACACAGGCGACGGCATTCTCGTCGAGGACACTGCGGGGGGAGGGTTGGCGATTCGTGTGGAGGACAAGACGGGCGCCGTGGCGCAGCGGCTGGGGATCGCTGGGGAGGCAGCGGACCCCGCGACGAGCAACGTCATCGACGGCTCGATGGAGAAGGTCGTCACGTTCGACGCCACCGACACGCTCAAGCAGGTGGCGGAGAAGATCAACAGCGAGGGGGTGGGCGTCGACGCTGCGATCATCAACACGGGTTCGGGGACGCAGCCCTTCCGTCTGGTGCTCACCAGTGAGAACTCAGGCTCCAAGGGCAGGATGCTCGTCGACACGGGAGGGTTGGACCTGGGGCTGCAGAGCGTCGACCCCGGCCGCGACGCTGTGGTCTTCTTCGGCGCAGCGGATTCGCCCTCCTCCGTGCTCCTGACCAGCTCGAGCAACACCCTCGACAACGTGGTGACGGGGGTGTCGATCGACCTGCTGGGAACGACGACGTCGCCCGTGGAGGTGGTGGTCTCGCGCGACACCGAGCAAATGGTGCAGAAGCTGCAGGAGTTCGTCGACGCCTTCAACGAGACGCTCGACAGGCTGGACTTTCACGAGCGGTTCGACCAGGACACGGGCGAGCGGGGGGCGCTGCTGGGCGACGGGACGGTCTCGCAGATTCGCGCCGCCCTGTTGCGGGTGATTCAGGGAGAGGCGCAGGGAGTCAGCAGCCAGTTCACCAGGCCTTTCGAGGTGGGGCTGCGCATCGGCAAGGGCGCCAGGCTGGAGCTCGACGCGGATCGCTTCAGACAGGCCCTGCAGGAGGATCCCGACGGGGTGGCGGAGCTGCTGGCGGCGTTCGAGCTGCAGCCCCGCGCGGACAAGGTGCTGGCTACGGACGCCAACGGCAATCCGCTCATCACGACCAACAACGACGATCCGGACACGTTCAAGAAGATCGGCGTGCTCGAGCAGGTCGAGAAGCTCGCCAACGACTTCACCACGACGTTGGGTGGGCTGCTGACGCGCAGGACGCAGACCATCGAGCAGCAGATCAGCCTGCAGGAAGACCGGATCGCGTCCATCGACGCGCAGCTGCAGCGCAAACGGGAGACGCTGCAGCGGCAGTTCCAGGCGATGGAGCAGGCCATCGCGGCGCTGCAGTCGCAATCGTCGGCGCTCAGTTCTCTGGGGTCGCAGCCTCGTGGCTTCTGAGGCGCGCGGTTATTGGACTGTGCAGGCGTTTTGTCGTGTGCGGTGAAGAGGCGGCCTCCGCTGGGCCGATGCCCTCGCTGTGTCCACACAAGAGATCAACCCGTACCTGCGGACGAAGGTGCTGACGGCTTCGCCTGAGGAGTTGCGGCTGATGCTGCTGGAGGGGGCGATCCGCTTCGCCAGGCAGGGCCGCGACGGCATGGCCAGGAAGGACCACGAGGCGACGTACCAGGGCCTCAGTCAGGCCAAGGCCATCATCATGGAGCTGATCAACGCCCTGCGCCCCGAGGTCAATCCCGAGCTCTGCCAGCGCATGACGGCGCTGTACGTGTTCATGTACAAGCGGCTGCTCGAGGCCAATCTGGAAAAGAGCGTCGAGATGATCGACGAGGTGATCGAGCTGCTGGAGTACGAGCGCGAGACGTGGGTGATGCTCATGGACAAGCTTCGCCAGGAGCGCGAGGCGGAGGCGGTGGGGCTTCCTCCTGCGGCGCAGGAGCAGGAGGGGCACGCTGCTGCGTCGAGGAGGCTGGGCGACGCTGAGCCGCCGACACAGGGGCTCTCCTTCGTCGCCTAGTGGGGCTGGGGACAACCTGATTCAGAATCGATCAGCCCGGAAGGGGGCGAGGTCCACAGCGGGCTCCTCGCCCGCAGCCAGCTGCGCGATCAGCGCGCCCGTGGCGGGGGCGAAGGTGAGGCCCAGCATCGCGTGGCCGACGGCCAGCAGCGCGCCGTGGACCTGGGGAGCGGGGCCAATGACGGGAAGACCGTCGGGCAAGACGGGGCGATAGCCGCTCCAACGGTGCACTTCTCGAGGGGGATGGCCCTTGAGATAGCGGACGGCGCGCTTGAGCAGGAGGTCGAAGCGCTGCTGCTGCTCCGGATCGCCCAGCGTGCAGAACTCGAGCGTTCCCGCCAGGCGCAGACGGTTGTGCATGGGGGTGGCGACGGTCTTGGCCTCGGCCAGGAGCACCGCTCGCCGGGGGAGCGCCTGCTCGGCAGGGCCCTCCAGGTCGACGTGGTAGCCCCGTGCAGGCTGCAAGGGCAGCCGCAGCCCCAGGGTCTTGGCCAACGGCGTCGCCCAGACGCCTGCAGCCAGCACAGCTTGTCGCGCAGCGATTCGCTCGCCCGAGGCCAGCGCCACCGCAGTGAGTCTGCGCCGGTGGACCTCGAAGCCTGCCACGGGGGCGTCATGACGGATCTCGGCGCCTCGCTGCGCCGCAGCCTCGGCCAGTTGGCGTGTGAAGGAGAGGGGCTCGCAGGATCTGCCCTCGCGCAGCCAGACAGCGCCGGCGATGTCTTCCCGCAGCGCAGGCTCCAGACGCAGCGCCTCCTCCACGCTGACGGGCCTGGCGTCGAAGCCGAATCGACGCAACAGCTCCGCGTCGTCGAGGAGAGTCTGCAGCCCCGCCTCGGTGACGGAGGCTTCGAGATAGCCTCCCTGTCGTGCGTCGCAGCGGAAGCTCTCCTGCGAGAAGAGCTCGTCGAAGCGCTTGAGCGTTTCCCAGGAGAGCGCCGCCGTGGCCTTCATGGCCTCCAGAAAGGCCTGCTGGCTGCAGGCGGCGCGAAACGCTCGCATCCATCGCAGAAAGGAAGGGTCGAAGAGTTTGCGAGGAGCGATGCGCAGGGGGCTGGTCGGCGAGCACAGCATGCGCAGACCCTCCCTGAGGACGCCCGGCTGGGGGATGGGGGGATGGCCTGGGGAGATGAGGCCTGCGTTGCCTGCGGAGGCGCCCGCAGCCAGGCGTTTGGCCTCGAGCAACACGGGTCTGGCGCCCGCCTTTGCCAGGTAGTACGCGCAGGCGACGCCGATCACGCCGCCTCCCACGATGATCACCCGGTCGTTGTGCATGGAACGCTCGCGTGCGCAGCGTCGTCTCCGGCGCGCGGGTGGGGATGCTACCGCAGCGGTGGGAACGGTGGAAGCAGCGGAGGCTCGAGGCTGCGCAGGCTATGACAGGACGGCGAGAGGAGGACGGAAAAGGGCGCGGCAGGGGGATCGCTCCGCCTGTCCCCAGGCGCCTGCCAGCCACGCAAAGACGAGCTTGGGGCTGACGTTCGAGGCGAGCCAGGCCTCCGCCTGCGACAGGGCGCCTGTGCGGGCCAGGGCAGCGGCTGTGCAGCGGGGGCGACCTTCCGCAGACTCGAGGGCCCGCTGCGCTCGCTGCCCCAGCAGTCGAAACAGGAGCGAGGCGGCGCGGTGGTTGGCGGCCTCCTTGCTCGCGCCAGCGTGGGCCTTGACCCAGGCGGCGGCCCAGTCGTCGACGAGCGCAGCCAGGGTCGAGCCCAACGAAGGAGCGGGCTGTCCCGTTTCGACGCGGTCGAGCAGAGGCTCCAGCGCGTCGCGCCAGCGCAGCAGGTTCGTCTCCGCAGCCAGAGCGGCCAGTCCAGGCGAGCCTGCAGCGAAGCGGAGGATCCAGGCGGCGTCCGCTTCGTCGAGCCCAGCCAAGGGGGAGTCGGGCAGCGCCGCCCACCGCTGCATGGCCTCGTCGTCGAGCGGACGGAAGAGAATCCGCTGGCAGCGGCTGCGGATCGTGGGCAGCACCCGATGTTCGCTGGCGCTGACGAGCACGATCACCGCGGCGGGGGGCGGCTCCTCGAGCGTTTTGAGCAGCGCGTTGGCGCCTTCGCGGGCCAGCAGCTCCGCCTCGTCGAGCAGAAAGACCCGTCTTTTCCCTTGGCTGGGGGCCAGGGCGACGAGCGGATCGATTCGCTTGGATCCCACCTCCCCGCCCAGCATGCGCTCGCGGAGCAGGTCGATGGGGATGTTCCGCTGCTTTCTGCTGCGGAGCGAGGCGTCCTCGGAAAAGGCGGCCAACTCCTTGGCGATGGTGTGCAGGTCGGGATGGGCGTCCTGCTCGAGCAGCGCGCGCTGACGCGGGTCGTCGGCGGGATTGATCAACCGCTGCGCGAAGGCGCGGGCAGTGGTCATCTTGCCCACGCCTGCAGGGCCTGCGAAGAGATAGGCATGGCTGACGCGGTCAGCGTCGATGGCTGCCTGCAGCTGCGCGACGACGGTCTCGTGGCCCACGATGTCCTCGAAGCGGGGCACCGCAGCGATTGTACGAGCCCGCTGCGGCGCTGCTGCTCAGAGCCTGGAAGGCAGAAACCGCACGCAGACGGGATAGCGGTAGAGCTGGCCGCGCCCTGCAGCCATGGCGCCCCGCACCCCCGCCACGAGCCTGACGATCCAGAGGACGAACAGGCCAAGGAAGTACAGCGGCGCCCCCAGCCCCAGCGTCATGGCGGTCAGCGCCAGACCCGCGAATCCGTACAGCAGCATGCTCAGCTGGAAGTTCAGCGCTTCGCGGCCGTGGTCGTCGATGAAGACGGAGCGGTTCTTGCGGACGGCCCACAGGATCCCCACAACGATCGTGGAGACGATCATGCTCACATCCAGCAGGCTGAGCATGCCGGCCAGGTGGAGGAAGACGCTGTAGGTGCGCTCCTCGTCGCTCGTGGAGAGGACGGGTGAGGTGGACCAGGGAGGCGACGGTGGAGCATGCATGGCGGTCATGGGGGGCGTCGCGGTGGGGGCGCTGGGTTGTTGGGGAGGGAGGCGGGAGGATTTCGACGGCGCAGCGTCGGCGCTGTGGCTCGTACAATAGGCGATGGCTTCGAAGCCTCCCACGTCTGTGCAGGAGTCGCGGCCCGTCGTGGCGGTGAGCATGGGCGATCCGCTGGGGATCGGTCCGGAAGTGCTGGTCAAGGCCCTGGCGGATCGGAAGCTGCGCGCCCAGGGGCGGTATGTGATTCATGGCCTGGCCCAGCCGCTGCTCGATGCGGCGGAGCGGGCGGGGATCGAACCCTTCTGGTGGCGGGTGGACGCGCACAGCGGCGCCGCTGCGGAGCTCTGCTGCGCCCAGAGCCCGCTGTTGATCGACTACAGCAGGGAGCTGGGCCTGGAAAGTCCGCCTCGCAGCGAAGGCCCCGCAGCCTGGGCGGGGATGGCCTCCCGACGCTTCGTCGCTGAGGCGATCATGGACTGCAAGCGGTCTGTGGACGATCCCCGTCGCGCCGAGGCGATCGTGACGGGGCCTGTCTCCAAGACCGCGTGGGCCAAGGCGGGCCGATCACGCCATCTGGGGCATACGGAGCTGCTCCAGGCGGCCTTTGGCGCTTCGCGGGTGGTGATGTGTTTCGACTCGCCCGTGTTGCGCGTCGCGCTGGCGACGCACCACATCCCCCTGATGGCGCTGCGCGACGCGTTGACGATCGGCACGGTGTTCGATCCGATCGACCTGGGCGCCCGGCACTGTGCGCAGCGGGGCGTCGATTCGCCTCGCATCGGCGTCTGCGGGCTCAATCCCCACGCAGGGGAGGGCGGCCTGATGGGCGACGAGGAAAGCAGACTCATCGAGCCTGCGGTCAGACTCGCCCGCGAGGCGGGGATCGACGCTGACGGCCCCTTTCCCGCCGATGCGCTCTTCCGCCAGGCAGCGGAGGGGCGGTTTCATCTGGTCGTGGCGATGTACCACGATCAGGGGCTCATTCCTCTCAGGCTGCTGGCTCGGGACAAGGCGGCGCAGTGCACCTTGGGGCTGCCTGTTCCCCGGACGAGTCCTGCGCACGGCGTGGCGTTCGACATCGCAGGCGGAAACGAAGCGAATCCGGAGTCGACGCGGCGCGCGCTGGCGTTGGCGGTCGAGCTGGCGTCGCGTCCGCGGGCGGCTGCGGCGCAGGCGGGGGAAGAGACGCCAGCGTAAGACCGCTCAGGAGCGGGCTCGGGCGGCGGGAAGCTGCACCCAGACGTCGCGAGGGGGAGCGTCCAGGATGGCGGGGGCGGCGGCGACCATCTCGCGGCCGTAATGGCGCCACTGGGCCATCAGCAGCGCCATGACGATCGCGACGCCCCAGGCGCACAGCTCAGCTCGGCGGTCGTGTCGCAACGCCGCCAGGACGAGCAGACCAAAGCTGACCAGGCCCACCTTGTAGGCCGCCAGGCCAAGCAGACCCCCGTGCACCATCACCAGGCGCGCGACAGGATTGGCCTCCGCAAGGCCCACTCCGGTGATGTGCGTGGCGGTCAGCCAGAGGTCAGCGAGGTTGAAGAGCAGGATCGCCACAAGCAGGGTGAGGACGCGGACGCTCCTTCTGCATCCCCCCTGCAGTGTGAAACGGGGCCTTGGCCACAGGACCCCGGCGCGCCCTTTGCGGATAGCGCCTGCGAACATGCTCTCTCCATCGGCGTCCCAAGGGGGCGGGACAAGCGGGCGTGCCCCGCAGGATCCCTACGATTGGCACAGAGGGAGGATCGCGCAGGGCAGCGGATCTTCCGCGGAGCCAGCGAGGCGATCGTGAGGCGTTGTGTGTCCGAGAAGCGTCGACAGCAGCGACGGCGAAGCAGCGGCGGAGCAGGGCTGCGTGGGGCGCTGTGCAGCGCCGCGCTGGCGGCGGCGGTGGCCACGGGGGCGGCGCAGGGACAGATCGCCAATCCCGTCTTCCTGGACGATTCGCCGACAGCCAGGGAGTCCCTCTCGCAGCTGCAGAGCCTGCTGGCCACGGGCAATCTCGACGAGGCCGCCCGCACGCTCCAACGGCTGCTGGACACGGAAGGGGACAGGTTGCTGGCTGATCCGCAGGATCCCGAACGCTTCGTGAGCGTGCGGGAGGCGGCCCACGCCACGCTCCTGGCCAGGCCCGATCTGCTCGAGCGGTATCGCCAGCGCGAAGGCCCCCTGGCTCAGGCGCTGCTCGAGGGGGGGGATGACCCGCTGGCCTCCGCTGCAGCGGTGGAGCGGAGCAGGCTGCTGACCCGAGCGGGGTTCGTCGCGGCGCTGCGGGTGGCGCAGCAGCGGTTCGAGGCGGCGCAGTTCGATGCAGCGTTGCGCACGCTGGCGCAGCTGCGGACGCACCCCGACATCCGGAACCAGAGCCTTCGTCGTCAGGCAGCGGGGTTGCTTGCCCGCATACTGGCGTACCAGCCACGGGCGTGGGCCAGGGAGCTGCTTGCGCAGCTGCGCAGCGAGGGAGAGGCGGCGGTGGAGTCGGCGCCTCGACCCCTGGTCTCGCAGGGGGTCAGCGCGTTGCAGCCTGCCCAGGCGGTGGAGCTTCGCGACATGGTCGCCCAGCCGCTGCGCTCCGTGCCGTACCTGGAGCCCGACCAGGACGCGGGAAGCGCCCGGGCGGATCAGCAGGGACAGCTGCGCAGCGGGCGGGGCGGTCGCGGACCCAGCGACGACGACGCAGCGCCCCTGCGGTCGCTGCATGTCTTTCCTGTCGTGTCGGGGGATCTGGTCTATGTCAACGCGGGCGGCGTGGTGCGGGCGTGGGACCGTTTCACACTCTCGCCCGTGTGGACCTGGACGGCCCCCCTGGGGGAGGATCGCAGCGGCGCGTTGTCCCAGCCCAGGTCGAATCTGCTGACGCAGGAGGTTTCCTCCGCAGCGGTGTACAACGATTGGCTCGTCGCTGCGACGCAGGACGCTGACGCTGCGCGGGGCCCCGATGTGGTCCGCGCCTTCGACGCCTTGACGGGAAGACTCCGGTGGAGCAGCAGGCTGGCGAGTTTGCATTCGGACTTGGCTGAAGCCTACGTCAGCGGCCCCCCAGCCATCGATCAGGGCGTGGTCGTGTTCACGGCGCGCAAGGAGGTGCGCGAGCGGCGGCTGCTCAGCGCGTATCTCGTGGGGGTGGACCTGGCGACGGGCCGGTTGTTGTGGCTGAGGCTGGTGGGCAGCGCGGGCTCCCTTCCCTATTCGCAGACAAGCCTGGCGGGGGAGCACAATCTTGTCAGTGAGGGGGTGGTGTTTCACGTCGACAGGCTGGGCGTGCTGGCGGCGTACGACACGGTCACGGGAAGACCGGTATGGGTGCGGCGATTTCCCGTCGAGGCCGCGGCGAGGCGGATGGGGCTGCCCTGGCGCACGACGGCTCCTGTTCGGGCCGCTGGTGCGGTCTTCACGCTCACCCCTGATCGGAGCAGGGTGCTGGGGCTGGACGCGCAGAGCGGTCGACTCCTCGTCCAGCACGACGCGGGATCGCTGGGGTCGCCGTCGCTGCTGCTTGGCGACGGCAAGGGACGGCTTGTTCTGGTGGGCTCGGAGCGTGTGATCGTCGTCCGGGCGCGGGATGCGCGCCAAGCGCATCCGCCCGCTTGGACGGCGCTGACCAGCGAGGAGGGCCCGTTCGTGGCCAGACCCCTCGTCGCGGGGGATCGCGTGCTTGCGCCGGTGGCAGCGGGGGTGTTGGAGGGATCGCTCGATCCCGCCCGCGCAGGCGAGCCTCCCAGGCTGATTCGGCTGGATTTCAGCGGGAACCTGCTGGCGCTGCCGAGCCAGCTGCTCGTGGCGGACGACGACAGGCTGCATTCGTATCTCATCTGGGAGGCGGCGCAGCGGATGCTGCTTGCGCGCATGGAGGCGAACCCCGCGGACCCCTCCCCCGCGGCGACGTACGCGGAGTTGGCCCATCGGGCGGGACGCGTGGGGTTGATCCCCCAGGCGGTGGAGCGGGCGATGCGGGCCATCGAGCAGGCCCCCTTGGACGAGCGCAGCCTGGTGGTGCGGCGAAGGCTTTTTCAGTCGGTGTTGCGGATGGTGCAGCCCGAGCGGGACGCAGGACGCCATGTCGTGGCGCTGCCCTCGGAGATCAAGCGAAGGCTGCTCGAGCAGCTCAGCCAGCTGGCTTCCGCGCCGGAGGAGCGCGCCGCGTACCTCTTTGCAGAGGCGGAGGAGCGGGAGTCGCAGGGGCAGGCGGGGCAGGCGGTGGACGCGCTGCAGCGGGCGCTGCTCGATCCGATCCTGCCGACGGTGGCCTTCGCCCTGCGTCGGGGGAGATCGGTCAGCGTGCAGCTGGAGGCGGCGCGGCGCCTTCGAAGCATTGTGCAGCGTGAAGGCGCCGCTGCCTACGCCGTGTACGACGCAGAGGCGAGAAACGCGCTGGCGGCGACTGCGGACGATCCCGAGGCCTTGGAGATGTTGGCGCGGCGCTATCCCGTCGCCCGAGCCTCGGTCGAGGCCCTCTTCCGTGCAGCCCAGGGGCGGTTGAAGTTGGGAAGCGCCCCGACAGCCATCGCCGACCTCGAGTCCGCATACGAGACCGCTTCAGCCTTGGCCCGGAGCGACTCCGATCCCTTGGCTGCGGAGGCCGCGGGCAGGCTGGTCCGCACGCTGCTCGAGGCCGGCCGACCGGGCGCAGCGCAGACGCTGCTGGAGCAGTTGACGTCGCAGGGTCAGGCCTTGGCGTATGAGGGGCAGACGCTCTCGCCTTCCCACCTGTTGCAGCAGGCTCGCCTGCTGGCCTCCAAGCTTGCGCGTCGCCCTGTGGTTGGGGAGTTGACCAGCGAAGCCTTTGCGATGGAAGGGTGGCGGCTGCACCGGCCGTTGACCCGCGCCCCCGACGCCCCCACGGACGCGCTGCTCTTGGAGCGGGACGACCAGCTGGCGCTGTGGACCATTGCGCAAGGCAAGCCGCACAGGCTCTGGAAGCTGCCTGTCGGCGAGCAGACGCTGGCGGTGCGATTGACCGCGGAACGGGTCGTGCTGTTGCGCAGGACCAGCAGAGGATGGACGCTCGAGGCCCGGTCGTTGCAGGGGGGGACGCTGCAGTGGGCCAGCAGACCCTTTGAGCGCGTCTTCGCGGAGCGCTCCGCCTCCCAGCCAGGCCTGACGGTGGACCTGGGGCAGGGAGAGATCAGGCCTGCGGACGAGATGCTCTTTGCTGCGTCGGAACAGGGGATGTACCTGGCGGACAGGCTGGGAAGGGTGGCGGCCTTCGATCCGCAGACAGGTCGCACCCTGTGGTCGGCGCAGCCGCTGTCGTTGCTCAGCGACGTGGCGGCGGGGAGCGAACGGTTGGTGCTCATCGGGACGTCGGGAGGAACGGAGGCGGACTCGGTTGCAGTGGCGCTCGATCCCGCGACGGGGCGGATCGAGCGGGAGGCGACGCTCCCCCTGGGGCGGGGGCGATGGGTCAGGCTCGACGCTGCGGAGCACGCGATAGTGGGGATGAGTCGAGGCGTCGCCTCCATCGATCTGCGGAGCGGCGCGATTCGGTGGTCGCGGGCCACGCCAGGCGCCACCCCCGTGGACGGCTGGGTGGTGGGCGGACGTCTGGTGGCGTTGACCGACGACAACGCGTTTCGCCTCTGGCGTCTGACGGACGGCGAAGGGCCGACGGCGCCGTTGGAGGCGACGGCGCCTGAAAACAACAGGATGCTGGGAGCCTCGTCCGTTCGAGTCGCCAAGGCGGGAGGCCGGATTCTCATCGCCGCCAGGCAAGGCGTCTGGCTCTTCGATGGCCAGGGAAGGCTCGTCGGCCGCAGCGGCAACGCCTCGGACGGTCCCTTTCTCACAGCTGTGGTGACCGCGGACAGAGCCTTGACCGTGGCCTTGCAGGCGGGGCCCTTCAGGCCCAGCGACGAGGGGCGACGGTTTCCGGTCTACGCCATGGACCTCATGAGCCTGGCTCTGTTGCAACGGCGGAGTCTGGTGCTCTCGACGCTGCCGTTCGATCTCGAGGCCATCGACGGCGCTCTGGTGGCGGCGACGAGACGAGGGGTGGTCTTCGTCCTTGCGCCCGCTGTGGACGCTGATCCGAACTGATTCCAAACAGCAGCTTCGCTTGGCGCCGCCCAGGAAGGCGACGGGGCAGGTCGGTTTGTGGGGTTTCTGCCGTCAGTTTCGAAAAAATCGCTTGACAGGTCTGGAAGGCGTGTGGCATACTGGGGACGAGCCGGGCTCTGTCGTCCTGGCCGTTGGTTGAGTAGGAAGCAGGAGGAAGCGAGCCATCCGCTGAAGAAACACGTCGCACGCGGCTTGGGCGGACTCGGGGGAAACGAGGTCCGCAGGGGCCAGCCAGCATGTTCACGGCGCGTCCGCGGGGAGCAGCGATCCGCTGCTGGGACGCGCAGTTGGCGCATCGCGACGACAACCAGGGTTTTTCATGCACGCCAGTGTTTGGGGTGCACATCGTTGGAGTAGACGCCACGAAGGCGTCCCATCGTCGTGGTCGTCAGGTCGGGGCCCCGGTCTGACGGACAGATAGGAGGATCAGGGAACATGTCACGACTGCTTGCGATCTCGGCTGCGCTTGCCGCAGCCGGCGCGACAGCGGCGTCGGCCGCTGGGCAGCAGATCGACGTTGTCCCCGCGCCGCCCACGGGCGGCAGCGTGCTCGACAGCGTCCCTGCGCCCCCCGGTCGATTTCACAGCCTGCGCGATCTGACGCAGGGCGCGACGCGGGCCAACCTCGGCTTCGTCGTCGAAGGCCAGCCGTGGGCGGGAGGCCTGATTCTGGGCACCGCTGACGGCGGACTCTTCTTCGGCGACTCGCTGCCCGACGACTGCATCATCGGCGGTGCGTGCCCGGGCGGCACCCGCGCCGGCAGCCTGGGCGGCGATCTCGGGCTGGCGGGGGCCATCTTCCCCGTCGATCCCGCCAACGACATCTACGACATCGCGGTCTCGACCTTCACGATCGACGGCAGCGATCTGTTCCCCTCCGCCAACACCATCAAC
>CAYPBL010000051.1:0-14564 GCA_964408965.1 uncultured Phycisphaeraceae bacterium | reverse complement strand
GGGCGGCTTGGCTGGCGAAGGCGGGCTCGGTCCACATGTCGCTGTGGCCTGCGCCACCGACGACGACGAGCATGCCCCGTGGCGCCGCCTGGGCGATGGCCCGGCCCTCTTCGAGCGGGCAGACGGCGTCCGCGTCGCCGTGCAGGACGAGCAGCGGCGCCGTGAGCGAGCGCGCCTGCGCAGCGCGGTCGCACTTGGCCCACGTCAGGCCCGCGCCTGTGCCCAGCCCCAGCAGCGCTACAGCCAGCTGCGTGTTGGGCGTCGCGGGCAGCTTCCACAGTCTGGCGACGTTGCGGGCTGGGACGAAAGGCCTGCGGTAGGGGGCCTCGGCGATCACGCAGCTGATCCTCTCACGCCACGTGGGAAGCGTCGCAGCGGCGATGGCGATTCCCGCCCCCATCGACCAGCCGAAGAGGGCCAGCGGCGTCTCGGGCTGGGCCTGGGCGACGCGCTCCAGCAGCGCCGCCAGGGCCAGCGGCTCGCGCGCCCCCAGCGTCGAGCGGCCGGGCGCCTCGCCAAGGCCGGGAGGGTCCCACGCGTAGAGCCGCGAGCACACCGGCGCCAGCGCCGCCACGCGCCCAAGCCCCGCCACGCGCGACTCCGACCAGCCAGGCGTGAGGATCAGCGCAGGCCCCGCGGCGTCGCCCCCCTCGATGTCCCAGACAGGCAGCTCGCCTTTGGAGACGGGGTCGCGCAGCGTCCATTGACGAAAGGGCAACGGCTCGTCCAGTTCGCTCGGATCGCCAGGCTCGCCTCGCGCCACAGCCGTGGTGTACGTCCACCTGCGCGGCCTGCGGAGGATGACAAGCGTCGCGACCGTCAGGGCCGTCAGCGCGATCGCCAGGCCCAGCAGCAGCAGCAGCGAAAGATGCAGCAGGTCGATCACGCGCACCAGTCGTTGGGACGCGCAGCGCGCCTCTTGCAGCGCTACCGCAAGATCGCCATCACGTCGTTGAACGTCACCACCAGAAAGAGCGAGACGATCAGCGCAAGGCCGATGAGCGTCAGGGCGTTTTGCGCCGCGACGGGCACAGGCCTGCCTCGTATCCACTCGTACAACAGCATGAGAAACAACCCGCCGTCCACGATGGGCAGCGGCAGGAAGTTCACCACCGCCAGGTTGGCGCTGATGACAGCCAGGAAGAAGAGCAGCTGAATGGGGCCCGTCCTCGCCACCTTGGCTCCGATGTCCGCGATGCCCACAGGGCCCTTGAGGCTCTGCACTTCCACACTGCCCTGAACCAGCCGCAGCAGCGTCAGGTAGGTCATCAGGACGATGCGCCGGGTCTCGGCGGCGCCCATGACGATCGCTTCGACGGGCGACGACGCCTTGAGCAGCGTGGTGAGCGGCTCGAAGAGGCCCTGGGCGAGCGGACTTCGCCAGCCCAGGCTGTGCAGCCTGCGCACCTCCTCAGCGGTCAGCTCGAACGTCGCCTCCGCCTGCGCGTCGCTGCCTGCCACGGGCAGCTTGACCGTCAGCTCGACCGATGCGCCTTCGCCCTGCTCGTGCGCCTCCGCGGTCGCGTCGCGCAGCGCCGCCCGCAACTGGCGATAATCAGCGACAGGTTGGCCTGCCACACGCAGGACGATCGACCCGGGCGGCAGCTGCAATCGCTGGGCAGGGAGCGGTCTCCCGTGGCTGTCCGTGATCGTCGCCCGCTTGGGCGCGCCCGGTGGAGGCAGCGTCGTGCGCGCCCGCAGCCAGCGGTCGTCGTCGAGGAAGAAGCCGATCGACCCGTCGCTGCGCACGCGCGCGATCAGGTCGACGAGCTCGACGAGCTCGCCGTCGCGCTCCACGCTCAGGGCGATCTCCCTGCCTGCGTTCGCCCGGATGCGCTGCAGCAGCGTCGCCCGGTCGGGCCAGGCGATGTCCTCCACCTGGGCCAGCACATCTCCCGCCTGCAGTCCGAAAGCCTTGGCCCGCTCCAAGGCCACAGCCACGCGCGGAGCGGGCGTCAGCCCCAGCAGGTGCTCGACGACCACAGCGTCGTGCTTCTCATCCACCCGGGCCATCGCACGCTCGAGCGCAGGTTCGGGTTGCAGGCGGCGTTCGAGACGTTGCCCCGTCCGCGGATCGATCAGAACCACGGTGAGGGGGTCGCCGCTGCTTGTTTGGACCGCGTCGAAGATGTCCCACGCGCCCTGAACAGCGTGGCCGTTGATCTCGACGAATCTCGCTCCCGGGGGAACGTCCGCAAGGCCCGCACGCTCCAGCGCTTGCTGGAAGAGCGCGTCGCTGGCGGCGTCCGCCGGCGTGATCAGCGCCGCGTCGAGCGCAGGGGCTGCGCCGATGTCCAGCATGCCCGTGGCGGGATTGCGCCAGGGCTCGATGGCGAGCTTCAGCGGGTGGTCCACCCCCGGTCGCTGCACGAGCAGCTGCACAGGCTTTCCCGCAGGCGCCATCGCCACCGACACGACCACATCGTTGAAGGAGCGAATCTTCCTGCCGTTGACTCGCAGAATGCGGTCCCCCGGGCGCAGGGGATTCGCAGCGTTTCGCTGGGAAAGGCCTGGGAGCTCTCGTGGGGGGGAGGAGTCGCTCTGGCCCTCTTGCGTGTCCGAGGCGTCGTCAGCCTGGGAAGGAGGGCGCGTCGCGGCGCCCACCACCGGCGCCATCGCAGGCAGCCCCGCCATGAAGACCGCGACGAAGAGCCCCGCCGCGACCAGCAGGTTCATCACGATGCCGCCGCTGATGATCACCATCCGCTTCCAGATGGGCTGTTGCGTGTAGCTGTCGGGCGTGGAGGCGGTGGCGGCCGGGTCCAGGTCCTCCTGCCCCAGCATCTTCACGTAGCCGCCGAAGGGCAGCCAGTTGAGGCGGTACTCCGTGGGGCTCACCCCCGCAACCGTGCGCGTCTCGAGCCTGCCGGGCTCGCCGCCTTCGCCGCGGGCTTCGAGCAGCTTGCGGTATTCAGGCGTGGTCGATCCCCAGCGCAGGCCGAGCCCCTTGCGGTACGACAGCAGCGCCGGGCCGAAGCCCAGCGCAAACTGCAGGACGCGCACGCCCGCCCAGCGGGCAGCGAGAAAGTGCCCCAGCTCGTGCAGGAAGATCAACGCCCCGAAGCCCAGGATCGCCACGAGCACGGGCCCGACATGGGAAAGCGACTCCATCATGACGTCTCCGCCGCCTTGGCCCGCGCCCCCGCCACGCGGGGCGCCGCGGTCGCTGGGCGTTCGACAGCCTGCTCGACGAACCGCCTGGCCTGAGCGTCGGCTTCGAGCGCCTCGTCGAGCGAGCGCAGCGCAGGCTGCGGCCCGGGGCCCAGCAGCGCGTCCAGCGCCTCCTTCGCCAGGCTCGGGATTCTGCAGAAGGGAATCTTTCGCTGCAGAAAGGCCTCCACCGCTGATTCGTTGGCGGCGTTGAAGATGGCGCCGGCGCAGCCGCCCGTTTCGATGACGCGCATCGCGGTCTCGATCGCGGGGAAGCGCTCCACGTCGGGAGGCTCGAAGGTCAGCTCGCCGAGCTGGGCAAGGTCGAGCCGTCGGCCCGCGCCCTGCTCGATGCGCGGGTGCGCAAGGGCGATCTGGATCGGGCAGCGCATGTCCGGCGCCCCCAGCTGCGCCGCGATCGAGCCGTCCGCGAACTCCACCAGCGCGTGCACGATCGACTGCGGATGCACCACCGCAGCGAGCCGATCCGCCTCGACGCCGAAGAGCCAGTGGGCCTCGATGAGCTCGAGCCCCTTGTTGGTCAGCGAGGCGGAGTCGATCGTCACCTTAGCGCCCATCGACCAGGTGGGGTGCTTGAGCGCCTCGTCGGGCGAGGCAGCGGCGATGCGCTCGCGGGGCCAGGTGCGGAAGGGCCCGCCCGAGGCGGTGAGCGTCACGCGGACGATCGACTCGTCGAGCCTGGCGATCGGCGGCGTCGGCCTTCCGGGCAGCAGCTGCCACACGCCCGAGTGCTCGCTGTCGACCGGCAGCAACGCTGCGCCGCTGCGCAGCGCCGCTTCGACGACCAGCTGCCCCGCGGTGACGAGCGACTCCTTGTTGGCGATGGCCACGTCCACACCCCTGTCGAGCGCCGCCAGCGTGGGGCCGAGCCCAGCGGCGCCGACGCAGGCGTTGAGCACGAGGTCCGCTTCGGTCTCCTCGACGAGCTGCGCAGCCGCCTCGGGTCCTTCGTACAGCGTCAGGCCCTGCTCCGCAGCTGCGCGGCGGACGTCGTCGTCGGGCTCCGCCAGCGCGACAGCGCAGACGCCCAGCCGATCCGCCTGCTCCAGCAGCTGCGCCCCGCTGGCCCGCGCAGCCAGTCCCACGACGCGGAAGGGCGCAGGCTCGTCCCGCTCCTTCGCCAGCGCGTTGAGGTGTTCGACGACCTCGACGGCCTGACAGCCGATCGAGCCCGTCGAGCCCACGATGATGAGTCTGCGGGTCGCGCCGTCGTGTGCGGTGGAGGCGTTCGTCATCCTTTGGGTCTCACTGGCGGTGGGCGCCGCAAGAGGGTACCTGCAGGAAGGGCTGTGTCACGCCTTGGGCGAGGGATCCTCGCTGGATGATGCAGATGCGGGAGCGGGGGCAGCCTTGCGGCTGCGCTTGGCCCGGCGGGGGCGTTTCTGCCGGCTCGAGGCGGCGGGCGAGGCGGCGTCGTCCGCAGCCTCCGCAGCCTCCGCAGCCTCCACGGCGCCGTTGACGGAGCTGGGCGTCGCTGCCTCGGCGCTCGGGGCTGTCGGGGAAGGAGCTGCATTCGACGTGTTGGCGGCTGGCTTCTTTTTCCTCCGGGACCTGGTGGGGCGTGGGCGACGCGCCTCGTCCGCTGCGGGGCTCTGCGCCGACGCCTCCTCTCCGCCCTCGTCGACCAGAGCGAGCGCCGTCGCTGGTGAGGCCTGCTCCCTGTCAGCTGCAGCGGAGCGCTGGTTCGTCTGGGCTGTGGTGGAGGCGGCGCGTTTCTTGCGCCGGGAGCGTTTCTTCGAGCGAGGCTTTTCGGAGGCTGCAGCGGCCCCAGTCGACGTCTGCGGATCTGCTGGCTCCGCCGCCTGCGCTGCTTCGGCGCGCTGCGCCTCCGTATGCGGGGGAGCCGCCGGGGCGTCGTCCGGACGTCGGCTGCGGCGACGGCGACGGCGCTTGCGGACGCCTGCGCTGGGCTGTTCCTGCTCCGCGTCGGTCTCGGCGGTCTGTTCCGTCTGCTCCCGTTCTGGAGGCGCAGCGGGGTGGGCAGCGGGCGCCGTGGCGCGGTCCGCAGCCTCATCGCGTCGCGCCGCTGCGCTGTCCGAGACGGTCGTGCGCTTCCTGCGGCGGCGTCGACGCCGCTTGCGCCGCTTCTCCGCAGCGGATTCTTCAGCGGCGGGTTCGGTCGCAGCGTCGGCCGCCTCGTCGATCTCCTCCGTCTCGTCGAAGAGGGGGGAGACCAGGATGTCGGGTTCCTGGATCAGCGTCTCCTCCGCTTCCCCAGCAGCAGAGGGCTCCTGCGCGCCGCTGACGTCCTCCCCGGGCGGCTCCTGCTGTTCCTCCAGGACGTCCGCAGCCCATTCGCTCTCCGTCCGGGCGGGCTCGGTCCATTCGGGAAGCTCCGCTGGGGGGTGAGGCTTGGGAAGGCGCGACACGTCCACATCGGCGCCGCGCTCGTCGTAGGCGTAGAAGATGACGCGGTCGACGTCGATCGTTTCACTGACGCGCACGTCCAGGCGCTTTCCTGTCCGCTGCTCCAGCCTGCTCAGGGCTGCGCGCTTGCGCGACAGCAGGGCTCCTGCAACGGGTGGCGAGACGACGAACTCGACGCGGCGGACGCGGTCGTGGTGCAGCAGCCCGGTCAGGTCGCGCAGCGCGTCAGCAGCTACGGAGTCGGGCTTCTTGACCTGCCCCCTGCCCTCGCAGACCGGACACGGGGCGAAATGGCCGCTGCGCAGCGAGCCCCGCATGCGCTGCCTCGTCAGCTCGACGATGCCGAACTCGCTGATGGGGAGCATCTCCCAGCGGGCGCGGTCGCGTTTGAGGGCCTCGCGCAGACGTTTTTCGATGTCTCTGCGGCGCTGTCTGGAGCGCATGTCGATCAGGTCCAGAATGACCACGCCCCCCAGGTCGCGCAGCCGCAGCTGCCTGCAGATCTCCTCGACGGCTTCGCAGTTGGTCTCGTAGGCGGTGGTCTCCGCGTCGCCGTGGCGGCGCATCTTGCCGCTGTTGACGTCGATGGCCACGAGGGCCTCGGTCTCGTCGATGACCAGGGAGCCTCCCGAGGGAAGCGGGACCTCGCGCTGCAGAGCCGCCCGCAGCTGCTCCTCGACGCCAAAGGCCGTGAAGAGCGGCCAGGGGCCCTCGTACTTGCGCAGCGTCACGCCGGAGCGCGGCGCCACGATCTTGATGAAGCGGGCCGCCCGGCGCAGGGCCTGCTCGTCGTCGATGACCACGTCCTTGATGTCCGGCCCCAGCACGTCGCGCAGCGCCCGCACGAGCAGGTCGCTTTCCGCATAGAGCAGTCTGGGCTTCGATCCAGCGGCTCGGCGGCGCTCCATGTCCTTCCACAGCCGCTGCAGATACGCCAGGTCGCGTTTGAGTTCGGTCTTGGTGCGGTCGAGCCCCGCGGTGCGGAGGATGAAGCCGAAACCCTCGGGCAGGTCCAGCTGATCGAGGATCTGCCGCATCTTCCGCCGCAGCTCGTCGTCCTCGACCCTGCGTGAGACGCCCACGCGGTCCATGTCGGGCATCATCACGAGGTAGCGGCCGGGAATGGAGATGTAGCTGGTGAGGGTCGGCCCCTTGGCGCCGATGCCCTCCTTGATGACCTGGACGACGACCTCCTGCCCCTTCTTCAGCGCCTGCTGAATGGGCGGGCGCTGTCGGCGGGGCGTCTTGTGGCCGACGCGCTCGGACTTGTCGCTCTCCCCTGGGAAGTAGCGCGGGTGCAGGTCGCTGATGTGCAGAAAGCCGTTCTGCTCCAAGCCGAAGTCGACGAAGGCCGCCTGGATGGAGGCTTCGACATTGACGACTCTGCCGACGTAGATGTTGCCGACGTGGCTCTGGCTGCTCGCCCGCTCGGAGAAGAACTCGTCAAGCTTGCCGTCGCGCACCACCGCGATGCGGCACTCCTCCCCGGGAACGTAGTTGACGAGCATACGGCTGTCGTGCTGGGTCTTCTTGCGTGGACTCACGGATGTCTCGATTCGTTGTTGAAAGCGGAGCGCGCAGCGACGCCGCCGGCCTCTGCGGCGCAGGCTCGATCGTCTCGACGTGTGGCAGCGTCATGCAGCCGCTCGCAGCGGCCGCGCTCGGGAGGCAAGCGACGCGCTCCGCGCCGCGGGGGGCGACGGAGCTGCTCGACCAGCCGCCGGGGTCGCGTCGACCCGCGCAGCGGCGTATGGAAGATCGTCGCGGCGCGTCGCCTCCTGCGCGCGCCCGCGGGGTGTTCGCGTCCGAGGAGGGCGTGGCCCTAGTCGACGGACCGTCCGTCGAAGACCTCGGGAATGACCATTCGCGTCTGCTCACGGAGGTACGCCGTGATCTGACGCTCGGAATCGAACGAGCCGACCTTTCGAGCCAGCCGCTCGCACTGTCTGACATCGACACGTCTGACCACCTGCTTCACGCGAGGGGCCAGCGTCGGCGTCACGGAGAGGGTACGCAGCCCCATCCCGATCAGCAACATGGTGTACTCCAGCTGTCCTGCCGCCTCGCCGCAGATCGAGACGCTGATGCCGCGGCGCCTGCCTGCCCGGATCACGTCCTTGATCAACTTGAGCACCGCAGGGTGGGCCGCGGAGTAGAGGTTCGCCACCCGCTCGTTGGTCCGGTCCACCGCCAAGGTGTACTGCACCAGGTCGTTGGTGCCGATCGAGAAGAAATCCACCTCGCGGGCGAAGAGCGACGCGGTGATCGCAGCAGCGGGAGTCTCGACCATCATCCCCACAGGGAGGTCCCGGTTGAAGGGAACGCCTTCCTCCTCCAGGTCCTCCATCACATCGCGGAGCACCATCCTCGCCTGGCGGATTTCCAGCGTGTTGGTGATCAGCGGAAACATCAGCCGCACATCGCCATGGGCGCTTGCGCGGAGCACAGCCCGCAGCTGTTTCTTGAACGAGGGCAGGTTCTGGAGGCTTCTGCGGATGCTTCTGCAGCCAAGGGCCGGATTGCGCTCCAGCGCAGCGGGCTCGCCCGGCGCGGGTTTGTCCGCCCCCAAGTCGAGCGTGCGGATGTGCAACGGCTTGCCGTCAAGGCGGCGCAGGCAGTCGAGGTAGGCCGCCAACTGCTCCTCCTCGCTGGGGTCCGTCCGCCGTCGCAGGTACAGAAACTCGGTGCGAAAGAGCCCCACCCCTTGGCCGCCGTAGCGGTTGAGGTCGTCGATCTCCTCGGGGAACTCGATGTTGCCCAGAATGGCCACGGGCTGACCATCACGGGTGATGGAGGGGGCCTCGGCGCCTTCTTCGAGGAGCGCCACGCGAATCCGCCGCAACTGCTTGATCCGCTGCTGGTGCTCTTCGAGGGTCTGCGCGTCCGGATGGACGATGACCACGCCGCGGTCGCCGTCGAGGATGACCGTGGCGCCGTCCTCCACGACCCGCGTCAGGGAGGGCAGCCCGACCACCGCGGGCAGCCCCAGCGCCCGAGCGAGGATGGCGGTGTGGCTGGTCAGGCCGCCCGCCTCGGTGGCGAACCCCAGCACGTTGGCGTCGTGGAGCTTGAGCGCGGTGGAGGGCGTCAAGTCGGGCGCCGCCACGATCGAGGGCTCGTCCAGCTGGTCGATTCTGCTCTCGCGCTGCCCGATGAGCCGCGAGAGCACCCTGCGGTCCAGGTCCCAGACGTCGTCGACCTTGGTGCGAAAGGCCTCATCGCCGAGGCTTCGCAGCCGCTGGGCCAGCTCCTGAAAGCCCACCGAGGCTGCGTACTCGGCGCTGACGCCCTCCTGCTCGATCCGCCGTTTCATGGGCTCGGTGAGCGAGGGGTCGCTGAGCAGGCCGACGTGGAAGGCGAAGACCTGGGCCGCCTCTTTGCCAAACTCCTGCGCCGCCTGGGCGCGCAGAGCGTCGAGCTCCGTCCGAGCAGCGGTGAGCGCCTCCTCAAGCCTCTGGACTTCGTCGCGGATGCGGTCCGAGCCGATGGTGCGGCGCCGCACGCGCAGCGGGGCGTCGTCGAGCACGAAGGCAGGCCCGATCACCAGCCCAGGCGAGACCGCAATGCCCTTGAGCACCTCCATGACGCTGCTGCAGAGCCTCCATGCCGCTGAGGGCCGTCGCGGAGGGGAGCGGAGCCCAGCTCAGCCAAGTCGCATGGTATCCGACACAAGGGCGCCAGTTGGCTGTTTGTGCTCAATCGCGCCGCCCTGACCGGACAGTGTTTCCGCGTTGGTTCTCTGCCAGAGGAAGGCGCTTCCTCCTTCGCGCCCGTGTCCGTGCGCCGGGCGACCGGAGCTGGGCCTGCCTCGCAGCGTGGACCCGGAACGGGATAGGAGGATACACTTCTGGCCAAAGCAGTAGCGGAGGCTGCACCCCGTGTGGGGGGAAACAGTGTCGGCGGGACCTGTGCGGCTCGCTGACGCCGACGCAGCGGGGGGGTTCAGGCTCCTCCGCTGCGTTGCTATTGTGGCCTGTCATGAGACCCGACTCCGCCCAGGCTGTCAGCGCGACGGAGCAGGAGGCTTCCTCCCTGTCCGACGAGCCCGCCACGACCATGCGGGCCCTGGTCAAGGCCCGCGACGAGCCAGGCCTCGACCTCGACCCCGTCCGCCCCCTTCCCACAGGCTCGACAGGCCGGGTCGGCGAGCCCGGCCCGGACGAGGTCCTCCTCCGCGTCCTGCTCGCCGGCGTCTGCGGCACCGACAGGCACATCTGGGAGTGGGACCAGTGGTCGCGCAGGCGCATCCCGCTGGGCGTCGTCACGGGCCACGAGTTCGTGGGCGTGGTCGAGAAGGTCGGCGCCGCTGTCCGGGGCCTTGCGCCGGGCGACCGCGTCGCTGCGGAGGGGCACATCGTCCGCTCGCAGGACCTGGCCTCGCGCACCGGCGACGCCCACGTCGCCCGCGACATGGTCGTCATCGGCGTGGACCGCGACGGCTGTTTCGCGGACTACATCATGATGCCCGCCGCCAACATCTGGCCCCTGCCCGAGGCCATTCCCGACAGGCACGCTGCGATCATGGACCCGCTGGGCAACGCGGTGCACACGGTGATGAGCGCGGGGGTCAGCGGCAGGACAGTCCTCGTCTCGGGCGTAGGCACGATTGGCCTGATGGCTGTGGCGGTGGCCAAGGCGCTCGGCGCCCATGCGATCTTCGCTGTCGACGTGGACGAGCGGAAGCTCAACCTCGCCCGCGAGCTGGGGGCTGAGGAGACCTTCGACGCCCGCGACATCGACCCAGCAGGGGGGCCGGGCGGCTGGGTCGAGCAGCTCCGCAGGCGCACAGGCGGCGACGGCGTGGATGTGCTGCTCGAGATGAGCGGCTTCGAGGCAGCCCTGGACGCGGGCTTTCGCGCGCTGCGCAACGGCGGTGTCGCTGCGCTGCTGGGAACGCCCGCTGAGCCGGTGCGCTTCGACCTGGCCGAGCATGTCATCTTCAAGGGCGCCCGCGTCGTGGGCGTCACGGGCAGGCGCCTGTGGGAGACGTGGGTGCACATGGAGCGGCTGCTGCTGGCGGGGGCGATTCCGCTCGACCGAATCATCACCCACACCCTGCCGCTGGAGCGCTATGCGGAGGCCTTTGCGCTGATGCAGCGGGGAGAAGCGATCAAGGTGCTCTTCGACGTCGCAGGCTCGCGCAGCGCGTCATGAGCGTCGACCTCGCCCGGGCGCAGGAGGTCGCCCTTGAGGCGGCCGAGGCTGCGGGCAGGGCCGCCCTGGCCCACTTCCGCGCGCTGCAGCAGCAGGACGTCACCCGCAAGGCCGACCGGTCCATCCTCACCGTCGCGGACCAGCAGGCGGAGGAGGCGATGGTCCGCGCGATTGCGCGGGCCTTTCCCGACCACGCGATGCTGGGCGAAGAGGGCGGCGAACGGGGCGGCGGGCAGGGCGCAGGCTGGCGCTGGATTCTCGACCCCATCGACGGCACGCGGGCCTTTTCGCGAGGAGGCGAGCTGTGGGGGCCGCTGGTCGCGCTGGTCGACCCCGCGGGCGAGGTCGTCGTGGGAGCGGCGGCGCTTCCTGCGCTGGGGATGATCTGGGCCGCCGCCCGGGGCGAGGGCTGCCTGCGCGACGGTCAGCGCCTTGCGATCGCTGCAGGAGAGGGGCTCGACTGGAGCGACGCGACGCTGAGCCTGGGCTCGCTGCCTCGGCTGCTGACCTCGCCCCATCGCGCAGCGGTTCTGGAGCTGGCCGCCAGCTGCGCCTACGCCTACGCGGGCTGCGACCTGTTCGGCTGTCTGCTCGTCGTCGAGGGCGTCGCCGACGCGTGGATCGAAGACGGCGTCAAGGCGTGGGACCTGGCGGCGCTCAAGGTCATCGTGGAGGAGGCGGGCGGCTGTTTCACCGACCTCGAGGGCCAACCGCGCTTTGACGCGGGCGGGGCCCTGGCGGGCGTGCCCGCGGCGCACGCCCATTGCCTTGCGCGTCTGCGCGCCTGCGGTGGACGGGACGGCTGATCGCTGCGCGCCCGGCGCCGCTGCGGCGGGTCAGTCGCTCTTGGCGTCTCCCCGGGCGAAGAGCGACGCGACGTAGTTGAGCACGTCGCTTGCGCTCTTCTCGTTGTAGCCGAAGTTCTTGATCATCCGCTGCTTGACCACGTCGATCTTGGCCTGGGTCTCGTCGTCGACGACGCTGGAGACGAGGTTCTTGAGCTTGATGGTGTCGCGGCTGTCCTCGAAGAGCTTGAGCTCCAGGGCCTTGTAGAGGCGGGCGTTGGTGTTGTACTCGAACTTCTTGCCGTCCAGGGCCAGCGCCCCGATGTAGTTCATGATCTCCTGACGGAAGTCGTCCTTGCGCGACTCGGGGATGTCGATCTTCTCCTCGATGGAGCGCATGAGGCGCTCGTCGGGCTCCTCGTCGCGGCCGGTGTAGCGGTTGCGCACCTTTTCCTTCTGCGTGTAGGCGCGGACGTTCTCGATGTAGTTGGCGCAGAGGCGCTTGATGGCCTCTTCGTCGGCGCTGATGGCCCGCTGCACCTCGCCCTTGATGATGTCCTCGTACTCCTGCAGGACGACGGCGAGCAACTCCTTGTAGCGCTTCTTGACGTCCTCGTTGGTGATGAGGCTGTGGTGGTCGAGCCCCGCCTCCAGCTCGTTGAGCACCATGAAGGGGTTGACCGTCTTCTCCTCGATCGCCTGCGGGCTGACCAGGGCGTTGGAGATCTTGTCCTGCACGTAGCGCGGGCTGATGCCCTCCATGCCCTCTCTCGGCGCCTCGTCGCGCAGCTCCTTGATCGTCTCCTCGGTGCAGCCGGGAATGGCTTTGCCGTTGTAGAGCTTCATCTTCTGGACGAGGGTCAGGCCGGCCTTCTTCGGCGGAGCGAGCCTCGTGAGCACCGCCCACATCGCCGCCACCTCCAGCGTGTGCGGCGCGATGTGGATCTCGCCCACGCGGTCGGGCCCGAAGTCCTTCTCGTAGATGCGGATCTCGTCGTCGAGGCGGATGTTGTAGGGGATGTCGATCTTGATGGTGCGGTCGCGGAAGGCCTCCATCAGCTCGTTGGACTGCAGGCGCTTGAACTCGGGCTCATTGGTGTGGCCGAGGATCACCTCGTCGATGTGCGTCTGGGCGAACTTCTTGGGCTTGATCACGTGCTCCTGGCTCGCCCCCAGCAGGTCGTAGAGGAAGGCCACGTCGAGCTTGAGCACCTCGATGAACTCGCACAGCCCGCGGTTGGCGATGTTCAGCTCGCCGTCGAAGTTGAAGGCCCTCGGGTCGGAGTCCGAGCCGTAGATGGCGATCTTGCGGTAGTTGATGTCGCCGGTGAGCTCGGTGGAGTCCTGGTTCTTCTCGTCCTTGGGCTGGAAGGTGCCCACGCCCACGCGGTCCTTCTCGCTGATGAGCAGCCTGCGGACGCGGACGTGCTCCATGGCCTGGCGCCAGTCGCCGGCGTAGTGGCCCAGCAGATCCTCCATGATCTTTCTGCAGAAGGGGCACAGCTCGCCCTCGACGCGGATTCTGCCCCGGCCGCCCTGCTCGGCGTAGACCATGTTCACCCGTTCAAGGACGTCCGCCCGGGCCTCCTTGGGGACGAGCCGCAGCGGCTCCTCGTGCATGGGGCAGGGGAACTCGTGCTCCCTGCCCGAGGGTCCGCAGTGCTCGTCCAGCAGCCACGAGAAGGTGTACAGCGCCCCCGCCTCGGTGCGCGAGTAGGCCTCCAGGCCCTTCTTGAGCAGGCGGGCGATGGTCGACTTGCTCGAGCCCACGGGCCCGTGCAGCAGCAGAATGCGCTTGTCCGTGCCGTAGCCCTCAGCTGCGGCGCGGAAGACGTCGACCAGCTTCATCAGCGGCTCGTCCAGGCCGAAGACGCCGTCAGCTCCATTTTCTATGGGGTCAGCGAAGAAGTGGTAGCGCGTGATGTCCTGCTTGTGCTGCCGCACGCGCTCCCAGCCGTGGCTGAGGACCATGTCGTAGATGCGCTGGTAGGCGTTGCGGGCGACAGCCGGTTTGCGCTCGACGATGTCGAGGTAATCCCACAGCGATCCCTGCCAGTTGAGCCGCTGGTGCTCGCTGCGGTCGACGCGCGAGGCGATGAGCTCAGCGAGCCTGGCGCCGTTGGCGTGCGGGGGGCGGGCCTCTGCGCTGCGCGGTTCGTCGGTGGCCATGGGCGGACTCCTTTCCGCGCCGTGCGTCGCCTTCAGCGGGCGAAGGTCTCGGCGCGACGCGCCCTCTTCCCGTATCGGCGGAGGGGGCTTCGTCCGACAGCGATTATTCGCCGCTGCCTTCTCGGACGCTGCGCAGCGGCGACGGTTCGCGCAGCTGCGGGTTAGTGAGCCCTCACTGCGCAGCGGCGGGACTACTGTTGGACGCCATGAGCATGGGCCTTGCGCGACATCGCCCGTTGATCGTCGAGCCTGTGGGGCTGACCGCGGAGGCGCTGCCTCCGCTGCCCGACGACCTGTCCAGCCCCGAGGCGCTGGCGCAGGCCCGGGTCGACCCCCGCAGCTGGTTCGAGCGTCCCGAGCAGCCGCTGGAGCTGGAGATCGGCCCGGGCAAGGGGGCCTTTCTCGTCAGCGAAGCCGCCGCCAGGCCCGACGTGAACTTCCTGGGGATCGAGCAGGCGGGCGAGGTCTGGGCCTACGCCGCTGACCGCTGCCGCCGTCGCGGCCTGACCAACGTGCGGCTGCTGCACGCCGACGCGACAGCCTTTCTGCGCTGGCGGGCGCCGGACGAGGTCTTCCGCGTCATTCATCTGTATTTCAGCGACCCCTGGCCCAAGAAGCGGCACCACAAGCGCCGCGTCGTGCAGGACGGCTTCCTGGCCGACGCCTGGCGGACGCTCGCGCCAGGGGGCGAGCTGCGCGTCGTCACCGACCACGACGACTACTGGGCCTGGATGGAGGAGCGGTTCGCCCGCTGGTGCGACCCCGCCAGGCCCGGCCCGCGCTTCGAACGCCTGCCTTTTGACGAGGCAGCCCGTCCCGCCTCCGCCAAGGAAGGGGAGCTCGTGGGGACGAACTACGAGCGGAAGTTCGTCCCCGCCGGCGCCCAGCCGCACGCAGCGGCGCTGCGCAAGGCCTGAC
>CAYPBL010000050.1:0-14683 GCA_964408965.1 uncultured Phycisphaeraceae bacterium | reverse complement strand
TAGGCCTTGACCACGCCCAGCACGTCGCTGACGAAGGCGGCGGGCACGCCCGCGCCGGGGCCCACCCCAAGCGCCGAGGCGCTCGAGGAGGTGACGAAGGGGTAGGCGCCGTGGTCCACGTCCAGCAGCGTGCCGTTGGCGCCCTCGAAGAGAACGCGCCTGCCCTGCTCCAGGGCCTCGTGCAGCAGACGCACGCCGTCGACCACATGGGGGGCGAGCCGCTCGGCGCAGGCGAGGAGCTCGCCGACGACGGCGTCTTCGTCGAAGCGCTCCGCCTGCGGGTCCAACGCCAAGAGCGTCGCCTGCTTGACCGCAAGGGCTGCGCGGACCTTGGCGCGCAGGCGCCCCTCGTCGGCGAGGTCCGCCACGCGCACCGCCAGGGCCCGCTGCATCTTCTCCGCATAGGCAGGGCCGATGCCGCGCAGCGTCGTGCCGATGGGGGCCGCGCCGTCCTGGGCAAGGGCCGCCTCGCGGAGGCGGTCCTCCTCGATGTGCCAGGGCATCACCACGTGCGCCGACGAGGCCAGGCGCAGCAGCTGGCAGTCGACGCCCGCCCCCTCCAGCGTCTCGAGCTCGCGCACCAGCGTGGGGGGATGGACGACGACGCCCGGCCCGATAAGACCGACCACCCCCGGCCGCAAGAGCCCCGAGGGAATCAGGTGCAGGGCGTGGCGCTGGCCGCCGACGACCACCGAATGTCCCGCGTTGGCCCCGCCGTTGTACCTGCAGACGACGTCGTGGTCCGCAGCCAGGAGGTCGACGATCTTGCCCTTGCCCTCGTCGCCCCACTGCAGCCCCACGACGACGCTTGCCTGGGCGGCTGGCGAGGCGGAGCGGAGCTGTCGCTGCGAAGCGACGCAGGGCGTTGGCTGACCGGGACGGGGCATCGGAGGCATCCTGCTGTTCTGAGCCTAGCTCGGCAAAGCGTTGCCTGCGGGGGTCAAGCCTGCGCCGCAGCGGACCGATGCTTGCTGCAGGGCTCTTGCATGGCTGAGCAGGCGGAGAAGATCGTTCGCGTCATGTGTCCGGCGCTTCGGTGCAGGCGGATCCTGGCTGTGCCTGAGTCGGCCCGGGGCAAGACGGTCCGTTGCAAGGGGTGCGGCATGAGCGTGCGCATCCCCCCCAAACCCGGCGCCGCTTCCACGAACAAGACGCCCGAAGAGGCGATGGACGCGGAAGGCAAGCCCATGGAGGCCTGACGCGGCTGGCGTCGCCTCCGCCTTCCTCATTCGTCGTCGAGCCGAAACTCCATCACGCTGGAGTCGTCCAGATCGTCGTCTTCGTCCTCGTCGTCGCGGGCGTCGGCGATGGCGGCGTCGATGAGGTCGTCGATGCCTGCGACGCTGGAGTCGTTGGCGTCCTCCGTGACGGTGGGCGCCTCGACGGGCCGTGTCGGCTGGGCATGCACGCCCGAGGCGGCGCCGCTCTCCACGCCCCCCATCGCCACGCCCGTGGCGCTGGCGCCCGGCGCGTCGAAGAGCGGCGGTTCGATCTCCGCAGGCTCGCCGTCGATCTGCACGGTGAAGACGAAGGGCCCGATGGCCAGCCTGTCGCCCGGGCCAAGCTCGACCTCCTGCTCGATCTTCTCGTCGTTGACGAAGGTGCCGTTGCTCGAACCCAGATCGCGGACGAAGACTTTGCCCTGGTCGAGGCGAATCTCGCAGTGCTGCCTGGAGACGCGTGTGTCGGGGGCCTGCAGATCGCAGGAAGGCAGCCTCCCCACCACACAGCGCTCGCGCTTGAGACGAAAGTCGCGGCGCTGGCCGTTGGACTTGAACAGGACCAACGCGACCTTGGTGTTCACCGCCTGCTCCATATCATGCCGCCTGCATCCACAGCGTCGGCTGCCTGTCCCGGCGGCAGCCCGACGCGCCTGTGTGCACCCGTTTGCGCCTCGGCGCACGACGAGGACGCACAGGCGTCACCCATGAGCCCCCCGCCATGGCAGAGCCTATTCCACTTCCCCGCATCGAGCAACGCGGGCTGTTTCCGGACGCCTCAGCCGACCAGCTCTGTCCGCTGGCGGACCTGCTGGCCTCCGCGGCGCCCGCAGCGACGACCTCGCTCTACATCCACATCCCCTTCTGCTTCCACAAGTGCCACTACTGCGACTTCTACAGCCTCGAACGGACCGACGCTGCGACGCACGAAGCCTTCGTGCAGACGCTGGAGCTGGAGCTGCGGACCCTTGCCCAGCTGGCCAGGCCCGGTCCGCTGCGGACGATCTTTCTGGGAGGGGGCACCCCCTCCCTGCTCGCCCCGCCGCTGCTGGAGAGGATCTTCGCCGCGATCAGGGCCGCCTTCGACTGCTCGCTGCTCGACGCGGGCAAGGCGGAGTGCACCGTCGAGTGCAACCCCGAGACGGTCAGCGAGGAGCTCGCTGCGCAGCTGGCGGCCTGCGGCGTCAACCGGGCCAGCGTCGGCGCCCAGAGCTTCCACAGCGCCCACCTGCGCACGCTCGAGCGCTGGCACGAGCCCGAGTCCGTCGCGCGGGCCGTCGAGCGCCTCCGCGGCGCAGGCGTCGCCAACGTCTCCCTCGACCTCATCTACGCCGTTCCCGGCCAGTCGCTGGACAACCTCCAGGCCGACCTCGAGGCCGCCCTGGCCCTTGGGCCGAACCACCTCTCCTGCTACTGCCTCACGTACGAGCCAAACACCGCGCTGACGGCCCGCCTGCGCCGTGGGGAGTTCTCCGCTGCGGACGACGCGACGGAGCGGGCGATGTTCGACCACGTCGTCGACCAGCTCGCCTGCGCGGGCTTCGAGCGCTACGAGGTGAGCAACTTCGCCAGGCCAGGCTTCGCCTGCGAGCACAACCTGACGTACTGGCGTCAGGGCGGCTGGCTCGCTGCGGGGCCCGCCGCTGCGGGGCACGTCCTCGTCGCTGACCCGCGTGGCGCGGACGATCCGCTTGTCAGGCTGGGCCTTGGGGCCAGGTGGCGCAACGTCCCAAGGCTGTCCACCTGGGCCGAGGCGGTGCGCAGAGACGGGCTCAGCGCGGTGGTGGACGTCGAGTCTGCTGAGCCCGCCCGGGCGCTGCGCGAGCGGATCATGCTGGGGCTGCGGCTGGCGGAAGGGCTGGACGAAGCCCTGCTGCTGCAGGCCGCTGACGCGCTGGACTGCGCAGAGGCGCTGGCTGACGCGATCGAGCGCTTCGTCGAACAGGGGCTGCTCGAGCGCCGCGGCGCATCTGCCAGCGGCAAGGGGCGTCGTCTCTGCGCCACCAGCGAAGGCCTTGCGCAGCTGGACGGCGTCGCAGCGGCGCTGATGGCGACGATCCCCTCCCCAGCGACGCCCGCATGAAGGCGGCGCCGACCTAGACGAGTACACTTGCCGCCCGTGGCCGGAGTGGCGGAATTGGCAGACGCGACGGATTCAAAATCCGTTGCCCGCAAGGGCGTGTGGGTTCGAGTCCCACCTCCGGCACGTTCACGACACCGCCCCACAGGAGGCCGCCATGACCGACGCCAACGCCGCTGACTCGTCCGCGCAGCGACCACAACAACAACAACAACAGCAACGGATGAGCATCCGCATCGACGAGTCGCACATGGCCACGGCCTACGCCAACACCATCCGCACCACCACGACGCTGGACGAGGTGGTGCTGGACTTCGGCCTGAACATGCCGGCCTCGGCCGAGGGCGAGCCGCCTGCAGCGGTCTTCAGCGTCGGGGCGCGGGTGATCCTCAACTGGTCGGGGGCCAAGCGGCTGGCGGCGTCGCTGGCCCGCGTCGTCCAGGCCCACGAGGCCCAGCACGGCGAGATCCCCGTCTAGCGCCGCAGGAGCTCCTCGGGAAGCTGCGCGTCAAGGCCGCTGGCCAGCGCCCCTTTGCGCGCAAGCTGCGCAAGGTCCTGCGCAAGCGGGGGCGCCTCGGGAAGGCCCCTGCCCGCTTCGATGAGCAGACGCACGAGCGCGTCGTAGTCCGCCAGGCTGACGCGCTCGGGCGCAGCGGCTGCGACGACCGCAGCGGCGGAGCCGTCGCCGGCCAGCTCGCGCTCCACGCGATCCAGATCGCCCATGTTGTGGTAGTTTTCCAGCGGAAGGCACAGGCACGTCGCGCAATGGCCCAGGGCGTTGTAGGCCGTCGCTTCGCAGGCGCCGCCGGCCATGAGCCTGCGCTGATAGCGCACGCTGGCGCCCTCCTGCGCAGCCCGCTGGTGCGCCCGCTTGGCGAGCTCGAGGCAGGCGGCGGTGAGGGCGGGATCGAAGACGCTCAGACGATCGCCCACGCGGACGATCACGCCGCCGCCCAGAGGCGCGTCAGCGAAGGCCCGCGTGCACTCCAGCGCGAGCACCCGGGCCTGCGGGCGCAGCGTCTGCAGCCTGCAGGCGGCGACGGCGCCGACGAAGCCCACCTCCTCGGCCCGCGTCAGCAGCAGCTGCACTGGCCGAGGCGGCGACTCCTCCTCCTGCGCCAGGGCGTCCAGCGCCTCCAGCGCCGCAGCCAGGGCCGCCAGGTCGTCGCAGGCCGGCGCCTCCAGCAGGGCGCCGACCCCCTCGCGCTCGACCACACGGGCGCGGGGCAGCGGCCACCTGCCGATCGCCCCGATGGGCACAGCGGGCGCCCGGCTCGGGTCCTCCAGCGCAAGGACGCAGCTGCGGGCGGGCTTGCCTTCGTCCGCCTCCACGACCGCGGCGCGGACGACGGCCTGGTCGCCAAGGGCGATCTCCACGACGGCGTCGCGGAAGTAGGGCGTGCGGACGCCCCCCCGAAAGCTCGCCCGCACCGCGCCGTCGGCCCGGACCTCCTCGACCACGAAGGCGGGATGGTCCATGTGCGCCGCGAAGACGAGCGGCGGCCCGTCGCTGCGTCCAGCGAGCGAGAGCAGCAGGTTGCCTGCAGCGTCCTCGGCGAGGTCGATCCGTTCGCGCGCGTCCGCCCAGTCGCGCACGAAGCGCACGACCGCGTCTTCCTTGCCCGAGGCGGTGGGAAGGGAGGTGAGCGCAAGCAGCGTCGAGCGGTCCGCCATGACGCCTGAGCGTATCGCAGCGCCCGCCGACGGCGCTCAACGGCGGCTGAAACGCTCGATCTGGTCCCAGCGCAGCGCCACGACGGCAGCTGCGCAGGCGAAGCCCAGCAGAGCCAGGACGAACATGAAGGCGAAGGGGCCGTCGAAGCCCACCACGCCCGAGAGATGCGCCGTGATGGCGAAGAGCATGACCGTCCCTGCGACCACCGCCCCCTGCACAGCGGTGGCGGGAATGAGCAGCAGGACCAGCGCGATCAGCTCGACCGTGCCGATGATCCACACCGCTGCGTCGCCGCCCGGCAGCCTGCTCGCCAACGGCCCCGCGTGGCCCGTGAACTTGGTGACCACGGCCCAGCCGAAAATCCCCACGAGGATCAGCTGTGGAAACCAGGCGAAGCGGTGCCGCTCCCTGGCGATGGGCTCGGGCGGCATGGCCACCAAGGGCTCCTCGGGACTGCGCCTCGACTCGCCCTCGTTGTCGCTGAGGTTGCCAGTCATGGCGCGGGTATCGACCCTTCGCAGCTGACGCGATGAATCACGCGCGCAGTCAGCCCCCCTGTCTGCGGCCAAGGCCCAGCTTGTCGGCCCGCAGAACGACGACCGCGACGGAGGCGAGCAGCACCACCACCGCCAAGGGCCACATGCCTCCGGTCTCGCCGCCAAAGCCCAGCTTCGTCGCGTGCGCGCCCAGGGCGCCGAGCATGAGCAGCGCGCCGAGAATCCCCCCCGCTGCGGAGGTCTTCGGGATAAGCAACAGAACCGCCGCGACCAGCTCCACCGCGCCCAGCGCCATGAACATGGGCCTGCTCCAGCCCAGGGCCTCAGCGATGACGTGCGGACCGCCCTCGGCGTCGTACATCGCCAGCTTCATCACGCCCGAGAAGGCGAGGATCCCCGCTGCGACGACCACCGCGACCCAGCTGGCGACGGTCCTGCCCTTGCTCCGCTCCTGCGTCTGAGCCATGGCGTTCGCTCCTGTGGCGTCGGAACGTGGGAGGAAGGCGTTCGCTCGACATCGAGCTCCTCTGCGCCAGGCGCAGGAATCCCTCTCACGTCCCTCGACGCTCGATACGGAGAACCATCGAGCTGGGCTATCTGTTCCCCGCTTGGGCGGCCCCGGCCTGCGCTGGGTCGGGACGCAGGGCGTTTCAGCCTCTCCCCAGCGCCTTGGCGATGTCGAAGTCCACGAAGTCCGCGTGGTGGAAGATGATCGACTCGATGGAGCGGTCGACGCGGTCGCCCTCGTGGCTGTGCGTGGCGACGATGTGCATGACCTGGGGCGGGACGCCGTGCTTGTAGCACAGGGCCACGCCCGAGAAGGGGTGGCGCAGCAGGGCGCCGAAGTCGCCCTTGACGACCCGGCCGTCCTCGGTCTTGTCGTACTCCAGCGGCTTGCCCACGTCGGCGAGCAGGGCGCCGGCCAGCAGCACGTCGCGGTCGATGGGCACGCGGCCCTGGAAGATCTCGCCCAGCACGTCGGCGATGGCCAGACACTGACGGGCGCAGCTGCGCAGGTGCTCGATGTAGCGCAGGTCGATCTCGCCGGCAAGGAGCGTAAAGGGAATGGAGCGCAGCTCGTCGAAGGTCCAGCCCTTGCCGCCTGCGCCGGTGCGGATCGCCTCGTCCCAGACCCTGGCGACCTTGTCGCGCAGCGTCGGGTCCTCGATCCGCTGAATCTCGGGCAGAAGCTCCGCGATGCGGTCGACCAGCTCGCTCATGGCGCTGCTCCCTGCTGCGACGGCCCGCCCTCATCGAGGCTGCGCGCAGCGGGGCCGTCGTAGACGTGCTCGCGCGGATCGATGCGCCGCATGGGGCGCATGCGCGTCTGCTCTTCGTGCACGTGGGCCACCAGCCCAGCTGCGCGGGCGATGAGGAAGAGGCCGTTCATGACGCCCCGCTCGTAGCCCAGGTCCGCCAGGATCGCCGCGATGGCGCCGTCGACGTTGAGCGGCAGCTCTTTGCCCATGGCCTTGAAGGCCTTTTCCACCGCCTTGGCCGCCTGGATGCGGGTGGGCTCGGGCTCGACGGTCTCCGTCAGCCCCGCAGCCTCGGCCAGCTCCAACAGCCTGACTGTGCGGGGGTCGGCGGTGTGGATGCGGTGGCCAAAGCCGGGGAAGCGCCGGCCCTGCGCCTTGAGCTCCTCGATGACGCCCGTGGCGGCATCCTCGAGCGTCTGGCCAAAACGAGCCCGCTCGACCACCAGGTCCAGCGCCTCGGCGCAGCCCTGCACCGCGCCGCCGTGGTGCTGGTTGATGGCCAGAAGACCCGCTGCGACGCTCGCGGAGAGCGAGCCGCCTGTCGAGGCGACGAGCCGGGCGGCCTGGCAGCTCGGCGGCGTGACGCCGTGGTCCACGCTCGAGACCAGAATCGCGTCCAGCAGCGCCGCGGTCGCTGCATCGGGGACCTCGCCCGTGAGCAGCAGATGGACCATGCCGCCGAACGAGAGCCTCCCCATGGCCTGGGCGATGTCCACGCCTCGCACGCGCACGCTGTTGGGGGCGATCTGCGTGATCGCGGTGGGCCAGGCTGCGTCGGGTGCGCTCATCGCAGTCGCTCCTTGACAGCTGCGGGCAGATCGCCGAAGGCGTCCACGACGCAGGCCCCCGCCTCCTGCAGCGCCGCGACCTTGGCGTCGCGCGTGCCGCGGCCCTGCTCGATGATGGCGCCGGCGTGGCTGAAGCGGGCGCCTTCGCGGGCGGCCTTGCCGCCAATGTAGGCCACGACGGGCTTGGTCACGGCGCCTTCGCGGATGAGCGCAGCGAGGTCCTCCTCCTGCGAGCCGCCGATCTCGCCGAAGACCGCGATCAGCTCGGTCTGCGGGTCCTGCTCGAAGAGCAGGGCGACGTCGGGAATGCGCAGGCCCAGCACCGCGTCGCCCCCCACATGCGCCAGCGTCGAGAGCCCCACGCCCTCGCGCCCAAGGTAGTAGCCCGTGGACGAGGTCATGCCGCCGCTTCTGCTGACGATCCCCACAGGCCCCTGGGGGAACCACGCCCGGGCGCTGGCGGCGCTGCCGCCGATCATGCCGATGCAGGCCCTGCCCGGCGAGAGGACGCCGAGGGTGTTCGGGCCGATGAAGTCGGCCCCCAGCTCGCGGGCGCGGGCGGCGATGGCCATGGCGTCCCACAGCGGCACACGGTCGGGAACGAGCAGCAGCCGCGGAACCCCCGCCTCCAGCGCCTCCAGCGCCGCCCCCTTGACGAGCTGGGCGGGAACGAAGCAGACGCTCACGTCCACGGGGCCCACCGCCTCGATCGCTTCAGCGACGCTGTCGAAGACGGGGACGCCCTCGACGTCCTGTCCACCCTTGCCCGGCGTGACGCCCGCGACGACCTGGGCGCCGAACTCGCGCATGAGCTTCGTGCGGGCCCTGCCCTCACGGCCGGTGATCCCCTGCACGAGGATGCGCGTCGTCTCGTCGACGATGATGGCCACGCTCAGCCTGCTCCGTCGTCCAGGCCCGCGATGGGAATGTCCACGAAGACGTGGGGCAGACCCTCGATGCGGGCGTCGATCTCCAGGGCGATCCAGTCGCTGTCGCGCTCCAGCGACGCCTCGGGCGAGACCGCCAGGGCCAGCTCGCCCCTCTCGTCCAGCCTGAGCAGGCCGCCGCTGCGCTCCACCAGCTGCGGCCGGGCCCTGGGCGGACAGCTGGGGTCGACCCACGCTGTCCCCTCCCAGCCCTTGCCGAAACGCACAGGCGCCCGCAGCGCCGACGCCTGGCCGACGAAGGCGGGAACCGTCCGGGGCCTTGGCGACCAGGGCTGCGCCCCGTGCGCCTCGACGAGCTCGCGGAACCGGCGGGCGATGAAGGCGGGAGAGTCGTCCTTGGTGTAGCCCTCGACAGGGGCGGGCAGCTGCGCGCAGGCGCGCTCGAGAATCTCCACCGCCTTCTCCTCGTTGTTGCCGCCAAGGCGGACGACCGCGGGGATGCGCAGCGACAGCTCGCAAAAGGCCTTGGCAAGGCCGTAGGCGCTGTGGTGCTGCTCCTGGCTGGCCACGCCCGAGCCTGAGCCGAAATAGCCCACCAGCCCCTCCTGGGCCAGAATCACCCGCGCCGCAGCGTAGACCTTGGCGCTGCTGGGGTTGCCGCTGGTGTCGGTGAAGTTGGCTGGGCAGAAGCCTTCAGCCGTCAGCGCGTCCATGGACATCATCGAGCCGCCGCCGCCTGCGCCGTGGAAGCCCACGACGGGGCGCCCTTCCTCGCGGGGCAGCTGCGTGAAGTAGAACGTGCCGCGGTGGTCGGCCTGCTCGACGCGGTGGGCGATCTTCTCCAGCTCCGTGGGGGGATGGTCGAACTCGCGGGCGATCTCGACGCCAAGCTCGGGATGGCGGAAGACCGCGTAGTCGTCCACCGCGAGCCTGCAGTCCAGCGCGACGAGCCGGCCGTTTTCGAGCAGGGCCAGCGGGTTGATCTCCACGCTGCGGGCCTCGACGCTCCGGGCAAGGGCGAAGAGGCGCCCGACCACGTCGCGCAGCTGCGCTGCGACCGCCTCGTCCAGGTCGCTCTCGGCCAGCGCCCGACCGAGGGCCCGCTCGTCGACGCCCCGCTCGACATGGGCCGGAACGCGCAGCACCGCCTGGGCGCGCTCCTCGACGCCCGAGCCCCCAGCGAGCGAGAGCAGCAGAACCGGCGCCCTCGCTGCGTCGTCCACCGTCAGCGAGACGAAGAGCTCGCGGCGGATGGGCAGCTGCTCCTCCACGAGCAGCTCCTCGACGGGGTAGGCGCCGACGCGCATCTGCAGCATGCGCGCAGCTTCGCGCTGCGCATCCTCGGGCGAGTCGACCAGGGCCACGCCCCCCTGGGCCTTTCTGCTGGTGGTGAAGGCCTGCATCTTGACGACGGCCCTGCCGCCAAGGTCGGCGCAGGCTCGGCGGGCCTCCTCAGGGCTGCGCACGACGAAGCCCCGCGGAACCGCCACGCCGTGCTCACGCAGCAGAGCCTTGCCCTGGTGTTCGTGCAGCCTGGCCATGAGCCGGCATCGTAGAGCGTCCGCGGCGCCTCCGCAGCTCAGGCGCAAGGCCACAGGCCCGTGAAGCGCAGCTGCGCCCGGCCTGTGAGCGTGATCGCCTCCTCCGCTGCGTCGACGACCAGCGCGCCCCCCGGCATGCGGACCTCGACGGGGCCGTGGGCAAGGCCCACCCTGCGCAGGGCCGCTGCGAGGGCCATCGCTCCCGAGCCGCAGGCCGGCGTCGGCCCCACGCCCCGCTCCCACGGCGCAAGCCCCCACACGCCCGCTGTGCCTGCAGGCCAGGCCAGCTGCACGTTGACCGAAGCGGGAAAGGCCCTGTGCGCCGCCAGGGCCGGGGCCAGATCGCAGCGAAACCGCTCGAGCTGCGCCTCGTCAGGCGGGGCCTGAAGCACACGCACAAGGTGGGGGTTTCCCACGTCGACCAGAGCGCAGGGGCCAAGGCCCGGCGCACGCCACAGCTGACCTTCCCAGCCCTGCTCGTCCAGCAGCGTGCGGCGCGCGCCGACGGCTTCGGGGCCGAAGCGCGCAGGCGGCAGCGTCAGGGCCACGCGGGCTGCGCGCCCGTCCTGCGACGTTTCGGCAAGGCGCGCCTCGACGGAAGCGCCCCCCATCACGAAGGCCAGCGGCTGCTCCTCCTCCCTCTCCTGCGCCAGCAGCAGGGCAGCACAGCGGGCGCCGTTGCCGCTGAAGCCCCCCACCGAGCCGTCGGCGTTGTACACCTCGACGCGCGCAGGCCGCTGCGCGCGGTCGATCGCCAGCAGACCGTCGGCGCCGACGCCCCGCCTGCGGTCGCACACCGCGCGGGCCAGGGCAAAAAGGTCCAGGCCCGCAGCGTTCGCTGCCTCGACGGCGACGAAGTCGTTGCCCAGCGCCTCGAGCTTGGCGAAGGACAGGGCGCCCTCAGGGAGAGGCATCGACCAGGACTCCGTCAGGGGCGCCGGGAGACGAGGCGGGCTCCGCGGGCAGCGCCGTGAACAGCGACACCGCCAGGACCGCTCCCGCCAGCGAAGCGAGCTTGAGGCGGTTCACTGCGCGGTCGATAGGCAGACGGTCGACGGGCAGCCCCACCAGCTCGAGCAGTTTGCGCTGCCGTTGGGCCACGCTGCCGTGACGCCAGCCGAAGCGGTGGGTCGGGGCGCCGTTGAGCGTCGCCACGGTCCCAAGGGCGCCAGCCATGGTCTGGGCGGCTTCTGTGGTGATCAGCGGGCGGTGCAGCTGGTCGTACTGCATCTGCCTGGGATCAGCTGTGGAGAGGTGCTGGGCGGCGAAGGCGTCAGCCTGCCACTCCAGACGCCTGCTGACGACGCCCAGCAGGGCGAAGCCGACCACGACGCCCGCGCCGATGGCTGTCAGCTCCAGAGCGGAGCGCCACGCCTGCGGAGCCCCTGCAGCGCGAAGCCCCTCCACGAGAAAAAGTCCTCCCCCCACCGGAACGCCAAAGCACGCGACGAGGGCCACGAGCAGCCACAGCAGATGCCGTCGCTTCACGTGCCCCACCTCATGGGCTGTCACCGCCTCGATCTGCTCCGTCGGCAGCGCCTCGAGCAGCGCGTCGGAGAGCAGCAGGTAGCGCAGCGGGGGGACGATCCCCAACACCGCAGCGTTGAGCAGCGCGCCGTGCGTCCGCCACACGAGGACCTCCCCCACGCGCACGCGGTGGCGTCTGCAGACGCTGCGCACAAGGTCCGCGATGGGGCCCTGGCGCAACGGCGTGGTGCTCCAGACATGCCGCAGCAGCCACGGAGAGACCGTCAACGCCAGCAAGGCCCCCCCCAGCTGCGCCGCGGTCAGCTGGGCGTCGGTCAGGGCGGGCGGATCGGTCCGCAGGGCGTAGAGCACCGCTGCTTCGCTCAGGCCGAGAATCAATCCCAGCGGAATCAGGGTCGAGAGCAGGCTGAAACGGGTCAGGTCCCAGACGTACGCTGCGCGGGAGGGGAACGGCCGCACCGGCGCGCCCTGGTCGAATCGGCGGACCAGCGCCGCCTCGCGCAGCTGCTGCTCCAAGGGGTGCAGCGACCACCATCCTGCGACCATCACCGCAAAGGCGGGCAGCGTCAGGGCAGCTTCGTCGAGCAGCACCCAATCGCCCACGAGGGCGCGCATCGCCTCCACCGCGTCGAACCCCAGCGCAGCGACGGCGAAGACAAGCACAGCCAGGACGCGGACAAGGGCCACGGTCTGGTGCGCCCGCAGCGCCCAGAGCCCGGCGCCTCTGCGGAGCATGCGACGGGCGCATCGTCTGACGTGCAGGTGTTGCGCGACGACGAGCAGGAGCATGGCCAGGGCGTACGCCAACAGCGTCTGGCCCGCAGCTGCGCGCACCGAGAGGCCTCGCTGCGCCGCCTGCGCCGCCAACGGCCACAGCGCCCCGAAGGCGTCGTGCAGGACGACGGCGACGACGATCGCGATGACGAAGGGATGAGCCATGGGCAGTCAGCGCCCTTCCGTAGAGGCCTGTGCAGGCGGAGGCGTCGGCATCGTCATCGGCTGAAGCGCCGGCGCACGCCCAGATCGACGATGGCGCCTGCGCGCTGGTAGTAGTCCGCGTCGAAGGCGCCGACCGCCACGCTCGTGAAGACCAGACACGCGCAGCTGTGGCGTTTGGCGAAGTCCAGGTCGCCCGAGCCCGGGCCTGCGAACTCGCTGTGCCTCACGCTGCTGGCGTGAAAGTGGTACAGGAAGAGCGACCAGGCGGAGGCGTCGAGCAGGTCGCTGGAGGCGACGAAGCGGTTGTCGCCAAAGCGCTGGCTGGGCCTGGGAGGATACAGCCTGGCGACGAAACGCTGGCCGTCGTAGTCGATCAGCCCGCCGTATTCGGTGGAAGTGTCGCGGCGGTCCGCGTCCATCTGCTTGGCGAGCTCGTCGACGAGCCGCTGCTCCTCCAAGGCGCGCAGCGCGATGTGGAGGGCCAGGGCGTCGCCCCAGGAAAGGCGGTCCCGCGATTCCTCGATCGTCTCGCGGGGCGCCGCCAGATCGTCCGGATGGCCCGCGGTTCTGCGAGCGCGCTTGAAGCGGGCCAGCGCCTCAGCAGCGTCGTCGAGCAGGGCCTCTCGCGACTGGGCCAACAGCGACGGCGCGTGCTCACGTGCCCAGAGCACGAGCGGCGCGTGGGCGAGCGTGAGCCCCTCCCGCTGCTCCGTGCGCAGCTGCGCGATGGCCTGCGCAGCCTGGCGCCACCGCTCCGCGTCGCGGCGCATGCGCGTCAGCCGCTCCAGCTGCTCGCTGGTGCGCGGCACCGCAGCCAGGTCCGCCGCGGCGCTGCGGATCGCCTCCAGCAGCGGGTCTTTGGCCACGTCCTCGGGCGACAGCTGCGCGACGCGGCTGCTCGTCCAGGCGCCGCTGTCGTCGAGCCTGCTCAGCAGCCCCCAGGCGTCGGCGCGCAGGCGCTCGGGACGCGGCCCCTCGGGATGCAGGAAGACGTCGAAGACGACCTCCTCGACGGACCTGTCCGGGTGCAGCTGGGCGAGGGCTGCGCGCTCGGGGCGGTCCGCGTCCGCAGGCTCGGGAACCCAGCGGGCCCAGCTGCGCACCAGGGCGGGCGTCATCGCCGTCCAGCCCCGCTCCACCGCCATCCGACTGACGCCCTCGATGACGGGCCAGCTGGTCTCGGTGGGGAGCATCAGCGAGAGCATGCGGGCGGTGTCGGCAGGGTCGTCCTCAGCCAGGAGCTCGATCGCGGCCAGCCGCACAGCCGGCCGTTCGCTGCGCTTCCACGCGACGCGCTTGAGCTGCTCGCGAGCTGTGGCGACGGCTGCGGCGCGGTCGGCCTCGGGGGCGCTGCGGGCCTCCTGCAGCAGCTGGGCCATGGCGGCCCTGCGCTGCGCGAGCGAACGGGCCTCGTCCGCAGCGACAGTCGCTGCCTCCTGCGGCGCGACTGCGGACGAGGCGCAGCTGCCCAGCGAAACCCCGCCAAGCGCAAGGACGCACGCCCAGCAGAGCTGCACAGCGGTCAGCTCCGCGTGGGAGCGAGGTTGTGTGCGAAGAAGCATGGGCCAAGTCTACGGCTCCGCCCGCTGCTACGGGCCACTGGCGCCCTACCATTGGGCCGTGGCCCAGCGGACGCACAAGACGCGCTTTCGTGAAGGGCTCACCGCTGCGCAGCGGCAGGCGCCTGCGGAGCTGGTCCAGCGCGTCCGCGAGGTGCTCGAGCTGCTGCGGCCGAGCATCCAGGCCGACGGCGGGGACATCCGCCTGGTGAGCGTCTCGGCTGCGGGCGTGGTGCGGGTGGCCTTCGAGGGCGCCTGCCTCACGTGCCCCTCCAGCGACATGACCCTCAAGATGGGCGTCGAGGAGAACCTCAAGCGCAACATCCCCGAGATCACCCGCGTCGAGGCGGTCAGCGAGTAGGCTCAGCGCAGCGCGTCCACGCAGCCCGCTGCGCCCAGCAGCAGACTCACCACGCCGTTGACGGTGAAGAAGGCCAGCGGCAGCGCCGCAAGGCCTCGCAGCGCAAGGAGCGCGTGCTCCAGCAGCAGCAGCAGCGACGCAGCGACGGCGCCCGTGAGAAAGAGCCCGCCAAAGCGGGGCTCGATCCGCCAGGCCGCCAGCAGCGCCGCGATCGCGCCGAGATGCAGCGCGAAGGCGACCGCCTTGGCTGTAGCGGGCCCGAAGCGCGCAGGAAGGCTGCAGAGGCCCGCCCTGCGGTCGAAGTCCACGTCCTGCAGGGCGTAGAGGGCGTCGAAGCCCGCCACCCACAGCAGCACCATCAGGGCGATGAGCCACAGGGCCTGGGCGCT
>CAYPBL010000049.1:7044-14855 GCA_964408965.1 uncultured Phycisphaeraceae bacterium | reverse complement strand
CAGCGGCCTGGCTGGACGCCTCGGTCAGCGCCGCCAGAGCCAGAGCCTCAACCTCATCCTCCGCCCAGGGCCAGCGCTCAAGCGGCGCCGGCTCGGCGCGATGCGCAGCTCCCGCTGCTTCGAGCCGCCCTGCCAGAGCGCGCAGCGCCGCCGGCCCCGCGTGCACGCTGATCGTCAGCTGCTCGGGCGTCCACCTGCTCAGAAGAGCCTGGTCGACGCCCTCGATCGTCGCCACCGCTGCGCGGCCTACGGCTGGCGCCTCGACGCCAAGGGATGCGCACAGGCCCTCGACGTTGCCCATGATCCGCACGCAGGCGATGGCGCCCGCAGCGGCGGTCGGGGCTGGCGTCTCGAGAAACCACTGCGCGTCGGTCATGGCGCGGTCACAGGGCGGAAAGCCCTGCGCTGCTGGGGCCCTGGAGGCCGTGTCGCTGCGCAAGGCACGCCAGGCCCACGCCCCGCAGCACCAGGTGCGGCGCGATCAGGTCCACGAAGGGGTCCTCGGCGAAGAGGCTGTCGGCGTCGCCGCCCGTGGCGACGACCCGCGGGTAGGCGCCGTAGCGCTCGGCGAAGCGCTCGACGACGAAGCGCGTCAGGCCTCGCGCTGCGCACCAGACGCCTGCGCGCATGGCCTGGCGGGTGGTCTTGGGGAAGGGCTCCTCGGGATCGGGAAGCGCCGGCTCGACGCTCGGCAGCTGGGCCGCTTCGCGGGCAAGGGCCCGCAGGCCCATCGCCAGCCCCGGCGCGATGACCCCGCCGTGGTAGACGCCCTGGCCGTCGACGAAGTCGATCGTGATGGCGGTGCCCGCGTCGATCACGGCGCAGGCCTGCTTGACGGCGTCGTAGGCGGCGGCGGCGGCCAACAGCCGATCCACGCCCGTCGTGTGGTCGGGGCCCAGCTCGTGGGCGATGGGGACGGGAAGGGCGGCGCCGCCCACACGGTCGACAGGCAGCCCCTCCAGGGCCTCCACGGCGCCCAGCGCGCGTTCGATCCGCTGTGCGGCCTCGTCGTTGACCGAGGCGACCGCGACCCGCTCCAGCGGCGCCGAGCTGTGGGACAGCGCCTCCTCGATCGCCTTGCGCGCAGCGGCTGGGTCCTGCTCCGTCGCTGCGACCCTGCCCACGCGCCCGACGCGCACGCCCTGCACACAGGCGATCTGCACGGTCGTGTTGCCCACGTTGACCGCCAGGACGCTGGGCGCCGACTGGTCGGGCGAGGCCGTCATGACGCCGCTTCCTGCACAGGGCGGGCGATGTCCCGCTCGATCGCCTCGACGAGCGTGTCGTAGAGCCTGCGGCAGACGGGGCCGGGGGCGCCGCCAGCTGCGCCCGGAACAGGCGAGCCGTCCAGGGCCGTCACCGCTGTCACCATCGTGGTCGTGCCCACGAGCATGACCTCGTCGGCCCGGCGCAGCTGCTCGACCGTCACCGGCTGTTCGACGATCTCGGGGCAGGCGTCGAGCAGCAGCCTTCGCGTCACGCCCGCGAGCATGGGGACCGAGTCCAGCGAAGGCGTCACCACAGCCCCGTCCACAGCCAGGACGACGTTGGCGTGCTGGGCCTCGGCGACCAGCGAGTCGCGGACCAGAATGGCGTCCTCGGCGCCCTGCGCAGCGGCCTCGAGCCCCGCCAGGACCGCCCCCAGCAGCGAGACCGCCTTGATGTCGCAGCGCCGCCAGCGCGGGTCCTCCACCACGGCTGCGGTCTTGACCGCAGGCGCGCAGCAGTGCTCCAGGCTGGGCTGGGGGGTCGCAAAGCCCACGACCGTCGGCGCAAAGGTCCGCAGCTCGCTCGCCTTTCTGGTGCGGGCGGCAAGGCCGGGAGGCGGCGCGCCGCGCGTGATCTGCCAGTAGATGAAGGCGTCCTCGAGCCCCTCCGCAGCCAGCAGCTCGCGGGTCATCGCAGGGAGGGCCTCAGCGTCGAAGCCCTCGACGCCGATGGCGGCCAGCCCCGCCTTGAGCCTGTCGATGTGCAGCTGTTCGCCCACGACGCGCCCGCCAAAGGCGCGCAGCCCCTCGTACACGCCGTCGCCGAAGAGAAAGCCCCGATCGAAGACCGAGACCTTCGCCTCCTGAGCAGGAACGACGCGACCGTCGAGCCAGACGCAGCGGGGCGCGGCGCTCATGAGGCCTTGCGACTCCCGCGGCGCCGACCCTCAAGGCCCACCGCCTGCCGCAGGGCGCGGACCTCGCGGGCCTCGAGCTCGCGCCAGGCGCCGGGCGCCACGCCCTTGAGCTCCAGCGGGCCCATGCGGATGCGCGTCAGCCGCTTGACGGGATGGCCGAGCCTGGCCAGGAGCCTGCGGATCTGGCGGTTCTGCCCCTCGTGCAGCGTGATGTCCAACAGCGAGCGGTCGCGGTCGAGGTGGACGATCTGGGCCTCGGCGCGGGCTCGGCGGGCGCCGAGCGTGCGGCCCTGTCTGCGGTGGGCCAGCACCAGACCGCTGCGCAGCTGCTCGAGGGTCTCCACGCTGACCCTGCCCCGCACCACCGCGCGGTACACACGGGCGACGCTGTAGCGCGGATGCGTCAGCCTGTGCGCCAGCTCGCCGTCGTTGGTCAGCAGCAGCAGCCCGCGGGTGTCGAAGTCGAGCCTGCCGACGGGGTAGAGCCGCTGACCCGACGGATGCTGCACCAGCTCGACGACGGTGCGGCGGTTGGCTTCGTCCGAGGCGGTGCTGACGACGCGCTCGGGCTTGTTGAGCATGACGTGGACGAGTCGGCATGGCGGCCTGACGCGGCGGCCGTCCACCTCGACCACGTCGCGCTCCAGGTCCACCCAGGCTGGGAGCGACGGGACCACCACGCCGTTGACCGTCACGCGGCCCTCCTCGACGAGCAGTTCGCAGTCGCGGCGGCTGGCCACGCCCGCCCGGGCCAGGGCCTTGTGCAGACGCTCTCCCCGCCCAGCGTCGCGCAGCTGCTGGGGATCGAACAGGGCGGCGCGCCCGTCGCTGATGGCAGAATGCCTCGTCACAGCGGTCGATCGTAGGAGGGCGTCGCGACCACGCTTGCGATGCACAGCGTCCCGAGCGCGTTATGCCGCTGTCACAGCGGAAACCCAAGCGGGGCGGCAAGCCTGGCCGATGCCTTGGGAACCCGGCCCTGAGGAGTCGCTCCATGGCTGAACAGCTGCGTCCGCCAGCGCCGCCCCTGACGACGAGGCCTCCAGCAGACCAGCGAGCTGGCAGGATCGTGGAGGAGATGTTTCTCTCGCCCCGCGTGCTGGACGACGCAGCCTTCTCGCAGTACGCCGCGGAGCTGCGCTCGCTGATCGCGGAGGCGGAGCAGGCGGCCCGCCACCTCAGCGACAGCGCCCAGGACGGCCGATCGCTGCTGACGACGCTGGCGCCGACGACGGGCAGGCTCCGCAGATCGCTCGAAGCGGCGCAGCGGCTTGCGCGCGTCGTCGAGGAGCGGGCTGCGGCGCTGGACCGCTCTTCGCAGGAGCTTGCGCAGACGCAGCGCCGCCTCGAAGCGGCCCAGCAGGCGCTGGAAAAACCGCTGGAGGAGCGGACGGCGCAGCTGCGCAGCGAAGTCGACGCGCTCATCGACGATGCGCTGGCCACCGCCCGCGACCGCCTCCGCAGCGCTGAAAAAGCCTGCCAGGAGCAGGCGGAGCAGCTGTGCGAAACCGTCAGCAGCCGCATCGACGACGCTGACCGCAGGCAACGCGCCCTGCTCGACGAGCTCGACGCTGCGCGCGATGCAGCGGCCCGCTCCGTGGATGAAGCAGCCCTCCAGGCCGCCAACCGCGTCGAAGCCTCCGTCCTGCGGGCAAGCGAAGAGGCGGAGGATCTGCACTCGAAGCTGCAACAGGCGCTCAAGACCGCCAAGCGGGAAGCGGAGGCCTTGGCTGACAGTGTGGCATCGAGACTCGCGGAGCGCATCGACCCCTTGCGCGAGCGGGCGGAGGCAGCAGCTGGTCGAGCGGAGACGGCGCTGACCGACATTCAGGCCCAGTGCGACCGGGCCCTGGCCCAGCTGGTGGATCGGATCAACGAGCAGCTCGACACGCTCAGCCAGGCGGTCAAGCGCGTGCAGGCGGACGCTGCGGACGCGGAGGCGCGTCTGCAGGCTGCTGCGGAAACCTGCCAAAGCCACATCGAAGCCCTGCAGCGCCAGGCGATCGAGCGCGTCAACGGGGCCCAGCAGGAAGCGCTGGCTGCGGCGCAGACCGCCAGCCACGCTGCGGAGCAGGCCCAAAGAACCGCCGCCAGACTGGGACGCTTCGCCCGCGACGTCTTCCGTCGGCTGCGGGCTGCGCTGGGGGTGGGCGGGGTCTTCCGCGCCCGCAGCGACGCTGACGAACTGCCCAGCGCCGCAGCCATGCTCCAGCAACTGCAGGAAGCCCAGACCACAGCGGCGACCTCGCTGACCCAGCTGCGCAGTCTGCAGGAACAGACGCAACAGGTCAGGGCGCTGCTCGCTGAAGGTCTGCTGGCAGCGGCGCCTGTCGTCGACGCCCTGCACCGTCACGCGATCGACCCGTCAGACGAGGCCTGACTGCTGTGTTGCTGTCGCTTCTCCCCGCTCGGCTGTGCTGCGGGAAGAAGGCGCACGCTCTTCGCTCGGCTCGATCAGCGCCACACGCAGCGCCATGAGCGAGGCGCGTTGCGCATCGCCCTCGACGGCGACGATGGCCACCTGACCGTCACGGAGCAGCTCGAGCAGCGCCAGGAAGAGGCCCACCACTTCCGCCTTGCTGCAGCCGTCCAAGATGGGTTTGAGCGGGACGCCCGAGGCTCCCGCTCCGTCCCGCTCCTGACGCTCGCGGACCGCAGCGACGAGCCGCTCCGCGTGGACCTCGATGGGCTCGTCCAGCGCGTCGAGCTGCACATGGTGGGCGCCGACCCTGGTGAAGTCGACCCGGGCCAGCACCGCCTCGTAGGCCTGGGTGAGGTCGCTGAGCTGCAGCTCCTCCAGCTCGCGGGCCTGCCGCTGCGCAGCGACGGCCTGCCGCACCGCGGCCCGCTCGACGTGGGCAGGCGCCGTGGGCCAGCGACGCGACCAGCGTTCCCACAGACCCTCCAAGGCGTCGCAGGCGCTGCGGGCCCACTGGTAGGCCAACAGCTGCTGGACCAGCTCTCCTCGGGGATCGCTGCGACGCGCCGAAGAGCGGTCCTCTGCTTGCGACGCCTCCTCCGCTGCGGTCGAAGCGGGCGCGAGCAGTCGGGACTTGAGCTCCATCAGCGTCGCCGCCATCACCAGAAAGTCGCTGGCGGCGTCGACGTCCAGGCGCTCCGCCTGCTCCACGTGGGCCAAGAACTGGTCCGCGATCTCGGCAATGGGGATGTCGGCGATGTCCACCTCGGCCCGCCTGACGAGATGGAGCAGCAGGTCCAGCGGGCCTGCGAAGGCGTCGAGCGAGACGGCGTAGGCATTGTTGTCGGCGTCGAGCATGGGCAGCGGCGAAGGGCTCGTCCAGGCCCTGCTGGCAGTGTACCCTCGTGGAGCATGCCGTTGACGCGAGCAGAAAGACCCGTGGACGCGACGCCCCCACGCGCTGCGCAGCAGCAGGGCGACGAGCTGGCCTTCGCCCGCAAAGCCCTCGAGGCTGAGGCCAGAGCTGTCGAGCTCGCTGCCCAGCGGCTGGACGACGACTTTCTCCACGCGGTGGACCTGCTCGAGCGGACGGTGCGGCGCAAGGGCGTGATCGTCGTCTCGGGTATGGGCAAGAGCGGGCTGATCGGCCAGAAGATCGCTGCGACGCTGGCGAGCCTGGGGGCGCCGGCCCAGAGCGTCCACCCTGCGGAGGCGGCGCACGGCGACTTGGGCAGGATCCGCCCCGAAGACGCCCTCCTGGCCCTGAGCCATTCAGGCGAGACGCCCGAGGTGGTGGCCCTGGCGCAGACGCTGGCCCAGGACGGCTTGACGGTGGTGGCGATCACGGCCCGCCGCGACAGCGCGCTGGGCCGCTGCGCCGAGGCGACGCTGGAGGTGGGCGAGGTGGCGGAGGCGTGTCCGCTGAGCCTTGCGCCGACGTCCTCGACGACCGCGGCCCTTGCGCTGGGCGACGCGCTGGCGCTGACGCTGTCGCGCAGGCTCGGCTTCACCGCCGACGACTTCGCCAAGCGCCACCCTGGCGGGCTGCTCGGCGAGACGCTGCGGCCGGTGGTCGAGGCGCTGCGCTTCGTCGTGGGAAGGAACCTGCCGGTGGTGGACGAGAGGCTCAGCGTGGGAGAGGCCCTGGCCCAGGCGGACAGCGCGGGCAGACGACCCGGAGCGCTGATCGCCGTCGACAGCGAGGGCAGACTCTCGGGGGTCTTCACCGACGGCGACCTGCGCAGGCTCGTGCTGCGCGATCCGCAGGCGCTGGCGCGGCCGCTGGGAGAGGTGATGACGCGCTCGCCGCGCACGCTGCCGCACACCGCCAGGCTGCAGGACGCGGTGGCCCTGATCCGCGAGCAGCGGCAGGACGAGATCCCCATCGTCGACGACCAGAGCAGACCCGTGGGCCTGCTGGACGTGCAGGACCTGATTGCGCTGAAGATCGTGCGCGAGTAGGGCCCGCTACGCCTCGCTCGACTCGCTGCGCGTCCGCGGCATGGCGGTGAGGACCTTGTCGATCAGGCCGTACTCGAGCATCTCCTGCTCGTCGAGCCACTTGTTGCGGTCGCAGTCGCGCTCGATCGTGTCGTAGGGCTGGCCCGTGGCCTCGGCGTAGACGGTGTAGATGCGCTCGCGCAGACGGAGCATCTCCTTGGCCTCGATCTCGAGGTCGGTGGCCTGCCCCTCGAGGACGCCGCCGATGAGCGGCTGGTGCATGAGGTTTCTGCTGTTGGGAAGGGCGTAGCGCTTGCCCTTGGTTCCGCTGCAGGCCAGCAGCGAGGCCATGCTCGCCGCCTGGCCGATGATGTAGGTGCACACGTCGGGCTGCACGAAGCGCATGGTGTCGAGCACGCCGAGCCCCGCGGTGACGGAGCCGCCCGGCGAGTTGATGTACACGTGAATGTCCGCCTTGGGGTCCTCGTTGGCCAGGAAGAGCAGCTGGGCGACGACGAGATTGGCCACGTCGTCGTTGATGGGCCCGCCCAGGAAGACAATGCGGTCCTTGAGCAGCCGCGAGTAGATGTCGTAGGCGCGTTCGCCTCTGCCTGTCTTTTCGATGACGATGGGAACAAGTGTGCTCATGGCGTTCGTTTCGTGCTCGCAGCCGCGACGCGCCACGGGGCGCGGAGCGGGGCTCAGGGGGTCGAGGGCGAATGGCCCGGATGGTCCTTGGGCGTCTGAATGACCTCGTCGACCAGGCCGTAGGCCTTGGCCTCTTCAGCGGAGAAGTACTTGTCGCGTTCCGCGTCGCGCTGCACCGCGTCGTAGGGCTGGCCTGTCAGGTTCGAGAGAATGGTGTTGAGCTCGCGCTTGGTGCGGATGATCTGCTCGGCCTGAATCTTGACGTCCTCGGTCTGGCCGAAGACCCCGCCGTAGGGCTGGTGGATCATGACCTTGGCGTGGGGGAGGACGAAGCGCTTGCCCTTGGCGCCTGCGGCGAGCAGGATCGCGGCGCCGCTGTAGGCCCGCCCCATGCAGTACGTGGCCACGTCGGAGGAGAGGAAGCGCATGGTGTCGTAGATGGCCAGCGTGTCGTCGACGGCGCCCCCCGGGCTGTTGATGTAGAAGTTGATGTCCTGCCCTCGGCGCTGGTTCTCCAGGTAGAGCATCTGCATGACCACGCGGGCGGCGGAGGCCTGGTTGATCTCCCCGACGAGAAAGACCACGCGGTTTTCGAGCAGCAGCTCGTCGATGGTCATCTCGCGGGTGCGTTGGTACTGGATGGGTGCTGCGGGCATGGGTCGCCTTTCCGCTTGCCTG
>CAYPBL010000049.1:0-6944 GCA_964408965.1 uncultured Phycisphaeraceae bacterium | reverse complement strand
ATCAGCGACATCCACGGCAACGCGGAGGCGCTGCGCGCGGTGCTGGCGGACATCGAGTCGCGGGGAATCGAGCGGATCGTCTGCCTGGGAGACATCGTGGGCTATGGCCCCGAGCCCCTGGCCTGCGTGGACATGGTCAGGCAGCGCTGCCAATGGGCCCTCATCGGGAACCACGACTTCGCGGTGCTCTACGAGCCGACCAACTTCAACCCCGCTGCGGAGGCGTCCGCCTACTGGACCCGCGCCCAGTTTGAGAACGAGCCCGACGCGGACCTCCGCTCCAGCCGCTATGCCTTCCTCAATGCGCTGCGGGTGCGCGTGGTGGAGACGCCGCCGGGGGGAGCGGAGCCGCTGCTGGCGGTGCACGGGTCGCCTCGCAGACCCATCAACGAATACATCTTCCCCGACGATGTGCTCAACGCCAAGGAGAAGATGAAGCAGATCTTCGAGCGCATCGAGCACGCAGCGATCGTGGGACACACCCACGTGCCTGGCGTCTTCACGGACGAGCCCGACTTCTATCCTCCAGCGGAGCTGGGCAACAGTTCGTACACCTTCAGCGACGACGAGAAGGCCATCATCAACGTGGGCTCGGTGGGGCAGCCTCGCGATCTGGACCCCCGGGCCTCCTATGCGGTGCTGCACGAGACGGAAGGCCGCGTGGAGTTTTTCCGGGTCGAGTACGACATCGACGCGACCGCTTCGCTCATCAAGCAGACGCCCGAGCTGCACGACTGGCTGGGCGAACGACTCTACGAAGGTCGGTGAGTGCGCCCCGCGGGATGGGGCCGTTGGCTTCGCCCGCACGGGCCTGACGAAAAGAAGACTGCACGCATGCCCAGGGAGCCCAACACGGCGCTGCGATGGATCGTCCCCGCCTTGGCTGTAGGTGTGGCGGCGATCTTCGTGATCGCTGTCGCCAAGTCGCCCCCCTCGCCTGCAGCTGCGCCCGCAGCTGCGCCAGCGACGCAGCAGGCAGGGGAGTCAGCCTCCGAGGAAGAGAAGGCGGCGGCCGCAGACTCGCAACCTGCTGTCGTCGAGCAGACGCCTGCAGCGACTGCGGTTCAGCCCGAGCCACACGAGGAGACCACAGCGGAGACGCTGACGGGCGGCGCGGACCAGCAGCCTGCTGCAGGACCGACCGAAGGGCTGCGGGTCAGGCTGGTGGCGCCTCCCCCTGACGGGTCGTTCGGCTCGATCGGCAGCGACGATCCCGACTCGGGCTACGACCTGCTTGTGGAGTTCACGCCCGAGGGGGCGGGGGTGGGCGCCATCACCCTGTCGGAGCATTACAAAACCGTCCGTAAGCGCGAGCACTACGCGGTGCAGCAGCGCAGGCTCGTGACGGACCCGTCGGGGGCGACGGCCACGGTCGCTTCGCTCGCTGCGCGGGCCATCGAGATCGACGGCCAGACGGTCGACCTCTTCGCCAGCGGGCGCGAGGACCTGTGGATCTGGCGGCTGGAGTCGCTCGACGCGGGGTCCGCCCGCTTCAGCGCCCTGATCGAAAACGACCAGGGGCAGCCCGTGGCCAGGATCGAGCGAATGTACTCGCTGGCCAAGGGCTCCTACGACGTGCAGGTGCGGCAGCGCGTGGTCAATCTCACGGACCATGCGCTGGGGGTGCGGTTCGCCCAGTTTGGAGCTGTCGATCTTCCTGCGGACAATCTGGGTTACGGCGGAGACAAACGGCGGGTGCGTTTCGGCGCGCTGCTTGACGCTGCGCTGGACCCCAGCAGGCAGACGGTCAGGCCCTTGGAGGGTCTGGGCGCGAGGCGGCTGGTCGTGGGCAAAGCCCCGGCGCCGCGGGTCAAGACGGTGTACCCCCCTGCAGGGGGCTCGCGGATCACGCGGGAGCTCGTCTGGGCGGCGATGACCAACCGCTACTTCGCATTTGCGGTGCATGCGATCCCTCCTGCAGGCGCGGACCTGACGCAGCCATGGAACAAGGCGCTGCCCTTGGGGGCCCGCGTCGATCGGGTGCTGGCTGGTCCCGCGGACGCCTCGGGCGTGGTGCTGCTGGAGCACCACAGCGCAGCGATGACGATCGAGCCTGGCGAGGCTGCGTCGCTGGACTTTGGAGCCTACGCGGGGCCGCTGTGGCGCAAGACGCTGGGGGCGGATCCGCTGCTTCGCTCGGTGGGGCTGCACGAGCTGGTGGTGTTCAACTTCGGCGGGCCGTGCGCCTTCTGCACGTTTCAACCGCTGGCCAAGGCGCTGCTGTGGTTTCTCGGGACGACGCACGATCTGCTCTTTCACGACTGGGCCTTGGCGATCATGTTCCTGGTGCTGTGCGTGCGCGGAGCGCTGCATCCGGTGACCAAGCGAGCCCAGATCAACATGCAGCGCTTCAGCAGGAAGATGCAGACGCTGGCGCCCAAGCAGAAAAAGATTCAGGAAAAGTACAAGGACGATCCGCAGAGGCTGCGCGAGGAGATGGCCAAGCTGATGCGCGAAGAAGGCGTCAACCCCGCGCAGGCGCTGGGGTGTCTGCCCATGTTCCTGCAGACGCCTGTGTGGATCGCCCTCTACGCGATGCTCTTCTTCGCCTTCGATCTGCGGCATCAACCTGCGTTCTTCGGCATTTTCCAGAAGCTCAGCGGCGGCTCGTGGTTGTTCCTGGCGGACTTGTCCAAGCCAGACCGTTTCGTGTACTTCGGGAAGCCTCTAGCGACGCTGCCGCTGCTTGGGCCCATCGACTCGATCAACCTGTTGCCGTTGCTGCTGGCCTTCGTGTTCTATGCGCAGCAGAAGTACCTGACGCCGCCGCCCTCGACGGCGATGACGCCTGAGCAGGCGCAGCAGCAGAAGATCATGCGCGTGCTGATGGTGGTGATGTTCCCGCTGATCATGTACTCGGCGCCCAGCGGCTTGGCGATCTACTTCATCACCAACTCGATTCTGGGCATTCTCGAAAGCAGGCACATCCGCGCGCACATCGACTTGGAGGCGTTGGAGAAGGCGGATCAGGAGAAGCGGGCCCGACGCCGCTCAGGTCTCGCTGCGCAGGCAGGGGGCGCACGCCGCAAGACGCGCACGCCGGCCAACCCCTTCGACAAGAGCTGGCGCAGGGAAGACAACGGCAAGGGCCCCAAGCGCCGCCGCGGCAGGAGTCGATGAAGGCTGCGTCGCTTGCGCTGGAGGAGACGATCTGCGCCCCAGCCTCGCCGCCCGGCGCAGCGGCTGCGGGACTGATCCGCCTGAGCGGGCCTGCGACGCGGAGCGCCTTGCGCGCAGCGCTGGCCTCTTCCGTCCCAGAGCGCCCCGGCGCACACCGTGCGCAGCTTCGGCTCTTCAGCCGATTCACGGTCCCGGCGCAGCTGTTGCTGTTTCGCGCGCCTCGGTCCTACACCGGACAGGACGCTGCGGAGCTGCTCGTGCCTGGGGCCGCCGCTGCGCTGCAGGAGACGCTGCGCCGCCTGTTGGCGACGCCTGGCGTGCGGCTGGCGCAGCCCGGCGAGTTCACCCTGCGGGCGCTGCTCCTGGGCAGGCTCAGCGTCGCGCAGGCGATGGGCGTAGCGGCGACGATCGCTGCGCAAAACGAGGAAGAGCTTGCCTGCGCACAACGGCTGCTCAGTGGGAAAGCGGAGGAGACTGCAGCCCGCGCGCGGAACACGCTGTTGGAGGCGCTGGCCCTGGTCGAGGCGGAGGCGGACTTCGCTGACCAGGAGGACGTGGCGCTGGTGCAGCCTGCGTCGTTGGCGAAGGCGCTCGAGGACTGCGAGACGATACTGCAGCACGAGCGGGGCAACGCAACGAGCGATCCTGGCTGCGCTGCGGCGCGAGTGGCGCTGGTGGGGCCTCCCAACGCGGGAAAAAGCACCCTTTTCAATGCTCTGCTTGGTCGTCGACGCGCCGTGACCAGCCCGCTCCCAGGCGCTACGCGCGACGCGCTCGAAGAGCTGTTGGATCTGCGCGACGCGACGCCGCTCGCGCCCCCCTGCCTGCTGATCGACCTGGCGGGGCTGGACGCTGCCTGGTCGCCTCGCGGCGACGCGGACGCGCATGCGCAGCGGCGGGCGGTGGAGGTCGTCCGCGGCGCTCATGTGCTGCTCCATTGCGATCCGTCAGGACGTTTCGCGCAGCTTCCTGGACAGCGGCCTGCGCATCGCATCATCCGCGTGCGGACCAAGGCGGACCTGTTGGAGGACGCGGACGCAGGCGGAGCGGGGGAAGCGATCGCTGTCTGCGCGCTGGACGGCTGGCGCCTGGATGCGCTGAAGCGGGCGGTGGCGGACGCGTGCGCGCACGTCGCTGGGGCGTCGGGACTGGCGCGCGTGGCGCCTCGATTCGCTCAGGCGATCGACGAGGCGCTGCAGTCGCTGCGAGAGGCCCGGTCGCTGCTGCAGGGATCAGCGGCGCCTCGCGTCGAGCCGTTGGAGCTCGTGGCGCAGCTGCTGCGCGACGCTGCGGACGCCTTGGCGCCGCTTACGGGGCAGACGACGCCCGACGATGTGCTCGGCCGCATCTTCTCCACCTTCTGCATTGGCAAATAGCGCGGGCTCCCGTCGTTGTCACAGGAAGCATCTGGTGAAGACAGCTTCGAGGTATTCATCCAGATAGCGCTGGGTGAAAATGGTGAGCGCCTCGACGGTGGAGGCGTGGTCCATGCCCCACAGCGAGACCAACAGACTGCTCATGTCGGGGTCCATCTGGATGACGAGCCGATCGTCGACCGCGAAGGCTGTGGGCAGCTGCTCCGCGAGGTGGGCCGCCCAGGCGTTGACGCCCGGCCCGCCGAGGCTGATCGTCGGCGTCTGCGCCAGCTCGTCGCTGTTGATCCGCCACAAATCCGAGCAGACGAGGAGTCGCGGCGTCTTGGGCGCAGCGGCGAGGCGACCGAGCCTGCGCTGGGCCTCCGCCTTGAGCGCATAGGCCAAGGGTCTGTCGCAGGCTTCGGCGCGAAGATGGGCGCCCGTGACAAGCAGCAGCGTGCGCGACGGGTCGATCGGACCAGGTTCGGGTTGCAACGGCGGTGTTTCGATGCCGTGAGGATACCGACCAGCCTCAGCCTGTGACAAACCCCCAGCTTCCCAGCAGGAAGAGCAGGTCGCTTGGGCCTACGACGCCGTCGCCATCCACATCCGCAGCGCAGGGCGTCAGCGAGCAGTCCGCGCCCCACGAGCCCAGGAGGAGGAAGAGATCGCCTGGGCCGACGCTGCCGCTGCGATCGATGTCCGCAGGGTGAAACGACGCATTGGGGTGCGTGGCGACGACGGTCTGCATGGGCGCGACGCCTGGATCGACGATCTCCGTTCCCAGCGCGAGCACATCGACGTCGCCGTCCTGGTCTTCGTCAGCGGTCAGGAGAAGACTCGGCTGCTGATTGGCTGTGAGGGTCTGGGCGAGAGCTGCGCTCACCTGCGCGTCGCCTGGCCTGTGCAGATTCTCGTACACCTGTGTCTGCGCGCCGGAGGTGGGAATGTTGCCTGCGATGATGGGAAGATCAGGGTCGCCGTCGTAGTCAAGGTCGACAGCCTGCACCGCCAAGGCCTGGATATCGGAAACGAGTGTGACGGGCTGGGCGAAGCTGAAGGCGTCGGTCTGGGCCGCGGCGTTGCGTAGCAGAACGATCTGCCCTGACGTCGTTGCCGAACCCGCCAGCGCGACGACCAGATCCAGGGCGCCGTCGCGGTCCATGTCCGCCACCGCCTCCTGCGCAGGGCCCAGGCCCAGCGGAACCTCGGGCTGCCGCGCGAAGACGACGGGGGCGCCGCTGGCGGTCAGGTTCTGTGGGGTGGTGGTGGCGTAGGAGGTAAGGCTGCCGCCTTCCCCGGCCAGAGGATCGCCTTCGTTGAGCACGAGCAAGTCGGGATCGCCGTCTTGATCGACGTCGGCGGGGCAGACGGATTTGGGACGCTTGCCGGCCAGCAGCGATGTCGAGGCGCCAAAGCCTGTGAAGAGCGCCGGCTGCTCGCCCTGCTCGAGCGGCCCCGCCAGCACCCCCCCACCTTGGTTGAAGAGCACGGTGATCGAACCTTGGGGCTGGCCAGGCTCGAGGCTGACCACCGCAGCGTCGAGCGCCTGGTCGCCGTCGAAGTCGGCCAGGGCCACGTCGCGAGGCTCGATGCCTGCGCTGGCGCTGGGGCCTTGGACGAACTCCTGGTTGCCCACGAGCAGCAGCGTCTGCACGTTGTCCGGAGGCTGCAGGGCCAGAACGACGACGAGGTCCGTCAGTTGATCCTGATTGATGTCGCCCGCTGCAAGGGCTGACGCTGCCTGGCCTACGGTGAAGGCGACGCCTGGGGTGAAGGCGCCCGGCTGGGCGGGGGAAGCCAGGAACAGCTGCACGACGCTCGGCTCGCCCGGTTGGGGAGGGCCCAGCAAGACAGCCATGTCCTCCAAGCCGTCGAGGTTGAAGTCGCCGCGGGCGACATCGAGGGGCGAGGCTCCAGGCGCCACGCTCTCGATTGCCGGCAGAAAGGCGATGCGGGAAACGGACAACGTTTGCCCAAGACTGCTGCTGAGGGCGACGCCTCCTCCGAGAAGCGCCACCGCGCCAACGCAGCGGACAGCCCGACTGCGAACATGGGTACACGAACCGTTGCGCACAATCGGCGCCCCCCGTGAACCTCCCCGGGCGTGCTCACTGTGCCACACAACAGCGTCGCTGTCCACCGGAATCTCCCACGCAGCAGAAAGAACGCGTCCAGCCTGATGACGCGGGCGGGGTCCGATCACCCGGCTCCCCCCGCCAGGAGCGGCTCGACGGCGAGACGGATGGCGTCGGCGTCGGGGTCCTGGCCCTGGGCGGGGAGCAGCTGCACCGCCTGCCTGGCTGCTGCACGGGCGCCGGCGCCGTCGCCCAGCGACAGGAGCGTCTGCGACAGGGCGCGCAAGGCGTCGGCGTAGCCCAGCCTCCAGGCCAGGTCCGCTGACGTCGCGGCCTCCATCCGCTGGTAGGTCTGCGCCGCCTGCTCGAGCGCCTCGCGGGCCTCGGCGGG
>CAYPBL010000048.1:5484-15099 GCA_964408965.1 uncultured Phycisphaeraceae bacterium | reverse complement strand
TAAGCAACATGCTCCACCGCTTGTGTGAGCCCCCGTCAATTCCTTTGAGTTTTAGCCTTGCGACCGTACTCCCCAGGCGGCGCGCTTAACGGTTTCCCTTCGGCCAAGAAAGCGTCAGAACTCCCTCGACCTAGCGCGCATCGTTTAGGGCGTGGACTACCGGGGTATCTAATCCCGTTCGCTCCCCACGCTTTCGCGCCTCAGCGTCAGGTCGGGCCCAGCCGCCTGTCTTCACCTTCGGCGTTCCGTTCGATATCAACGCATTTCACCGCTCCACCGAACGTTCCGACGGCCTCTACCCGCCTCAAGCCGCGCAGTTCGCCCTGCAATTCCTCGGTTGAGCCGAGGGATTTCACAAGACGCTTGCGCAGCCGCCTACGCGCCCTTTAAGCCCAGTGATTCCGATTAACGCTCGGGCCCCTCGTCTTACCGCGGCTGCTGGCACGAGGTTAGCCGGCCCTTCCTCTGGACGCGGTCAGGGTTCCTGCGTCCTGACAGTGGTTTACACGGCGAAGCCGCTTCGTCCCACACGCGGCATTGCTCCGTCACGCTTTCGCGCATTGCGGAAGATTCGTTGCTGCAGCCTCCCGTAGGAGTCCGGGCAGTGTCTCAGTCCCGATGCGGCGGGTCATGCTCTCACACCCGCTACCCGTCTTCGGCTTGGTGAGCCATTACCTCACCAACTACCTGATAGGACGCTCCCCGCTCCCGAGGCGCCTTGCGGCTTTCCTCCGTGGAGCACATGGGGTATTACGCCGGGTTTCCCCGACCTATCCCCCACCTCGGGGCACGTAAGGAGCGTGTTCCTCGCCCGTTCGCCGCTGTCCCCGGGCCGAAGCCCGGTTCTCGCTCGACTTGCATGCTTTAGCCATGCCGCCAGCGTTCAATCTGAGCCAGGATCAAACTCTTCACTTGAAGTCTCCAACCGCTCGCTCGCGCAAGCGGCTTCCTTCAAAGGAAGGATTGACCTGCTTCGCGACGGACGTTCGTCCGCCGCCGGTCCACCTCGGCGAAACCGCCGAGGCCCGCTGGGCGGCTACACCCAGCGGTCAAGGCTGAACATTCTTCTCAAGCTAAGGGCTCGGGCACGAGAATGCTCAGCTCGCCTCCGACGCTCGCGCGCCGGAGACAGGCCTGTGTGTCTTGCTCCCGTCAGCTGCCTCCGGCCTGGAGGCGACGCGTGCACGCCCGCTGACGGGACACATTCTCGCAGCCCTCTCGACTGTTCACTTGTCAAAGAGAAGCGCCTCGGCTCCGAAGGATCCGGAGGCGACGCTCGCCACGCGGTCGACCCCAGCAGGAGTCTTCCACCTGGCGAGCGGCGGAGTATACCCGACTCTCCACGCCCGTCAAGAGCCCGCTTCGCACTTTCCCTACCCGCCCCGCTGACGCGCCCCTCATCAGCCCCGCTGCTGCGCCACCGCCGCCACCGCTGCCCACAGCTCCACCCCAGGCGCTGCCCGCCGCAACGCCTTGGAGGCAGCCCGGAGCGTCGACCCCGTCGTCAGGACGTCGTCGACCAGCACAACCCGTTTCGGCAAGGCCCGAGCCTGTCTGTGTCGCGCATAAAACGCTCCTGCCACGTTGCTGCGTCTGGCGCTGGGCGGCACTTCCAGCTGGGTCGGGCCTGGGCGTCTTGCCAGCGCATTCTTCAGCGGCAGCCTGGCGGCGCGGGCGGCGCCCCGAGCCAGCGTCAAGGCATGGTCGATCCCCAGCGACAGACGTCTCCAGCGGGTGGTGGGAAGCGGCGTGATCGCAGCGGGCTGCGTGGAGACGCCCGCCCTGCGGAGCGCCTCGCCCAGCTGTCTTCCCAGCGCCTCGCCCAGCGCTCGGTTGCGGCGAAACTTCACCTCGCGCACCGCCTCAGCCAAGCCGTCCCGGTACTCCCCCAGCCGCACAAGCCTGACCCACGGGAAACGCTCCGATTCGCAGGCGACGCAGCCGAACTCCCGGTCCTCACCCTTCTGCAGCGTCCTGCCACAGCGGTCGCAGGCTGCGTCGGGCTCGTCCAGGACGACCCGCCCCGTCGCAAGACGCCACGCAAGCGGCGCCGAGACCCACGGCAGCAGCGTCCGTTCGAGCGACTCCAGCCCCTGCCGTCCTGTCGCAAGGAGGCCCGTCGCGCTCCGCGGGGCAGCGCCGACGCCCGCCGACGAGGCAGCAGCGGGCCGACTCGCCGTCGCCGGACGCTCTCTGGGCGGCCAGACGAAAGGCTCCTGGGGCGCGGGGATTGCTCCGCCCAGCTCGCCGTCTGAGGCCCGAGGACCCGTCATGGCGCGCCGTTCGGACCGTCCTGGCGAGCCAGATGCGCTCGGACGAGCTCCGCGCGAGCGACCTTGCGCTCCTTCTGGGTCAACTCCTGCTGGACAGCCTTCTGCAAATGCGCTGGCTGAACAAGCAGCATGAGCTCGTGAATCTGTCTCATGGAAGGCTGTTGAAAGAGCCCCAGCGCAGCGCCCAGCCTTGCTTGGCTGAGCAGCGTCATCGCTTCGTCAACAGAGAGCAGCCTCGCGTGACTGAGCAGCCCCAGCGCGCGGAAGACCCTGTCCTCGACATGCCGACGTCTGGTCCTGAGCAGACTCTCCCGAGCGCCGCGTTCGAACGCCACCACCTGCGGAACGATCCGCTCCTCCAGCTGCAGGAGAATTTCCCGTTCGCTCTTGCCCAGTGTGGTCTGATTGCTGATCTGGTAGAAGTCGCCTGTGGCCTCGGAGCCTTCGCCGTAGAAACCCCGCACAGCAAGGTTCATCGCGCGTGCGGCGGAGCGGACTTTCTCGAGCTCGCCTGCGAGCTTGAGAGCGGGCAGGTGCAACATCACCGAGAAGCGCACACCCGTGCCGACATTCGTCGGACAGGCGGTCAAATAGCCCAGCGTGGGGGAAAAGGCGTATTCGACGCAGGCCTCGAGCCTGTCGTCGGCGGCGTCGACCGCTTCGTAGGCTTCGCTCAGCGCGAGGCCGGGACGCATGGTCTGGAGGCGTACGTGATCCTCCTCGTTCATCATGAGCGCGAGGCGCTCGTCGGGAGTGGAGAACGCCACGCCTCGCGGCTCGTCGCCTCGGACCATCTGCTTGGAGACGATGTGCCTTTCCAGCAGCAGCGACCGCTCCAGGGGAGGAGCCTGCCTGATGTCCAGCGCGACGAGCTTCTCCGCCAGCTGCGCTTGCCGTGCCGCCTCCATCAGCTGGGCCAGCGTCTGCTCCTTCTCGTCCCGAGTCGCCTTGGTGAGAAAACGCCTGTCGGCGAGGTTGCGGGCCAGTCTGGCTCTGCTGGAGACGACGACGTCGCGTTCACGCCCCTCGCCCACAAGCCAATCGACGTTGGCCAACGCTTGCCTGCTCATGTGCAGCTCTCTTCGCTTTCGTCCGAGCTGGTGGAGGCGTCACTGCGATCCGCGGCGCTTGCCGACGGGCCGGCGCCTGCCTCCTCCGTGTGCGCAACACGGCGCTTCCCCTCATCATCGTCGCCTGACGCGGCGCTGTGCCCGTTGGTCGAGACCAGAGCCTGGATGGCGTCGCGGAGCTCCGCGGCGCGCTCGTACTCCTCAGCCTTGAGGGCCTCGGCGAGCTCACGACGCAACTGTCTGACGCGCTGCTGCCGCGCGATGTCCGCGCCCGCCCGCGCAGGGGTCTTGCCCACATGCTCCACCGCCCCCTCCTGGGCGCGCTCGATGAGGGGAAGAAGCAACTCAGCGAAGGCGTCGTAGCAGGTGGGACACCCCAGCAAGCCGTGCTGGCGAAACTCCGACCACCGAAGCGCGCACCGCGGGCACACCTGCTCCTGTTGTTGCTTGGCCTGCTTGGCCGCCAACTGGGGCGCGTGGGCGATGAGAAACTTGGCCAGAGGCACCGGCGTCTGCACTGCGGGAGAGAGTCCTTCCTTCTGGGCGCAGGCTTCGCAGAGATGCTTTTCGACGCGCTTGCCCTTCTCGATCCGCACTTCATGGACGGTGGCGGGGTTGTCGCAACGGTCGCACTTCATCCTGCAGGCGTCTCCGTGGCGTGCTGTCCTGTGCAGCGGGCCGGCTGGCTGGGCCGCTGCTCCGCTGCGTCGCCCCCCCGCGTCGACGCTGGCAGCTCCACAGCGGATCGTATGGCCGCCACGAGGGGAAGGAGGGAAAGGGCCTCGGTCAGCGGAAGCATGCTCTGGCTGTCGGACAGGGCGCGCGGAGGGTCGGGATGGCACTCGAGGAAGATCGCGTGGGCCCCTGCTGCGGTCGCCGCTTTGGCGAGCAGGCCTGCCCGTTCGGGCCTCCCCCCGCTGGTGCGGCCTTCCCCCGGCGCCTGGGTCGAATGCGTGCAGTCGAAACAGACGGGGGGCGAACCGCCTGGCGCCTCCAGCTCCAACAGATCGCCAAAGCCTGCGAAATCGTTCACCAGTCGGTGGTAGCCGAAGAACGTCCCTCGCTCGGTGAGCAGAATGTCGCGGCAGCCCGCTGCCTGCACCTTCTCCACCGGCCCCGCCATCTCCCGGGGAGAGAGAAACTGTCCTTTCTTGATGTTGACTGCCCTGTTGCGCGCCGCAGCGGCCTCGCCCGCCGCCAGCAGCAGGTCCGTCTGTCGACAGAGAAAGGCGGGAATCTGCAGCAGATCGACGACCTCCGCTGCGCGGGGGGCCTGTTGCGGGTGATGGATGTCGGTGGTGACGGGTGTGTGCAGCTCGTCTCGGACGAAGGCCAGGTCCTCCAGACCCTGCTCGAGTCCCGGGCCGCGGGGAGAGCGCAGGGAGGTGCGGTTGGCCTTGTCGAAGCTGGCTTTGAAGATATAGGTCAATCCGAGCGTGCAGCAGGCGTCGCGCAGCGCCTGGCCCACCTCCATGGCGAGGCTGCGCGACTCCAGCGCGCAGGGGCCTGCGATAATCGTGAGCGGACGCCCCTGTCCCACGACGACCGATCCGACGCGGCAGAGCCTGGCCATGCGACAAGTGTACGCCTCAGGCCTGCGCCGCTGCGGCGCGGCGCGTGATAACCGTTGGGACGATCGGCGCCATCGGCGCAACGCGAGCGGATAGGCAGCGCTGTGGGGCGTTGACGCCTTCTCGTCAACCGCAGCGGCGCGGGACGGTCGATACACAGCGGTGTCGGCGTCGGTCTATCGTTCATTGCACAGGAGCGGCGATGTCCATGGCCTCCATGCCTCGAGAGCCTGAAGCCTTCGCGGAGCGCGTGGTCGAGATGCTGCGCGCCCTGCATGCGTCGTTGCGCGTGGAGCTGACAGGCCCCAGCGAAGCGATCGTGGAAGGACGCCGTCTGGACTTGGAGAACCTGTACCGCCTCGTGGCGCATGCGCCCGAGTCTGGCGTCGAGATCGTGGAGGAGTTCCTGCGCAATCTGTTCGCAACGGACGTCAGCGGCGCCGACGCCATTCCCTTCGACGTGGCCAAGCGCATTCTCATGCCCCGCATCCACAACGAGCGCATCTTCGAGCGTCTGTCGCGGGAGATGGTCGCCCACAGTCCGTACGTCAACGACGCTGTCATTCTGTATGTGCTTGATCTTCCGCAGATGACGGTGAGCGTGACGACGGAGCAGGTCCTGCGCTGGGGCTCGACGATCGAGGAGATCGACGAGATCGCAAGGCGGAACCTGGCGCAGGCGACGCCCGCCCTGGAGCCTGCGCTGGCGCAGACGGACGAGGGCGGCGCCGCGGCGGTGGTGGCGCTGCGCGACGGCTACGACGCCTCCAGACTGCTGCTCGAATCGCTCTACAACGAGCTGGCGCCGCTGCTGGGGGGCGACTTCCTCGTGGCCACCCCCGCCCGCGACACGCTCATCGCCGTCAGCAGAGGCCCCGACGAGTTCGTCGAGCGGATCCACGAGAAGGTCGAGCGCGACTATCGGCGGCTGCCGTATCCCATCACGCCCGACTACTTCTACGTGACGCGCGACGGCGTGGCGGGCACCCGCGAGGCGGCGTAGCGTTCGCAGCGGCCCCTTGTCGGCGTCTCCACAGCTTCGCTGGAGAGAGCGACGCCGCTACGATGCCTGCGTGATCCTCATCGTGGACAACTACGACTCGTTCACGTGGAACCTGGTCCAGCGCATCGGCGAGCTCGACCATACGCTCGAGGTCCGCGTCGAGCGGAACGATCAGGTCTCGCTGCAGGAGATCGAGTCGCACGGGCCGTCGCACATCATCCTTTCCCCAGGTCCGTGCGATCCCGCAAAGGCGGGAATCTCGCGCGAGGTCGTCAGACACTGTGCGGGGAAGGTTCCGTTGCTGGGCGTCTGTCTGGGCCATCAGTGCATTGGCGACGTCTTCGGCATGCGCGTGCAGCGCCATCCGTTGGTGATGCACGGCAAGACGAGCCCGATCCATCACGACGGCCAAGGCGTCCACGCGGGGGTGGACAATCCCTTCACCGCGACGCGGTACCACAGTCTGGTCGTGGCGAGGGAGAGCGTTCCCGCGCAGGGCTGGGCTGTCAGCGCGTGGACGCGCGACACGCTGGACGACGGAACCACTGTCGAAGTGGTGATGGGGCTGCGCAAAGTGTGGAGCGAAGCCGACCGCGCTGCGGGACTGTGCGCTCCGCTGGAAGGCGTGCAGTACCACCCGGAAAGCTTTCTCACCGACGCGGGCTACAGGATTCTGGCAAACTTTCTGGAGCTGCAGCCCACGACCGACCGTGCTTTCGGAGGACGCGACCATGCTCTCGCCCGCTGAAACCATCCGCAAGGACGCCAGGCTCGCTGTGGGGCGCCTTGCTGGGCAGGAAGACGGCTTCATCACGCTGGCGATTCCGGGAACGGACTACAGGTTGAAGCTGGCGGTCCACGCCCCTCTGGACGCGGCGCCCGGCGCGAAAATCAGAGGGGAGATTCGGGCCCGCGCCCGCAGAGTCGACGCGGCGCCCTCGGGCGGCTGTTACATCGAGCCCGTCATAGGCAGGCCCCGCAGAGTGCAGGGACGAGTGGCCCAACTGTTGCCCGAGCGCAATGCGCTGCTCGTCCACGCAGGCCTTCCCGTCGACCTGCAGCTGACCGAGGCGCAGCGGGCGGGGGACTTTGCGCCCGGCCAGATCGTGACGACCGATGTGGAGCCTGGCGCCGAGTTCCTTCCGTCTGCTGACGCGTCGGCGTCTGGGCATGCCTCCTGAAACCGACACGCTGACCGAGGCGCCCACGCCGCCTGTCCCTGTGCGGGAGGCGCCGCCCCGCCAGCGCACCGCCAAACGCGGCCTGGCCATGGCGGCGTTCGCGATGGTGGAGAGCGTGGCGCTGCTGATGGCGGTGGTCGTCGCACGCTCCAACGCCCTTCCGGCGCCTGCGCTGGTGGCTGTTGTCGGCGCGCTGGCGGGCATAGGAGGCGTCTGCTTTCTGTTGATGATGTTCACGGTGATGAGGCCTGAGGCGGCGCGACGCCCGTCGCGGCCCGCCTCCTCCACCCGGATCGCCGCAGCAGCTGTCCTGAGCGCGCAGACCAGCGACCTGGCCGAGACGCAGCGCAACGCCTTCGCGAAGGAGTCGCCGCGGGCGCGACGCCACAGAAACGCAATCGAGCGCGTCGCCCGCGAGTTGGGCTTGACGTACACCCCCAAGGCCGCCCGCGCCCAGCGCAAACCCCTCTCAATCTTGGCGGGGCTTCCCGCTGCGACGGACATCAGGCACATTCTTCGTGGGGAACTCGCTGGCGCCGCTGTCACCTGCCTGCAACACACATACCTCATGTCCACAGGGCAGGGAACCGTGCCAGTGGTCACGACGGCCCTGATCGCGCAGGCGCCCGCGCGCTGGCCCATGGTGCGGATCAACCCCGCGGGGCCGTTGACCAGACTGCTGCGCAGACTGGGGCTGCTCCGCACCATCCAGCTGGACTTGGACGCCTTCAACCACGCCTTCGCCGTCCGCAGCGCCGATGAAGAGTTCGCCCTGCTGCTGCTCACGCCCGCGGTGCAGGAGCACCTGCTCGCTTCATCCGCCAAACTCAAGTGGCGCATCGGCGAAGGCGCCGTCCGGGCGCTGGCTCGAGGCAAGATGCAGCCGCGACGGCTCACGGAGCAGCTGAAGGCGCTGGAAGGGGTGCTCGAGCGCATTCCCCCAGAGCTGCACGCCTGGCCAGGCAGGGGAGATTGAATCCCGCAGCCGTGGCGCTCCATGCGGAGCGCGACTTGGTTCAGGCTTCCTCCGACAGCGCTCCACGCAGAGCGCGGTCCGCCTCTCGCACCGCCTGGCAGAAGGCGCACATCCGCGCAGGATCCTTGACGCCGGGAGACGACTCGACGCCCGTGGAGACATCCACAGCGTATGGCTGCACGATGCGGATCGCCTCCTCCACGTTCTCTGGCGTCAGCCCTCCCGCCAGGATGAGCGGCTTGTCCCCCGCTGCCCCCTTCGCCTCCGCCAGCTTCTCCCATGCAAAGGGGCGTCCCGACCCCGGCGAAGAGGCGTCCACAAGAATCGCGTCCACCTCAGCCACGCGAGCCCATCGCTGCAGCTGCTGGGCGATGGTCCCTTCCTCGAAGGCCACCGCCTTGAACACCCGCGGCCCGCACGCTGCGACCGTGGCCTCGTCCTCGTCGCCATGCAACTGACTGAACTCTGTCGGACAGAGCTGCTCAATCCGCGTGAACCGCTCCAGCGAGGCGTCGCGCGTCACCCCCACCGTCATCACAAACGGCGGCAGCATGTTGCACAACCGCCACGCCGCCGTCGGATCGATATGTCGAGGGCTCGAGCGCTCGAACACAAAGCCGATCGCGTCCGCGCCCGCCTCGACTGCCGCCATCGCTCCCGCTTCGTCCCGCACCCCGCAGATCTTCACCCGCGTCCTGTTCACGGGTTGAGCATAGGGCTCTCCGCGCCACAGCAGCAAGAAAAAACGCCGGCCGCGCCTGCGCAACTTGCGCCGACGCGACCGGGTGCGAAAGGAGAGAGGCTCGGATGAGTGTGTCTATTCTACGCTGCTGCTTCCGGTCTGTCGCCGCTGCTGTGCCGTTTCAACAGTCAGCTCCAGCGTCCTCCTGTCGTCAGCGCTCGTTCTGGGATCCACCCCGCCCCGAAACGCCTCCGACCATGTATGCCAGAAGCAGCGCCGAAGAACGACGCACAGCAGTATAGCCCCCCCACCGTCCTGTGCAAGCCGATTCACCCCACGCGCAGCGAACTTGTGCAGGCTGGACAGGCAAGACCGTCTGAAAAACAAGGTGAACAACGGGCGACAGGCGCGCTCCCTTCCGCAGCATCCGTCCAGAAACCGCACAACGAGCGCTCCTCTCCAACACTGTCCTCACTGATCGGACGCAGGCAGGTTCCAACCGGACCCGCCCGTCCGCAAACCACGACGTCCACAGCCCTCTCCACCGGGCCCTGTTCGCGGGCCCTGTTCGCGGGCCCGCGTCGGGTATACTCCCCACGGTGAGGCAGAGCGGGCAGACGATCGCCGTCCACCCTGCTCACCCCTCTCGGGCGCATAGCTCAGTTGGCTAGAGCGCCGCCGTCACATGGCGGAGGTCACAGGTTCAAGTCCTGTTGCGCCCATGTTCACAACCACACGGGGCCGCTGCGACGCCTCTTCCTCAGCGCCCATCCGCCGCGCCGCGACACAGCTGGAACGACTCCGCTGTGGAAAGGACATCTGTGGAAAGGCGCATCGGAAAGGCGCATCAGCCCAGCGC
>CAYPBL010000048.1:0-5384 GCA_964408965.1 uncultured Phycisphaeraceae bacterium | reverse complement strand
CTGTGGAAAGGACATCTGTGGAAAGGCGCATCGGAAAGGCGCATCAGCCCAGCGCCCTTTTCCCGCACTCGCTGCTCTACAGTGCACCGCGATGTCCGCCACGGACCCACCTGCCCAACGCCAACCGCGAGCTGAGTGGTACAGCGCAGGGCTGCGCTTCGAGTGCACCATGTGCGGCGCCTGCTGCACGGGCTCGCCGGGCTATGTGGCCTTCACGGAGGAGGAGGCCCGGGGCATGGCGTCACGACTTGGCCTGTCCGTGGACGCGTTCTACGCCCGCTTTGCCCGGCGCCTGCGGGGCGTGGGCTGGTCGCTCAGGGAGCGGCGCACCGAGCACGGTTACGACTGCGTCTTTCTGGATCGCGAATCGCAGCCCGGCAAGGCCCTGTGCGCCATCCACGACGCCAGGCCCGCGCAGTGCCGCACCTGGCCCTTCTGGCCGGAGAATCTGCGGACCAGGGCGGCCTGGGAGCGGACCGCCCGAGCGTGCGAGGGCGTCGGCAGGGGCGCCGTGGTGACGATCGAGCGCATCCGCGCCGCCCGCGACGCGACGCCGTCGCCCCCCGCCTGATCTGCGGCGTGTCGGTCAGCCCGTCGTCGCCGGCTCGCTGGCGGAGGTCTTCACCGTCGTGGGCGTCGTGGCGCCGGGCTCGTTCAGAATGCGCTGGGCGTAGGTGTTCATCGCGTCGCGCAGCTGCTCGAAGTCCTCCAGCACGTAGAGGATCGGCTGGTAGTGGTCGATCTCGAAGGGGGTGTTGCAGACCGTCTCGAGGTCGAAGGGCCTGCGCTCCACGTCGGGCGACTCCAGGGCGTGGTGTCCTTCGCCCTCGCTGGAGATGAGCCCCGAGCCGTAGAGCTTGAGCCTGCCGTCCTCGCGGATGAGGCCGAACTCGACGGTGAACCAGAAGAGCCGGGCCAGGCGCTCGGTGTGGTCGGGGTCGTTGGTGTGCAGCGCCGCCTGGCCGTAGGTCTGCAGGAAGTCCGCGAAGACCGGGTCCGCGTGCAGCGGCACATGGCCGAAGACGTCGTGGATGATGTCGGGCTCGGGCAGGTACGCCATGCTCGACTTGGGCCGGACGCTGATGGTCGTGGGGAACTGCCTGCGGGCGATGAAGGCGAAGAAGGACTTGGGGGGCAGGTACCCGGGGACGGGTCTGCTGGCCCAGCCCGTCAGCTCCGCCAGGCGGGCGTTGACCTCAGCGACGTTGGGCACGCGGTCGGGCACGAGGTTGATGGCCTTGAGCCCAGCGAGGAAGACGTTGGAGGCGTCCGTCTCCAGCTGCTCCATGCGCTTCCTGTAGATGATGGACCAGACTTCGTGGTCCTCGTCGGAGTACTTCTCGTAGTGCTGGGTGATGACCATCGACTCGATGTCGATCTGGTCGGGGGGCAGAGTGGCCGCGATCTCGCCCGCCTTGAGGGCCCGCTGCGCCTCTTCGGAGCTGATGACCGGATGCCAGATGCTGCTGGACTCGCCCATGGCCAGGCCTCCTGCTGAAAACAGCTGCGCACAGCGAGGGGCTGATCGTCCCCAGCTGCGGCGCTCCTTTCCATATTGTACCTCGACAGAGCCGCCGACGCTGCACGGAACAGCGTCATCTCAGGCTGGCATTGGCGCAAGAACCTGCAGCTGGCTGCGCAGCTGGGGCAGGCTGGCGTCCGAGTCGCCGATCGCCTGGATGAGCCGCTCCGCGTCTTCGATCGTCAGCGACCCGCCAGCCACGTACGAGGCGATTTCGCGATACAGCCGCTCCCGCTCCCGTTCGAGCTTGACAGCGGCGGTCCGCTCGGACTCGCGCCTGACGAACCGGAAGATCACGCCGAGCAGCACCAGCGTGAAGGCCATGCCGACGAGCATGTAGACCAGTTCTTCGGTGAGCTGCATGGCTGTCTTTCCCGGGAGCTGCTCCGCTGGGGAAGCGGTCGTCAGCAGGTTCTTGGGCGTCGGCGCCGCAGCGTTTCGTCACGTTGTCACGTGCGCGGGTCGCCCACAGCCGACGCCGTCTGCTGAGCGCGGAAGTCGTCGATGGCCCGGGCGAAGCGCTCGTCGCGCTGGGCGAGGATCTGCACAGCGAAGATGGCGGCGTTGACGGCGCCGTGCGAGCCGATGGCGAAGGTGGCCACGGGAACGCCCTTGGGCATCTGCGCCGTCGAGAGCAGCGAGTCCAGGCCGTCCAGCGACCAGGCCTGCATCGGCACGCCAAGCACGGGCAGCGGCGTGTGCGCCGCGACGACGCCCGCCAGGTGGGCTGCGCCGCCAGCGGCGGCGATGAGGACGCGCAGCCCCCGGTCGCGGGCGCCGCGGGCGTACTGGGCCACCGCGTCGGGGCTGCGGTGGGCGCTCATGACGTGGACCTCGTAGGAGGCCCCCAGCTCCTCGAGCGTCGCGCAGGCCTTCTGCATCGTGGGCCAGTCGGACTTGGAGCCCATGAGCACGCCCACGAGCGGCTCTGCGGACGGCGTGGTGTCGGTCTGGCTCATGACGCCAACAATACCGGGCCGTGCGCTTTCGTGACCGAAACCACGCGGGCGAGCTGCTCGCCGAGGCGGTCGCCCAGCTGGGGCTCGAGCGGCCGATCGTGCTGGGCGTGCCGCGGGGGGGTGTGGTCGTCGCGGCGAAGGTCGCCCAGCGGCTGCGCTGCCCGCTCGACGTCGTGCTCGTGCGCAAGCTGCGGCATCCGCTGCAGCCCGAGCTGGCGATCGGGGCGGTGGGCGAAGGGGGCGAGGCGACGCTTGCGCCATGGGCAAGACGCAGCGTCCCTGCCGAGGCAATCGAGGCGGAGATCGCCAGGCAGCGGGAGGCGATCCGCCGCCGCGCCCTGCTGCTGCGACGGGGGCGGCCCCGCACGTCGGTCGCGGGCCGCGACGCGGTCGTCGTCGACGACGGCGCCGCCACCGGGCAGACGATGGCCCTAGCCCTGGAGCTGCTCCGCACGGAGGGTCCGACGTCGCTGATCGCCGCTGTGCCTGTCGCCTCGCCCGAGGCGCTGGAACTGCTGGAGGAGCGGGCCGACCGCGTCGTCTGCCTGCAGGCGCCTGCGTCGTTCCAGGCGGTGGGGCAGTTCTATGAGCGCTTTGCGCCGGTTGCCGACGAGGAGGCTGCGGCGCTGCTCGCCGCTGCTTCAGCCGTCGAGCGGGACGTGTAGGCTGTGGGCATGCGGGCCCATCTGCTGCAGCTGGACATCGCCTGGGAGGATCCGCCGGCCAACGTCCGCAGGATCGAACAGCTGCTCGAGGGCGTCCGGACGCAGCCTGGCGAGCTGCTGCTGCTGCCCGAGATGTTCAACACGGGCTTCTCGATGCGTCTGGAGGCGACGGCGCCGGCCTTTGGCGAGGCGGAGGCGTTTCTGCGCTCGCTGGCCAGGGAGCGGCGCTGCTTCGTCGTCGCCAGCGCAGCTGTGATGGGCCAGGACGGCCGGGGGCGCAACCGCGCGCTCTGCTGCGGCCCTGAGGGCCAGCTGCTGGCGACGTACGACAAGGTCCACCCTTTCTCCTTTGGCAAGGAGCCCGAGCGCTTCAGCGGAGGCGACCGGGTTGTCTGCTTCGACTGGTCCACAGCAGGGCAGCGTGCCACAGCCCTGCGGGTCTGCCCGACCGTCTGCTACGACCTGCGTTTTCCCGAGCTCTTCCGGGCGGGGCTCCTGCTGGGGGCGGCGTGCTTCGTCGTCGTGGCCAACTGGCCCAGCCCCCGGGCTGCGCACTGGCGGGCCCTGGCCGTCGCCCGGGCCATCGAGAACCAGGCCTTCGTCCTGGCCGTCAACCGCGCAGGCAGCGACCCGCATCTGACGTACGCGGGGGGCTCCCTCGCGGTGGGGCCGCAGGGGGAGGTCCTCGCCGAGGCCGACGAACGCGAGCAGGTCCTCTCGGTGGACCTCGACCCGGAGGCGGTGCGCAGCTGGCGGGCGACATTCCCCGCCTGGCGCGACGCCAAGCGAGGCTTGCTTCCCAGACTCGACGACCACGGGCGCTTCGACGCAGCCCCTCCAGCCTTCTTGCAGGACGCCCAGCAGGCAGCCGACGGGGCCTGAACGCCCACGCCGCTCCCGGCGGACGTCGGATTGTGCACTTTTTGTCGCTTGGCGGGCTTGTTCAGCTTGACAGGGCCGCAGAATGCTGTATGTTGAGGACGTTGAGTGGACGAGCCGCCACGCATCGGCTCGCTGGGAGGAGGGAAGCCTCCCAGGACAACATGGAGCGAGGGCTCTGGCGGCAGCGCCGCTGGAGCATGGCGCCGCTGACTCCTCCGTGGCGCGTGTTTCGCCAGGCGCAACGCCACAGGCTGCACGCGGAAGAACCCACGGAATCCCTGTGCCCGTTTCGCCGGTGTTAGCGCATCGGCGAAGCGGTTCACCCAAGCGGGCTGGCCTCTGCAAGGGGCGTTCGGGGGAGCGACCCTTGCAGCGGGTCAGCCTGCGTTGAGCGTCGCCCGACGGGCGGCGGAGGGAAGCCGACAGGCCCAGGCCTGATCGGACGTTGCATTTGCGGGCCAAGGCGCTCAGCAAAGTCTTGTCTTGTGCGCAAAAATCGCTTGACGCGTCTCGCTGGCGCGGTATATTGCCTGTGCAGGTGGCGGCGGCACAGGGGTCGCCACCAGGCCCCGCAGCTGGCGGTCGCTTCCCCCGACGCCAGCTCGAGGGTGAAAGACAGCAAGTGGTCCTCGACAGGGGGCTACTTGCTTTACCAGCGCAGCAGGACTGCACCGACCCGACGCCCCCACGCGTCCGCCGACAGGCTGCAACCCGACTGCGCACGACGAACTGCCACACGCACACCTCCGGGGCCTGTGCCTGGAGGAGTCACGACGCCGACGCCCAGCACGCCTGGACGCCGGCGTTTTTCTGCGCAGCGGCGGAGCAGGCGGCGAAACCTCCCACAGCGCCGATGTGTCAGCGATCAAGAACCGCATGCGCCCCCCTTCCCGCCCCTGCAGCCGATCGCATGGCTCCAAGACGCGCAGCTGTTCTTTCCATCATCCTCGCACGGAGCACGCTGCTGCTCGTGCTCCGCGCGGTCCGCGCGATGGAATCCACTGACGGAGTGCAGCCCATGCCGACGAACACACACGATCACGATGAACGGATCGCGACGATGACCTTCTCATAGGTCTATCCGCACTACGTGGCGAACGTCGAGAAGAAGGGCAGGACGCGGGAAGAGCTGCGCCAGGTGATCGCGTGGCTGACCAGCTTCGACGACAAGCTGCTGCAGCAGATCATCGACGACAAGGCGACATGCAGGGAGCGCTTCCAACGCGCAACGCTGCGCCCCAAGGCGCGCCTGATCACGGGCGTCGTATGCAGCTGCCGGATCGATGAGATCGAAAATCCGCTGACGCCACAGGTCAGATGTCTGGACATGCCTGTGGACGAGCTCGCCAAAGGCGG
>CAYPBL010000047.1:9041-15278 GCA_964408965.1 uncultured Phycisphaeraceae bacterium | reverse complement strand
GAGGTGGAGGTGCCGCTGGGCCATCTGCCGGGCGTCGACGACCCCGAGGCGGTCGTGCGCGTGGGCATCATCCGGGCGCACCTGGAGGAGGACGCGGGCAAGCTGCTGCACGAGGCGCCAGGCGGAGGCGCCATCGACCACTCCATCGTCGACTACAACCGCGCGGGGACGCCGCTGCTGGAGGTCGTCACCCAGCCCGACTTCACCAGCAGCGACGAAGCTGTCGCCTTCGCCCGCTTTCTGCGCACCATCTGTCGCTTCCTGGGCGTCTCCGAAGGCGACATGCAGAAGGGGCACATGCGCTTCGAGCCCAACATCAACACGATTCTCACGCTCAGCGACGGCCGCGAGGTCGCCACGCCCATCGTCGAGATCAAGAACCTCAACTCCTTCCGCGCCCTCAAGGGGGCGATCGACTTCGAAGCCGAGGACCAGCCCCGCCGCTTCCTCGAGACGGGCCGGGAGATGGCGCCGGGCGCCAAGACCACCAGGGGCTGGGACGACGTTCGCAGCGTCACCTTCGTCCAGCGCGAGAAGGAGGAGGCTGCGGACTACCGCTACTTTCCCGATCCGGACCTGCTGCCCGTGGTGGTCGACGACGCTTGGCTTGCGCAGGTCAGGAGCAGGCTCGTCGAGCTGCCCCACGACCGGGCCCGCCGCTACATGCGCGACTACGCGCTGGACGCCAAGGAGGCTGCGGCGCTGACGGACGAGCGCGAGGTGTGCCTCTACTTCGAGCGGTGCGTGGAGCGCGCCGCTGAGCGGGGCGTCGAGGAGGCGGTCGCGGGAAGGCAGTGCGCCAACGTGCTGCTGCAGGTGGGGGCGCGCCTTGCCAACGAGCGCAAGACGCTCGTCAGCGACCTGGGCGTCAGCCCCGAGCAGGTGGCGGAGCTGGTCGAGATGCGTCTGCGCGACGCGATCAGCTCCAACGCCCTGGACGAGCTCTTCGAGCGGATGACCGACAGCGACGCGTCGCCGCAACAGCTGGCCGAGGAGCTGGGGCTGCTGCAGGTGCGCGACGAGGGCGCCCTGGAGGCCTGGTGCGACGAGGCGCTGGCCGACCCCGCCAACGCCAAGGCCGTCGAGGACATCCGCAAGGGCAAGCACGCCGCGATAGGCAGGCTCGTCGGCGCCGTCATGAAGCGCTCCCGGGGCGCCGCCAGCGCCAAGGACGCGCAGCGCATCCTGCGACAGAAACTTGGGTTGTAGGCTGTCGTCGCAGCGTCCCTTCAGTCGTCGCGTACAGCCTCGGTCGCGGGCTCGTCGCCCGTGTCGCTGCGCCAGCGCTCGACGAGCCTTGCCGTCAGCTCGCCCACGACGCCGTCGCCCACAGCCTCCGCCTCGACGCGCGTCACGGGAAGCACGCCCCACATGGAGTTGGTGAGAAAGGCTTCGTCCGCCTCGAGCAGATCGTCCACGCTGAGCATGCGTTTGGCTGTGGAGGCGCCCAGGCCCTGCGCCGCCTCGATGGCCCAGGCGCGGGTGACGCCGGGCAGGACGGGGCTGGGCAGCTCCGCCCCCTCCTCCGCCTCTTCGCCCTGCGCGATGGGCGTGCGCAGCGAGCCGTCCTTGACGACGAAGAGGTTGCTCACCGCCCCGCAGGCCAGGTGGTTGGTCACCTGCAGCAGGAGCGTCTCGTCGGCGCCCTTGGCTGCTGCGCTTTGCAGGGCCCGCAATCTGGGCCAGTAGAAGAGCGTCTTGTGCCCCGCAAAGGGGTCCAGCGGGTTGAGCCGCAGGTCCGCGATCGTGACCAGGGCGCCTCGTTCGAAGAGCGCCGCGGGATGGGCCGCAGCCTCCTGGGCGGTGATGACGATGGTCGGGTTGTGCTCCCTGCCCGCAGCGGCGTCGCGCAGCTGCAGGTCCCCGCCGGTGATGGTGACGCGGACGCGAGCCCGCGCAAGGCCCGCCCGCCGGCACACCGCGCAGACCGCCTCAGCCAGCGGCGCTGTGCGCAGCTGACGCGTCAGGCCCAGCTCGACCGCGGAGCGCGCAAGCCTCGCCAGGTGCGCCTCGAGCATGATGGGCTCGCTGTGGATCGCCAGCAGCGTCTCGAAGAGCCCCACGCCGTGCTGCACCGCAGCGTCGAAGACCGACACCCGCGCTTCGCCCGCGTCGACGAAGCCGCCGTTGAGCCAGACCACAGCCATGCGGCCAGTCTAGCCCGCACGAGGCAGGGGCTCAGCCGAGCGTTGCGCGCACCGCAAGCTCCAACGTCACGGCGACCTTCGTGGCAAGCCAGAGCAGAAAGTGCGCAGCGCCGAGCAGCAGCAGCCCTTCGCGCTCGAGGCGGAAACTCCACATCACGACGATGTAATACACCGCTGCTCCCGCCGCCGCCCCGAGCGCATAGGCCGCGACGGGATGCAACCCCAACGTGGAGACGGTCGCATGGGCCAGGTAGAAGAGGCCGACAGCCAGGAGCATGCGCGCCGCAGCCAGGCCCGCCTGTCCCACAGGCGCCTCCAGCACGCGGGCCACGATGTACACCGCCGCCACCCCCAGCCCCATGCGGATCAGCCCGTTGACCACCACGCTGGCCAGGGCCAGCAGAAACGCCACCAACCTGCCCGACGACGCCTGGCCCCAGGCCTCCGCTCCAGCAACAGCCCCCGCAGCAAACAAGGCCGCTGCCCCCGCTGCGGTCAACGGCTTCCAGCCCAGGCGGCTGGGCGGTGAGATCGCCGCTGCCTCCTGCGCCGCGGCGCTCCGCTGCGGCGCAGCTGCAGCGGATGACTGGGGGGCGGGCGACGGAGCGTTGTCCGCCTGCGAAGACTCCTGGTCGTGCATGCGCCCAGGCTCCTTGAAGCGATCGCGAGGTTCAGGATGGCTGATCGTTCGTCTGCTTCCCGGCGCGCGCCGATTGTCCTGTCGTCGTCTTGATCCACTGGACGATCCGCTCGATCGCCGCGGGGTCGAACGTGGTTTCGATTCTGCTGTATTCGTCGGGCGTTCCGGTGCGCGCAGGCTGGAAGAGGTGGTTCAGGCCAGGGAGAATCTCCACCTGCACATGCTCGTTGCCCGCCTCCTTGAGGGCGTGTTCGATCGCCTTCAGGTTCTCCTCCGCGGGAACCTGCCTGTCCAGCGACCCCGCCAGCGCCAGGACCGGACAGCGCACCTGCTTGAGGTAGGGCGTTGGGTCGAACCGGAGGAAGGACTGACCCGCCTCGCCCGCCCATGCAGCCAGCTGCTGGTCCACCTGCTGCTCCAACGCAGCCTTGGCGGCGTCGGATTGCGGGGGGACGCCGCCGACGGACTGGATGATGGCCTGGCGGACCGCGTCGCGCAGCTCCTCGCCCTCCTTGCCCGAGAGCAGCGCGTCGAAGAAGGCCCGCTGCGCCGCCGCCTGGGCCTCGATCTGCTGCGGGGGGGCGCCCGAGGCCTGGAGAATCGCCCGCAGCTGCGATTCCAGCAGCTGCGTCATGGGCACGCCAGGCCCCGCCAGCATGACCAGAAAGGCCACCTTCTCGGGGGCCTTCGCAGCGACCATCGGGGCGATCATGGCCCCTTCGCTGTGGCCAAGGATGCCCACTTTCGTATCAGCGGTTTCGGGCCTGTCGATCAGCCACGTCAGCGCGGCAGCGGCGTCCTCCGCCCGCTGCTGCACGGTGGCCTCGCCCTCGCCCTGCTCCGAGCCGCCCACGCCCCGGTCGTCCAGCCGCAGCGACGCGACACCCGCCCGGGCGAAGGCGTCAGCCAGGACCAGGAACGGCTTGTGGCCAAAGAGCGTCTCGTCGCGGTCCTGCCCGCCCGAGCCGCTGAGGAAGAGCGCCGCGGGAAAGGGGCCCTCTCCCTGCGGAATCACCAGCTCGCCTGCGAGCACGGCGCCGCCTGCGCCGGTGATCGTCACTTCCTCTGCGCGGTAGGGGAAGGGGGGCTTGGGCGTCTGGGGACGCTTGGGGCCCAGCTCCTTGGCCTCCGCCTCGGTCAGCGGCGTGATCGTCAGCGGAAAGCTCTGGCCGGCCTGGTTGAGCGTTCCGCTGAAGGAGCCGTCTTCCTGTTTGGTCGCGTCGAAAACAGCCCCGAAGGGCGCGCCTTCGGGCTGAAAGATGAAGTGCAACGAGTCCTCGCTGACGCGGATGTCGGAGAGGGGGGCGCCCACGAGCCCCTGCAGCGGCACATCCAGCGAGCCCGTCCAGCCGTCAGCCGTCTTCTCGAGCGTGACGAGCATCTCCACGTCCAGCCCGCTGATCGAGGCGACGACGCGCCACCAGCTGCGCGTCGGCTCGTTGTCGTGCGCCGCGGGAGGCTGCTGTGCAGGGGCTGTGTCGGGTTGCGGTTGCTGCGCCGCAACGAAGCCAGGCGTCGCCAGGGCCCACAGCAGCGCCGCAGGCCACAGGAAGGCCCTGCGCAGCGTGGCTGGCTGAACGCAGACGAGGAAATGAAGACGCGTCATGGCGGGGGGACCCTTTCTTCGTGCGTGTTGGGCAGCGCGCCCGTGCGCAACAGCACACCGCGACACGCTGCCAGTGGTGCGGGATTCGCCGTCCGGGCGGCCCGCAGTCAGCTGCAGTGTGTCATTCCCTTTCGTTCGGTTCGTCTGGAGGAGGATTGTGCTGGTTGGCGCCAGGCGTCTTCGCAGGCTCCGACGATCCTTCCGTCGGCTGCTGCGCCGGAGGCACACGGTAATACTCCTTGCCGGTTTCCCGATCGAGGAACCGCATGACGCCGCCCTTCTGCTCCGCCTCGATGACGGTGAGCCTTCGGGCATTGGGAAGGCGCGTATTGACCTGCCCCCCCAGGGGGGTGGCCATCGCCTGCACCTCGGGAACATTGTTGTGCCGCAGTTCGAAGACGCCGCCGCCTCGGAACGATGCGCCCAGGCGGGCCACGATCTGTTCGCGGAAGTTGTACAGGCTCACCTCGCCGTGGTCCTCCATCGAATGGACCCGGCCCATGAGCTCATTCTTGCGGTTGACGATCTGGGCCTCCTGGAAGCGGACCATGTCGTAGAAGCCGTAGCCGTGGCCCCGGTTGTTGACCCAGATGCGGTTGGCCAGCTCGCCGTCGTCGTCGTACATGTCGAGCGTGACGAAGCCTTCGACATCCCCCGGGTGCATGTAGAGACGGGCGCCGATCTTGCCGTCCTTGTCAACGACGCGCAGCTCGCGCGCCGTGACCACGCCCAGCGAGACGTCCTCGGGAGGCGCCTCGATGACGGGAGCGGGCTCCTCCGGCCCAGGCTGCGACAACCCCCCCAGCGCAAGCCCGCTGAGCACCAGCGCTCCGCCAAGCCCCATCCCCGCGAAAAGACTCGTTCTGTCCAGCATCGCTGCGACCTCCGCTGCGCAGGGCCCCAGCGCCGCTGGGCTGCGCTTACTTGCGGGTGTAGACGATCTTCATCGTCCGCAGTTCCGTCTCCGTCCCATCGTACCGCTGGAACCATTCCAGCGTGAGCTGGTCCGGGCTGTCGATGGTGACCACTTCGCGGACGTGCGTCTTCTGGCCGCTCATCGGATCGATCATCGAGCCCTTCCAGGTCATGCGCTTGCCGTCGCGCTCGCCGTAGCCCTGCATGAAGACGATGGCCGTGCTCATGTCGTCCATCCACACCGACTGCAGCTGCTTGCTCAGCTTGTCGTAGCCCAGGAAGCCCACGCCGGTGAAGCGGTCGCCCATGAAGTCGCCCTGGTAGTCCATGCGGACGAAGCGGCCGCCCAGGACCCAGCTGTTCTTGGCCGCGCCCCTGGACTCCATGGCCGGCGCCTCGGGGTCCATCCAGAAGACGGCGTGGGTGTCGAACTCGCCGATGAGCGGCTCGAACCACCTGTGTTCGGGCGCAGGCGCCGCGAGCTCCTCGAAGTACGCCTTCATCTGCTCGGGCGTCATTTCCTCCTGCGGCTGGGCCGCGCCAGCCAGAAAACCTCCCGCAACAGCCATGGCGCCAGCGAGGACGCCTACAGCGATCCGGTGCATGCGCATGTCGCGCTCCTTCTGTGTGTTCGTGTCGCTGGCGCTGTTGGCGCAGTCCACGCGACCCCCCACCACCGCCAGCAAGGCTGCAAGAAGATACCTCCCACAGCTCGGCGCGATGCGGGGCGAACGCCTGGAGCCGCAGGAATGCAGCGGCTCAGTCGATGTCCAGCTCGCGCACGCGCCGCGCGCGGCGCATGCGCTCGGTCTGCGCCCGGATGCTGTCGCGGACCTGACTGTGGTCCCTCACGTTGCGCAGGCGCATTTCGGGGAGCGTGCGGTCGGAGGAGAGCACCGTCACCGTGCCCACGCCCACGAGCCGCTGCC
>CAYPBL010000047.1:0-8941 GCA_964408965.1 uncultured Phycisphaeraceae bacterium | reverse complement strand
AGCGTGCGGTCGGAGGAGAGCACCGTCACCGTGCCCACGCCCACGAGCCGCTGCCACAGCGTCTGCGTCTCGGTCGTGTCCTTGACGCGGTAGATCTCGATCTCCTCCAGTTGTCTGGTGAAGACGCCCCAGCGCATGCGCAGCCGTTGGCTCGTGACCTCGTAGCGGGTGCACCTGGTCGACAGCCACCGCCACAGCGCCCAGGGGAGGGGCAGGATCAGCAGGCACAGGGCGAAGGGAACGACGTTCTCCCACTGGCTCGGCGAGCCCCGCCAGACCACCGTTTCCACGTCCAGCGCCGCTTCGAGATCCGCCTCGTCGTCCAGCGGCTCGTCGGTCGAGGGGCGCCGCAGCGTCTCCGCATCGCGGCTCAGCGGCGCAGCGGCGTCTTCCACAGGCTCGACCTGCTGGACCATGACGCCCCGGGCGCGGCCCTTCTCCTTCGCCTCCTCCTCGCTGCGCGCCTGCACGACGATCTCGATGGGCTCGTTCGTCGTTGCGTCGTTTCCCAGCACGCGGTAGCGGGGCATCGTCGTCTCTTCCGCTGCTTCAGCCGCTGGCGCACAGGGACGGCACGCGCTGGGACAGGTCCATTTCCCGCTCGAACATCCGCGCGATGCGGAGCATGCGGGCTTCGTCGAAGGCCGGCGACGTCAGCTGCAGACCGATGGGGAGCGCTGCGCCGTCGCTTTCAACGAAGCCTGCGGGCACGGAGACCGCAGGCAGCCCCGCCAGGTTCGCCCCGACGGTGAAGAAGTCCTGCAGGTACATCGCCACGGGGTCGTCGAGCTTGCTTCCCAGGCGGAAGGCGGGCTCGGGCGATGTGGGCGTGACGATCGCGTGGGCGCCGGGGGAGGCGCTGTTCATCGACATCACCCCCTCCAGCTCGTTGCGGATGACCCTGCGGGCCTTCAGCGCCGTGTTGTAGTACGCCTCGTAGTAGCCGCTGGAGAGGACGTGCGTGCCGAGCATGATCCGCCGCTGCACCTCCGCCCCGAAGCCTTCGCTGCGGCTCCTGCAGTACAGCGTCATGAGGTCGTCGTCAGGCCCAAGCGCCGCGCGCCGGCCGTAGCGCACGCCGTCGAAGCGGGCCAGGTTCGACGACGCCTCCGCCGGCGCCACGATGTAGTACGCCGCGATGCCTACGTCCAGCGCGGGAAGTTCGACCTCGACGATGTCGGCGCCAAGCTTGGCGAACACCTCCAGCGCCTCGTCGAAAACGCCCAGCGTCGCCGCGTCCACGCCCGTTTCGATGGTCTTGCGTGGAACCGCCAGGCGCAGTCCCTCGACAGGCTCTTCCAGCTGCTGGGTGAAATCCTCCAGCGGCTTGTCGGCGCTGGTCGAGTCCTTCGGGTCGAAGCCGCTGACGACCGACAGCGCAAGGGCCGCGTCGCGGACGGTCCTGCCGAAGGGGCCGATCTGGTCGCAGCTTGAGGCGAAGGCCACCAGCCCCCAGCGTGAGACCCTGCCGTAGGTGGGCTTGACGCCGACGACGCCGGTCAGGGCGGCGGGCTGGCGGATCGACCCGCCCGTCTCCGAGCCAAGCGCGATCGGCGCAAGTCTCGCCGCGACCGCCGCAGCGGAGCCTCCCGAGGACCCGCCAGGGGCCCGCGACAGGTCCCACGGGTTGCGCGTCGGGCCGAAGGCGCTGTGCTCGGTGGACGAGCCCATGGCGAACTCGTCCAGGTTCGTCTTGCCCACGATCACCGCCCCAGCGTCGAGCAGCTTCTGCGCAGCGGTGGCGGTGAAGGGCGACTCGTAGCGCTCCAAGATGCGCGACGCGCAGGTGGTCCTGCCCCACGAGAGGCAGATGTTGTCCTTGACCGCGACGGGAACCCCCAGCAGCGGGCCAATGGCCTTGAGCGGGTCCTCGCTTGCGCTGCGGGCCTGGGCGGCCTTGGCGTCGAGCTCGATGGCCCGCTCGACCGCCTCGTCGTGGAAGACCTGCAGGAAGGCGTGCAGGTCGCCGTCGAGCTCGTCGATCGCCTTGAGGTGCGCCCGGACGACGCCCTCGGCGGAGGCTGCTCCGCTGGCGACGCGCTGGGCGATCTCGCTTGCAGTCAGGCTGGTCTGCGACACGCCAAGAGGGTACCACGGTGCGCGGCGCGCAGCAGCGGTCCTCAGCCGCCGCCGTGCAGGTGGCTTCGCTTACCTCCGCAGCGCCCTGAGCCTGCAGCAGGCCTCCTCGAGCGTCTCGCGCCGCTTGCAGAAGCCGAAGCGCACGTAGCGGCGGCCTTCGTCCTTGTGCTCGTAGAAGGCCGTGGGGGGGATGGCCGCCACGCCCGCCTTCTCCAGCATGTGGGCGCAGAAGGCCTCGTCGTCGCCGACGCCGAAAGGCGTATGGTCAGCGAGGACGAAGTACGTCCCCTGGGGGGGCTCGACGAGAAAGCCCGCCTCGCGCAGCCCCTCGACCAGCAGGTCCCTGCGGGCGCGGTATTCCCGCAGAAACTCGTCGTAGTACGATGCCGGCGCCCTCAGCGCCTCGGCTGCGGCGTATTGCAGCGGCGTGGCCACGCAGTAGATGAGGAACTGGTTCGCCGCCCGCACGCCCGCGACCAGCGGCGCAGGCCCAGCCGCCCAGCCGATCTTCCAGCCCGTCAGGCTGAACGTCTTGCCCAGCGACGAGAGCGTCAGCGTGCGCTCGCGCATGCCGGGAAGCGCCGCCAGGCGCAGGTGCTCGCCCTCGAAGACCAGCCGTTCGTACACCTCGTCGCTCAGGGCGATCAGGTCGCGCTCCAGGCAGACGTCGGCGATCGTCTGCAGCTCCTCTCGCGTGAAGACGCGGCCTGTTGGGTTGTGGGGCGTGTTGACGAGGATGGCCCGCGTTCTGGGCGTGACCGCGGCGCGCAGCTCGTCCGGGTCGAAGGTGAAGTCGGGCCCGCGGAGCGTGACGAAGCGGGGCGTCGCCCCCGCCATGGCGCAGCAGGCGCGGTAGGAGTCGTAGTAGGGCTCGAAGAGCACGACCTCCTCGCCGGGGTTGACCAGCCCAAGCGTCGCCGCTGCGATGGCGCCCGTGCAGCCTGGCGTGACGGTGATCTCCTCGTCGGCGTCGAGCTCGAGCCGCTGCTGCGGGCCTCCCGTGGCGAAGAAGGCCGCGATGGCCCGGCGCAGCTCGGGGACGCCCTGCATGGGGCAGTACTGGTTGCGGCCCTCGTCGACGGCCCGCTTGGCGGCCTCCTTGACGAAGTCGGGGCCGTCGAAGTCGGGAAAGCCCTGGCCGAGGTTGACCGCGCCCCGGGCGGCCGCCTGGGCGCTGATGCGGGCGAAGACCGTCGTGCCAAAGGGCGCAAGCCGCTGAGCCACTGCCGACATGGGGCGACCTCCTGAATCGTCCATGCTACCGCGGCGCGCCGCTGCGCGCCCGCTGCGCAGCTGGCTACGATGCCCGTCAGACCTGACCAACAGCGACCAGCGGAGGAACGCCATGACCGGACGAGCCAGGATCAGCGTCATCGGAGCGGGCAACGTCGGCGCCACCTGCGCCCTGTGGGCTGCGCAGAAGGAGCTGGGCGACATCGTCCTGCTCGACATTCCCGAGAAGGAGGGCGTGGCCAAGGGCAAGGCCCTGGACCTGGCCTGCTGCGCCCCCATCGAGCGCTTTGACTGCACACTGACCGGCTCCAGCGACTACCGGGACATCGCGGGCTCGGACGTGGTGATCGTCACCGCAGGCGTCCCCCGCAAGCCGGGCATGAGCCGCGACGACCTCATCCAGACCAACGTCAAGATCGTCCGCAGCGTCAGCGAGCGCATCGCGGAGTTCGCGCCCGAGGCGGTGGTCATCGTCGTCTCCAACCCGCTGGACGCGATGGTCTACACCGCGTGGAAGGCGACGGGCTTTCCCACGAGCAGGATCGTCGGCCAGGCGGGCTGTCTGGACGCGGCGCGCTTCCGCACGTTCATCGCCATGGAGCTGGGCTGCAGCGTCGAGGACGTCAGCGCCCTGCTGCTCGGCGGCCACGGCGACGACATGGTGCCGCTGCCCCGCCTGACGAGCGTGCACGGGATTCCCGTCAGTGAGCTGCTTCCCAAGGAGAAGATCGACGCCTGCGTCGAGCGGGCCAAGATGGGCGGCGGCGAGATCGTCAAGCTCATCGGCACCAGCGCCTGGACCGCTCCCGCCAGCGCCACCGTGCAGATGGCCGAGGCGATCGTCAAGGACAAGAAGCGCATCCTCCCCTGCGCTGCCTACTGCGACAGCGAGTTTGGCGTGGGGGGCTACTTCGTGGGCGTCCCCTGCATGCTCGGCGCAGCGGGCGTGGAGAAGGTCGTCGAGTTCTCCCTGACCGAGGAGGAAAAGGCCCTCTTCGACGCCTCGGCCCAGCACGTCAGGGACCTGGTGGCCAAGGTGGTCGAGCTCTTCCCCGACCTTGGCTGAACAGGGCGCCGCAGTCTTCAGTCCGTCCCCAGCAGCGAGCCCGACGCAAGCTTTTCCCGCAGCTGGGCTGCGCGCAGCCTGTCGTGCAGCTCGTCCAGCTCGCCCGCGAGCACAGCCTGCAGGCTGAACGTGTTCTCGCCGCTGGCTAGGCGATGGTCGACGGCGACGTTCTCCTTGTAGCGGTAGGTGCGGACGCGCTCGCTGCGTTGTGCATGGCCGATCTGACTGGACCGGGCCTGGGCGCGTCGCCGCTCCTGCCGCTCCAGCTCGAGTTCGTAGAGGCGGGCCCGCAGCAGCCGCCAGGCCTTGTCGCGGTTCTGCCGCTGGCTCTTGGCCTCCTGCATGCGCACCTCGAGGCCCGTGGGTCTGTGGATCAGGTGCACCGCGGTGGCGACCTTGTTGACGTTCTGGCCGCCTGGGCCGCGGGCGGTGGTGATGTGCTCTTCGACGTCGGCCGGGTCGACGCGCAGCTGCACCTCCTCGGGTTCGGGAAGGGCCGCGACGGTGGCGGTGGAGGTGTGGACGCGGCCCTGGGCCTCGGTGGCGGGGACGCGCTTGACGCAGTGCGTCCCCGTCTCCAGCGACAGGGCGGAAAAGGCCCCCGGCCCCTGCACGCTGACGACGGCGGTCTTGACGCCCGTTCGGCCTCCAGCCTCGGCGCCGAGGGCGACGTCGAGGGGCTCGAAGGACCAGCCCCGGCGGGCGGCGAGCCGTTCGTACATCTCCAGCAGATCGCGGGCCCAGAGCGTCGCTTCGTCGCCGCCGACGCCTGCGCGGACCTCGAGGATCACGGCCCCGACGGCGTCCTGCTCCGCGGTGGCGAGCCTGTCGAGCAGGGCCTTGGCGGCGTCGTCGAGGGCGGACTCCGCCTGGGGGAGCTCCGCCTTGGCCAGTTCCGCCAGCTCAGGGTCGTCGCCCTCGACAGCGTCGCGCAGCTCCTGCACGTCGTTGAGGCGCCTCTGGTGCGCCAGGTGGAGCGCGACGATCGGCTCGATGGCGGCTTTGCGCAGGGCCAGGCGCTTGGCCGCTTCGGGGTCGGCGTAGCAGGCTGGGTCCGACAGGCGCCGCTCCAGCTCGCGCAGCTCCTCCGTCAGCGCAGTCAGCTGCGCAAGGGCCTGCTCGGGAATGGCGTGGCGCCGGGCCATGCGCTCAGCGTAGGCGATCAGCGGCGCACAGCGACGCCGCCCTCGCTGGCTGGTTCACCATGACGACAGGCGCAACGACGATCCACGCAGCTGGAGGCAGCGGGCTACTTCTTCTTCCTGCCCTTGAAGTAGTCGCCCTGGAACTTGCGCTGGAACTTCTCGACGCGGCCCGCGGAGTCGACGAAGGTCTGCTTGCCGGTGAAGAAGGGGTGCGAGCCCGACCAGACCTCGACGTGCAGCTCCGGCACGGTGGCGCCCGTGGTCATGACGACCTGGCCGTTGTAGTAGACCTTGCAGTCGGGGTAGTACTTGGGGTGGATGTCCTTCTTCATGGCTCGGGGTCCTCGCAGAAGGCTGCCGCTGTTCGTTCAACCAGGCGGTTCGCTGCGGAGCCCGGAGTATAGGCCCGCCTGCTGGCGGAGGGGCGGCTGCAGAGAGCGTGTGCAACCGCCTCTTCGCCCCTGCGTATGGGGGCGGGCCGGGACGACAGCGAAGGGACCCCAATGGTCGCCACGCCGACCGGGTCGCAGCGGGTGGTCGTGTGGGCGTTCGCCGTGCTGGTCAGCCTGAGGCTCGCCGCCGTCAGTGGGATGATCGCGTCGCAGCTTTCGCACCCATCACCTCGAATATCCTTCCAGCGCCAAGGCTGGTCCGCATGTTCCTGATTGTGGAGGTCTTTGGGAGCGGGGAGGTCTTTGGGAGCCGCCGCTTGTCGGGCCCAGCGCAGCGCCGTCTCCAGAATCGCATCCTCCGAGCTGCGCAACTGCTGCGGCGAGACGAGGATGTCGGGCTCAAGCGTCCAGCGGGGACGATCCTCCACGGTGTAGACGGGTTCAGCGGATATCTGCAGGCGATAGCCGCTGTTGGGAAGCGTCAAGACAGCGACAGCGGCTCCCAGACCCGCCATTTTCGTGCCCACCAGCGTCGCGCCAGCTATCGTTCTCATGCCCATGGCGAATCCTTCCGCCATGCTTGCGGAGAATCGGTCCACGAGCACCGCAACGCGTCCTGGGTACCGTTGGCCCCGAGGCTCGACGTATTCGGTCCAAGGCCTGCCCAAACCGTCTCCTTCCCGTCTGCGCATCAGCGCATACGGCTTCCTGCGGTCGATGAACCGACCCATGATCGGCCGGGCTATTGCTGTGTCTCCACCGTGGTTGTCGCGCACGTCGACGATCAGCACGGCCTTGTGCAAGAATCGATCAAGCGCAGCGTCGAACAACGGGACGACCGTGGGGTCCGCAAAGGATCGGATGCGGATCAGCCCGACAGCGTCCGACAGTTCTTCAGCTGAGACCAGCGGAGCTTCCTCGGCGCGAGGCGCGCTGGCGTGGTCGACATCCACGACGCGTTCGACATCGCCGCTGCGAACCCTCCACATGCGAGGTGTGTCGTGTCGTCCCGCCAGCGCAATCAATGCGGACCATTGATCGAGGACCGCGTCGCTCCGAGGCGAATGTTTCGGGCGAACCGCGTCTGCGACCTCCAAGGCCGGCCTGCCGTTGATCGCGATCACGACGTCCCCAGGACGCACCCCAGCTGCCTGCGCCCTTGAGCCGGATCGAACCGCTTCCAGCAACAGCCCGTCAGGGCTCCTCGATCCCCACACGTCGTGCGGAATCAGACGGTGGGAAGATGCGAGGTTCACACGCAGATGCGCATGGGGATCAGCGAGCTGGTCCAGCAGATCCTCCAGGACGCGAATGGTCTGCGTCTTCGTTGTGGCGGCGATCGCTCGAGGCCGCAGGGCGCTGCGGGCTTCGTTCCATGCTGCGGGTCCATCCGGAAAAAAGCAATAGTGGTCTCTGATGAACGTCCAGGCGGCGTCGAAGTCCTGCGCCGCCTCGGGCGAGGACGCCTCCACGCTCCTGCCAGCGCTGAGAGCGACAACCACCATCACCAATGCGCCAGCTCGCGACGGCAGTGGCTTCCGCAGTGTCATGGCCTGCTCCTGTTTTCTCCTTGGCGCTGGCGGCAGCGCGGAGGGGCGCAGCGTCCAATGCCAACAGCAGCTGCGCAGCTGGGTATTCCGCTTTTCAGCGTGTGAATGACGGAATAGCGCAAAAAAAGTCTTCGCGTCGTTGCCTCGCCATTCGTTGATGTGGGGGCGTCGTGCGACCAGGTCGCACACGCCCGCCGAGTCCGTCTTTGTCGAAGCGGATCGGGTGATGCACACTCGCAGCCACGCCTCGGAGCGTACCCACCAGGATCGCAGCGAAGAAGGCTGCAGCCAGCAGCAAACGCTGAACGTGCTGTTCACCGCGGTCCAGCGGCGCCCTGTTGCTGCGACTGTTCCTCGAACAGCGCCTCCGCCTGCTCGGCGAGCCAGCGCGTCACCAGCGGATGCGGGCACAGTCCCCTGCCGTCAGCGACGTACGACAGCCCCGACAGGACCTCCGCGTAGGGTCCGAAGCCCGCCACACGGAAGGGGACGACCAGTACCCGCTCGCCCGCGTCGGTGCGCTCCGCGACGAAGGCGCGGATGCGGGCCTCAGCAGCGGCGCGCTTGTCGGGCCAGTCTTCACGGAGCGTCTCGCAGCGGACCTCACGAAACGGCCCCAGGCGCCGCACCGCCTCGAGCCTGGCCTCCATCGCCGACAGCCAGCGGGCGTTCTCCGCGTCGTCGCCCGGACCGTGGGCGATCACCAGCACGCTTTCCCGGGAAGGATCGCTGCTCAAGGCCGCGACGCGGTCAGCCAGGATCCGCCCGACCAACGGCCAGTCAGCCAGGCCCTGCTCCGACAGCCGCACGACGCCGTCGAAGCGGACCCTGCGGACAGGCTTGAAATGGTGGCGCATGGGGTCGTCGCGCCGCTGTCGGGCATGGTTGGTGTCGTGGCTGTCCGTCGCCTCTGGTCCAGCGTGGCTGGCCCCTTCGGGCAGGGGCGCAAGGCCCAGAATCTGCTTCGTGCGCTCCAGGAAGCTCTCGCCCGAGACGAAGAGCCTGACGACAGCGACGTCCCGCACGCCCATCCCAGCAAGGCGGTCCAAGGCCTGCTCCATGGCGTCGGGGTCAGCCATCCCCCAAGCGATCTCGATGGGCCAGCGCGAGCGCAGCGGCTCGACGGTCCGCTCCACGACGCGGTTCCAGGCGGCGTCGCCGCCGTGGGCCATGACGAGGACGCCGCGGACCCGCTCCGCCTGCCCGTGCGCCAGCGAGGTGGGCGCCAACCCGAGCAGCAGCGTCGACGGAAGGGTCAGGGCGGTCCGGTGGGGTCGAAGCATGGCGGTCTCCATTGCGACTGGGACTCAGTCGCAGCAACATAGATGTCTCGCCTCGTCGCGTCGAGTCAGCCCCGAGGCCCTTTGGGCAGATTGGGCGGATTCGGGCGTGATTCCCATGCGCCGCCTGCTGCAGCGGGGCCATCAGCGGCGGGGGGTCGGTCAGCAGCTGTCCCAGCCCGACGTTGGCCGCAAG
>CAYPBL010000046.1:0-15463 GCA_964408965.1 uncultured Phycisphaeraceae bacterium | reverse complement strand
CATGAGGAATGGACGGAGTGGATCGCTTTTTTTCTGGAGGCCGTCGCTGCCCAGGCGCACGAGGCGCTCGACATGGCTCAGCGGCTGCTCGATCTGCGCAAGACATATCTCGAGAGCGTTCGTGTAAAAAGATCCTCAGCCAAGCTCGGCGAGCTGATCGACCATCTTTTCGAATCGCCCTGGGTGAGCGCGAAGAGCGTCTCGACGAAACTGAAGGTGACGCCAGCCACAGCGTACAACTACATCGACAGACTTGTTGAGAAAAACATCCTTACGACTGTTGATGAAAGAAAGTGGGGAAGGCTCTTCGTGGCCCGGGAGATCGCGCGCGTGATCGACCCTGATGTGCATCACTCGGAGCAATGACGCGCCGCCGGCTCGCCCCAGCGGCGGCTCAGGCTGTGCGACACGCCCAGCAGGTCCAGCACCTTCGCCGCCATGAAGTCCACCAGGTCCTGCACGCTCGTCGGGTTGAAGTAGAAGCCCGGAGAAGCCGGCGCCACCACCGCTCCCGCCAGCGCCGCCCGACGCATGTTCTCGATGTCGATCAGCGTCAGCGGCGACTCGCGGTGCAGCAGCACCAGCGGCCTGCGCTCCTTCAGCGTCACCGCAGCGGCCCGCGTCAGCAGGTTGTCGCCAAGCCCCCCAGCGATCGCCGCCAGCGTGTTCGACGAGCACGGCGCCACGACCATCCCCGCGCAGCGGAACGAGCCCGAGGCGATCGGCGCCCCGATGTCGTTGACGTTGTGCAACACCACACGGCCAAGGCCCGCTGGAGGCGCCGCGGGGTCGACCCCCTCCTCCAGCCCCGCAAGGGCGCGAAGGTCCGGCCGCTCCATGCCAAGCTCGTCCCGCAGCAGCCGCCGACCCGGCGCCGTGATCACCACGTGCGTCTCACAGCCGCCCTGGACCAGCGCCTCGATGATCCGCTGCGCATACGCTGCGCCCGAGGCGCCGCTGATGCCCACGACGAACGGCCCGGCGCGGCGCATGGCGTGGGAGGAAGACCGTGTCGATGCGCTGCTCATGGGGGAACGTTCCACCGTCTGCAGAGGCGCAGGGAGCGCGAGGACTCAGGGGGACGAAGGCTCCTCCGCAGCGTCGTCCGCCTGCGGCGCGTCGACCGTCAACGCGTCGATGCGGCGGCGCACGCGCTCCAGCTGCTCTTCGAGTCTGCGGGCAAAGCGGCGCAGCTGCTTGAGCTCCTCGGCCTGGGCCAGCGTGGCGGCGGGAGCCTCCTGGGTTCGCGCAGGCCACGCGCCCGTGGCGAGTCTGGCTTCCAACGCCTCCAGGGCCAGAGCCAGTTGCGGATCCTTGAGGCGCTCCCTCACCCACGCAGGGTCGCGGCCGGTCTGCGGCAGCTGCACGTCCTCAGGCGAGGGGGCCTGGGCGTGAATCGCGTCCAGCTCCGTTCGCACCTCGAGCATGGCCTCGTACTGCTCTGCGTCCATGGGCAGGAAGTAGCCATCGGAGGGATCCACCCCCCATTCGGTGGAGTCGTCCATGCGGTGGATGGGTCTGCCCGTGGGCAGGTAGTAGCGCTGCTCGGTCAGGTGCAGCTGGCCTGCGCCGCTGGGCAGGGAGAGCGTGGCCTGCATGACGCCCTTGCCGAAGGTGCGCTCCCCCACGATCAGCGCGCGGCTGTCGCCCTTGAGGGCCCCTGCGACGATCTCACTGGCGCTGGCGCTTTGGCTGTTGACCAGGACCGCCAACGGCGCCGTGGGCAGGATGGTCGTCTCCGCACGCGCCTCGACGCGCGTCTCGGGGTGGGCGCGACCCTTGGCGGAAAAGATGAGCCCCTTGTCGAGCAACGCGTCGACAACCTCCACGGCGCTGGCGACGAGCCCTCCGCCGTTGAACCGCAGGTCCAGGACCAGCCCGCGGACGCCCTGCTCCTTGAGCGTCGTCAGGGCGGCGCGAAACTCCCGCCCCGTCTGGGCGCCAAAGTGCGTGATGCGGAGGTAGGCGATCTTCTCCTCCGGGTCCAACCACCACGACCAGTCCTGACCGCGGCGGACAAGCCCCTCGACACTGCGGGTGACGATGGGGGCGCGGACGATGGTCCGCTCGAATCGCTGCCCGTCGCGTTCGAAGGTCACCCGCACGCTCGAGCCGGGCTCGCCCGTGAGCAGCTCGACCACCTCGTCCACGGCCATGCCCACCACATCCTGTCCGTCGACGGCCACGACGCGATCGCCAGGCTTGACTCCAGCGGCAAGGGCTGGCGAACCCGCATGGGGCGTGACAATGGTGACGACGCCGTCGAGCAGGCGCACCGTGGCGCCAATGCCGACGTACTCGCCCCGCACCTGCTTGTTGAACGCAGCGATGTCTTCCTTGGGGATGAAGCGCGAGTAGGGGTCCCCCAGGGCTTCGACCATGGCCTCCAGAGCCCGCTGCTGCATCTTCGCCAAGGGAGGCTCGTCCACGTACCGCTGCGCGATGAGCTGCTGCACGTCGACGAGCGGATCGAACCAGCTGTAGGCGTCGAGCCGCTCTGCAGGCGCACGGGATCCTGCGACGGCGCCCAGCGCCGCGCCAGCGGCCAGCGCCAGACTGCTCAGCAGCAGTCTGGCTGACCAGGTGCGCGCTGGAGACCCGCCCGATCGATGCCGACGCCTGCTCATGCTCTGCGCTCCTTCAGCCAGGCTGGGAACACGGCTCGTGTGCGCCCTGCAGCCTTGTGCGAGGATCCTACGCTTGCTCGATGCGGCGCACGACGTGCGGGAGACGCTGGCCATGACGCAGCCCCCTGTCCGTGTGGAGGTCAGCAGATCGCAGGGCATGACGCTGCAGTGGCCCGACGGCCTGCAGGTTGCGCTCTCGGCGCAGCTGCTGCGGCGAAGCTCCCCCTCCGCTGACGCCCAGGCGCTGCGCGAGCAGCTGGCGAGCAATCCGCTGACGGTGCTGCCCGCCTCTGCGACCAGCGACGCCGGCCAGCTGCGGATCGAGGCGGTCGAGCCTGTGGGGACCTACGCCCTGCGGATCCGCTTCTCCGACGGCCACGCCAGCGGGCTCTACACGTGGGACCTGCTGCGCACGCTGTGCGAGCAGCGGCGCGACGCTGAGGACGCCCAGACCAGCTGACCTCCAAGGCAGGGGTGTCGCTACGGCGCAGCGGTGGTCGTGTCGCCCTGGCCCTGTCCGAAGATTGCAGAGCCGATGCGCACGATGTTGGCTCCCATCTCGATGGCGAGGGGGAAGTCCGCGCTCATGCCCATGGAGAGGATGTTGCACTGCCCCTCCCCCAGGCCAGCGGCGCGCATCTCCTCGAAGAGCGCCCGGGCGCGTTCGAACGCGACGCGGACGGGAGCGTCGTCCTGCCCGGGCTCGATGTGCGGCGCCATCGTCATCACCCCGCGCAGCCGCAGATACGCCATCTGCTCGATCTGCTCCGCGACGGTCATCGCTGCAGGCAGGGGCACGCCCGACTTGCTCGCCTCGCCTGAGCAGTTGACCTGCAGCAGCACCTCGATCACCCGCTCGCGCTTCAGCCCGATCGTCTGCAGCTCCTCCGCGAGGCGGAACGTGTCGAGGCTGTGGATCAGCCTGGCGTGCTCGACGGCCTTGCGGGCCTTGTTGCGCTGCAGGTGGCCGATCATGTGCCAGCGGACAATCTCGGGGGCGGTCGACCCCAGCGCGTCCAAGGCTTCGTCGTGGGCCCGCGCAGCGGAGGGCGCAGCCTTTCGCCGAGCCAGGTGCTCACGGACCATCACCGCCCGCTGGGCCAGCTGCAGGACGCGGTTTTCCCCGAAGTCCTGATGGCCGAGCCTGAGCAGCTCGAGGATGTCCTCGGGCTCAGCGTATTTCGTCACCGCGACGAGGATGATCTCGCGCGGGTCGCGGCCAGCCTTGCGCGCAGCCTCAGCGACGCGCTGGCGCACCATGGCGTAGCGCTCTGCGAGGGTCTCGGGAAGCGCGCTGGGCGTGTGTGTGCTCATCGCGTGCCTCATTGCGCCGCTGCGACAGCGGCGCCGTTGGATAGGATACGGCTTGAGCGGCGCTGTGCGCCTTGGAGAGCCCCCATGCCTCCTGTCCTTCCCGACAACAGCCGCCTGACGCCCCGCGCAGAGCCCCTCGCTGCGGGCGAGCAGGCGCCCGAGTTCACGCTGCTCGACAGCGAACGCCAGCCCGTCTCGCTCTCGCAGCTGCTCGAACGCGCCCGCGTGGTCGTCCTGAGCTTCTTCCCCTTCGCCTTCACCAGCGTCTGCGGCAAGGAGATGACGGATTTCACCCGCAGCCGGGAGCGCTTCGCTGAGCGCGGCGCCGCGGTTGTCGGCGTCTCCTGCGACTCCTTCGCTGCCCTCAAGGCCTGGAAGGAGCGCGACGGCATCGCGATTCCGCTGCTCTCGGACTGGCGCAGGCAGGTGTGCAGGGCGTATGGCCTGTGGTGGAGCGAGCTGGAGACGGCCGGCAGAGGGACCGTCGTCGTCGGCCCCGGGCGCGAGGTCCTCTGGGCAAGCGCCCGCGAGCCCAGCTGCGCCATCGACGTGGAGGAGGCCTTGGCGGCCCTTGACGCAATGAAGGAGCGGCGCTGATGCCCCCTGCGCTGCGCAACGCCCCGCTCGTGCTGATCGTCCGCGACGGCTGGGGGGAGAACCCCCACCCCGAGCACGACGCCTTCAACGCTGTCAAGCTCGCCCGCACCCCCTGCGACGACCGTCTGCGGCGGGACTTCCCCATGACGCTCCTCCACACCAGCGGCGAGGACGTGGGCCTTCCCGAGGGGACCATGGGCAACTCCGAGGTGGGGCACCAGAACATCGGCGCAGGCAGGGTCGTCGACCAGGAGTCGGTGCGCATCACCAAGGCGATCCGCTCGGGGGCGTTCTTCGAGAACCCCGTCCTCGTCGAGGCGATCGACCGGGCCGAGGAACAGGGCGCCGCGGTGCACCTGATGGGCATCTGCTCCGACGCGGGCGTGCACGGCCTGCTTGCGCACCTCAAGGCGCTGCTGGAGCTGTGCCGACGCCGCGGCGCCGGACGCGTCTTCGTGCACTGCTTCACCGACGGCCGCGACACCGGACCCTTCACGGGCGTTGATTATCTCGAAGAAGTCGAGGGATATTGCCGCGAGCTGGGCGTGGGGGCGATCGCCTCGGTCGTCGGCCGCTACTACGCGATGGACCGCGACAACCGCTGGGAGCGGGTGGAGCTGGCGTACCGCTGCCTGACGGGCCGCGGCGCACGGGAAGCGGGCGTGCGCCTTGCGCCAAGCGCCGTCGAGGCGGCCAGGCAATACTACGAACACCCATCGAGCCCCACCCAGAAGGGCGACGAGTTCGTCTTCCCCACCATCGTGGCGCCGTCGTGGGACGAAGCGCAGCGCTCGCGCGTCCGCGACGGCGACAGCGTGATCTTCTACAACTACCGGGGCGATCGGCCGCGCGAGCTGGTCAAGGCCTTTGTCCTCCCCGAGTTCGAGGGGGCGGTTCCGCCCTCGCCGGATTCGGGAAGGCGGGGCTTCGACCGCGGGAAAAGGCTCGAGCTGACCTTCGCGACCATGACGGCCTACGAGGAAGACCTCGACCCCTTCGTGCGCGTGGCCTTTCCCAAGCCGCCAAAGATGAAGAACATTCTTGGAGAATACCTCTCCGCACTGGACCTTGCGCAGCTGCGCTGCGCCGAGACGGAGAAGTTCCCCCACGTGACCTTCTTCTTCAACGACTACCGCGACGAGCCCTTTGCGGGGGAGCGGCGGATCATCGTCCAGTCGCCGCGCGTCAAGACCTACGACCTGCAACCCGAGATGAGCGCCCCGGGCGTGCGCGACGCGGTCCTCGGGCGGCTCGAGGCAGCGGACCGCGAGCCTGTGATGATCGTCAACTTCGCCAACCCCGACATGGTCGGTCACACGGGCAATCTCGACGCGGCGGTCAAGGCCTGTGAAACGGTGGACCAGTGCGTGGGGGCCATCGTCGAGAAGACGCTTGCGCTGGGAGGCTCGCTCATCGTCACCGCCGACCACGGCAACGCTGAGCAGATGTGGAACCCCGAGACCGACAGCCCGCACACGGCGCACACGCTCTACGACGTGCCGCTCTTCGTGGTGGGTCAGGCCTTCTGCGGCGCCCGGCTGCGCGAAGGGGGCAGGCTCGCTGACATCGCCCCCACCCTGCTCGCCATGCTCGGCCTTGCGCAGCCTGCGGAGATGACGGGCGCGTCGCTGCTGCGCTGAGCAGCGGAGGGCGCGACGCCTGGCAGGGCGGGCGTACCATTGGCCCATGCCTCGCGTCGACCTTACGGGAAAACCCATTCTCATCACCGGCGCAAGCGCAGGCATCGGCCGCGCCACCGCTGTGCTTTGCGCCCGGGCGGGCATGCCCGTCTTCGCCGCCGCCCGCAGGGAAGACCGCCTGGCGGAGCTCGTCGAGCAGATTCGCGCCAACGGGGGCGCAGCGGACTACGCGGTGGTGGACGTGGCTGACGCCCAGCAGTGCGCCGCCATGCACGCCAGGGCCCGCGAGGCGCTGGGGCCGATCTACGCTGTCTTCGCCAACGCGGGCTACGGCGAAGAGGCGGCGATCCACGAGATGGACGACGCCAGGCTGCGGACCATGTTCGAGGTCAACTTCTTCGGCTCGCTCAACACGGTCAGGCCTGCGCTGGCGGCGATGCTCGAGCGGGGCGAGGGGCACATTCTGTTCTGCTCCTCGTGCGTGGCGAAGTTCACACTGCCCTTCTATGGGGCGTACTGCGCGACCAAGGCGGCGCAGAACCACATCGCTCGGGCCATGCGCCTCGAGCTCGAGCCGCACGGCGTGCACGTTTCGAGCGTGCACCCGGTGGGGACGAAGACGGAGTTCTTCGACGTGGCCAAGGAGCGCAGCGGCGGGGCGCCCCTCGTCGAGCACTCGCCCGACCGCTTCCTGCAAAGTCCGGACAGGGTCGCCCGCGCGGTGCTCCGCTGCCTGCGCAGGCCCAGACCCGAGGTGTGGACCAGCCCGCTGGTGCAGTGGGGCATGGCTGTGGCCATGCCGATTCCCCGCATCGCCGACGCAGCGATCCGGGGCATGGTCCGCAGGCGACGCGAGCTGCGGCGGGGCGCTGTGCAGGCATCGGCGCCGACGCAGCGAAAGGCGGCAGCGTCGGCGCATGGCTGATCCCGCCCGATCGTCGCGAAGCGCCCCTCCAGGCGGTCGAGGCGGATCCGCCCACTCGCCAGGCCTTCGACCGCGGCGCAGCGGGCCAGCGTCGCCCGCCCGCGATCGAGCCATGCGCCTCGTGGCCAAGCTGGCCAGGCGCTTCCCCGACATCCCCATCGCGCAGCTCGACGAGCAGGGACTGGAGCGGCGCGACGCCGCCCTGGCGCACAGGCTGGTCGAGACGACGATCAAGCGGTGGCTGACGCTGGCCTGGCTGCTCGAGGGCGCAGCGAAACGGCCGCTGGCCTCGCTGGAGCCTCGCGTGCAGGCGGCGCTGCTCGTGGGCGCGGCGCAGTTGTGCTTCTTCGACCGTGTGCCTGCACGGGCGGCGGTGGACGAGTCGGTCCGGTGGATCAGCCACGCGGGCAGGTCCAGGGCGGCGGGACTGGTCAACGCGGCGCTGCGGCGCGTCGCTGAGGCCATGGGGCAGGAGCGTCGCGAGCAGGCGACGCTGGCCCGCGACGAGCTTCCCCTTGCGCAGGGAGGAGCGCGGACGCTGGCGCCTTCTGCGCTGCTTCCTCGGGATCCGCTCGACAGGCTGAGCGTGGCGACGGGGACGCCTCGCCCCCTGCTGCGTCGCTGGGTGAAGCAGTGGAGCCTGGCTGAGGCGCAGCGGATCGCGCTGCACAGCCTGCGCGACCCCCCCACCATCGTCCACACCGCCTACGCCCGCCACCCGCTGCCTGGCGCAGACCTGCTGACGCCCCACGAGTCGCCTGGCTTTCATCTCTGGAAGGGCTCCCGCCAAGCCCTGGCTGAGCTGCTCGGTCAGCGTCACGACGTCTGGGCGCAGGATCCCGCTGCAGCGGCGGCGCTGGACCTTGCCACGGAGCTGTCCCCCCGCCTCGTCGCGGACCTGTGCGCAGGTCGAGGCACCAAAACCAAGCAGTTGCTGGCGATGTTCCCCGACGCGACGGTCCTGGCCTACGACGACAACCCCAAACGGCGCCGCGAGCTTGCGCAGGTGTTCCAGGGCCACAGCCGCGTCGTCCTCGTCGAAGACAGACAGCGACTGCTCGACTGGGCGGGCAAGGTCGAGCTGGTCGTGGTGGATGCGCCGTGCTCGAACACCGCGGTGCTGGCCAGGCGCCCCGAGGCCCGCCACCGGGCGACGGAGGAGGCGATCGAGCAGCTGGTCAAGCTGCAGCGGCAGATCCTGGCGGACGCGATTCCGCTGCTTGCGCCGGATGGGGCCCTGCTCTACGCCACATGCAGCTTGGATGCGCGGGAGAACGAGGAGCAGGCGCAGTGGCTGTCCCGCTGGCACAGCCTGGACGCGGCGCGGTCGCAGCAGCGGCTCCCCTGCGCAGGGCCAGGCGAGCCTGAAGAGCGATACACCGACGGGAGCTTCGCGACCCTGGTGCGTTGAGGCGCGTCCTGCCCGTCCTCCTTCCCACAGCCTGGCGCAGCGGGGTGCTATGCTTGGGGACGGTCCCCGGCGCCGGGAGGCGGCGCAGGAGCAGGGCGCCTGGCGAGGTCCGCATGAATCTGCTGGACATTCTGGACAAGTCGTGCATCAAGGCGCCGCTGGAGGCGACCGACAAGAAGGGCGTCATCGAGGAGCTCGTTCAGACGCTCGTCGAGGCGCACAAGGTCGACGAGGAGGTCGCTCAGGAGCTGTGTCAGGTCGTCTGGGAGCGGGAGCAGGCCCGCACGACGGGCATCGGCCATGGGCTGGCGATCCCGCACGGCAAGAGCGTCAAGCTGCACGAGCTGCTCATGGCGATCGGCAAGCCCGCCCAGCCCATCGACTTCGCCTCCATCGACAACAAACCCGTGCGGCTGGTGGTGCTGCTGGTCAGCCCGGTGGACCGGACGAGCGACCATATCCAGGCGCTGGCCAGCGTCAGCAGGCTGATGACCAACGAGGCCTTCCGGGAGGCCCTGTATGCGGCGCCCGACGCGGATTCCATCTATCGCCTGCTCGAGGAAGCGCAGCGGCGGCCCGTCCACAGCGCCTCGAACGGACGTTCGTGACCGCCACGACGGCGTCGATCGCCAGTGCCGCGGCCAAACAGCCGATACCCCCGCTCAGCGACGCCTGCGACGCTAGGCTTGCCTGCCCCGTCGCTGTGCACGCAGAGCGGCTGAGCTGAGGACAACACGCACGAAGGAGCCTGCCATGGCCATACTTGTCGACGCCCACACCCGGGTCATCTGCCAGGGCATCACCGGGTCGTTCGGCGCCCTGCACACCCGGGGCTGTCTGCACTACGGGACGCAGGTGGTGGGGGGCGTGACGCCCGGCAAGGGGGGGCAGCGGGACGACAACGGACTTCCCATCTTCAACACCGTCCGCGAAGCGGTCAGGGCGACGGGGGCGGAGGCGACGATGATCTTCGTCCCGCCCGCCTTCGCCGCCGACGCCATGCTCGAGGCCTTCGACGCAGACCTGCGCGTCGTCTGCTGCATCACCGAAGGCGTGCCCGTGCGGGACATGATCCGCGTGCGGGCGATCCTCGACGAGCGCAACGCGGGCAAGGCCCTCGACGAACAGCAGGTCCTGATCGGTCCCAACTGTCCGGGGATCATCACACCCGGGCCGCACACAGGCTCGGGCGACTCCGCGGAAGACCCCTACACCAACGCGGGGTGCAAGATCGGCATCATGCCAGGCTACATCCACACGCACCGCTCCGAGGCCTCGACGGGCAAGGCCGTCGGCGTGGTCTCCCGCTCGGGCACGCTCACCTACGAAGCGGTGTGGCAGACGAGCACGCTGGGGATGGGGCAGTCCACGTGCGTGGGCATCGGCGGCGACCCCATCCGCGGGCTGGGCTTCATCGACTGTCTGGAGCGCTTCGAGGCCGACCCCGAGACCGACGGCGTGCTGCTGATCGGCGAGATCGGCGGCTCGGACGAGGAGCGGGCCGCAGCGTGGGCCAAGGAGCACATGCGCACGCCGGTGGCGGCCTTCATCGCGGGAAGGACCGCCCCTCCCGGCAAACGCATGGGCCATGCGGGGGCGATCATCAGCGGCGGGGAGGGCGCCGCGGACAGCAAGATCGCTGCGCTCGAGGAGGCGGGCTTCGTCGTCGCCCAGACCCCCGCGGACATGGGCAAAGCCATGGCCCAGGCGCTGGGCGTCGACGCTGCGGTGGCCACGGCCTAGCCTCTCGCTGCACCGGAGCACACGACAGGCGCCGCTGACGGACGACGGCCAGACGGTTGCGACGTCGGCTTCGCCAGCGCGCAGCGCCGCTCAGCCGATACTGCAGAGTCATCCGCCATGCCCGCTGCTGCCTCGATCGCTGTCAAGGGACGCCAACGGCGAGCTGCGCGCCAGGGCTCTGCTGCGCAGCAGGCCCGCGCGGGCGGCGCTCGCGTAGGAAAGCAGGCGCTGTGGCTGACGCTGACAGCCTTGTGGGCGCTGCTGACGGCGGCCCTGCTGAGCTTCGATCCGCTGGACCCTCCCACGCATGCAGCAGCGGTGGCGCATCCGACGCCCCACAACTGGGCAGGAGGCGTCGGGGCCGTTGTCGCGCACTGGCTGATCGTCACGCTCGGGCCTGGGGTGTGGATTTTCGACGCAGCATGGCTGGCGGCGCTGGTCCACACGCTGCGGGGGCGGCGCCTGGAGCAGCCGCTGCTCACGCTGACTGGCCTGGCCATGCTGGCGATCGCCCTGAGCGCCTTCGTCGCGATCTTCCTCCCAGGCGCAAGCGCCCTCCCTGAAGGAGCGGGAGGACTGCTCGGCATCTGGACCGCGGAGCAGCTGACGTCGCGCTTCGGGGTCTTTGGCGCCTCGGTGTGGCTGGCGTTGGCGGCGACCGTCGGAGCGCTGGTGTCGGCGGACGAGGCCATCGCCCAGGCGGGGCGCAGGGGCGCGGCGCTGGCGAAGAGGGGACTCCGCCTCGTGGGCGGGCGCAGCTCCGCTCTGGGCCGCCTGCGAGTGAGGCGCTCCGTGCGCGTAAACGACGTGGACGACGACGAACGCCCCCGCGCGCTGCTGCGAGGCGAGAAGACCGCGTCGAGCGGATCGAGCAGCGCAGTCCGCACAGCCCCCTCCCACGCAGCGCCCCAGAGCGATGAGGAGGCGACGGAGGAGAACGCCCCGCAGGTCTTCGATCCCGATCAGCTGCGGGCCCGCATCGCCAAGCTCCCCGTCCGCTTCGCCGGCGCCGGCGCCAAGGCCGCCACGGAGGAGGACATCGCGGAGTGGCGCCTGGCTGACGACGCAGCCCTGGAGGGGTACCGCTTCCCGGGGCTCGACCTGCTCGAGGAGCCCGAGGCCAACTACTCCAAGCGCCTGGAGCGCTTCGTCCGCGAGCAGGCCCGCACGCTCGAGGAGGCCCTGCGGACCTACCGCATCAAGGGACAGGTGGTCGGGGCGGAGTCGGGCCCGGTCATCACGCTCTACGAGGTGCGCCTTGCGCCGGGCACCAAGGTCAGCCAGCTGACGAGCGTCTCGCAGGACATCGCTCGGGCGCTCAAGGCGGTGAACGTCCGCATCGTCCCGAGCATGCAGGGACGCGACACGGTGGGGGTCGAGGTCCCCAACGCCTCGCGCGAGAAGGTGCGGCTGAAGGAGCTGATGGCCTCGCCCAAGGGCCAGGCGGCCTCGGCGCAGATGAAGCTCCCCATGTTCCTGGGCAAGGACGTCAGCGGGGCGCCGCTGATCGAGGACCTGGCCTCGATGCCCCACCTGCTCATCGCCGGCGCCACCGGCGCGGGAAAAAGCGTGTGCATGAACTCCATCATCATGAGCTTTCTGTACACGCGCAAGCCCAACGAGCTCAAGCTCGTGCTCATCGACCCCAAGATGGTCGAGATGAGCCAGTTCCGCGACATCCCCCACCTCATGTGCCCCGTGGTCACGGAGATGGGCAAGGCTGCGGCGATCCTCGAGTGGGCGGTGCACAAGATGGACGAGCGCTACGCGCTGCTGGCCGAGGCGGGCGTGCGGGACATCGCCTCGTACAACGCCCTTTCGTGGGAGGAGCTGCGCGAACGGCTGGGCGTCCAGAGCGACGAGGAGGCGGCGCGCATCCCCCGCAGACTCCCCTACATCGTCTTCGTCATCGACGAGCTGGCCGACCTCATCATGACGCACAAGGAGGTCGAGGGCTTCATCGTGCGCGTGGCCCAGAAGGCCCGGGCCGTGGGCATGCACCTGGTGATCGCCACCCAGCGGCCGCAGGCCAACGTCGTCACCGGCCTGATCAAGAGCAACATGCCCGGCCGCATCTGCTTCAAGGTCGCCTCGGGCATGGACAGCAGAATCGTGCTGGACCAGAAGGGCGGCGAACTGCTGCTGGGCCAGGGCGACATGCTCTTCCTCTCGGCCCGCTCGCACAAGCTCACCCGCGCCCAGGGGGCGCTGGTCGAGGACCACGAGGCCCGCAAGGTGGTGCGCTTCCTGCGCGAGGTGGCGGCGCCCTCCTACGAGCGGCAGCTGGTGCAGCTGCGGGGCGGTTCCGCGGAAGAGGAGCGCGACGGCCTGGCGGCGGCACAGGAGGACCCGCTCTTCGACAAGGCCGTCGAGATCGTGCTCGAGACCAAGCGGGGGTCGGTCTCCCTGCTGCAGCGCAGGCTGGCCATCGGCTACACCCGAGCCTCCAGGCTCATCGACCTGATGGGCGAGGCCGGCATCATCGGCTCCTACAAGGGCACCGTCGCCCGCGAGGTGCTCATGAGCAGAGAGGAGTGGGAGGCGATGAAGGCGCAGGCCCAGGAGGACGCCTCCTCCGCCGCTCCTGCGCAGGAGGCGTTGCAGGCGCCGCGCGAAGTTGGCAACCTTTCCACGCCCGCGCCGGGGGGCGCCCCCGGCGCGAACGATCGGGAGGCTGCTGCAATGCCCACATCGACGTTGACTGCGGAAAATCCCATGGAATCCTCCACTGTCGACGACGCTCCGATCCAGAAGCGAGAGGACGTCGTCGCGCTGCTTGACGACGAGGACGAGGACCTCGACTTCGATGACTTCATCACCGACGACGACGAAGAGGAGGACGAGGACGACTGGGAGGACGAGGACCTCGACGAAGACGACGAGGACGAGGATGACGAAGCGTGGGAGGAAGAGGAGGAAGGCGACGACGAGGCGTGGGACGACGAGGAGGACGAAGACGACTGGGAGGACGAGGACTACGACGAGGAGGAGGACGACGAGGAGTGGGCCGAGGAGTGAGCGGCGGGGGGAGGCGGATCGTCCTGCGTCGAAGCCAGTCCCCATGCCTGGAGCACCCGCCTGACGCCCTCTTCGAAGGAGACCGCGGGCGCCCAGCCCAGCAGTCGGCGGGCCAAGCCGTTGTCCGCGCAGGAGGCGCGCACCTCGCCCTCGCGGGCCCGCTCGTGCGCGGGCGCAAGATCGCTGCGCCCCGCAACGGCGAGCATGACGCGGGCCAACTCGTTGACGCTGATCTGTCTGCCTGAGCCGATGTTGATCACTTCGCCCTGCGGCGGCCGCTCCACGCTCGCCGCCTGAAGGAAGGCGCCGACCACGTCGTCGACGAAGACGAAGTCGCGCGTCTGCTCGCCGTCGCCGTAGATCACCGGCGGCTTGCCCGCCTTGATCTTCTCCGCAAAGGCTGGGACGACCGCGGCGTAGGGCCCGCCGGCCTTCTGTCCCGGCCCGTAGACGTTGAACAGCCGCAGGGCGGCGCCGGGCAGACTGCAGGAGTGCGCCCAGGCGGTGACGACGTGCTCCGCAGCCAGCTTGCTCGCTGCGTAGGGCGAGAGCGGCTGGGGGGCGTCGGACTCGACGTTGGGCGGCGCCCCAAGGCCGTAGGCGCTGCACGAAGCCGCGACGACCCAGCGGTTGGCGCCTGCGTTGCGCGCCGCCTCAGCCACGCGCACGCTGCCCATCGCGTTGACGGCGAAGCAGCGCTCGGGCGTCTCGATCGACGCGGGAACCGAGACCTCAGCGGCCAGGTGGAAGACGACGCGGGCGCCCGTCACCGCCTCCGCCAGGGCCTGCGGATCGAGAATGGAGGCGTAGACGAAGCGCAGCTGCTCCCCCGCCTGCTCGAGCAGGGCTGTCAGCGCGTCGCCGTCGCCCGTCGAGAGGTCGTCGATGACCGTCACCTGCGCGCCGACGTCGAGCAGGGCCTGCGTCAGACGCCTGCCGATGAAGCCCGCGCCGCCTGTCACGCACACGGGCTGGCCGCCCAGGGCGCGGGCGACGCGCTCGCGATGGGCCGCGGATGAGGGCATCGCTGGCGGAGTCTAGCGGCCAGCCGACGCTGTCGAGCTGCGGTTTCCGGACGCCTCGCGGGCGGGGCGGCGCCCTTCGCCAGCGAGAACGTCCGCTCCGCTGCCTGCCTCAGCGGAACATTCCGCGTATCTCGCCAGCGGCGACCGCAGGAACGCTGGAATGATCGTCATGTTGCGACGTTCCGCTTGCCTGCGTCCCAGCCGTGCAGCATGGTTGTTCATGCTGGAGCGGAGGGGCAGGCCGCCCCAGCATGTTCGGGGTTTGGCTGCGCCGCAGTGAGTCCGAGCCATGAACGTGCGGCGCCGGCACATGAGGAGACACACCATGAACGGTCGTTGGAGCATGGCTGCTGTTGTGGCGGCGACGACGGGCGCACAGGCGCTGGCGGGCCCCCTGAATCCCCCCGCAGGGCCCATCGCGCCGACGCACAAGACGCTCACCGAGGTCGAGCCCCGCATCGCGGTCAGCGCCGACAACACGCCGGGCGACGCGGACTCGGTCTTCAAGATCACCCAGTCCGGGTCGTACTACCTGCTTGGGGATGTTGTTGGCGAACGGCTCAAGTTCGGGATCGAGATCACTGCGCCGAACGTGACGCTGGACCTCAACGGCTTCACGCTCCAGGGCGTCGTGGGCTCGTTCAGCGGCGTCGTCGTGAACGCCCCGACGCAGAGCGTGCGGATCTTCAACGGAGCGGCGCGCGACTGGGGCCTCGACGGGCTGACGCTGAACAACGCGGACCGCGCCGAGGTGCGCAACGTCACTGCGGCGGGCAACGGCATGGCGGGGATTCGTGTCGGCGACGGCGCCGTCGTCGAAAACTGTCTGGCCAAGGACAACGCCGCTGAGGGGCTGGTCGCGGGGTCAGGCTCGACGATCACGCGCTGCACCGCGTCCTTCAACAGCGGCGACGGCTTCGCGGCGGGGCAATACTGCGTCCTCACAGGCTGCACCGCCTTTGGCAACCTCAGCAACGGCTTCAACGTCAGCGACTACGCCTCGATCGAACGGTGCGCCGCCAACAGCAACACGGACCTGGGCGTGCTGACGGGCGTGGGCTCGACCGTGCTGGGAAGCACCGCCAGCGCCAACGGCGCAGGGGGCGTCAAGACGGGCGACAGCTCGACCGTCAAGGACAACTCCGCGCAGTTCAACGGCGGCG
>CAYPBL010000045.1:0-16324 GCA_964408965.1 uncultured Phycisphaeraceae bacterium | reverse complement strand
GGCCGCGGCGTCTTTTCCTGCTTTCTGACCGACGGCCTGCGCTCGCTGGCCGGCAGCGGCCTTGCCCCGAACATGCGCGAGCTGACGCTGCGGCACTGCGAGCACACGCCGCTGATGCGGTTTCTGCGCGACGCGGGGTTTTTCTCCACCGAGCCCGTCGCGCTGCCAAACGGCGGATCGATCCGTCCACTGGACGCCACAGCGGCGATCGTCCTTCCCGCCTGGCGCTACGAGGAGGGCGAAGCCGACCTGACGCTCTTTCGCGTCACGGCGCAGGGCCGCCGCGACGGTTCGCCCGCACAGGTCGTCTGGGAGCTCGACGACGAATACGACCCCGTCTCGCGGACGACCTCGATGGCCCGCACGACAGCCTTTCCCGCAGCTGTCGTCGCCCGCCTGCTCGCCTCGGGCGCGATCAGCGAGGCGGGGGTGCATCCGCCCGAAGCGTTGGCGGATACGCCAGGGATTGTCGAGCAGCTGTTGCGGCAGCAGCGCGAGCGGGGCGTCGAGTACGTCCTGCGCCAGGGTTGACGGCGCGGCGCTCCCTCCCCTGGGCTGAAGGCGTTGGCGGCGTTGCGGGTATAGTCCCCTCGATCGCGCGGGGCGCCTCGGGCCGCTTGGGCGTCCGGGGCTGAGACGCACCCGTCGAACCTGATCCGGATCATGCCGGCGGAGGGAACGCGATGCCAGCCCAGTCACACCCAGCAGCCAACGGTGCCCACGAGTGCAGCCCCTCGCCGTGGACGCTGCCCCTGCACGGCGCCCACAACCCGTCCAGCCTCCGCGAGGGAACGTCGCCCGGCTCCTTCGCCCTCGCCGCCGACATCGGCGGGCCGCGCATGTTCTCCTCGCCCGATGCGCCGGGGATGCCCCCTCCCAGCGACCGCACCGCGTGGGACTTTCTGCCCGATGGCTGGTCGGTCGAGTCCGCTGCGCCGCAGCCCGATGCGCTGTGGCTGGACCGCGGCGAAGCGGTCTTCACCACCGCGCAGGGGGCGACGCTGCGGGTGCGTTTCCCTGCGGGCTTTGCGCCCGTGACGCAGCTGGAGTGGGCCAGGCTCGGCGTCGTGACCGATCCCATGCGCCGCGTGGCGCAGCGCGAGGGCTTTCTCAGCCCCGAGCAGGTGCGCGACGAGGTCGCTGCGGGCAGGATGATCATCCCCGCCAACACCGCGCACCTGGCCCACCGCCTGGACCCGATGTGCATCTCCCGGGCTGCGCGCACGAAGATCAACGCCAACATGGGGGCCTCCCCCGTCTCCTCGAGCGTGGAGGAGGAGCTGGAGAAGCTCGACTGGGCGCTGCGCTGGGGCGCCGACACCGTCATGGACCTGTCCACCGGCGGCGACCTGGACGCCTGCCGCGAGGCCTTCGTCAGGCACAGCCCCGTCCCCATCGGCACGGTGCCGATCTACTCGATGATCGTGGGCCGAAGGCTCGAGGACCTCGACGAGCGCGTCATCCTCGAGACCCTCGAACACCAGGCCGAGCAGGGGGTGGACTACTTCACCGTCCACGCGGGCGTGCGCCGGGCGCATCTTCCCTTCGTTCGTGACAGGCTCATCGGGATCGTCTCTCGCGGCGGGTCGCTGCTGGCCAAGTGGATGCTCGACAAGGGCCGCGAGAACCCCATGTACGAGCTGTGGGACGACATCTGCCGGATCCTCCGCGCCCGCGACGTCTCCTTTTCGATAGGCGACGGTCTGCGTCCCGGGGGCCTGGCCGACGCGACGGACGAGGCGCAGCTGCGCGAGCTGGCGACGCTTGGCGAGCTGACCGAGCGGGCCTGGCGCCACGGCGTGCAGGTCATGGTCGAAGGTCCGGGCCACGTCCCCTTCGACCAGATCGAGTACAACATGAAGCTGCAGCGGAGGCTCTGCCACGGGGCGCCGTTCTACGTGCTGGGCCCGCTGGTGACGGACATGTTCCCGGGCTACGACCACATCACCAGCGCGATAGGCGCCACCGCCGCCGCCTACCACGGCGCCGCGATGCTCTGCTACGTGACGCCCAAGGAGCATCTGGGTCTGCCGAAGAAGGACGACGTGAAGCAGGGGTGCGTGGCCTACAGGATCGCCGCCCACGCAGCGGACGTGGCTTTGGGCATTCCCGGCTCGCGCGACCGCGACGACGCCCTGACCAAGGCCCGGGCGGCGCTGAACTGGGAGAAGCACTTCGAGCTCTCCTTCGACCCCGACTACGCCCGGGCCCTGCACGACGAAGACCTGGACGTGGACACGGACTTCTGCGCCATGTGCGGGCACGACTGGTGCTCGGTGCGCATCAGCAAGGAGATCCAGGCCTTCGCCTCAGGGAAGGACGAGGCGTACCAGCGGCTGGGCGGGCGCGACGGCTCGACGAAGGGCGCCCCCGCGCGCTCCGCAGCCCTGACGCTCGAGCAGCAGGAGATTCTCAAGCAGCGAGGCTACCTGTCGCCGGAGGAGCTCCATCGCTTGGCGACGAAGACCCGCCGCGCCGTCGGCGCAGCGGTCGGCCGCAAGCCCGCCTGCCACAGCGACCTGGCCGACGTTGACGCAGCCAGGCGCCTTCACGAAACCGTCCAGACGCGCCACGCGCCAGGCGCTCCTGCGGTTGCTCCGCAGCAGGACGCGTAGGGCGCGCAGGCGTCAAGACCGGGCGGGCAGGAAGGAGCCAGCAGTGCGCTGCAGAACAGCGATCGACGTGCAGGCGCCGCTGGAGCGCGTCTGGGAGGTCTTCACCGACATCGCCCGCGCCCCGGAACGCGTCAGTGCAATCGAAGGCGTGGAGATTCTCACGCCTGGCCCCTTTGGTAAGGGGTTCCGCTGGCGCGAGACCCGGGTCATGTTCGGCCGCAAGGCGACGGAGGAGCTGGAGGTGGTCTCCTGCGAGCCTCGGCGCTCATACGCTGTCGTGTGCGATTCGTGCCACAGCAGGTGGACCTCGACGTTCACCTTCGAGATGCAGGGAGGCGGCCTGACGCGCGTGGAGCAGACGATGCGGATCGAGCCTCGGTCGCTGGCCGCCAGGCTCATGGCGCCGCTGGGGCGGTTCTTCATGGGAAGGCTGCGCACGCACATGGCCAGGGACATGCAGGAGCTGGCGCAGCGCTGCGCCGCGCCCGTCGCTGCAACAGCTGCGCCATAGGATCAGCCGCTTGCGACGAACGTCCAGCGGGCGTCGTCTGGGCAGAGGGAGTGTGGGGTTCGGATGACGGTGCAGGTGCGTCAGCGCGATGAAGGCGACCGTCTGGTGCTCGAAGTGGAGGGCGAGGTGGACATGGAGGTGGCCCCTCGTCTGTGGCGAGAGCTGGAGCGGGCGCTGCGCCGATCCCCTCGCGTCGCAGTCGACCTGCGCAACGTCTCCTACATCGACTCCAGCGGCGTCGCCGCCCTCGTGCAGGGCCTCAAGGAGGCCCGTCGTCGCCATGGCTTCTTCGCCCTCATCCACCCCAGCGAGCAGACGATGTCGGTGCTCAGGCTCGCGCAGCTGGATCGCGTCTTCAACATCGAGCCTTCCGACGCTGCGTCGCCCTCCGCTGGCCGCGACGGCGCCGACCCGCCCAATGACGCCGCTGCGGAAAACGCCTCCGAAGGGGATGGCTCCTCCCTCCGCTAGCATGCCGTGGGCATGCCAGCCGCTTTGCACAATCCTGCGCGATTCGCTCTGGCGGTCGTGGCCGAGATGGGCCGAGCCGTCCTGGGATTGTTTCGAAGCCTGCTGGGCGTCACCGCCCGTGTCGGCGCGGTCTGGCGGCTCTTGCTCGAAGCTCTCGTTGGGGCGGTGACGGCGCCGCTGCTGCGGCGAGGGACAGCCCGCAAACAGCTCTTCCCGCTGATGATGAACGTCGGCGCCCGTTCCGCCCCCATCGTCTCGCTCGTGGCGCTGCTCACGGGCGCCATCCTGGTTCTCCAGACGGGCGACGTCATACAGGAGTTCGGGCAGATCTCCGAGGTCCCGGGGCTGGTGGCCTTGTCCATGACGCGAGCGCTGGGGCCTCTCATGACAGCGATCGTCCTCATAGGACGCGTCGGCGCCTCCTACACCGCGGTGCTCGGGTCGATGACCATCAACGAGGAGATTCTGGCCTTGGAGACGATGTCCATCTCCCCTGTCGAGTATCTCGTCTCCCCCAGGCTCGTGAGCATGCTCGTCATGACGCCCTGTCTTGTGGTGTTCGCCTATCTCGTGGGCATGCTGGGAGGGGGCATCGTCGCTTTCGTCTCCTACAGCATCACCCCCGCAGCCTATTTGACCACCACTTTCGACTATCTCACCGTGGACGACATTTTCGGCGGCCTGCTCAAGGCGGTGGTTTTCGGCCTGCTCATCGCGGTCATCAGCTGTCACTACGGCCTGACCACGACGGGAGGCCCCATGGGCCTTGGCCGCAACATCATGGTCTCCGTCGTCACCTGCATCGTCGTGATCGTCGCCGCCGACGCGATCCTCACCGCCTTCTTGATCAACTATGTGCTGGAGATGTGACCGATGGGCGATGATCCCGCCACCGACGGCGCAGCGCAGCGCACAGCGGAGCAGGACCAGCAGCTCGCTCATGACGCGGACTCCTCGCAGAGCCGGGACGCCGTCATTCAGGTGCAGGACGTGCGCGTCTCCTTCGGCTCCAACGAGGTCCTCAAGGGCGTGTCGTTCCAGGTGCGCCGCGGGGAGACGCTGTGCATTCTCGGGGGATCAGGAGGCGGAAAGAGCACCCTGCTGAAGGTCATGATCGGCGTGCTCACACCCGACTCGGGCCATGCGCTGATCGAGGGGGAGCACATCTGCTGTGCGCCCCCCAAGGCGCGGGCCAGAATCCGCCGCAAGTTCGGCGTGACGTTTCAGGGGTCCGCCCTGCTCAACTCCCTGACCGTGGCGGAGAATGTCGCCCTGCCGTTGGAGTACCACACCACCCTGCCCATGGACATGATCGAGACGGTCGTCAAGATCAAGCTGCACCAGGTGGACCTGCTGCAGGCTGCGGACAAGCTGCCCAGCCAGCTTTCGGGCGGGATGAAGAAACGGGCCGCCGTGGCGCGGGCTCTGGCGCTGGACCCCAGGATTCTCTTCTACGACGAGCCTTCCGCGGGCCTCGATCCCATCTCCACCACCAAGCTCGACCTGCTCATCACCAGGCTCAAGCAGACCGTGGGCGTGACGAACGTCGTCGTCACGCACGAGCTCGAGTCCGTCCGCAGAATCGCCGACCACGTCGTCATGCTGCACGAGGGCCGCGTGATTCTGGACGGCTCGCTGGAGGAGCTGGAGCGGTCGGACGACCCCCGCGTCAAGCAGTTTCGCGAGGGGCTCGTCGAGGGGCCCGAGGTCAGCGTCGACGACGAGGAGCAGTTCCTCCAGGATCTACTCCTCTAACGTTCAGCGTGGCGCCCGAGGCGATGGTCGCGCCTCTTGGGTAAGCTCAAAGCTGAAGCGCACGCCGGCGCGGGCGCACAGGAGCAGCCATGGCGCTGGGACAAAGCTACAGACGAAGCGAGATCGTCTCGGGGGCCTTCGTCCTGGCCGCGGCGGCGTTGTTGGCCTGGTTCGCGTTCCGCGCAGGCGGAGTCAGCCCCCTGAGCTTCCTGCAGGCAAGGCCTGTCGAGTGCGTCGCCCAGTTCACCGATGTGCAGGGGCTCATGGTGGGAGCTCCCGTCTGGGCCGCTGGCCGCAAGGTGGGCGAAGTGCGCTCCATCAGGCTCGTCGAGGCTCCCATGACCGACGCACAGCGACGGCGCCGGGCGGAGCTGCTCGACGCAGGGGCCTCTCCTCCACCAGCGGGCGCGCTGACAGCGGCGGTCGAGGTGCACTTTCTGCTGCGCGACGCCACGCTGAGGCTGGATCCCGCCACCGCGCGGGTCCGTGTGGGGCAGGACGGCCTGCTGGGGGAGTCCATTCTTCTGCTCGATCCAGGCTACTGGACGCGATCCGCTCCGCCGTTGATCAGGCAGGCCGTGCAGCAGCCCCTCGCCCTTCAGGCGGAAAATCCCGCAGGCATCAACGAAGCCATTGCGGAGCTGGCGCCAGCGATTCGGCGTGTGCGCTCCGTGCTCGGGAAGATCGACGACCGCATCGCCACGGTCGAGAACTTCGACGCGCTGTCGCAGACCATCGTCAGCGCCCGCAACTTCGTCCAGGGGCTGGAGCGTTTCGTCCAGGAGGACGAAGGCGCGCTCTACGCCCGCATTGTGCAGCCGCTCAACGCCCTGCTCCGCAACGCTGACGACTCCATCACCACGCTGCGGACCAGGCTGCTGGACACCACGCTCAAGGAAGCGGAACAGTTCCTGCAGGACGGGCGAGCCCTGGTCGCGGAGGCCCGCGACGCGACAGCCTCCGCCCGCGGCGCCATCGACGATGCCTCCCCCCGGGTGCAAGCCCTTCTGGAGGACGCGGACGCCGCCGCCAAGACCCTGCAGAGCAGGATCGACGATGTCGCCCGCCAAGCCCAGGCCCTGCTGACCCAGACCCACACTACGGTGGCGAGCGCGCAGCCTGACCTGCTCGAATCGCTCAGGCGTCTGCGTCGGACCATGTGGGAGGCTGAGCTGGCCATGCGCAAGATTCGAGCCAATCCTGCGGTGCTGCTCTTTGGCGACAACGACAGGCTGCTCGACGCCCCGCCGCTGGACGCCCAGGGGCTGCGCACCACAGGCAGGGCCAGGCCCTATCAACAGCGGGACGAGAACGATGAAGGCCCGTGACGCCGCCGCTGTGGCGACGCTGCTGCTGGGGAGCCTGGCGCTGGCAGGCTGCAGCCTGGGAGGAGGGAAGGGCGTCACGCCTGTCCGCACCGCCTTCAATCAGGGCGTCTACTTCTACAACAACCGAGCCTACGACCAGGCGCTGCACGCCTTCCGCCAAGCCGTCCAGGAGAATCCCGACGATTGGCGGGCGCACGTGAACCTGGCGCTGACGTACGAGGCTCTGGCGCAGCGGGCTGCGTCGGAGCAGCAGCGGAGCGAACTGCGCGCGCAGGCCAGGCTGCACTACCAGGAAGCTCTTCGCGTCAGGCCCGACGAGTTGCGCGCCAGCGTGAATCTGGCGGTGATGGACTGGGAGGACGGCCGCGTCGCAGAGGCCCGCCGCCGTCTGCAGGCGCTGGCGCAGGCCAGGCCGGCTGCTGCGCTGCCGCTCGTTTCGCTGGGAGCGCTGTCGCTGCGCGCAGGCGATGTCGAGGCAGCGATCGCCGCTCTGGAGCAGGCGCGCCGTCGTGATCCCGGCGATCCGGACGCAGCGGCGCTGCTGGGGGAGGCGCTGGCTCGCGCGGGCAGGCTTGACGAGGCGCAGCGGGCCCTCCAGGACGCTGTCCGCAACGCGCCGGACGAGCCCGGGGCGCTGCTGGCCCTGGCTCGCGTCGAGCTGGCTCGGGGCGCGCCCGAGGAGGCCCTGGCCCGGGCAAGACAAGCGCTGTATATCGACCCGGACCTCGTCCAGGCCCATCTGCTCGTCGCCCAAGCGGCGCAGTCGCTGGACGATCTTGAACAAGCCGCTGCTGCTCTGCTGCGGGCCAAGCAGCTCGCTGCGGACGATCCCCGCCTCCAGGAGCGGATTCGCGCCGATCTGGCCACCCTCCTGGCGCGCCTCGCCAAGAGGACCGCGTCTCCACCGAAGTAAGGGGGAGAAGCGGAGCTGCACGCCGAGCCCCCTCCGCCCCCGCTGCGTGCGGGCAGGTTTTTTTCGTCTGTTTGGAAGATTTTCCTGCGCCGCCGGGGCGATCGTGGTACACTTGCAATGTCGCTGAGCAGCCCGCGGCTGTGCGAAAGACGCCCGCGGAGAAGAGCTGCGCAGCGCAACGGGAGAGTAGCCCTGGGCGAGAAAGGGCGAAAGACCCGATCCGCCGCATGCGCACGCGGCGTATTCAGGCTGGGAGAGGCGCCCCGAGCCTGCCTTGTGTGTGCGCAGCCCTTGCGTCCGCGTCAGGCGGGCTTCACACTCATCGAGATTCTGATCTCCCTCGGGATCATTGCGCTCCTGATCGCCTTGACCTCCGCGAGTCTGCGCAACGCATTGGCGTCGGCCCGCGCGTTCAAATGTCAGGCCAAACTGCGCGATCTCGCCTTCGACTTCATCGTCTTCGGCGACCCGTCGATGCGCACCGTGCGGGGGAACGACAAGACGTTGCCTCGCGAGCGCTTTCACGTCGCCACCTTCCAGGAAGCCAAGTACAAGATCGACGAGTTCTGGGGCTGGGGCGAGGACAACCGTGAAGCGAGGGTCCCCAACACCGAGCCCGCCCTCGAGCCGTTGCGCTGTCCCGAAGTGGAGCAGCGGGAGTTCGTCTTCCGTCGCAACGCCTCCGCAGGACAAGGCGCCATCGCCACCCCCCAGGCGGTCTCCTACACCTTCAACGCCAGGCTGGCGCTGGGCGCCCGGATCGACCGTTTCGGCAGGCCCCGCATCACAGAGCTGGCGCCCTCGTTCGATCTGCTGGACGAAGGCGCCGTTCCGCTGGTGTGGGACGCTGAAGGAGAGCAGGCCAGAAGGCAGAGGCAGTTTGCGGAGTTCTCCGCCCCCCCCTTGCCGCAACGCCCAGGAGCGCCCCCTGACTACATCTTCTTCAACGGGTTGCGATGGTTCCCCGCCATGAGGCATTCGAACACGATGCACGTGGCCTTCGTCGGCGGCCAGGTCAAGCGCACATCGCACCCGCTGCGCGAGCCGGGCTGGAAGTGGGGGTACACAGCCAAGCCCTAGAATCCCGCTGGATGACCCTTCGGGCGAAGTTTTCACTGCTGTTGGCGGTGATGGCCGTGGCCATCGTCGCCATCGTCGGGACAGCGATAGGCGCCTTTGCGCTGCTGTCGCAGACGCTGGAATCGCCGTTTCGCGACGCTGTGCGCTCGCTCTCGGCGCTGCATGAGCTGGACCTGGCGCTGCAGCAACGCCGGGAGCTCTTGCGCAGCGGCGCCGCCAAGAGCGACGCCACAGCCGCCGTGGTGAAGCTGCGTCGACTCGCGAAGCGGGCGAACGACGCCGTCGAGACGCTCCAGGCGGTGGAGGCGGGCGACGCTGGACAAGGGTTCGACGACGCGCTGATCACCTCGCTGCCTCAGAAGGTGCAGACGTTGTTCCAGCTGTCCGAAGCGACGCTGCGCACAGGGGAGGCGCCCGCCGCCCGGATCGAGCAGACGGACGCGGAGTTGACCCAGTTTGTCCAGAGGTTGCGCGCTCGGGTCGACGAGCAGTCGCAGGCCGCTGCGGAGTTTTCCGCATCGCTCCGGGCTGCGCTGTTGCTGGCTCTGGCGCTCGAGCTTCTCGCTGCAGCCGTCATCGGCTATCTGGTGCTCCGCTATCTGGACAAGTGGATCGTCACTCCGGTCGGGCAGCTGCGCGAAGCCGCCCGACGCCTGGGCGAGGGCGACTTCACCCATCGCGTGCCGGTGGAGGGGAAGGACGAGGTGGCGGCCCTGGGCGCCGAGGTCAACCGCATGGCGGGCCTGGTCCTCGAGATGCAGGAGGCTCGGGCCCGTCAAGCCAAGCTCGCCGCCTTGGGCGAGATGAGCCGCGCCGTCGCCCACAACATTCGCAATCCACTGGCAGGCATTCGCGCCCTGGCGGAGCTCACCCGCGCCGAACTCAACGGCGACACGGAGCTGGCCGACCGCCAGAGCCGCATCATCGACACCGTGGACCGTTTCGACGGGTGGTTGCGCGAAATGCTCCGCTCCACCTCCTCGCAACCGACGCCGCTGGTCGAGGTGGCGCCCTGGCTCGAAGCCGTCGTCAAGGCCCGCCAGAGCTCCGCCAACACCCGTCAGGTGCGCATTGTGCTCGACGCCGCCGACGCCCCAGCGAAGGCTCGCTTCGATCCCGCCAGGCTCGAGCATGTTCTGGAGTCCTTGTTGACGAACGCTCTCGACGCCTCGCCGCCCGGAGGGGAGGTCCGCTGCGTGGCGGGGCAGGACGGCTCCGTCTGGTGGATTCGCGTCGAGGACGACGGCCCGGGCGTTCCCGAGCATGTCCGGGACCGCATCTTCGAGCACGGCTTCACCACCAAGGCCTCAGGCAGCGGGGTAGGGCTTGCAATGGCTCTGCAGATTGTGCGGGCCCATGGCGGCGACCTGCAGCTCGACCCCCCAGGCGCACCAGAGCGGACCCGTGGAGCAGCGTTCACAATACGATTGCCCGTGAACGGCCCGTCTCCGCAGCGGGACGCTCGCGAACAAGACGGCGCAGCGGGCTCAGCATGATTCGCACGCTCGTCATCGAGGACGAAGAAAACGTCAGGCTGTCCATCGCGCGCTCCTTGGCCAAGGAGGGGCACGACGTCGTCGAGGCCGCCACACTCGAGCAGGCGCGCAACGCCCTGGACCGCAGCGACTTCGACGTCCTCATCGTCGACATCAATCTCGGGGACGCCGACGGCGTCAGCGTAGTGGAGCAGGCGAGAGCCGAGGGCAGCGACGCCGTCGTCGTCGTCATCACAGCCTATGGCTCGATCGACAGCGCAGTGCGGGCGATGAAGGCGGGCGCCGACGAGTATCTGCTCAAACCGCTGAGCCTGGAAGAGTTGGCTGTGGTCGTGCAGCGGGCGCTGGAGAGGCGGCGCGACCGCCGCAGACTCGCTGTCTACGACAGATTGCAGCGGGTCGCGACCACCGGCGCCGCAGCCGTCGCAGGCGTCAGCGACGCGTGGCGTCAGGCTGTGCGCATGGCGGATCGACTGGCCAAGCTGCCCCTTCCCCAGGGCGACGAGCCCGCGCCGCCTCCAACGGTGCTCATCGTCGGCGAAACGGGCGCAGGCAAGAACGTCTTGGCCAGACGCATCCACGAGACCGCCTCCGCAGGCGCCGCGGTCGAGCCTCCGTTCGTGCACGTCAACTGCTCCGCGCTGCCCGCCCAGCTGATCGAGAGCGAGTTGTTCGGCCACGAGCGAGGCGCCTTCACCGACGCCCGGCAGGCACGCGAGGGCCTCTTCGAAATCGCCTCGGAAGGCGTCATCGTCCTCGACGAGATCGCCGAGGCGCCGCTCGAGCTCCAGGCCAAGCTGTTGCTCGTCGTGGAGACCGGACGGTTTCGACGGGTGGGAGGATCGCGGGAGCGGCGTGTGCGGGCTCGCGTCGTCGCCGCCACCAACCGCGATCTGGAGCAGGCCGTCGCTGAGGGCGCCTTTCGACGCGACCTCTACTACAGGCTCAACGCCTTCACCATCCGCGTCCCTTCCCTGCGGGAGCGCAAGGAGGACATTCTGCCCATCGCCCGATCCACGCTGGAAAGGCTTCGCAAGCAGACCGGCAGAGCGGGTCTGACGCTGTCGCCCGCCGCTGAGCAGGCCCTGCTCGCCCACGATTGGCCAGGCAACGTCCGCGAGCTGGTCAACGCGCTGCAGCGAGCGGCGATTCTGGCCCCCAACGAGCGGATCGAACCCGCGGATTTGGGATTTCCCGCCCCCACTTCGCCAACAATCCGTCATAATGCCCAGGACCGGGACACGCCAGGGAAGGCTGCGCAACCAGGAACACGGACAGACGGAGCCGCGTATGGCTTGTCGGTCGATTTCGACAAGGGCGGGGCCAGCCTCGAAGAGGTGGAGCGGTCGCTCATCATGCAGGCCTTGGAGCACACCCGGGGCAACATCTCCCAGGCAGCAAGGCTGCTCGGTCTCAGCCGAGGCAGCTTCCGGTATCGCATCGAACGGGCGGGGCTGGAGCCATTCCTCAAGGAGGTGAGCAAACGATGACGCGCAACAGCACGTGGCGACGGCGCTTCCTCCCCCAGGCTGCACAGACAGCGTGCGCCGCGTTCGCTGCCTGTCTCTGCGCAGGGGCGCACGCGGGTCCCCCCGAGCTCGTCCAGAACAACGTCGCCTGGTGGTTCGACGACGTCGGCGATCAGGAAATCAAGCTGGTCGACATTGGGGGAAATGATCCGCTGGTTCCCGGCACGGTTCCGCACGATCTGCGGTCTTTGGCCATCATGGGATGGGAGCCCACGAATCCGCAGACGGATCTCTTCACGGGCTCCGTCGTTCCCTCAGCGACAGCGAATTTTGTGCGTCTGGACCTGGTGGTGGGGGGGCTGGCTGGACCGCCCGGCGCGCAAGGGCTGGAGTTCGATCCTTTCGACCCCACCGCCTTTTCCGACAATCCGCTCTACGGCTACATCGAGCTCGACGCGGACCACGACCCCGACACCGGAGGCGAAGACACCACGCTCGCGAAGTTTCGCTATCTCACAGTCACCGCCCTGTACAACGCGGCGCCGGGATACCCGCCGTTCTGGACGAGATTCGCCCGCTCTTCGGACGACTTCGACAGCGACCTGCGGACGTTTCCACAGTTCGAACGCGACGGCGCCGAGTTCACCTTCATCTTTGACGGCCGAACGCAGCCAACGCTTGTGCAGGAGCAGGGCGACGGCGACGGTCGGTTCGAAGCGGGCGAGACCATGATCGTGCGGGGAAGGTTCTTCGAGCGCGTCATGATCTTTGCAGCAGCCAGCGGTTTTGGCATCGACGCTGAGCAGCCGGGCTGGTGGACGCCTCTGGTCGACGTGCGGTTTTCCCACGACGCCGCCGCCAACGAAACCACGGTCTCGGTCGTCGTGCCCCTCAGACAGGCGGGGTCCGCTGCGATGCGAGGCGATGCAACCGTCGAGCCCCTCGATTTCTTCATCACCAACCAGACGAGCATCGAGGAAGCGGTCAACGACCTCATCGTCAGCGCGCCGCTGTCCTCCAGTCACACGTTCAGCATCATGACATTGGGCTGGGGCTCCAAGACCATCGACGACTTTCTCGACGTCACGCAATGGCAAGCCGTCGCTGTGCTGGGGCACAGCTACGCCACGCTCGAAGCGGGCGGCTTCCTGGCGTACAGCGATGTGGGGTTCGACGAAATCTACGGAGATTTCAGTCGAGACGGCGTGGTGACCGGGCGTGACGCCGCTCTGCTCCAGAAGGAGTTGGAGACCAAGGACGGCAGCTTCGCCGACGGCGACCAGACGGTCAACGGGTCGTGGTTCATCCCGCAGTGGGCTGACCAGTTCACGATCTTCAATCTGCAATACGACCACGTGCTGGACGGCGCCGATGTTGCCTTGGCGCCGCCCTTTACACCAGGCGACGTCGACGGCGACGGCGGTGTCGGGCCAAGCGATCTGTTCGCGCTGCTCGGCAATTGGGGAGGTTGTCCCACGGGCCCCATCGCTGTCTGCATGCCGGACTTGGACGCGGATGGCGCCGTCGGGCCGAGCGACCTGTTCACGCTGTTGGGCAACTGGGGCGCAACCGGGCCTCCGTGAGTGTGCAGAGAGGCCGCTGACGGTCGCAGACGTAGCGGGCAGTGGGCTGTGCCGAGGCAGCGAAGTCTCCATCGGCTGTCGCTGTTCGCGTGTCGTTCTGCAGAACGCAACAAAACGGCTCGATCGGGCGAGTCGATCGAGCCGTTTACGCAGACGCTCGCCGCAGGGTGCGGCGTCGCAGTGGTCTGATGTCGTCACCGCCCTCGCCAACCAAGCAGCAAGGTTGGCTGGGGCGGTCGGAAAGTGCTGCGCCTGGTCCTGAAGGAGGCGTTCAGGACCAGACGCAGCCGTTGCTCAGAGCGCAGCGAGGAGAGAGTCTGAGCACGTGGTCGTCAATCTCCCATCTCCCCCGTTCCGCAGCGGCGCTCGCACGCCCCGCTGCGGGCCTCCGGGTGAAAGGGCGAGCCGCTGACCGGGACAGCGACACGCCGCCGCTGGCCTACCGCAGGCCAGCTTCACCAAAGCAACGTGCAAGATCGGCGCCAGTTCCATCGCCCCCGCTTTTCGGGCTCTGCCAAGGGGGAGCTGCAGACCAAGCGCTGCAACCTGGCTACATGTGGTCATGTGGCCGCAGCGAAGTGGCCAATATTGGCCAGATGGGCTGGGAGCCACGCTTCCTCTCCGCCTGCGTCTCAGATCCGTCACGAACAGGCCGATAGGCGGGAACTCTACGATCCGCTGCGCATCGCAGAACCAAACGGGAAGCGGGTCTGCGACGCTGCTCCTTCGCATGCGTGAGCCCGCCTGCTGTTATCCAGGAGTCGACGACATGCAGACGACGCCAACCTCGTTCACAGCCACAGCGTTTCGCCCTCGCTGCGTCAGCGCGATTGTCGCCAGCGTGGGGCTTCTCGCCGTCACCGCCGTCGCCAGCGCCCAAGAGGCCCCTTCACCGCGCGCAGGCTACGCCATGGCGTACGACAGTGTCCGCGACCAGGTGATTCTTTTCGGCGGTCGCGGAGAGTCGTTGGGCGATGGGCTCAACGACACGTGGATCTGGAGCGACGCAGGATGGCGAAAGGTTGACACAGAGGTCAGTCCTCCGCCCCTTCGCTACGCCTGCATGGCTTTCGACGCCAAACGCAGTGTGGCGGTGCTTTTCGGCGGATGGGGCGAGGGCAACATCGCGCAAAGCGACACGTGGGAGTTCGACGGTCAGAACTGGAGGCTTGTCGATGTGGGCGACAAAAGGCCTCCTGCGCGGTTCCTCAGCGCCATGACCTACGACGCAGGACAGGGCAAGGTGGTCCTGTTCGGCGGGCGCGACGTCCGCAGAAGGTTCCTCGACGATCTGTGGGTCTACGACGGCGCAGGCTGGACGGAGATTCCTGCCAAGGGACCCTATGCCCGCGGTGGGCATGCCATGACCTACAACCCCACGCGAGGCACAGTGGTCGTCATGGGCGGCTTCACCACTGCGGCGCTCAACGACGCGTGGGAGTTCGACGGCAAGATGTGGACCCAGCTGTCCACCAGCAGAGTGCCCGCGCGACACATCTTCGCCCTGGCCTACGACTCCGACCACGATCGTCTCGTGCTCTTCGGCGGCGCAGGGCGGGGCGCCCAGCTCAACGACACGTGGTTCTGGGCGGACGGCGAATGGGTGCGCGGGCCTTCTGCAGGCCCTGTCCCTCGCGCATACTTCAGCGGCGTGTACAGGCCTGGACACGGCTTCCTCATCTTCGGCGGCGTCACAGGCGGTCAGCGAGGGGATCAGCGCGTCCTCAACGACATGTGGCGCTACGACGGCCAGCGGTGGACCCCAGGCTGGGACTGATCCTCATCGCTGTCGTCTCGTCCTGCAAACGCTGCGATTGTGCGTCACCAACGCACAGCACACGCTCTCCAGATCCACGCTGGCGTGTTGCTATCGTTGGCGGCATGAGCGACGCGCCTGGAGACGATTTGGCAGCCCGGTTGGCGCACGCCGCCTTGCTGCGGGGCGAGTTCACCCTTCGAAGCGGCAAACGCAGCGGGTACTACATCGACAAGTACCGCTTCACCACGGACCCGTCGCTGTTGTCGCAGATCGCCTCGCGGTTGGCGGCGATGGTGCAGCGAATCGAGCAGCGATCGTCCGGGGGCGTTCGCGTCGCCAGGATCGCCGGGGCTGAGCTGGGAGGCGTCCCCCTGGCGACGGCGGTTTCGCTTCAGCTGCATATCCCATCGCTCTTCGTGCGAAGCGCCGCCAAGACCTACGGCACCGCCAGGCGAATCGAAGGCGTCCTCGAGGAAGGCGACGCGGTGGTGCTGCTCGAGGACATAGCCACCACCGGCGGCCAGGCCGTCGAAGCGCTGCAGACGCTCAAGGAAGCGGGCGCCCAGCCGGTGGCGACGCTCTGCGTGGTGGATCGGCTCGAAGGAGCTCGCGAAGCGGTCGAGGCGCAGGGCTGCGCGTTCGAGGCGATCTTCACAGCAGCGGACCTTGGCGCGACGCAGTAGCGACGCTTGCGCGCCTTGACCTGTGCGCCGCAGCGTCTTGTGCGGCGCGCACTGTCGATATTGGGCGAATGAACTGCTGTTGACGCAAGCGACAACATCGCTGCGCAGCGCAACGAAACAGCCCTGCGGGGCTGGGCCCGCAGGGCTGGGGATTGGCGTTGGTTGTCCGCTCAGCTGATCAGCTCAGCTGAGCAGCGACCTCGCGTGTCTCACTGGCAGCTCGGGTGGATGTTGTTCCAGTTGCCCAGCAGGTCGAAGAGCGCGCTTGGACCGAACTGGCCGAAGTTGCCGAGCAGGGTGAAGAGGTTGCTCGGGCCGATCGGATCGCAGTCCTGACTCACCGTGATGTTGTCGATGAACCAGCGCTGCGGCTCCAGGTCCGCCCCGATGTCCGGCGTCATGTAGAACTGCGCCAGCAGGATGTTGCGGAAGCCCTCGTTGAACGAGCCGGGCGTCCCGTCAGGCAGCGGATCGCCAGGACCGCCGTTGTACGGCGGCGAGTCGTTCTTGATGCCGCCGTTGGGGAACGGGTCGTTCTCGCCCGCCTGACCAGGCTGGCCCTCGAGCGTCCACTGGCCGCGCATGATCTCATTGCCGTTGTCGTCCAGGAAGATGAAGCCGTCGTCGGTGGAGCCGTTGACCGTCTTGGACGGGCAGTCGG
>CAYPBL010000044.1:0-16526 GCA_964408965.1 uncultured Phycisphaeraceae bacterium | reverse complement strand
GTGTCGTGCTCGCGTCGCGCCGCCAGCAGCGGTCGCAGCGCAGCTCCGCCCGCAGGTCCAGCACGCTGGGGACCTTCGCCGTCCGGTCCAGCTGCGCCCGGCTGACGCCCAGCAGGTCCGCGACGTCCACCGGGTCGAAGCGCGACAGGGCGCCGTCGGGGTCGGGCAGGACCACGCCCGCGTCGAGCGGGTTCTCCACGCCTCCCGCTTCGCGCTGGCGCTCCAGCGCAGCCAGGGCGGCGTCGCGGGCGGCGAGCAGCGCAGGCCAGGCGTCGTCGACCGCAACGTCAGCGAAGGCCTCGGGGTCGGGAAGACGCTCCAGGTGCACACACGCCTCCCCGCTGCGCAGCGCGCGGAAGGCTTCGTCGGCCGTGTGGGGCAGCAGCGGCGCAAGCAGTCGGCACAGGCAGTCGGCCAGGTCCCACAGAGCCGTCTGTGTGCGCCGTCTGCGCGGGCTCTGGGGGGCGTCGCAGTAGAGACGGTCCTTGACCGAGGCCAGATACACCGCGCTGAGCGTCTCGCTGCAGAAGAGGTACAGCGCCTGGTGCGCCTCGCGGAAGGCGTAGCGCTCGTAGGCGCTGCGCACGGTCCGGATGAGCCTTGCCAGCTCAGCGAGAACCCAGGCGTCGGGGCTCGTGGGGGGAAAGTCGCCCAGCGCCACGCAGCAGCCCTCGCTGCACGAGGCGTCCTCCCCTGCAGGAGAGGGGGTGAAGTCGCTGAGGTTCCCAAGCAGGAAGCGCAGCGTGTTGCGCACCTTGCGGTAGGACTCGCCCGCAGCCTGGAAGAACTCGCGGTCGGCCTTGATGTCGTTCTCGTAGGCCAGCGACGCGACCCACCAGCGGCAGACGTCGGCGCCGAAGTCGCGCAGCAGGTCCTCCACCTCGAGCGTGTTGCCCAGGCTCTTGGACATGGCCCTGCCGTCCTTGTCGACCATGAAGCCGTGCGTGAGCAGGGTCCGGAAGGGCGCCCTGCCCTCGGCGCCAAGAGCGGTCAGCAGCGAGACCTGAAACCACCCGCGGTGCTGGTCGGAGCCCTCCAGGTACAGATCGCACGGAAAGCCGAAGCCCCGCTGCTGCATCACCGCCCGCCAGGACGAGCCCGACTCGAACCAGACGTCGAAGATGTCGTAGGTCTTCTCCAGCGACGCGAGGTCCAGTCCCTGCGGCGCCTGCGGGTCGCTCGCGGCGTCGTAGCCCGCCAGCAGCTCGCTCGCCGAGCGGGTGAACCAGGCGTCGGAGCCCTCCTCGCGGACCACCTTGGCCACGGCCCGGACGCTGGCTGCGGTGAGCAGCACGCGGCCCTCCCTGTCGACGAAGGCGGGGATGGGCAGCCCCCAGGCCCGCTGCCTGCTGATGCACCAGTCGGGGCGCGACTCGAGCATGCCCTGCAGACGGCTCCTTCCCCAGGGGGGGATGAACTCGATGTCCCGCTGCGTCGCCTCGAGCCCGAGTCTGCGGAGGTTGGGCGCCTCGGCGCCGTCGCCGTCGACGCGGATGAACCACTGCTCCGTGGCCCGGAAGATGACGGGCGACTTGCCCCGCCAGTCGTGGGGGTACGAGTGCCTGACGCGCTCGCTGTGGTGGAGGTGGCCCGAGTCGCGCAGCAGCTCGACGATCCTCGCGTTGGCCTCCCAGACGCGCAGGCCCTGCAGATGCTCGGGAACGCTGCGGTCGTACGAGCCGTCGTCGCGCACGGGGCAGTAGATGGGCAGGCCGCACGCGCGGCCGACGAGCTCGTCCTCACGGCCGTGGCCCGGAGCGGTGTGGACCAGGCCCGTTCCGTCCTCCAGCGTGACGTGCTCCGCGGGGACGATCGTCCACAGCGGCGCCTTGGGGTCCGCCCCCAGGGCGCGCAGCCTCGCCTCAGCTGGCTCGTCGTAGAGCGGATGGCGGTAGCGCAGCCCGACCAGTCGCTCGCCCGGACACGTCGCCAGCGTCCTGGCCTGGCTGTCGGTCCTGCTGGCGACGCGCTCGACGAGCTCCGCAGCGACGACGGTCAGCGAGCCGGCCAGCTCGACCAGGGCGTACTCGGCCCGCGGCTGCACAGCGATGGCCAGGTTCGCAGGCAGCGTCCAGGGCGTGGTCGTCCAGATCATGAAGGTGGGCGTGCGGTCGAGGTCCTCGAGCCCGAAGGCCCGGGCCAGGGCGGCCTTGTCCGCCGCCTCGAACTCGACGTAGACCGACTCGTCCTCGCGCTCGTAGTACTCCAGCTCCGCCTCAGCAAGCGCTGTGCGGTTCTCGATCGACCAGTGCACGCTCTTGAGCGCCCGGTAGACGAGGTTCTTCTCGACGAGCTGGGCGAAGAGCTCGAGCGTCTCGGCCTCGTAGGCGGGGTCCATGGTGCGGTAGGGGTGGTCGTAGTCGGCCAGCGTCAGCAGCCGTTGCATCTGGCCCTTCTGCAGAGCGATGTGCTTTTCGGCGTAGGTTGCGCAGGCGCGGCGGATGGTCATCCGCTGCTCGTCGGGGGGAAGGCTGGCGATGCGCTCGAGCTCGCCCGAGCTGTGCAGCTCGCTCATCACCCGGTGCTCGATGGGCAGGCCATGGCAGTCCCAGCCCGGAACGTACGGGCAGTCGAGCCCCGCCATGGTCCGCGAGCGGACGACGAAGTCCTTGAGCGTGCGGTTGAGCAGGTGCCCCAGGTGCAGCGAGCCGTTGGCGTAGGGGGGGCCGTCGTGAAAGCGGAAGACAGCCGCCCCCTGCCGGGCTGTGCGCAGCTGCTCGTACAGTCGCAGGTCCGTCCAGCGCGCAAGCGAAGCGGGCTCGTTCTTCGTCAGATTCGCGCGCATCGGGAACGATGTGCGCGGCAGGTTGAGCGTCTCGCGGAACGACGGGGTCTGGGCGGTGTCGCTCATGGCGGTGCGGATGGCTCGTGGGCTGGCGGCGCAGCGTCGCCCCCGACGGGCAAAGCGTGCGCGGTCGGCATCCTATCCGCTCGCCAACGCTGAGGCGGAAGCGGGCCGGTGAAGCAGCTTGCGCGTCGGTCGCCCTGGGCGATCTTCAGGAGCGCAGCTCGAAGAGCGCCTGGGAGCGCAGCACCACCCCCGAGGCGCCGAGCAGGTGGTAGGCTTCCGCCAGCGCTTCCTCTCGGCGCAGTTCGACATGAACGATCGACGCGCAGCGGGCGCCTTCCTGATCCTCCCACAGGTGCCTCGGCGCGTCGTGCTCCAAGGCGAACTCGAGCAGCTCTCGCCTGGTCTCCTCGTAGATGTTGGGGGGCAGGACCTCGGTCTGGATCGAGGCGTAGTACTGCACCTCATCGGAGAAGGCGTGATCGAACTCCTTTTCCCCGGCGCAGGGGAACGACGCCACCACGCCTCGTTCGGGAAGACCGTTGTCCTGATGGGTCAGCAGCTCGACGCCCGTCGTCTGGCCTCGCTGATGGCGCAGCATGTGCGAGCCGGGCATGACCCACACCTCCACTTCGTGCTCGGGCCGCTCGTACACCCGCCGAGCCTTGACGGTGAACAGCTCCGGGTGCAGCGCACGCCGATACGCGAGAAGGTGGTACGCGCCGAGGCTGATGGGCTCTTCGAAGATTTGGCTCATCCTGCGCCGTCCTTCCCTCGCTGCGCTCCCGTCGAGGTCGAGGCGCAGCGGACTCGATGACGCTCCCTCCGTCCGGAACAGCACGTATGCGTCGGCGGGTCTTGGACGCTCTCCACACGACCCGATCCGCCTGTTGCGGTGCACTCTATCCAGCGGCGGGAGCAGGACAAGGCGGATGTCAGCTCCTCCACCGCCGTAGTGACGTTGTTGTGGAAACCCAAGCCAGATCCGCCCCCGAGCCGATGCATCACCACGTCTACAGAGCTGCGGGGCTGGACGTTGCACCCCACTGCGAACACCAGGCGCCGGAGGCGCGGATGGCGGAGCTGCTGAGCGCGACAGCGATGGCCCAGCGGATCGGGCGAATGCCCCTGCGTCTTCGCGTGGCGGTGTGGGAGACGGCGCTTCCCGTGGCTGGGACGGCGCGATTGCGTGTGTATGCGCCGATGGCTGTGGCGGATCTGTGGCGGGGGGGCGAGGCGTTGGCGGTTCGTGTCGCGTCGGGGTTGGCTTCCGCGTGGCCCAGGATCGAGCCGTCGCTGAAGCAGGCGTGGCTGGCTGAGGCCCGAACCGCCGCTGGTTTGCGGCGGGCCTTCCAAACGCTGGCGCAGCGGCTGGACGTCTTCAAGGACGTCTCTGTGACGCTCGGGTTGCTGTCGGTGGCGCTCGACGCGCCGGCGCCTGGGCTGATCGCGCTGCTTCCACAGGCGCTGGAGGGCGCAGCGGACGCTCCCGTAGCTGAAGCTGCGGAGCGCACGGTGTTGACGCTGGCGAAACGGTGGCGGGAGCTTCCGCGATCCTGTCAGGAGGCGTTGGACCAGGCTGTGGCGATGCTGCCGCTGCGCGACGCAGCCCTGCTCCGGGCCACGCCGCTGTTGGCTGCGCTGCTTGCCCCGCCAGCGCTGGCTCCTCGCGCCCACGCGTGGCTTGCAGCGGAGGACGAAGCGGGGCACATGGCGTTGCGGCGGGCGGTGCGCACGCTCGAGGGGGTGGAGGGGAAGCGCTGGGCCTTGAGGCTGCTTGCGCTGCCCGTGGTCAGAAGAGCAGCTGCGGAAGTCGTGGCGACGCCAATGCAGGCCTCGCTGCCCCAGCTGGCGCCGTTGCTTGCGGACTGGCATCTGTTGCTCCACCCCGAGCGCCGCCGCAGGCTTGGCGCTGTCAGCGGCAAGGTGTGGAAGAACTGGCTGCGCAGCGCCGTCGAGGAGGCTGTGCAGACGCAGGGGCAGGTCGCTGCGGACGCGTGTCGTTGGCTCTTTCTCCTCGGCGCCGAGAGACGGCGCATGATCGTCGCAGCGGAGGCGCTGGTCAGTCGCGATGCGCACACCCGGAGCCTGGCTGTGCGCTGTCTTGCTTCAGCGATGGACAGCTCCATGTGGTCGGACGCTGCGCGCGCAGCGTTGCTGGATTACTGTTTCGACAACGAAGCGTGGGTGGCGGCGTCGGCGGCGCGAGCGCTGCTGGCACGGGCTCCTGCGACGTTCGCGCAGGCCTCAGCGAAGTTGTCGCGTTCGCCTCATGCCTCGCTGCGGGTCCTGTCCTGCAAGGCGTGCTGTGGGGCGCCTGCGCCCAGGACGCTGCACGGTCCCCAGCCGATGTGGGCCAAGGCTGCCTCGTTCCGGCGTGCGCTGGAGGCTGATCGCGACCAGGCGCTGGCCCAGCTGCGCAGCGCTGTCCGTGCGGGCTCGCTGACGGCCATTCGTCTGGCGGTGAGGCTGGCCATCGTGGAGTCGGTGGAGCTGGAGTTGTTGCAGCTGTTGGCCAGCGGCGCCGACGGAGTTCGTACGCAGCAGGAACAGCTGAAGGGGGAGGGAACGCGTCTGGTGGCGACAGCGGCGTCGGCGCTGGGTTTTCTGCGAACGCAGGCCAGCGCGACGGCTTTGCAGCGGTTGTTGAGCCACTGGGACGGGCGCGTGCGCGCCAATGCGCTGGAGAGTCTGGCCAGGCGGGGCGTTTCGGCGCAGGCGCTGCGCAGCGGGCTTGCGGACCGGACGCCTCGGGTGCGGGCCAACGCCTGCGCGGCGCTGCTGGAGCGACAGCCACAGGCGCGCCAGCCGCGTCGCACGCTGCGCGCCATGCTGGGTTCTGACGCGCCTGTCGAGCAGCGGCGCTCGGCTCTCTGGGTCGTCGAACGAACGTTGGCCAGCGACTTCGCCCAGGAGGTGGCGCAGATCGCCCAGGACGCTGCGGGCGACGATGCCCTGCGACGGCGCGCCAGGCGCTGCGCACGGAGATTGCTGGCGTCGATGGCGTGCGCGCCGTCTGCGTCCGCTGCGGTGGCAGGTTCGTGCACAGCGCTGGAGGAGCGATGATGGTGAGCATGCTGGTTGTGCTCGGGTCGCAGGGCGCTCCGCCGCCGGTCTGGATCGAGGCCGCCCCTGGTGATGCGGCCACGGCGCCAGGGCAGAGCGGGCACGCTGTTGCGTGGGCTCCTGCAGCGGCGATCCTCGCGCTCCTGCTGTTGGCGGCGGCGACGCTGCTCATGGTGCGCCTGCAGCGAAGGCGGCGGAGGGCTCGGCCACCACACCGTGCGGCGCTCGACGCCGACCGCGCCTTCCGCAGGCTCAGCAGAGCAGCCAGACTCCCGCGCGCGCGTCGTCAGGAGCTCGAACACAAGGCCGGCGCGCTGGGACTGCACCCGCTGGCGCTGCTGGTGTGTCCCGAGACGCTGGAGCGATCGCCTTCCGCGGGACAGGCGTCGCAGAGGCCGGCAGGTGCAGCGTTCACTCAGCGGTCGTCGACTGGCTGAAGAAGGTTCTGCCCGAGTCGACGTCCAGCAGCGTCCACCCTGTGGCCTTGCACAGGCGCGAGAGCACCGCCCAGGCGATGTCCTCCTCCTGCACCGTAACCAAGGCCTGCGTCACGGGATCGCGATCGTCGACGTAGGGCAGCTCGAGGGTGAAGCCTGGTCCGTGGAGCACATTGGGCTGCGTCGCGGAGCCGTCAGGGGCGGTGTTGAACTGGCTGAGTCGCTGCACGACGTCGCGCCGGGTTCCCAGCGCATCCATGGCGCCGTCGCCCTGTTGGGCCATGAGCACGAGCTGCCTGGCGGGTGGGGGCATGACACGGTCTCACACGCGATGCGCGGCGCACAGGCCGCCCGAACAAGCGTAGCGGATCAGCGCGCAGCGCACTGGGCAGCGTCGCGGCGCGAGCGTTCGATGATGCGCTCCAGCGACGGCTGCGTCATCCAGGGAAGGGACGCCAGCTTCTGGCGCAGCGCAGGCGGAAAGGGCCTGCCCAGGCGCTCGTGGCGGGGCCTGCTCTTCCATGCTCGGTGCATCCACAGGTACTGCTCAGGCGCCATGCGGACCATGGTCTCGATCGCCCAGCGGTAGCGGCACGTGATGAAGAAGAGAGGGTCGTCAGCGTCTTTCCAGTGCTGTGGCAGAATGACGTCCACCAGCTCGATACGGAACCGCTTGCGCGACGCTGCAGGAAGACGGAACGCGGCGCCGCAGAGCAACGGCAGTTCATAACGCATCGCCAGCAGGCCAATCGACTTGTACGACGAAGCCAACCTGTTGAAGAACGGAACGAACAGCCCTCTGTCGCCCGCGTTCTGGTCAGCGAGGAACCCGACGCATCCGCCTTGCTCGATGATCGCGGGAATGCGCTCAGTGGCGCCAAACTTGTCGAGCAGCGCCAGCCCCCGCGAGGCGCGCACGCGGCGGACCCAGTCGTCCAGCGGCTTCTGATTGAGCGGCCTGTAGAGGGCGTGCAACGGCACGCCCAGCGCCGCCAGGGTGTAGCCCAGCGCCTCCCAGCAGCCGCAGTGGCCGGTGATGAGGATTGCGGGTCTGCCCTCAGCGAGCAGCTCCAGGCCCTCGCGCACGTCGCCCAGCTCGACGTGCTCGAACCACCTGCTGGGCGTGATGAGTCGGGGCAGCGCCGCCAGCTCCGCAGCGAGCAGGAACAGGTGCTCGTACGACGCGACGGCTGTGCGCTCCACCCACGCAGCGTCGGCTTCGGGAAAGGCCCAGGCGATGTTGGCCTTGGCGCGACGGTGGCGCTGAGCGTTGAAGGAGGATCGGGCCCACCATCGGGCGGCGCTGCGCACCGTAGCGGAGGCGTCCTCCAGGCCGAAGGCCCCCACCGCAGCGACAGCCGTCCTCGCCGCGTAGTGCAGGGCGTGGGCGGCCAAGCCGTTGGACTGCGCTGGCTTGCGGCTGCGGCGCATGGGTGGGCGAGGATACGCCTTACACCCTGCCAGCAGGCGCAGCGACGCGCCTGGCCAGCAGGACTCGAGGCAGCCCCTCCAGGTCGCGCTCGATGCGCACGTCAGCCAGCTGGGGCTGCGCTTGGGCCAGTGCCTCGACCGTGGCGGCGCTGGCGGAGGCGATCTCCACCGCGAGCAGGCCCCCGGGCGCCAGGCGCTGGGCTGCGCCCTCGATGATGGGCGCGACGAAGTCCAGCCCCTCAGGCCCACCCCGCAGGGCCTGCGCGGGCTCGTGCTCCTTGACCGTCGCTGCGACCTCCTCCCACTCCGCGTCGGGGATGTAGGGGGGATTGGCCAGGATCGCCTGGGCGCTGCGCACCTGCGTGGGCGCCTCCAGAGCCTCGTACAGGTCGCCCTGACGCAGCTCCAGACGGTCGAGCACGTTGTGCAGCTGGGCGTTCTCCCGGGCAAGCGCCAGCGCCTGCTCGTCGATGTCGGTCGCGACGACGCGCGCGTGGGGCAGGTGCTTGAGCAGCGCGACGGCCACGACGCCGCTTCCCGTGCACAGGTCGACATACAGACCGCGGCCGGCGCCAGGCGTCAGCGTGGCATGGCGCAGCGCCGCGTCGACGAGCGTCTCGGTGCTGGGCCGGGGGATCAGCGCCCTGCGGTCGGCCTTGAAGCGCAGCGAGTAGAACCAGACCTGGCCCGTCAGATACTGCACGGGTTCGTGGGCCAGGGCCCGCTTGGCCAGTTGCCGCAGCGTCTCTCGCTCCAGCAGCGTGGCGGGGCGGTCGGGCTGCAGGTAGAGCTGCATGCGCTCGCAGCCGAGCGCATGGGCGACCAGCAGCTCCGCGACGAGGCGGGGCGAGTCCACGCTCCGCTGCTGCAGCGCCTTCGTCAGCCAGTCCACCAGCTGTTTCGTCGTCCAGCGGCGAGGCGGCGTGTGTGCGGAGCCCGACATCGCAAGCTGGGGCCTAAACCTGCAGCACGCCCGTGCAGAAGGGCCGCTCGTACGGCCAGCGCTGCGTCAGCGACAGCGCCCGGGCGAGCTCTTTCCGGGTGTTTTCGGGGCGGATGATCCGGTCCACCCAGCCGCGCGCCGCAGCGTGGCGCACGTCCTGCTGTTCGTTGTACGAGGCTTCGACGGCCTGGAGGATCTGCTCGTGGGTCTGCGGGTCGACAGCCTCGCCCTTGCGCTCCCTGCTGCGCTCCTCGATCATGGCCAGCGTCCCCGTGGCCTGCCGGGCGCCCATCACCGCGATCTTCGCACAGGGCCAGGCCAGCGTGAGGAAGGGATCGAACGCTCTGCCGCACATGGCGTAGTTGCCCGCGCCGTAGGAGCCGCCCACCACCAGAGCGATCTTGGGGACGATCGAGTTGCTCACCGCGTTGACCATCTTGGCGCCTGCGCGGATGATGCCGGCCTGCTCGCTGTCGCGGCCGACCATGAAGCCCGTCGTGTCGTGCACGAAGACCAGTGGCAGCCTGCGCTGGTTGCAGTCCATGATGAAGCGGGCCGCCTTGTCCGCGGAGTCGTCGTAGATGACCGCGGGCATGTTGACGCTCTTGGCTGGCCCTGCCTTTCCGCCAGGCATGGAGCGCTCGGTGAGCGTGCGCTGGTTGGCCACGATTCCGCAGGGCCAGCCGTCGATTCGCGCATAGGCGCAGACGATCGAGGCGCCGTACTCCGCCTTGTACTCGTGGAGCGAGCCCTCGTCGACGACGCAGCGGAGCAGCTCGAGCATGTCGTACTGCTCCGCGGGCGAGTCGCGGTGGATGTCGTAGACGTCCTCGGGGCTGCGGGCCGGGGCAGCTGACGGATACGGCGGCTCCGCTGTCGGCGCCGCGCCCTGCTCCGCCTCCATCAGCGCCCGCAGGCGCGCAAGGCAGCTGGGGTCGTCGGGCTCGCGGAAGTCGATCGTGCCGCTGATGGCTGCGTGCATCTTTGCGCCGCCCAGCGCCTCGTGGTCGACGTCCTGACCGATGGCGGCCTTGACCAGGGCGGGCCCCGCCAGGTACAGCCCGCTTCCCTCGGTCATCAGCAGCGTGTCGCAGAGCACGGGGAGGTAGCCGCCGCCTGCGACGCAGTAGCCCATGATCGCTGCGATCTGCGGCACGCCCTTGGCGCTGAGCACCGCGTTGTTGCGGAAGATTCTGCCGAAGTCGTCCGTGTCGGGGAAGACGTCCTCCTGCAGCGGCAGAAAGACGCCCGCAGAATCAACCAGATAGATCAGGGGAAGACGCGCCATCTCCGCGACCATCTGGGCGCGGATGATCTTCTTGCAGGTCATGGGGAAGAAGGCGCCGGCCTTGACGGTGGCGTCGTTGGCGATGAGCATGGCGTCGCGGCCGGCCACGCGCCCCACGCCTGTGATCACGCCCGCAGCGGGGGCCCCGCCGTGCTCCTCGTACATCCCCCACGCGGCCCAGAGGCCCAGCTCCAGGAACGACGCAGGGTCGTCCACGAGCTGCTCGATCCGCTCGCGGGCGGTGAGTCTGCCCTTGTCGTGCTGGCGCTCGATGGCCTTGAGCCCGCCGCCGAGCAGCAGCTCCTTCTCCGTCAGGGCCAGCTGCTCGACGCGTTCGCGGAGCGGATGGATGGGGCCTGCGCTGCGGGGCTGGTTCGTCTCGGTGTGCGCGGCGGTGGGCATGCCTGCTCCTTCGTGGGCACGGGATGGGGACGCAGTGTACGGCGGTCGCTGTTTGCGGACGGCTGGCCCAGCAGGGCGCAGCGGCGATGGACGTCGCTCAGCGGTTATCGCCCTGGCGCAGCCGATCCCAACGCGACGTTCCACCCGCATCGTAGGGAGGCGTTGTTCCTGCAGATGGTTCCCGGGAAGCGGGGAGTCGATGCCCCCGTGGCCGCCTGTCGGGGGCGTGCGTGGAGGCGCGATCATGCTCTGGAGTCGTTCTGCATCGACATCGAAGGGGAAACTGGCGCTTGCGGCGTTGCTGGCGGCATCAGCGGCGCCGATGGCCGAGGCGAGTTTCGTGGTCGGCAAGCCGGTGCGACTTGCGCGCACCAGCGAGGTGCATGTGCGGTTCCGCAGCCAGTCTGCAGGCGCAGCGGGGTCGCTGTACTTCCTGGGGTCGCGTCTGGGAGGCGTCGTGAGCAGAGCCGCCTCGACCGACAACCGCGATCTGGGCCGCTTCCTCTTCAACAATCATGAAGTGCAACGAAGCTTCGAAACCCCCTTGGGCGTCTTCAAGGCGGGAAGCGTCCTCGACTTTGCCTACGTCATCACACGGGGAGTGTCCGTGGCGCCGACAGGGAGCCTGTTCCGCACCGACAGGTCCGAGGACCTTCCCTATTTCGCCCAGAAGACGCATATTGGTCGCCAGGGCATTCAACGGACGGTCGTGGGCGTGGAGGACATACGCGACCCCCGATTGAGTGATTTTGACTACAACGATGTTGTCTTCGACGTCGTAGCGTCGCCCAGCGGCGTTCCTGCGCCGTCGGGCGCCGTGGCTCTGGGTTTCGGGGGGGCGGTCGCGCTGGGCCTGCGGCGCAGGCGCAGCGCTGGAGCGCCGCCTGATGCCCCACACAGCTGAACAGGCCTCAGCTGACTCACCTGCGACACGAAGCGTCCCGCTGATCGCTGTGGCGGAGCCTTCCTCAGTGCTGTATCGCTCGTGCAGCGAGAGAATCAGCGAGCTGGGGCTCGAGGCGGCGCGAGCGGAGGGCGTTGTCGATCTGCTGCGGATCGTCGTCGAACGTTCGCCTCGCGCAGTCGTGGTGAGTCGGGAGCTGCCCGATTTGCCCGCGTCGTCTGCGCTGGCGGCGCTGCGCGCCTGTCCCGGACGCCTGGCCACTCCCGTTGCGGTGTGCACCTCGGATGCGGAGGCGATCGAGCAGCTGTCGGCGGACTTGAAGGGGTTCGACGCAGCCCTGCTCAAGGACAGCAGATTCGTGGATCGTGTCGAGGCGTTTCTGCGCGACATGGGGGTTCCCTGCGCAGGGTCGCCAAGTCTGGCCTCCGCCCTGCTGCGCGACGGCGCTTCGCTGCGGATCCTTCTGGCGGAGGACACAGCCGCCATCCACCGTCTGCTGGCCCGTTTCCTTCATGCAGCGGGGGCGGAGGTGACGGTGGTGGAGAACGGTCTGGAGGCGGTTCGCCACGTGAGCGAGCGCCGCTTCGATCTGATTCTGATGGATCTGGAGATGCCCGAGCTCGACGGCCGCTCCGCTACGAAACTGCTTCGCGCTCGAGGTGTTCGGACGCCCATCCTCGCCCTCAGCGCCCACGACGCGCAGTCGTTGCGGAAAGAGACGACGCTGTGCGGCTTTACGGGCCTGCTGAGCAAACCCATCACCCGCGAGGCGCTGGTCGACGCCTGCGTCGAGGCGCTCAGGCAGACGAGCGAAGCAGCATGACCGTTTCTTGTCGCTTGTGGCGCCTGTTCACCACGACAGGTCTTTCGGACCGGTGTAGCGGCTGAGCGGCCTGATGAGGCGGTTGTCCGCGTGCTGCTCCATGATGTGGGCGCACCAGCCCGTGATCCGCGCAGCGACGAAGATGGGCGTGTACTGCGGAACCGGTATCCCCAGCACGAAGTACGTCATGCCGCAGGGGAAGTCCACGTTGGGATGGATGCCCTTCTCCTCCTCCATGATCCGCTGCACCTTCTCGCCGATCTCGAACCACCTGAGCGCCTCGGGGCCCTGCTTCTCGGCGTAGGCCCTGCCCAGCTTGTGCAGAATGCCTGCGCGGTGGTCGCCGTGCTTGTAGACCCGGTGGCCGAAGCCCATGATCTTGCGCTTCCTGGCGAAGGCGTCGCGCATGAAGGGCTCGACGTTCTCGATCGAGCCGATCTCCTTGAGCATGGCCATGGCCTGCTCGTTGGCCCCGCCGTGCAGCGGACCCTTCAGCGCCGCGATCGCCCCGGTGACGGCGCCGTGCATGTCCGCAAGCGTGCCGGCTATGACGCGCGCGGTGAAGGTCGAGGCGTTGAAGTCGTGCTCGGCGTAGAGGATCAGCGAGACGTCGATGATCCGGGCCTCCTCCTCGCTGGGCCTTTCGCCCTTCATCATGTAGAGCAGATTGGCGGCGTGGGACAGACTGGGGTCGGGCTCGACGATGGGCCTGCCGTCCAGGATGTTCTGCATGTGGCCGATGATCGTGGGAATCTTGGCCGTCAGCCGCTTGGCCTTGCGCAGCTCCGCTTCGGCGCTGTTGTCCTGGCAGTCGGGGTCGAAATGGGCCAGGTACGAGACGGTCGTGCGCAGCAGGTCCATGGGGTGCGCGTTGGGCTCGCCCGCCGCCTTGCGGAGCAGGTCCACCGCGTGACCTGGAATCGTCCGCTCGCGCGCCAGCTCCTTCTTGAACGCCTCTGCCTGCTCAGGGGTGGGCTTGCCGCCGACGAGCAGCAGGTGCGCGACCTCCTCGAACGTCGCGTGCTCGGCCAGGTCGTGAATGTCGTAGCCTCGGTAGACGAGCGCCCCCTGCTCGACGGAGCAGATGGCGCTGTCGCCTGCGACGACGCCTTCGAGACCCTTCTTCGCTTCCACCACTTGCGCGCTGGCCATGGGGCGCTCCTTTGCTCCTGCCTGGTTGTCCTGATCGCGTGCAGCGTGCCTGGCGATCCGCCCTGGCTGAGGGTCTCAGCGCCGCGGATCGGGCCCGGGATAGAGCCACGGCTCGCCCGGAGTGTAGCCCAGCGTCTCGTAGAGCGCCTGCCGCGTCTGCATGCGGTCGAGCAGCGTCGCCGCGGAGCCCTGCTCGCGCAGCGTGCGCAGGCCCTCGACCACCGCGCCCATCGCCAGCCGCAGCGTCGTGACGGGGAAGATCACCACGTCGTAGCCCAGCTCCGCGAAGCGGTCGAGGGGCAGCATGGGCGTCTTGCCGAACTCGGTCATGTTGGCCAGCAGGTAGGGCCCACCCCGCGGCGAGGCGCCGGGCATCGACCGCGCAGCGGCCGCGAAGCGGGCGAAGGCCTCCTCGCTGTCGAGCCCCTCGGGAAAGAGCATGTCGGCGCCGGCCTCGACATACGCCCGGGCCCGCTCGATCGCCGCGTCGAGCCCCTCGACGCCCGCTGCGTCCGTGCGGGCGCAGACGACGAAGCCGTCCAGACCCTGCTCGCGGGCCAGCGCGTCGCGCGCCCGGGCCGCCTGCTCGATCTTTTCGCAGAACCGGTCGGTCGGCGCGAGCTGCTTGCCTTCGAGGTGGCCGCAGCGCTTGGGGAAGACCTGGTCCTCGATGTGCAGAGCCGCGGCGCCTGCGCAGCCGTACTCCCACACCGTCCGCGCGACCATCTCCGCTTCGCCAAAGCCGGTGTCGGCGTCGGCCACCACGGGCAGCCTCGAGGCTGTGGCCACCTCGCGGACGACGCTGACGAAGCGCTCCAGGCCGCGCAGTCCGATGTCGGGGACGCCCGAAGCAGCCGTGATGGCGCCCCCCGAGACGTAGCAGGCCTCGAAGCCCGCCTGGGCCGCAGCCCGGGCGACCAGGCCGTTGAAGGCGCCCGGGCAGGCGACGACGCCCCGATCCATCAGACGGCGAAGTTGCTGACCCGGCGATGTTCTACTCATGGCCCGATGGTACCGCGCCCCGGCTAAGGGAGGCGGTCAGCTGGGCAAGGCCTGGGCTCAGTTCGACGGGGTAGGGGGGCTTGGCGGGGCTAAGGGCCTTGAGCCTCTCTGGCAGCTTCGCCAGCTGAGCGCCGGCGCGCTGGCGGATGGTCTCGAGCGTGTCGAGCCCCGGGCCGACGCGCCGGCCGTCCCGCAGCGCGCACTGGAGCAACGGCGTCGCAGCGGCCTCGGGCGGCGGTTCGTCCCGCAAGGCCAGGACGTCGCGCACGAAGACGCCCTCTTCGTCGGCGCAGCGCCACACCTGCTTGGCGCCAGGCAGCGTGGCCTTGCCCTCCGAGCGCTTGCGTCGCGGTCTTCCCGCGTACTGCGTCAGCTTGTAGGCCATGTCCAGCGCAGGGGCGTCCGCGGAGACGTCCATGCGGGTCCCGACCCCAAAGCCGTCCAGCGGCGCCCGCTCGATGCGCACCAGCCGGTCGATCGCGTCCTCGTCCAGGCCGCCTGAGGCGACGAGCCTGACGCTGCGCAGGCCCGCCCGGTCGAGCGCCTCCCGGGCGAAGCGGGCCAGCGAGGCCAGATCGCCCGAGTCCAGCCGCAGCGCCCGAGCCGTCAGGCCGAGCCTGCGCATCACGCGGATGGCGCGCTCCACGCCGACCTTCGTGTCGTAGGTGTCGACCAGCAGCGTCGCCTGCTCGCCGTAGGCGTGGAGAAAGGCCTCGAAGGCCTCCTCCTCCGAGTCGAAGGCCTCGACGAAGGCGTGGGCCATGGTCCCCACGGCGCGCATGTCGTACAGCTGCGCCGCCAGGACGTTGGACGTGGCTGTGACGCCAGCGACGGCGCAGGCCCGGGCGGCCTTGAGGGCCGCGTCGACGCCGTGCGCTCGGCGCAGGCCGAAGTCGACCACGCTTCTGCCCTGCGCCGCCAGGACCACCCGCACAGCCTTGGAGGCGATGAGCGTCTGGAAGTGCGCCTGGTTCATGACGACGGACTCGAGCAGCTGGGCTTGCGGCAGCGGGGCGTGCACGCACAGGGCCGGCTCCATCGGAAACAGCGCCGCCCCCTCGGGCGCCGCCCAGACCGAGCCCGTGAAGCGCAGCTGCGCAAGGGCGTCGAGAAAGCGCCCGCCAAAGAGCCCCAGCCGCTCCAGCTGCGCCAGGGCCTGCTCGTCGAAGCGCAGCGACGCGATCGCGCCCAGCGCGTCGTCGAGCCCTGCGTTGAGCAGGAAGTTGCGCCGGGGGGGGAGGCTGCGCGTGAAGAGCTCGAAGACCGCCTCCTCGAGCATCTCCCGCTCGAAGTAGACCTGGGCCATCGTCAGCTCGTACAGGTCGATCAGCAGCGGCGGCGCAGGCGGCTCGACGGCCCGCGTCGAGCAGGGCGGCGCCGCGTCGCTGTCGTAGGGCGCAGCGGCGGAGGCGTCAGCCATCGGGCGCCTCCTCGACGATCCGCACGCCTGCGTCGCGCAGCTGCTGGACCGCTGCCCGTCCGCTCTCCTGCTCGACGGGCCTGGTCGCAGGCAGCACGACGACGGTCTCGAAGCCTTCGCGCCGGGCGTCCAGGGCGGACGCCTTGACGCAGTAGTCCAGCGCCAGACCCACGACCCACACCCGCTCCACGCCCCGGCTGCGCAGCTGCTCCGCCAGGCCTGTGCCGTCGAAGGCGGAGTACTGCTCGCGCTGGGGGTCTTGGCCCTTGGAGATCAGCAACGTTTGCGGCGGCAGCTTGAGCTCGGGATGGAAGGCCGCTCCCGGCGTCCCCTGCACGCAGTGGGCCGGCCAGGGGCCGCCCTGCTGGCGGAAGGAGCAGTGGTCGGGCGGGTGCCAGTCGCGCGACGCCGCCACGACCGCCCCCGCAGCGACGGCCCGCTCGAGCAGGCGGTTGACGACGGGCACGACCGCGTCGCCGTCGGGGACAGCCAAGGCGCCGCCGGCGCAGAAGTCCCGCTGCACGTCGACCACGAGCAGCGCGTCCCGTTGCGTGAAGCGCACGTCCTCCACTGCAGCCAATGCTATCGCCTGGCAGCAGGGCGCCGAGCTGCGCCGGGCGCCGCTGCGCGGGCCTGTCTGCTGCGGACGATCCGGGCGATCCGCTGCGCTGCGCGGGTGGCGTCGGACTGCACCTCGTGCTCCCAGACGCGCACGACGCGCCAGCCCATCGCGCCGAGCTCCTCGTCCACGCGCCTGTCGCGGGCCCTGTTGCGCTCGATCTTGCGCGTCCAGTAGTCGCGGTTGCTCGACGGCATGCGGCAGTGCTCGGGGCAGCCGTGCCAGTAGCAGCCGTCCACGAAGACCGCCAC
>CAYPBL010000043.1:0-16704 GCA_964408965.1 uncultured Phycisphaeraceae bacterium | reverse complement strand
CACGTCGCCACGCCCTTCGCAACAGTTGGGCTCGTTAAAGTTACTGAGCAAAGCCTGCATGTCGGCTCCGTTGACCTGTGCGTCGGCGTTCACGTCTTCGGGGGCAAGCTGCCGCCGCTGAACGGGCCCCGGGTAGGGGATCTCGATGACCTGCGGCGAGCCATCCTCAAGGTTGAAGGAGTACAAGACGACAGCGGTCGCCACATCGACCACATGAATGCGCGGCTTGGAAAGAAAGACATTGTCCGGCTCATCAACGTTGCCCGGGTTTGTTGTGGGGACAATGCGTTTGGATCGGATAAGCAGCTCGGGCGAGCCGTCGCTGTTCGCATCGTTACCCATCTCCAGCGCAAAGCCGAACATTGCGTCCGCAGCGGCTGGCGGCTGAATGACATGGTCTGCTTGGGCCACGTTGAGCTCAGCGCCAACCAGGATTGACTGCGAGTGGAAGATATAGACGGCTCCGTCGGATGTGGGATCACCCACAGCGTTTGCCGTGAGCGTGCCCGGAGCCCCGACAGCGACCTCCGCTTTGCCGTCGCCCGATCGATCGGGAATAAGTGTTACGGCGAAGCCGAAATGACGCTCTAGATCGAGGCTGGACAACTTCGCAAGGCGCAGGCCCGTGGCGCCTGAAAAGACGTGGACGACGCCATCGCCTCCGGCGACGATGTCCGGGATTGCATCGCCGTCAATGTCCATGCCTCCGCCGACAGAGAAGCCTACTGCGCGCATGGGCTCGTCGCCCTCGAGAGACATGTCAGCGTCATCGGCGCTCAGATCGAGCGGCGCCTGCGCGGGCGACCTGCCGAAAAACACGAGGGCTCTGCCGACTGCCCCTTCGCCGCCAAGTGGTTCGCCGACAACGATGTCCTGGCGTCCGTCGTTGTTTATGTCCCCGACGCGAGCGACGCTCTTGCCCAGTCCGCCGCGAAAGGCGTGGCCTGTAATGGTTGCGAGGAGCTCACGCGTGAAGCCGGAATAGATATAGAGGCGACCGCCTTGTTCGACGCCTCCTGCGGAGCTAGCGACTGCGCCAACGGCGAGATCATCCACGCCGTCGCCGTCGAAGTCGCCGATTCCCTCGACCGTCGCGGCGAACATGTCGTTTGGCTCGGGGCTGGTCAGCTCGTACACATCGTCTTCAGACGGCCATCCCGAGATAATGAAGACGCGCCCAAAGCGCTGCTCTTGGAAGTTGGGATCCACGTCGACCACTGGGATAATGGTGTCGCCCACGCCGTCGCCGTTGAGGTCCGGCTTGACGAATTCGCTGACGCGGAGCTTCCTTTCAGGATGCTCCGCAAAGAACTCCTGCGGCGTCTCATGGATTCCTGCCAATAGCAGGTCGTCCAGCGTCGAAGGCTTGACGGGGGGCGCCGCCTGGGCGCGAACGGTCGTCGCGGACTGGCTCGCGATGAACGTGAGCGAAGCGACGAGGGCGACGCACAGACCCGCGTTCACAGCTGCGCAAGGCCCGTCAACAATGCGGCGCTGCGAAACACGCGCCACCCTGTGTGTGTGTGTGGACATGGCGTCTCCTTTGCGCACACGCACTTGCCGCACCGGCCCCGGCGCCAGGCGCGCCAGGGCGATGCGGTCCGCTGTACAGCTGCACAACTACCACACGATGCGGGGGTTGTCAAGGCCTTTTTCGCGCCGCTGTGGCGTTCGCTGCGCAGCGTCAGAAGGGCAGGTCCACGTTGAAGGAGAAGATCCGCTGGTTGTCGCCGTCCTGCTTGACGAGAGGGAAACCGAAGTCGAAGGCCAGGGGAATGGGGCCCAGCGCCGGAACGCGCAGGCGAAGGCCCAGACCGACGCTGACGCGGTACTCGTCAAAGCCCGGATCGGTCGTGACGGTCCCGGTGTCGAGAAACCCGACAAGGCTGATGACGGGGTCGCCCGTCCCGGGCACCTCGCCGTAGAGCGGGTGCTCGTATTCGAGACCTGCGAAGAAGGACCATTCGCCGCCTATGGGCTCGTCGCTGGGGCCGCCTGTGTCGTTGCGTCGGCCTCGGGGGGAGACGCCTCGGAAGTCGAAGCCTCGGAAGGTGCGGCCGCCCAGGAAGAACCGTTCGTAGATGGGCGCCTCGCCCGTCTGGGGGATGTAGTTGACGGTGGTGAGGAAGGAGAGCACGCCCGCTCTTCCCCGCGCGTCCTCGTAGAGCGGGAGGTAGAGCTGTTGTTCGGCGCGTATTTTGGTGAAGGTGAAGTCGCCGAAGACCTGCTCGAAGCCCAGCTCGGTTCTGCTGCCCCGCTGCGGCCTGAAGCGTTGTGCGGGGGGGACGGTGGTGCGGGTGACGGCAAGCCCTGCGCCCAGAAGCGTGTCGGGGCCTGCAGCGTCGAAGAGGTCCACGGGGGCGTCGGCGTCGATGTCGTTCAGCTCGACGCGTTCAGCTCGCAGGGAGAGGGTCGCGGTCCAGCGGTCGCCGAAACGCCTGCCCAGGCTCACCCGCGCGCCGAGGCGGTCTTCGTCGTGGTCGCGGAAGATGCGCGTCCTGAAAAACCCTGCCACGGACAGGGAATAGTCCGTCTCGAAGACGCGCGGGTCGCTCAGGCTGATGGCGTAGTTCTGGATCTGGGTTCCGGGAGCGGCGGAGAGTGTGAAGTCCTGGCCGCCGCCCCGGAAGGCGCGCCCCGCGAAGAGCTCTTCGAGCGACTCGGGGGTGTCGGTGATGTCGAAGTTGCGCTGGTTGAGGCTGATCGAGCCGAGCAGGCCCGCGTCGGAGCTGACCGCGGCGCCGAACGACACGCTGCCCGTGTTCGTCTCGGTCACTTCGACGAGCACGTCGCGGTAGCCTGGGTCGCGGGGACGCTCAGGCTGAATCGTCACGCGCGGGGGATTGCGCTGGGCGTCGAAGAGGCGGGTGTTGAGCAGTCGGCGGCGGGTCTCCTCGAGGGCGCCCGGGTCCAGCGGCCTGTCGGGTTGGACCTGGACGTGGCGGAGAATCACACTCTGTTTTGTTAGGGTGTTTCCCTGGACGATGATCTCGCCCGTGCGGTAACGCTTGCCCTCGTCGACGATGAGGAGCAGGTCCACCTTGGGCTCGTCGACGGCGCGGAGCTCCTGGGGGACGATGTTCGCGTCGGCGTATCCCAACTTCCAGTAGGCCTCGGTCAGGGCGCGGGCCGCCTGGGCTGCGCGACGCGCGCCGTAGACGGCGCCCGGCTTCATGTCGATGAGCCCGACGACCTGCTGGGCGTTGAAGACGAGGCCCTTGCTCGACTCGGGATCGGTCGGCGGAGCCTGGCCTCGGGCGGCGGGGGAGTCGGCCCGCACGAGTCGGACGCTGCGAAAGGTGTAGAGGGGGCCTTCGTCGATGAGAAAGGTGACGATGGCCTCCTTGCCGTCAGGGCTGAAGAGGACGTCGCGATCGACGCGGGCGTCGAGGTACCCTGCGTCGCGGTAGAAGCGGGTCAGCTGCGCGATGTCCGCCTGCAGGGTGTTCTCGATGAGGGGCCCTTTGCGGAAGAGCCCTGCGGTTTTGGTCTTGATCTGTCTGCGGAGCGTGGCGGGGGAGAAGGCGCGGGCCCCCTGGAATCGGATGGCGGTCACCCGCAGCCTCACTCCCTCGCGGATGCGGAAGAGCACCACGCCCGACGTGAGCTCCTTCTCGTCCACGGTCACGTCCGCGAGGTAGTAGCCTTTGCTGCGGTAGAGCTCGCGGATGGCCCGGACGGCGCGGTCGAGGGCGAACTCGTCCACGGGCTGGCCTGCGCGCAGGTCCACGACCTGCGCGATCTGCTGGTCGCTGACCTGGCTGTTGCCCACCGCCTGGACGTCGACGATGAGGGGGGCCTCCTCGACGTGGTAGACGACGGCGACGGAGCCGTCCTGCTGGGGCTCGACGCGGACGACGACGCTGCTGAACTCCCCCAGGCGGTAGAGCCTGCGGATGTCCTCGTCGGCGGTCTTGCTTGAGAAGGGCTGCCCTGGCGCGGTGCGCAGCTGGTTGCGGGCCAGCTGCTCGGGCGTGCGCGACAGGCCCTCGATCCGCACGCTGCTGACGAGCCTGCCCTCGTACGCGGAGCGAGGCTGCTCCTGCGCCGCAGCGGGCTGCTGGGCCCACAACGGGCTGGCTGGCCAGGCGAGCAGCAACGCCGCCTCCAGGATGAGTCCAAGACAGGCTCGACGCACGGGCCGCGACGATACTTGGCGCCCGCTAACCGGACAACCAGCCCCCTTCCGCCACGCAGGCGCCGCCCAGGCGCGCACAGCGACGGCGCGGCGCAGCGGCGTCCGGGCGCCGGCGCGAAAAAAAAGTCCCGCGACGGCGAAACCGCTGCGAGCCAGAGTCAATCCCCCTCCTGCCTCTGCGCCTTCAGGGCCGCAAGCGCCCCTCCGCGGGCGCGCGCAGCGGCGTCGGAGCGCCCAGGGATGAAGGCCGCCCCGCTCAGCTGCGGGAAGGCGGCTGGAAAGGCGCGACGACGATGCCGTTTCGACTCACCCCCTTCGCCCAGGCCGGCCTCAACGAGCAGGTCCTGCAGAACCTGCTGGCCGAGCACGAGACGACGACGCTGCCGAGGCTCGAGCGCCTGTGGCGCTACTACCGCAACCCCGCCACGGGCTCGACGCGCAGGGCCAACGGCCGACTGCCGCTTGCGCAGGAGGAGGGCCTGCCCCGGCGCCTGCGCAGCGCCGCGACGGCCCACACCGACGACCGGGCCGCCCACCGCGAGATCGTCATCGAAAACGACATCGCCTGGCGGGTGCACACGCTGGTGGACTTCCTCTTCGGCAAACGGCCGACGATCGTCTCGCTGGCGCCTGACTCCGCCCGGCGAAGAGCGATCGAGCAACTGCTCGAGGCGGCGCTGGAGGCCTCGGGAGGCGCGGCGCTGCTGCAGGACATGGCGCTGCTGGGGGCGGTCTTCGGGCATGTGGACCTGCTGCTGCGCGCCCAGCGGCTCTTCGCCCGCCCCCAGCGCCGCGGCGCGCAGCAGGACCCCGCGGCGCAGCTGCGCGACGCCATCGCCCAGGCCCAGGACGTGCGCTTCGAGATCGTCGAGCCGCGGCGGGGAATCCCGCTGCTGCGGGCCGACGACTTCCGCGTCATCGACGCCTACGTCGTGCGCTTCCGCACGCGCAGCGCAGCGCAGCGGCGCAGCGACAGGCTGAGCCTCGTCGAGCGCCTGCGCGCCAGCGGCAGCGACAGCGGCGCCGAGACGATCGAGATCTTCAGCGCCCAGCGGCAGCAGCGCTACGAGAACGGCAGGCTCGTCCTCGACGCGGTCAACCCGCTGGGCGCCGTCCCCGTCGTGCACGTGCAGCACACCAGCCAGCCCTTCCACCACCAGGGCATGGGGGAGGTCGAGCCGCTGATCCCGCTGCAGGACGAGCTGAACACCCGGCTCTCCGACCGGGCCAACCGCGTCACCATGCAGTCGTTCAAGATGTACCTGGCCAAGGGGCTGGAGGGCTTCGCCGACGGCCCCATGCCCATCGGCCCGGGGCAGATCTGGGCGACGGACAACCCCGACGCCTCGATCGAGGCCTTCGGCGCCGACGCGGAATCCCCCAGCGAAGAGGCCCACATCGAGGACCTGCGCGAGGCGATGGACAAGGTCTCCGCGGTCACGCCGCTGGCTGCGGGCGTGCTGCGCTCGCGGCTCGGCTCGCTCTCCAGCGAAAACGCCCTGCGGGTGACGCTCATCGGCCTGCTGGCCAAGGTGGCCCGCCTGCGCGTCAGCTACGGCGGCGGGCTGACCCGGCTCTTCACCATGGCCCTGCAGGCCTTCGACGCGGCGGGGGCCTTTCCCACGGCGCCGGAGGAGCGGCGGGTGCGGCTGGACTGGCCCGACCCGCTGCCCCGGCAGGAGCGCGACGTCCTCGAGGCCGCCCTGCGCAAGCTCGAGATCGGCGTCCCCCGCGAGCGCGTCCTCGCTGAGCTCGGCTACGCGCCGGCGGACCCGGACGTGGCCTGACCACCACATCGTCATGGGGTTATTCGCACCGCTGCCACAGGAGCACGACATGCCCATCGACACCGGCATTGGCGACCTGACCGAACCCGATCCCGATCCGACGCCGGGAAGCGAGCCGCCGCCGCCCTCGGGTGGTGGTGGAGGCTCGTCCTCCACAGGCGGCGGCGCGGACCAGACGCAGAGCGCCCAGGGCGGCGCCGAGGAGCCCGCGACGACGGCCAAGGCGCCGGCCAACCTCCGCGCCCTGCGCAGGCGCGCCGCGGAGGCCCAGGAGCGCGTCGAATCGCTGGCCAAGCGCCTCGCGCAGACGCAGCAGGCCCTGGAGGAGGCCCAGCGCCAGCTCGAACGGCAGCGCAGGCAGGCGGCCATCGACGCGGCGCTGATCGAGGCCGGCGCCATCGACCTGGAGACGGCCCGGCTGCTTGCGCTGGCGGAGGACGAGGAGGCCGGCGGCACGAGCGATCCGCGCGTCCTCGTCGAGGGTCTGCGGCGGCGCAAGCCCTTCCTCTTCCAGCAGACGCCAAGCCCAAGCGCCATGGCGCCCGCGCTGGTCGACGCGACCGACGCCCAGCTGCTCCAGGCGGCGCAGGAGGCCGCCAACGGCGACCAGAACGCCCTGCTCCGCTTCCTGCGCCTGCGCAGAGAGCAGCGATGAGGGCCGCTGTCCCAGGCATGTTCAGACGTTTATCCAACCCGTTTCGCCCCCGCGCAGCGTCGCCTCCCCTGCACGTCTGCGCCACAGCCACGAGGTGACCCGCCATGGCCTTTTCAGGCAAAGCCACGTACAGCGCAGGGCCGACCCTGCCCGAGATCGCTGAAGACGTCAGCGACATCGTCTCCGTCGTCAGCCCCTTCGAGACGCCGCTGCTCGACCACCTGGGCGACCCGCGGCGCGAGGCCCGCAGCACCATCCACGAGTGGATCGAGGACGCCCTGCTGCCCAACTTCGCCTTCATCAACCAGGCCACCTTCACCAACCCCACCGCCGACACCACCATCACCGTCGACGACGGCGGCCGCTTCCAGGTGGGCGACCAGGTGCGCGTCGAGGACTTCCGCGAGGTGATGCTCGTCACGGACGTGACGGGGAACGTCATCACGGTGGTGCGGGGCTACGGCGGCACGACGCCCGAGCCGCTGGCCGACCAGCTCAAGCTCATCATCCTGGGCAACGCCGCCCTCGAGGGCGCCGACCGCCCCCAGGCCCGCTTCACCAACCGCACGCGCAAGCGCAACTACACGCAGATCTTCACCGCCAGCGTCGAGGTCTCCGGCTCGCAGCAGGCCGTCTCGTCGCTGGGCGTCGAGGACGAGCTGGACTTCCAGAAGCAGTCGCGGCTGCGCGAGCTCCTGCGCGACCTGGAGAACTGCGTCATCAACTCCGTCGCCGCGACGACCAACCCCCAGGGCGACGCCAACACCCGCCGGACCATGAACGGCATCATCCCCTCGCTGACGACCAACGTCTTCATGCCCGGCGTCGGCGGCATGCCCAACGGCGACGGCCCCGGCCTCGACCAGCTCAACGAGTCGCTGCTCAACGCCGCCATCCGCGCCATCTGGGAACAGTCCAGCGGCGTGGTCGACACCATCGTCGTCAACGGCTTCCAGAAGCGGCGCATCAACAGCTTCGTCGCCAACAAGCAGAGCTACGCCCCCTCCGACACGAAGTTCCGCGAGCTGGTGGGGGTCTACGAGAGCGACTTCGGCGTTGCGCGCGTGATTCTGTCGCGCTGGGTCCCGCCCGACACCGCGCTGCTGCTGGACTCAACGCGCATCGAGGTGCTGCCGCTGGCCGGCCGCTCCTTCCACTTCAAGAAGCTCACCTCCACGGGCGACAGCGAAGTGGGGCAGGTGATCGGCGAGTACACGCTGGAGCTGCGCAACGAGAGCGCCCACGGCCTGCTCCGCCTGCTGGCCACGTCGTAAGGCCGCCTCGGCGCCCGGAGGACGCCCGCTTCTCTCCTCCCGTGCGCCCGTCGGCCCGCCCCGTCGCGGGTCGGCGGGTTTTCCAGACTGTTCATCAGGCCGTTGCGCAGCTGCGCGCTGCGCCGGGAGATTCGACCATGACCTTCGCCCTCGACCGCGACCTGCTCGCGCATGAGCCGACGCTCTTTCGCGACGCCCTCTTCGCCTCGCAGATCCGCCACCAGAGCGCCGACGCCGCGATCAGCGGAACCACCCTCACCAGCGCAAGCGCCGACTTCGCCGCCCTGGGCGTCGACGCCGGCGACGTGGCCGTGGTCGACGGGGCGCCGCTGGAGGTCGTCTCGCGCATCTCCAGCACGCAGCTGGAGGTCTCACGGCTGCGCGAGCGGACGAGCGACCCGGCCGTCCCCCCCTCGCCCACAAGCGGCGCGTCGCTGACCGTGGCCACCTTCGCGCCCCAGCGGCGGATCGTCCACGACCTGCTGCTGCGGGCCATCGGCGTCGAGCCGGCGGACCCCACGGCCTCGCCAAGCGAAGCCGACATCACCAACCCGCAGGCTTTTCTGCGCGCAGAGGCCCTGGGCGCGCTGCACCTGATCTTCGCCGCCGCCGCCCCCATGGTCGGGCCCGAGGCGCCGCTTGCGGAAAAGGCCCGCATCTACGCGGACCGTTTCGCCCGCGCCCGCCGCCTGCTCGTCGCGGGGATCGACCTCGACGGCGACGGCCTTCCCGACGCGGTCCGCAGGGCCAACGTCCTGCAGCTGACGAGGATCTGACCCATGCTGCTGCTTTCGCCCCACAGAACGACGCTGCTGGGCAAGACGCTGGGCGGGGTGCAGCTGGTGGCGCTGGACCGCAGGGCGCCGCGGCTGGTCAGGGAGTGGTCCGACCTCGGCCCCCACCTGGTCTTCGCCGACGCGGCGGAGCAGCTCGTGCAGCTGCGCATCGTGCGCCGGCCCATCGACCCAGCCGACGCCGCTGCGTCCTTTGCGCCAGGGGCCCAGGGCGCGCTGACTGTCAGCGCCGCCACCGGCGCCGCCCAGAGCGCCGCCATCGACCTCTCCTGCCAGGTGGTCATCGAAGCCGTCGAGCACGACTTTTCCGACAGAAAGGGCGCCGTGCAGACCATCCGCTGCCTGGCCCTCTCCAGCGACGGCGCCCAGGACCCGATCACGATCACGGAGCGCACGCCATGAGCAGCTCCTTCGCCGGCCTGGACCTCTTCGGCTCCGGTCCCCACCGCTTCGTCATCAAGCCGGTGGGCATGCTCTTTCTGCCGCCGTTGACCGCCGACGCCCTGCAGACCACCACCGACGTGGTCACGCAGCTGGAGCTGGCGATCGTCCAGCGGGGTCGGCTCGTCGCCGACACCGACGCGGACCTCTGGGCCCAGGTGGACCTGATCCAGCAGAAGGCGGAGATTCCGCTCAACGGCGTCCTGGTCGACCACAGCGGCCGCAGCTGGACCAACATGACCCTGCTGCGCTTTGCGCCGGAGGACCGGGTCGACCGCGGCAGGAAGGTCTCGCTGGCCTACCGCGTGGACTACATCAGGCTGGCGCCGTGATGATGCGAACCTTCCCCCCTTGCAGCAGAAGGAGTTGAGCACGCCATGCAGTTGGATCTGCTCGCATCGCTTGCGCAGTTCGGCGCCGCTGGGCTCATCGGGTTCATGTGGCTGACGGAGCGTCGCCATGCGCAGCGGCGCGATCAGCAGCTGACCGAAGCCCACGAACGGCTGCTCGAGCAGCGGCTGCAGCTGGAGCAGCTCATCCGCGTCGTGGGCGACAACACCCGAGCCCTGACCCGCGTGGAAGAGGCGCAGCGGGCCGTGGTCGAGGCGATGGCCCAGCTGCGCAAGGTCTCGGCGCCGCCCTTCCCCGCCAGCGGAGCGCAGGCGGCATCCCCCAGCTCTCGCGGCGCCGCGTAGCGACACCCTGTCGCCTCGGTACACTCACCCCGCCGGGGATGCGCCACGCTGCTCCATCACGCTTTCCCGCAGCGCGTCGCGGCGCTGTCGCGGCGCTGGTGGTCGCTGCGTCGCTTGTCTGCGGCGCATGCCAGGTCGTGCCGCAGCCCAAGATCGCCTCCGCTGACACGGACGACGCTCCCTGTCCCGACGCTGGCGATCCCTTCGCGCCCGTCGAGCTGCGCATCCACCCGCTGACGGCGGTCAACGACCGGCGCGAGCTGCTGGCCCACATCGAGCTGCTCGACCGTTACGGCGACACCGTCAAGGGCCTGGGGACGCTGACGCTCGAGCTGGCTGTGCAGGCGCCTGGCTTCTCCACCGACGCCCGCCCGCGCCACACCCAGCGCTGGGAGGTGGACCTGCGCGACCCCGCGGCCAGCAGCCGCCGCTTCGACCGCGTCACCCGCACCTACCGCTTCCGCCTCCAAGGCGCCCCCCGCTGGGACACCGCCAGGCAGCGGGCCCTCCTCACCGCTGTCTTCACCACGCTCGACGGCCACACCCTGCGAGCCACCAGCCCCCTGCCGACGCCTTGAGCGCTGCAGACGACCGTTCGGTCACGGAGCCCCTCGTGTGCTTCGAAGCGCGTCAACGGCTGCAGGCGGGATCACCCCAGCAGATCGAGCTCCTCCGCCAGCCGCTTGGCCGCCTGATCGACCTTCGCCTCGCTCTCGTACGTCCCTGCCTGGATCTCCGAACGAACGCGGTCGACCAGCGCCTGCCTGATGGCTGGCGCCTGGCGGATCCTGCTCAGAAACAGCGCCTGCTCGGAGATGTCCACCTCGTCGCGCCCGCGAAGGGCGCCCGTCGGGGTCTGCGAAGGCGAAGAGGCCTGGCTGCCGTTGGTCGAGGCGGGCGAAAGCCCCAGTCGCTCCACAGGCGCGAACCCTGCGTTGTGCTGCGGAATGGGCGCAATGTCGGACATGCGTTGGGCGTTCCTTATCTTGCTCTTGTTCGGGCCTCGCTGGACCCGCTGCATTTCACCCGCCGACAGCAATATCGTCTTGCCTCACGAGATGGCTTGAAAGGCCAGCAAGGTCCTGATCGCAGCGCAAGTCTCGCTGCTCTGCGGAGTTGCGCCACATAACGGAGCATGGACGTGCGCCGAAAAACCTGCGCCTTGGCGACTTCTTCACGGGCGATCCTCCTCGTCGCTGCCGTTGCAGCCCTGGCTGCTCCGCTGACGGGCTGCGCGGGCAACAGCCGAGCCTCCACGCTCGAGGACCCCTCCGCTGTCTTCCCCACGCTCGACCAGTCCCGCGCCTCCAGCGACTGCGCAGGCGACTGGAGCGTGCTGTTGCGGCTGTTCGCTGGACCGGATGCGATGCCCCTCGCCCAGGCCTACCTCCAGCAGGTCCGCGCCCAGGCGGGCCTGAGCGACGCCCGCATCGAGCGGCGCGACCAGGGCGTGGCGGTGCTGACGGGCTCGTTCCACTCCCCCAGCGATCCTGCGGCGCAGCGGGCGCTTGCCCGGATTCGCGCGCTGCGCGTCGGCCAGGCCCAACCCTTCGCCCGGGCAGTGCTGCTCCCGCCCTCAGCCAGCGCAAGCGAGGGCAGCCTCCCTCAGTGGTCGCTGACGCGCGTCAGACGCGAGCGAGGCCCCGACGAGCTCCTCTACACCCTGCAGATCGCCGTCTACGAAAGCGACAATCCCGCCCAGGCCTGCGCCGCTGCGGAACAGGCCGTCGCCGCCCTGCGGGCAGACGGCGTCGAGGCCTGGTACCACCACGGCCTTGGCCGCAGCGTCGTGACGGTGGGGATCTTCACCGCCCGCGACTACGACCCGCAGCGAGGCAGGCTCAGCCCCAGGCTGCAGGAGGCGATGCGCGCCCACCCGCACAACCTCTACAACGGCAGGACGCTGCGCGAAAAAGGGCCCGACGGCCGATGGCGCGAGCAGCCCAGCGTCCTCGTGCTCGTCCCATAGCGCCGCCCCCACGCCTGCGACGCAGCCCGAACAGAGGGCAAAACGCCCGCGTTTCCTGCAATTCCGCGCCAAGTCGCGCCTTTCCGCTTGCACGACGCGCACCATGATGTAGTATGCCCTCGCACAGCGGTGGAGCGTATTCGCACAGGGCGCACACTGCGACGTTCGTCGAAGGCGAGAGGCTGGCGTTGAAGCCTGCGCGGTGGGTCGCGCGCCGCTTCAGCGACTGGAGCACGCGCCCTGCGCCGACGCGCGCCGACTGTCCGCTCGCGGCCAGCGGAGGAGAGCGACGCTGCGCCGTCTTGCGCCATCGCGGTCAGGCCTGGGGCGTTGCGGCTGTTCAGCCGAAACGTATGAGGGAAGCACCCCAAACGCTGTGATCGCATGACACGCGATGCGCGCCGCCGTCTGCAGGCAGGGCTGCATGCAGACGGTTTTTTCTGCGCCCACTGCGCGCGTGCGCCGCTGCGGGCGGTCGTCGGCCTGGCGACTAGACTTGCCCACGCGCCGGTGGGGTGGCCGAGCGGCTGAAGGCGCCGGTCTTGAAAACCGGTGGACGCTTCGTGCGTCCCGCGGGTTCGAATCCCGCCCCCACCGCTTGACCTGCTCCACCAGCGCAGCTCAGCGCAGCAGCGTCGCCGCGTCGCGGGCGAAACCCAGCGCCGCCTCGACGACCGCCCTGCCCGTCCGCGCCTCAGCCAGCCGCTGCAGCAGCTGCTCGCGCGCCTGCGCCGCCTGCTCGAGATCCACCGCCGTTGCGGGATCGTCGCTGTGGGCAAGGCCCTGCGCCCGCTTCAGGGCCTGCTGCGTCAGCGCCGCGATGCGGGCCGAGCTCGCCCCCGCAGCCCGCAGCAGCCGCTGCGCCGTCGCCAGCTCCGCCTGGGCGCCAGCCAGCTGCGCAAGCGCATCAGCCACGAGCCTGCGCTCGCCGTCGGTCAGCTCGATGGGCCCCTCGCCTGCGAGCCTCTTGGCAAGGGCCGTCACGTCCTGTTGGTCCATGGGCGCATCCGTCATCGGTTCATCCTTTCATTCGTTGGTGGTTTGTCCGTGCAGCTGCTGCGCATCGAGGCCTGTCAGCTCGAGCAGGCGGTCGAGCGCCCGCTGGGCGGCGGCGCGCTTCTGTGGGTCGTCGAGCTGTTCGAGGACAGCCTGCCTCCACAGCGACGCCGCCAGGGCGCCGACAGCGGCGCCCGCGTCGGGCGAGAAGTCGAAGAGCTCGCCCAGGGCCCGCTGGTCCGCCGCGACGCTGGCCATGACCCGGGCAAGGCGCGCCGCCCGGGCGTCCAGCGCAGCCAGCAGCGCCTCCCCCTGCTCGCGGGCCATGCGCAGCGGAGGAAGGCCGTCGACCGCCTGGGAAAGGGCCTCCGCCTGCGCCGCTGCGTCCTCGAGCGCAAGGGCCTCTGCGACCGCGTCGATCGCCGCCAGCGCCGTCGCCCTGTCGATCCTCCCCTCCACGACCAGCTGCGCAAGCGCAGGCGCCGCCGCGGGGTCAGCCATGGCCTTGGCGAGCGCCGCGTCGAGCCTGCCCTCGCTGGCCCTTCCCGCCTCGTCGAGATAGCGCCCGACGATCTCCTCGACGAAGGCTCTGCGACGGATCTCCAGGTCGATCGCCAGCAGTTTCTCGACGAGGGCGCGGTTGAGGGCCAGGTCCTGGGCGCAGGCGAGGGCGATCGTCTCCGTGGCTTTGGCGAGGTTGCTCTGCACCTGGGCGCCCTCGCGCAGGGGCGCGCAGCCAGCCAGGAGCAGCGAGCAGCCGCCCACCGCAAGGCGGACGGCGCGACGACGGCGTGATTCGACCACAGGGGGCCTCCTTTCCGTCCGGGCGATCGGCGCCCGCGACGCGCAAGGATGCCCCCGCTGCGCGAAATATCCATCGAATCGTCGTGTATATGCCGTGCGCAGGCGCGCGCGTGGCGTCCCTGCGCGCCGCTGCGCGCACGGTCTGCGTCGCCGCTGCGTCTCAGTCGTGTTCGACGGCCCGGGCCAGCGCCGCCGCCCTGACCGCTGCGCCCAGCGCAGCCTGCCTGAGGATCCTGCTGCGCAGCCCGTCGGCGACCTCGTCGACAATCTCGACACCCCGCTGCATGGGCCCGGGGTGCAGGACCACGCCCGACTCGTCGAGCAGCGCCGCCCGCTCTTCGGTCAGCTGCCAGCGCCGGATGAACTCCGCCTCGTCGAAGCCCTCGCCGGCGCCGCTGCGCTCGCGCTGCAGGCGCAGGGCCGAGACCGCGTGGGCGCCCGCCAGGGCCCGCTCCAGGTCGCGCTCGACCGGGCAGCCCAGCGCTTCTCCCAGCGCCGCGGGCGCCAGGGCCTCGGGCCCGCAGAGCGTCACCTGCGCCCCCAGCATCCGCATGGCCCGCGCTGCGGAGCGGACCACGCGCGAGCGGAGCAGGTCCCCCACGTACACCACGCGCAGGCCCCGCAGGTCGAAGTCGTCGCAGCGGCCGTGGGCCTCAGCGACGGTCAGGGCGTCGATCAGTCCCTGGGTGGGGTGCTCGTGGGCGCCGTCGCCGGCGTTGAGGACGGGGATCCGCGCCGCCCGCGCCGCCGCGACAGCTGCGCCCGACCACGGCGCCCGCAGGGCCACGGCGCAGAGGCCGATCGCCTCGAGGGTGCGCACCGCGTCGGTGAGGGCTTCGCCCTTTTTCTGGGAGGAGTCCGCCGCCGACAGGTCGATCCAGGCCCCGCCCAGCGCCTGCGTCGCCGCGGCGAAGGAGGCCCGGGTGCGCGTCGAGGGCTCGAGGAAGAAGAGCCCCACGAGCCTTCCGGCAAGGAGCGGCTCGAGCCCCTCGCCGCGGTCGCGCTTCCCGGCGAAGGTCCAGGCGCTGCGCAGCAGGTCGCGCAGCTGCTCCACCTGCAGGTCGGCGATCGCCAGGAGCGAGCCGGGGTGCGCAGGCTCAGGCGGCGGCGCAGCGCGGCGCAGCTGCGCCGTCAGCCGGTCCACTGGGCGCCCAGCGTTCAGGCCGCCTCTCCCGAAGCGTCGTCAGCGCGCTGGAGGGTCTCGACCCTGCTGTACTGGTCGAGGTTGACCACGACGCGTTCGCCCTCGTCGGTGCGCAGCTCGAGGCGGTCGAGCCAGAGCTTGTCGTCGCGGGCGTGGGCGAACCAGGAGCCCGTCTTGGCCTGCCCCAGCGCGACGATCACCCCCTCCACGCTCGTCGTCCACACGCCCGAGCCGTGGGGCGCCTGCTGCACGACGCGGACCCGATCGCCGACGCGGTGCTGGGTGATGTCCTCAGGCATGGCTGGCAGTGTAGCGGCGGGGCCGCTGGCTGCGTCGCGCGTTCAGCCCTGCTGCAGGTGCTTGAGGCCGCGGCGACGGTCGCGGAGCCTGCGGGCCTTGCCCACGCGGTCGCGGAGGAAGTAGAGCTTGGCTCTGCGGGCGTCGCCGTGCCGCACGACCTCAAACTTGGCGATGCGGGGCGAGTGCAGGGGGAAGGTCCGCTCGACGCCCTTGCCGTCGACGATTCTGCGCACGGTGATGGACTCGTTGACGCCGCCGCCGCTGCGGGCGATGAGCACGCCCTGGTAGACCTGGATGCGCTCCTTGTCGCCCTCGAGGATGCGGGTGTGGACGTTGACCGTGTCGCCGACGTCGAGGCGGGGCAGGTCCGTGCGCAGCTGCTCCTGTTCGATCGAGCGGATGATCTGCTGCCTGTTGCGCGTGCGGGGCATGGTCTGGCCCTTTCGTGCATGCCGTCAGCGGCGTCGACGCAGAGTGTAGGCCGCGCGCAGCTCAAGTCGAGCTGGGGCTGGGGCCGTCCGCCCCCTCCTCTGCGCCGGGGGCGAGCAGGTCGGGCCGCAGGGTCCGCGTGCGGGCCAGCCGCTGGGCGAGCCTCCACCGGGCCACCGCCTGGTGGTCGCCCGAGAGCAGGACCTCGGGGACCTCGCGCCCCATCCACAGGCGGGGCCTGGTGTAGTGGGGGCAGTCGAGCAGCCGAGCCGTGGGCCCAAGCCCCTCCGCGAGCCCCAGCTGCGCCGCCAGCTCCGCCGCTGCGGGGCTGAAGCTGTCCTCCCGGGCCGAGTCCCCACAGCCCAGCGCCCCGGGCAGCAGCCTGGCGACAGCGTCGATCAGGAGCATCGCGGGGATCTCGCCGCCGCTGACGACGAAGTCGCCCACGCTGACCCGCTCCATCTCCAGGGCCTCGACGACCCGCTCGTCGACGCCCTCGTACCTGCCGCAGAGCAGCAGCAGTCGGCTCTGGCGGGCCAGCTCCTCGACCAGCCGCTGCGTCAGGGGTCTGCCCTCGGGCGTGAGGAAGAGTCTGCGGGCCGGCTGCGCGTCGTCAGCCAGCGCCGCCTGCGCAGCGTCCCAGACGGGCTGGCACTGCATGACCATGCCGGGGCCGCCGCCGAAGGGCCGGTCGTCGACCTTCTGGTGCTTGTCGCGGCTGAAGGCCCGGATGTCCCAGGCCTTCCACGCGATGAGCCCAGCGTCGCGGGCCCTTCCGGTGACGCTCTGGGAGAGCGTGGGCTCGAAGATGTCGGGAAAGATGGTGAGGATGTCGACGCGCAGCAGGGGCCGCTGCGCCGCATCCTGCCGCAGCTGCTCGTTCACGAGGCCTCAGCCGCCGCCTCCTGCGCAGCCTGCTGGGCGGTCTGGCCAGCCTTGGCCGCACGGGCGGCCTTCTTGCGTTCGATGCGGGCCTGGACCTCCCTGCGGCGCTCCTCCGCGTCGATGACGCCCGCGCGGGCGAGCAGGTCCTTGACGGTCTCGCTGGGCTGGGCGCCGACGCTGAGCCAGTGGCGGACCCGATCCGCGTCGATGGAGACCGCCTTCTCCCAGTCCTGCACGAGCGGGTCGTACCAGCCGAGGTTCTCGATGACCTCGCCGTCGCGCTTGGCTCTGCGGTCGACCGCCGTGATGCGGTAGAAGGGGCGGTTGCGTCTGCCTTTTCTGCTGAGCCTGATCCTGACCATGCTCGCTCTTCCTGCTTGACGGGCGCCGCAG
>CAYPBL010000042.1:0-17263 GCA_964408965.1 uncultured Phycisphaeraceae bacterium | reverse complement strand
TCGTGCGCCTCGGCTACGAACAGGACCACGACTGGTGAACCCCGCGCAATGCGCGGAGCGAACGGACAAGACGAACAACCGCAAACAGCAAGGAGATTCGACCCATGGCCACGAAACAGCTGATGTTTGACGACCCTGCCCGGCTGGAGCTCAAGGAGGGCGTCGAGCGTCTGGCCCGGGCGGTCCGGGCGACGATGGGGCCCACCGGCAGGCACGTCGTCATCGAGAAGTCCTTCGGCGGGCCGACCGTCACCAAGGACGGCGTCTCCGTCGCCAAGGAGGTCGAGCTGCCCGAGCCCTTCGAGAACATGGGCGCCAAGATGGTGCACCAGGTCGCCAAGAAGACCAACGACAAGGCAGGCGACGGCACCACCACCGCGACCGTCCTGGCCGAGGCCATCTACAACGAGGGTCTGCGCTTCGTCGCTGCGGGCGCCAACGCGGTGCAGCTGCAGCGGGGCGTCAACGCCGCTGCGGAGGCCGCTGCCCAGGCCCTCGACGCCATGGCGGTCACGTGCAGCGGCAAGGCCGACTACAGAAAGGTCGCCACCGTCGCGGCCAACCACGACGCGGAGATCGGCGAGCTCATCGCCGAGGCCATCGACAAGGTCGGCGCCGAGGGCGTCGTCGAGGTCGAGGAGGGCCAGGGCGCCGAGACCTCGCTCGAGTACGTCGACGGCATGGCCTTCGACAAGGGCTACCTCTCCCCCTACTTCATGACCGACCCCAAGACCGCGGAAGCGGTCCTCGAGGACGCCTACATCCTCATCCACGAAAAGAAGATCAGCAATCTGGCCGACTTCCTGCCCTTCCTCAACAAGGTCGCCTCCGCGGGCAAGCCGCTGCTGGTCATCGCTGAGGACGTGGAGAACGAGGCCCTGGCGGCGCTGGTCGTCAACAGGCTGCGCGGCGTGCTCAAGGTCTGCGCCGTCAAGGCGCCCGGCTTTGGCGACCGCAGAAAGGCCATGCTCGGCGACATCGCCACGCTCACGGGCGGAACCTTCTTCTCCGAGGACCTCGGCCGCTCGCTCGAGTCGATCGAGATCGGCGAGCTGGGCCGGGCCAAGAAGATCGTCGTCACCAAGGACGAGACCACCATCATCGAGGGCGCGGGCAGGAAGAAGGACATCGAGACCCGCGTCGAGCAGATCCGCAAGCAGATCGAGACGACCACCAGCGACTACGACCGCGAGAAGCTGCAGGAGCGGCTGGCCAAGCTCACCGGCGGCGTGGCGATCATCAAGGTCGGGGCGCCGACCGAGGTCGCCATGAAGGAGCGCAAGGACCGGGTCGAAGACGCCCTCAACGCCACCCGCGCCGCAGCCAAGGAGGGATACGTTCCCGGCGGAGGCGTGGCGCTGCTCCGCGCCCAGGAGGCGGTCCGCAAGGCCCGCAGAAAGGCCAAGGGCGACGAGCAGCTGGGCTTCGACATCGTCGAGGGGGCGCTGGAGGCGCCGCTGCGTCAGATCGCCCTCAACGCTGGGGTCAACGGCGACGTCGTCGTCGAGTCGGTCAAGCGCCTCGACGACGACCGCAAGGGCTTCAACGCCGCGACCCACGAGTACGTGGACATGGTCAAGGCGGGCATCATCGATCCCGTCCTCGTTCCCAAAACGGCGCTGATCAACGCAGCCAGCGTCGCGGGGCTGATGCTCACGACCAACGTCCTCGTGACCGATCTGAAGGAGAAGAAGGAGCCTGTGACGGGAGGCGTCTCCTGAGCCTGCGCCCTGAGCGAACCTGAAGCGAGCGCGGCGCAGGCGCGAGTCTGCGCCGCGGCTTTTTCGACGCTGACGAGCGAACGGCCGATCCACTGAACCTGCGCCATGCCCACGACGCGCGACTACTACGAAATCCTCGGCGTCAGCCGCGACGCGACCGACGAGGAGATCAAGCGCGCCTACCGCAGGCTGGCCATGAAGCACCACCCGGACCGCAATCCGGGAGACCCCGAGGCGGAGGCCCGCTTCAAGGAGGCCGCCGAGGCCTACGAGGCGCTTTCGGATCCGCAGAAGCGCAGGCTCTACGACCAGTACGGGCACGAAGGGCTGCGCAGCGCAGGCGGTCCCGCCACGCACGACTTCTCGCGCATGCGCGTCGACGACATCTTCTCCATGTTCGAGGAGATCTTCGGCGGCATGGGCGGCGCCGCCAGGCCGCGACAGGCGCGAGGCTACGACCTGGAGACCGAGGTCGTCATCGACCTGGCTGAGGCGCTCACGGGCGTCGAGCGCGAGGTGCGCTTCACGAGGCTCGAAGTGTGCTCCAGCTGTCGCGGCACGGGGGTCGCAGGGGGCGGCCAGCCTGAGCCCTGCAGCCTCTGCCGCGGGCAGGGCCGCGTCATGCAGACGGGTTTCGGCGGCATGTTCCGCATCGCCACCACCTGTCCGCAGTGCAAGGGCCGAGGCAGCGTCGTGCGCACCCCGTGCCCCACCTGCCGAGGCCGAGGCAGGGCGCCCGCTCAGCGCACACTCGTCGTGAAGATCCCTGCGGGCGTGGCCTCGGGACAGGCGGTGCGGATTCGCGGCGAGGGCGAACCCCCCCCGCGCGACGTCTCGCCCGATGGCTCGGGGCAGCGGGGCGATCTGCACGTCGTCGTCCGTGTGCGCGAGCATCCGCTCTTCCATCGCGACGGCTCGACGCTGCATCTGGAGATGCCGATAAGTTTCACGCAAGCGGCGCTGGGCGCGGACGTGGAGGTTCCCACGCTCGAAGGGACCCGCGTCCCGCTGCGCATCCCGCGAGGAACCCAGCACGGCCAGACGTTCGAACTCAAGGGGCTGGGCATGCCTGATGTGCGCAGCGGCGTCCGGGGGGACATGGTTGTGCGTGTGGCGGTGGAGATTCCCCGTCGGCTGTCGGATCGGCAGGAGTCGCTGCTGCGAGAGTTCGCCCAGACAGAGGATGTGGACGTCATGCCCCGCAGTCAGGGCTTCTGGAGCAAGATCCGTGAGATGCTCGAAGGCATGGGGGTTGCAGGCGATCGCAGGGCCGCGGAGCGCCGCAGCGGCGCCGGGTCCGACGAGGAGCAGTGAGGACAAGTGCCCATGAGCTCGCGCGACGCCTCCAAGCAATCCCCTCCCGACGCAACCGCTGAGGCGAGGACCGACGCGTCCGAGAAGAAGGAGGCCTCCCAAGGCGTCGCAGCGCTGCAGGAGGAGATTGCGCAGTTGCGCGCGGAGATCGAGCAGCTGCGCCAGGGCAGGCTTCGGGCGCTGGCGGACTTGGAGAACCTCCGCAAACGGGCGCTGGTGGCGGAGCGACAGGCCCGCGAGGAAGGCGCCGCCAGCGTCCTGCAGAACGTCATCAGCCTCGTCGACCATTTCGATCTGGCGCTGGACGTGGATCCGGAGGCGGCTTCCGCGCAATCGGTGATTGACGGCGTGAGGCTCATCCGCGACGAGTTTCTGCGGATGATCGCGGAGCACGGGGTGACGATGCTCAGCCCCAAGGCGGGCGAAGCGTTCGATCCGCATCTGCACGACGCCATTGGCCACGAAGAGGCTGCGGACGTCGAGCCCGGCGCCGTGGTGCGCACGGTGCAGCCCGGGTATATGCTCGGCGAACGGCTCATCCGCCCCGCCAAGGTGCTCGTCGCGCCGCGAACCGACGATCACAGCGAGGCGGTGAAGATCGCTGTGCACAGCGACGAAGAAGAAGGCGCCGCGGAGAAGAAGCCCGCGTCGTGAGCGACACTGCGGCGCACGCCACAGGAGACCGCTGCATGCCCACGTATGACTACGTCTGCGACCGCTGCAACGACGAGTTCGAGATCTTTCAGTCGATGAAGGACAAGCCGAAGCGCAAGTGCCCCTCGTGCGGGGCGCTGGCGCTGCGGCGGCGCATCGGCGCCGGCGCAGGCGTCATCTTCAAGGGCTCGGGCTTCTTCCAGACGGACTATCGCTCCAGCGAGTACAAGAAGCAGGCCAAGGCTGAGCGCAACAGCGACGCTGCAGCCAACGGCTCTACACAGAAGAAGAGCACGGACGTGTCGCTGAACAGGAAGACCCCCTGCGGCCCCAGCTGCCGCTGCGCAGGAGGCGATTGACGGCGCTCGCGCTGCTCCGCCCGCGGCGCACAAGCCGATGGTGGATGCATGGCGCGCGTTCTGGGGGTCGATCCCGGCTCAGCGGTGACGGGCTACGCGCTCGTGGAGGTCGCTGCGCAGGACGAGCGACCCAGGCTCGTTGAAGCAGGCGTGGTGCGGCTGCCTCGCAGGGCCCCGCTGGCCCAACGGCTGGTCGAGCTGGAGCGTGACCTGACCGAGCTCATCGACAGGCTCGAGCCCGAGCAGGTCGCGGTGGAGGCGATCTTCTCGCATGTGAAGCGGCCGCGCTCCGCCATCGTCATGGGCCATGCGCGGGGGGTGATGCTGCTCGTCGCTGCCCGGGCGGGAAAGCCGCTGTGCGAGTGCGCTCCCGCGGCGGTGAAGCGCTCGCTCACAGGCGACGGACAGGCGAGCAAGGCCACGGTGCAGCGGGCGGCGCAGGCGCAGTTGGGCCTCGCTGCCCCTCCCACGCCTCACGACGTCGCCGACGCCATCGCTGTGGCTCTGACCGCGGTCCGGCGCAGGGGCGTCGACGCGCAGCGGCGCCCTCCCGTGCAGACGCCACTTCCTCGACTGCGCCGCTGACCTGCGCAGCGGGGGATGCGCCGCGGCGCGCCCGCTGAGCGCTCACTCGTTCCCATCCTGGCTGACGCTCAACCGCCAGACGCGCACCGTGCGGTCGAGGCTGGCCGCCGCCAGGAGAGCGCCGTCGGGCGAAAAGGCGACGGAGGTCACGGTCCCGTGGGGCTCGCGCAGCTCCGCCAAGGGCGCGTCCTGCTGCACGGCGCCGTTCTCCACGCTCCAGAGACGAACAACCTTGTCCACACCGCCGGTGGCCACATACTGACCGCGGGGCGAGAACGCTGCAGCGGGCACGGGGGTCACGACGTCGAAGGTTTCCAAACCGTTGGGCGTCATCCCCAGCTGCTGAACAGGGTGCTTCAGAATCGAGCGGAGCGCGCGATCGGGAATCGACCAGACCAGGGCGTAGGGCATCCACTCCCCCGAGAGCAGCAGCTGACCATCGGGAGAGAAGGCGAGCTCGCCGCCTCCGTAGCCCCCCAGATTGACGGGCTCCGCTGCTGGGTCGTTGCGGTCCCACAACCGCGTGGGACGCGTGGTGGCGACGGTGCGACCGTCAGGCGACACAGCCACGGTCGGCACATCCGACACCTGCTCGATCGTCCGAACAACCTGACCTGTGTGGGGATCGAGCTCCCAGACGCCCGCGCCTCTGGGGGCGCAGAGCAGCCTTCCCTCAGGGGCGAAGGCGACAGTGGTCGAGACGTCGGGCAGCCTGATGCGGCGCACCGCGGCGCCCGTGTTCACCTCCCACACGACGACGCTGGCGTCGCCCCCCGTGGAGGCGACGAACGCGCCGTCAGGAGAAATCGCAATGGCGTAGATCTCGGCGCCGTGGTCCATGGCCCGCAGGAGTTTCCACGTGCGCGTGGACCAGACGCGCACGAAGCCGTCGAGCGACCCTGCAAGCAGCTCCCGTCCGTCAGGCGTGAAGCGCACGCTGACGACGCCCCGCTGATGCCTGTGGGGGGCCTGCACCTCCGCGGTGAGGGTCGCCTGCAACTCGATCGTGACAGTGGAGGCTTCGTCCTGAGGATCGTTGCGCGTCGAGGCGGTCGCCCCTGTCGCCAGCATCGCTCCTGCCAGCGCCGAAGCGGAGACCAGCTGCTGCGCCATCCTCACCCGTGCGCTGCGCATCACTGTCCGCCTTTCTGGTTGTCGTCGCCCTGGTCGCTGTCTTGCGACGGTTGTGGTTCGATCATCGTCTTTCTGTCGCCATTACCCAAGAATAGATACGTGTTTTTCGGTGTAAGGCCGAACGCTGCGAATCTTCCGCGCCCATCGGAGAAGGTCAAATGGGATTCGCCTCGCGCGCCGACGCCCAGGTGCAGCGAGGCTCTGCCTACCTCGTCCATGGTCAGCGCCACGTCCCGCGCTTCGTCGCTGGTGATGTATCCCCCTCGCTCGTTGCCCTCAGCGTCGAAGAGCAAGACGCCCGAGACGGATCCCCCGCGCGGGATTCGCTTGCCCAGCAGGATCGGGTCAGGCAGCGGCGCAGCGATCTTCACGCGTTCGATGCCTGCGTCGTCCACCACGACGATGCGTCGGGCCACGATCTCGTCGAAGACCGCGTTTCTCGGCTGGCCCGCCTGCTCCTGGGCAGGCTGCGCCCCCTGCGCGACGCCCGCCCCTCGCGTCAGCGTCGCGAGCGCGACGAACGCGACGAGGCCCGTCACGGCCACCGCGCCCACGGTCCGCTCCAGCCGTCGGCGTCGCCGCTCCAGCGTCTGCACACGGTCGACCAGCGCCTGCAGGCGCTGTTCCATGTCGCTCGCTCCGCCCATGCTCGTGCTCCTTCGTTCCGGTGACTATGGAAAACGCACTACGACGCTCCCCAGCCACGCGTTACAGCGCCGGGCACGGGATTCGAAACCGCATGGCAGCTTCCTACACTGCCCGCATGACGATCCAGTCGGACGCAGCGCAACCGCCCCGGGCCCAGGTGCTCATCGTCGAGGACGAGCCCGATCATGCGGAGGTCATGGCTGACGCCCTGCGCAAGCCCGGCCACGTCTGCACCATCGTCCACGACGTCCCAGGCGCCATCGAGGAGCTCGAGCACGGCGTCTTCGACGTGGTCGTCACCGACCTGCGCATGCCCAACAGCGCCCACGTCGAGGGCGTGGCGCCCGACGGCGCCGACGCAGGCCTGCTCGTGCTCCGCAAGGCCCGCGAGCTGCAGCCCAGCGCCGCCGTCGTCATCGTCACCGCCCACGGCGACGTCCCCACCGCCCGCGAAGCCTTCAAGGAGGGCGCCTACGACTTCATCGAAAAGCCGCTCGATCTGGAGGTCTTCCGCAACCTGGTCAACCGGGCTGCGGAGACGGCTGTTCTCCGCTCGCGGGCGGGCGCGCTGCAAAGCGAGCTGGAGCAGGCGGAGTTCGAGGGGATCGTCGCCATCGCGGAGCCCATGCGCCGGGTGCTGGCGCAGGTCAAGGCTGTGGCCGCCAGCGATCTGCCCGTGCTCATCACCGGCGAAAGCGGCGTAGGCAAGGAGCTCGTCGCCCGCGCCGTGCACAAGCTCAGCAGACGCGCACAGGAGCGCTACGTCGTCTTCAACTGCGCAGGACAGAGCGAGTCGCTCCTGGAGGACCAGCTCTTCGGCCATGTCCGCGGCGCCTACACCGGCGCCGACCGCGACCGCGAAGGCGTCTTCGAGTACGCCAACGGCGGCACCATCTTCCTCGACGAGATTGGCGACATGCCGCTGACCATGCAGGCCAAGCTGCTGCGCACCCTCGAGAGCGGCGAAGTGGTCAGGCTCGGCTCCAACGAGGCCAGGCACGTCGACGTGCGCATCGTCAGCGCGACCAACCGCGATCTGCAGCAGGCTGTGCAGGAGGGCGCCTTCCGCGAGGACCTGTACTTTCGCATCAACGGGGCGCACATCCATGTGCCGCCGCTGCGCGACCGGCGCGAGGACATTCCGCCGCTGGTGCGGCACGCCATCGCGCGGTTCGCCCCGCAGGACGCCCCGGATGCGCCGCCCCCCGACATCACCGACGCAGCCCTGCTCAGGCTCACCGCCTACGACTGGCCAGGCAACGTCAGGCAACTGCTCAACGTCGTGCGACAGATGGTCGTCACCGCCCGAGCCATGGGCGACGACGTGATCGACGTGCAGCATCTGCCGACCGAGATCGCTGAACAGAAGAGCGCAGGCACGACTGAGGGCGGCGCAGGCTCGCTGGCGGGCGTCAGCCTCGAGCAGCTGGAGAAACGCGCCATCCGCGAGACGCTGCGCCTCACGGGAGGCAACCGCGAACAGACCGCCAAGCTGCTGGGCATCGGCGAACGCACGCTCTACCGCAAGCTCAAGGAATACGGCCTGCGCTGAAACGGCGCAGGCTCATGGCGCACGCGCGAAAAAAGAGCCGACCGGGCGCTCCGAAGACCCGGTCGGCCAGGCGTCGGTCGCGATGACGCGCAACGCCAGCGCTCCACAGCGGCCACGCAGCGGAGGCACGAGAAGCGTAGCGGTGGGGGATGACGGGTCAACGACGCAGGCCCCTGTTGGCGGCAATATTGCGCAAATCGCCTGCTGAAGGCATGTTGCGCACAGGCAACGGATCCGGCCCGCAGGGGGCGTTGTTGCGGCTCCCCCTCCCCGCAGCGGCGGGTCCGCTGCTGCAGAAAACCCGATCATATGCCTATCAACAGCGCCGCCAAGCCGTCAGGACGCCAACAGGAGGCTCGCCACCACCCCAGCCAAGGCCACAACGATCACCCCCAACAGCGTCATGAGCCCTATGAGCACGGATGTTCGCTTTCTGGCAGCCTCCGCGGACTCACGCCAGCGCCGGGCCTCTTCTTCCAGGGCGTGACGGGCCTCCTCCGCGACCTGTCTGGTGGATTGATCCACAGCCAGCTTGACCGCCTGGACAGCAGCTGTCGTGCTGGTGGCCTCGGCGTTCGAGCCTGCAGGCGCAGACTCCTCGACCGCGGTCCACTGGCCGCTGGACTGGGCGAGGGTGGAAGCGGCGACCTGCTCGGGCGAGGCTTCGCCAGGCAGGAGCCTGATGGGGGCCAGCCCCAGTCGTTGTCGATCCTGTGGAGCTTCGAAGACGGCGCCGCAACGGCGACACATGTACTCCTCCGACCCTGCTTCGCCGTGGCAGGCGTAGCAGAGCCCCAGCAGATGGGACACGCCTGGCGTGTCCTTGGCCAGCATCCAGAACTGCCTGGTCGTGGGGCCGCGAATGACCGTCTCCCCCTGCACCTTGCCTCTGCTGACGAGCTTGCGGAGGGTGTCGTAGGAGCAGCCCGGGTGAAAGGGCTTGCTCTCGTCGCGAACCCACCACGGCCCCATGGCATTTTGCGACGCCTGCCTGGAGAGCGGATCGAACAGTCCGCCGCAGGCCTGGCAGCGGGGCGCCTGGGCGGGCTGCATCTGCCCGCAGTAGGGACAGGGCAACATGTGTTGCGCAGCAGGCGGCTCCTGCGGGGCAGCGGACGCTTCCGCTGCAGCGTCGGACTGGGCCTGTGCATCGCTCATCCAAGGCAACGATACGCTTGCCTCATGGTCATGGTTGCTCGACGCGCAGCGAGGGGAAGGTCGTTGACGACGGCGACGCTGTTCGTGGCAGCGACGACGGCGTGGTCGACGGGGTGCGCCGCGCCGCCCTCAGCGCTGCAGCAGCAGCGCGACGTGCAGGCGCTGTCCAGACTTGCGCCGCCTCGGGAGAGCCGCCTTGCTCCGGGCGACTCGACCAACAGCGTCGTGGCGACCGTGGGGGGCGAGCCTGTGACGCTCCAGGCCCTGCTTCCGTTGCTGTACGAAGCTGCAGGCGCAGAGGCTCTGGAGGAATATGCGCTGGACCGCGCGCTGACGAGAGAACTCGATCGGGAAGGTCTGCGGATCGACCAGGAGGCGGTGCAACAGGAGCGCAGGCTGCTGCTGGAACAACTGGGCAACGCTGTCGAGGCGCCCGCTGACTCCGCCCAAGCTGCGGAGGCGCTGGCGCAGCTGCGGGCGCAGCGCGGGCTCGGCCCCAGCCGTTTCGCCGCCCTGCTCTGGCGCACTGCGGCGCTGCGCGCGCTGGTGCAGCTGCGCGACCCTGTGACGATCAGCGAATCAGCCATCGAGCAGGCGTACGACATGGCCTACGGTGAGCGCCGCGTCGCCCGCGTGATCACGCTGCCCACGCTGACCGAGGCGCAGCAGGCGCTCGAAGCGCTGCAGCAGGGCGCGGACTTCGCTTCGCTCGCCGCCACCCGCTCCACCGACGCCAGCGCCGAACGGGGCGGCCTGCTCGAGCCGCTGTCCCGTCGCGATCCCGCCTACCCCCCCGCCATCCGCCAGGCCCTCTTCGCTCTCTCACCCGGGCGCTGGTCCAACCCCATCGCGGTCGAACAGGGCTTTGCGATTCTCAAGCTCGAACGCGTCATCCCCGCCCAGAACAGGCCGCTGGAGCAGGTCCGAGAACAGCTGGTCCGCGATCTGACCGTGCGGCAGGAGCGGCTGCGGATGGACGAACTGGCCCGGTCGCTGTTGCAGCGGGTCGCCCCTGTGGCCCTGGAGGACCATCTCCGCTGGTCGTGGACAGCGACGCGAGGCTCGCCCTGAACAATTCCCGACGCCGCTGGTGGCGCGACCCATAGAGACCGAACCGTCCCCCTGAAGAACAGCGCGGACCTTCCGTGCGCGGTTGAGCCAGCGTCCGATTCGGTCGATGGCGACACCACAGGTGGACTGTCGCTGGCGGCGATCGGAGTGGTGGCGGGAGTGGAAGGGTCAGCTATCGACCAGGCGTTTGGACCAACCCGCGCGCCGATGGCGCTGTTGATCGAGCGGGACGCTGCGCGAAGCGAGCTGTTGGAGCGCGCGTTTCGAGCCGTCGCAGGCAAGGCTGCAGGGTGGGCGCGGTACAGCAGCGTCAACGAGATCGCTGCGGGCGCCTTGGCCAAGGCGACTGTGGCGTTCCTGGGCGACGATCTGCTGCTGAAAGATCCCGAAACGACGCTGCTGCAGCTCCTCGAGCAGAAGCCCGACGCGAACGTGGTCGTTCTGCTTTCGACGCCCGATCCGCAGCAGGCCAGACGGGCGATCGTGGCGGGCGCGATGGACGCGATCCCCTTCCGCCCTCCCACGCTGCAGGAGGACATCGCGATTGTGCTCGAGAAGGTCGCTGCTGCTCGACTCAAGCAGCGGCAGGGCCTGCGCTCGCACGCGGCGCTGGCCAGCGCCGTGGCGCACCTGAAACGGCGGAACCACGAGCTTGAAAAAGCGCTCGCCCGCTTCGAGGTGCTCGCGTCGACCGATCCGCTCACAGGCCTGGCCAACCGCTGGCGTTTGCAGGAACAGGCCGGCGCGCTCTTTGCGGAGGCGGTCAGGCACGACTTCGACCTCGCCTGCCTCATGCTCGATCTGGACAGCTTCAAGCAGGTCAACGACGGACTGGGGCACCACCGCGGCGATGAGTTGCTGGCCGTCACGGGCAGGCTCATCAACGCCCAGATCCGTCTGTCGGACCTGGCGGCGCGCTACGGCGGGGACGAGTTCGTCCTGCTCCTGCCCCACACAAGCTCGGAGGAGGCCGCCATCTTGGCTCACCGTCTGCAACGAGCCTTTCGGCAGCAGACCGAGCCGACGCTTCGCGAGGCGGGGTACGACTGCACGATGTCCGCAGGCGTGGCGAGTCTGCGCGATTGCGACGCCCCTACCGTCGACGCCCTCATCGCTGCAGCGGACGAGGCTCTCTACGCTGCCAAATCGCGAGCTGGCGCCTGCGTCGTCGTCGCTGGCGCCAACCACCCTCCCACCGTCCATGTGCATCACGCTGGCCTGTGACGCTGCAGGTCGAGAACGCCCAGCGTGACAGCGGGTCTCCGCTGTGCGCGCCGCGGTGAGGCTGCGGACTGCACGCTGCTCCCCACTCCTTGCGAACGCGTTCGATAGGATGCGCCGTTGGCTCTTTCGCCCTGCGGTTGCGTCGCTGCAGGAAGAGGCTTGCAGAAGGAGTGGCCCGCCATGTCCAGAACGCGCCGATACCCCCTTGCGCACGGCGCAGCGATCGGGCTGTCGCTGCTGCTGTGCTGGGGCGCAGCCGCCCAGACGCCGTCGTTCGACACTGCGATTCGCGAGGCTGTGGAGCGAGCCGTCGACGTCCGCCACCGCCTTCACGAGCATCCCGAGCTCTCCAACCGCGAGTTCAAGACCGCGGCCCTGGTCGAGAGCAGACTGCGGGCGCTGGGGCTGGACGAGGTGCGCTCGAAGGTCGCCCACACGGGCGTGGTCGGCGTGCTGCGCGGGGCCCATCCGGGACCGACCATTGCGATCCGGGCCGACATGGATGCGCTTCCCGTCGTCGAGCAGACGGACCTGCCCTTCAAATCCACCGTCAAGACGACGTTTCTGGGCAAGGAAGTGGGCGTGATGCACGCCTGCGGCCACGACATCCACACCGCGGTCGTCCTTGGCGCTGCGGAGACGCTGGCCAAGCTCCGCCAGCAGCTCTCAGGGACGATCCTCTTCATCTTCCAGCCCGCGGAGGAGGGGGCCCCGCAGGGCGAAGAGGGCGGGGCTGAGCTCATGCTCAAGGAGGGCCTCTTCGAGGAGTTCCACCCCCAGGCGGTCTTCGGCCTGCACTCGAACCCCGAGCTGGAAGTAGGGCAGATCGGCTACACCCCGGGCCCTGCGCTGGCGGCGGTGGACCACTTCTACATCACGATTCACGGCAAACAGGCGCACGGCGCGGCGCCGCATCTGGGCGTCGATCCCATCGTCGTCGCCTCCGAGGCGGTCCTTGCGCTGCAGACGATCCGCTCGCGCACGCTCGATCCGCTGGCGCCCAGCGTCGTGACGGTGGGCATCTTCCGCGGCGGCGAGCGCTTCAACATCATCCCCGAACAGGTCAAACTCGAAGGCACCGTCCGCACCTACGACGTCGCTGTGCAGAACGCGGTGGAGAAGCGGATGCGCGAGATTCTCGAAGGCGTCTGCGCCGCCCACGGCGCCTCCTTCGAGCTCGAGTACGACCGCGTCACGCCCGCGACGGTCAACGACCCGCAGCTGACCGAAGCCATGCTCCCGACGCTGCGCAAGGTCGTGGGCGAGAAGAACGTGCTGCTGCGCAAGCCCGTCATGGGCGGCGAGGACTTCGCCTACTTCGCGCAGCAGGCGCCGGGCCTGTACATCTGGCTGGGCGTGCGCCGGCCCGGGACCGTCTCAGGCGGCCTGCACACCCCCACCTTCCGGGCCGACGACAGCGCCATCGAGGTGGGCGTGCGGGCGATGACGCAGCTTGCGCTGGACTACCTGCGCTCGACGCCTGCGCACTGAGGCGAGGAAGAATTCACGGGCGCCGCTGGCCCGAGGCCGCGGGGTCGCCAAGCGCCCTGCGCACAGCCGCTGCGCGGGGGCGCTCCACGTCCAGGGCCTCGAGCAGGTCGAGCATCCGCTCCAGGCGTTGGCCGTCCAGAGGCTGCGGACGCACAGCCCTGCCTGCTGCGGACTGCTCCGCGCCGCTGCGCTGCGCCGCCCGGGCGCTGCGCAGCCGCTCCCACAGCGCGCGCAGCGCCTGCGCTCGATCGCCGTCAGCCTTGGACGCGAAGCGCGCCGCAAAGGCCCGCCATTCCGCATCGCTGACGGCGCCGTCGTTGTCGCGATCGATCGCGGCGCGCAGAGCTGCACGGCGAGCATGGCTTGCGCGGCGGGCGCGGGCCAGCTCCTGTTCGCTCAGCGCCCCGTCGCCGTCCGCGTCGAATCGGCTGCGCAGCTGCTCCCGGTGCGACTGCAGGAAGCGATCGAGCAGCTGCGGGGCGTCGCGGCGGGCGCTGACCCGATCGCGCAGGGCGCCGCGACGCTGACTGCGCCGGTCCTGCTGCCGCTCCACCCTGCGATCGACTCGACGAGCGGCGCGCCGCGCAGCGCGACGATCCTGCCGACGCTCCACCCGCTGATGCGCCTGCCTGTCCGCTCGACGGTCACGACGGTTGTCGATCCGCCTGGCCCTCTCACGATCGGCTCGACGGTCGTGCCTGACGCTTCGGCGCAGCTCGCGGGGCGCGGCCTCGGCGGGTCTCTTGGGCGCAGCGCCCGACAGCGACGCACCCTCGACGATCTCGCCCGCTGACGCAGCGACAGGGGGCATGCCCGCCAGCGCACAGGCGGCGACGCTCACACACAGGGCAGAAAACGCGCGCATGGTGAACTCCTTCAGACACAGGCCAAGCGGATCGTCGCCCGCAGCTGGTCCGACGCTGCGCATCGCCCCGCAGCGGGCGCCCCTGCAGCGCAAGACGGCGCTCCGACCGCGTCGCTGCGCGTCGCGCAGCTTCGGCAAGCCTGTCAAGCTCCCGCAGGCGCCATAACGCCACAGCGGCCGAGAAGCAGGCCCGCTTCCCAGCGGTATTCGGACATGTTCACATGGGCTTCTTCTCGATCGTCGCGTCGTAGACCGAGAGCAGCTTGTTCTTGTCGAAGACCATTTCGTTGCGCGACAGGCCCACCAGATCGTACTCGGGCGTCAGCTCGATGGCGTCGACGGGGCAGGCCTCTTCGCACATGCCGCAGTAGATGCAGCGCAGCTCGTCGATCTCGAACTTCCTGGGGTACTTCTCGCGGTCGTCCCAGGGGGATTCAGCTGCTTCGATGTGGATGCAGTTGGCGGGACAGAGGGTGGGGCACATCATGCAGGCCACGCACTTGACCCGCCCCTGCTCGTCGCGGTTGAGCCTGTGCACGCCCCGGAAGTTGCCCGGGTACTGTCCGCCCTCCTCCACGGGCTTCTGCTCGCGCCGCTCCTCGGGGTACTCCATCGCCCGGTTCGTCCTGCCCTTGCCTATGGACGTGGCCAAGTGGCGGAGCGTGACGCCGAAGCCCTGGAAGATCTGCGGCAGGTACGTCCGCTCCAGCGGGCTCAGCGGCGGGGGCTCGATGACGATGACGTCCTCGTCGCGGATGGGCATGGGGCAAGGATAGCGGCTGAGACCACTGCAGCGCACAGGCTGGCAGGTTTCAGTTCCACACGACCCCTTTGGGAGCGTCGTCGGCTCCCAGCTGCGGGGCGGCCTTGCGAAGCAGCGCCCGCAGGTCGTCCAACTCGTCCTCGATGATGCGCGCCCGTTTGCGCGGATCGGGCTCAGCCAGCAGCTCGTAGCGCCGGTGCGCATCCTGGGCGATCGACATGCCCATCAGCTCCAGCGCCACCTCCACGGGCTTCTCCTCGCTCTCGAGGTAGCTGCACACCCCCTGGGCCAGCGCCAGCTGCGTCAGCGGCGGCTGGCTGAGCTTGCGACGCAATCTGCGGCGCAGCCTGCGAACCTCCGCCTCCTCCGGCGCCGAAGAGGCCTCCAGCGGCTGCAGCAGCGCCATGCGGTACAGCCGATCGCCCTCAGGTGGAATCTCCCGCCTGATCCGTGCACGGCACACGCCCTGCACGAGGACGTTGTACCTCCCGTCAGCCAGCTGCTCGTGCTGGGCGACGCGGCCGAGGCAAACGACAGGCCTGACGGGAGGCTCGCCCACCGCGTCAACCAGTTCGTCCTCGCGCTCGGCCAGCACCGCCAAGGCCAGCAGCCCCGGACCGTCGAGCACCTGCTGCATCAGCTGCCTGTAGCGACGCTCGAAGATGTGCATCGGCGCCATGGCGTGGGGCAGCATGACCACACTGCGCAGCGGAAACAACGGCACAGGCCTGGCGAAGTTCACATGGATCGTCGCTGTCTCCACCACCCGATGCTATGCGGCTCAGCGCCGTCTCTCCCCCCTGGGAGCGTCTCACGCCAGCGGATCGGGTCTGAAGACCTTGGCCCCGAGCGCCCAGTGGCGCTCGGTGAAGTTGCCCCGCAGCTCAGCGGCGGCCTTCTCGCCGCGCCTTGCCGCCTCCAGCGCGATGGCCGTCTTGGCGTCCAGGTTGTCCAGCAGCGAGACGAAGATAGCCTCCGGCGTCGAGGGCACGCGGGCGGCGCCGTACTCAGGCTGGCCGTGGTGGGAGAGGATGATGTGCTCCAGCACGTTCAGCGCGTGCGTCGGCAGACGCACACCCGTCTGGACCATCGTCTGCTGCGCCTTGTCGTGGAGCATGATGGCGCCGTCGACGATGTGCCCGATCAGCTCGCCCCGGTCGCTGTAGGCGAAGCCGCGGTCGAAGACCAGCTCGCGCGTCTTGCCCAGGTCGTGCAGGAAGAGGCCCATGAGCACGATGTCGCGGTTGAGCCCGGGATACAGCGGCAGCAGCGCGTCCGCAGCCTTGAGCAGGTTGAGCGTGTGCTCGAGCAGACCGCCCAGATACGCGTGGTGCATGCTCTTGGCCGCGGGCGCCTGCTTGAAGAGGTCCATGAGCATCTCGTCGGCCAGGTAGGTCTGGGCCAGGGCCCGCATGGCCGGGTGCTGCAGTGTCTGCAGCAGCTGCACCACCTCCTGGAACATCTGCTCGACGTCCTTGTCCGTCGAGGGGAGCAGCTCGCGCAGCTGCTCGGGCGTGGGCTCGTGGGGGTCGATCTGGTGGACGATCAGCTGCAGCTCGCCCTCGAAGGGCTGGGTCTCGCCCTGGGCGTAGACGAAGCCTTCGTGGGGGATTCTGCGGAAGAGCTCCTCCGAGCAGTTCCACATGCGCGCGGGGAGCTTGCCTGTGCGGTCCCCCAGCAGGCAGCGCAGGTAGGGCTTGCCCGAGCGGGTGGTGCCCAGCTGGGCGTTGCTGATGGCGTAGGCGCCCTCGAAGCGCTGCGCAGGGCCCAGCTCGCGCAGCGTGGGGCGGGAAGACGGGTCGACGTCGCTCATGACCCGATGGTACACGCCCCCGCGACAGCGGGCTGTCGCAGGGGCGCGCGCAGAGACGACCGGACTGTGCAAGCCCGCAGCCTTTGCGCTCAGCCTCGACGCCGCCGAACGCAGGCGCCAAGGCCCAGAGCGCCGAAGAGCGCAGCTGGTCCCGGCGCGGGCGTGATCGTCACGTTGTCCAGGTCCATCGTCAGCGTGACGCCCTGGCCGCGTATGCCCGCCACCTGCATGCCGAACTGCAGATGCCCCACGTTCGAGAGCACGTCGCTGAGCGGGAAGCCCTCCAGCACGAACGTCGTCAGGACGGGGTCCAACGGCATGTCGATGTGCGTCCAGACGTTGGGCGCCACGCTGGGCAGGCCCACTGCAGCTGCGCCGGGAAAGTTCGCAGGCGAGGCCAGCCGCACGAACGGCGTCAGCGCCGTCGGACCGTCGTGGCGGACGTCGAAGGAGAGCGTCGTCACGCCCGCCGCGAGCCAGTCGCCCTCGAAGGCGCCGCCGCTGGAGCCGAACTCGTCCTGGGCGCGGAAGAGCGCAGGGTCGAACTGGGCAGGCGTCGTGTCCACGTCCACCGTCACGCTGACGTAGGCGGAGCCGTCCAGGGCGCCCGAGGCGAACCAGGCGGGCGGGTTGACGCTGCCAACGTCGCGCCAGTTGGCTGGGCCCGTCTCGAAGGGCTCCGTGAAGGGCACGACGACCGCCAGCGCCGGCGAGGCGCAAGACGCTGTCCCAACAATCATCGCGGAGAGAGCCGCTGTGCGCATGGGAAAGACTCCTCTGCTGTTCTCCGTGCCTCTTCCCTGTGCTGGCTGCGCCGCTGTGCGTGATGGAAGACGCTTCCGCCACCGCCGCGGACGCAACTGAGACTCAGTTGCATATACCACACAGCCCGCGCACTGTCAAGCAGGAAT